>NZ_BAAAWO010000001.1:2613442-3266803 GCF_039535115.1 Paeniglutamicibacter sulfureus
GGGAGCTTCCGGTTTCATCCCGCGCGCACCGGCGCACCCCGAGGACCTCGACTTGCTCTTGCTCACTGCGACTGCGACCCGGAAGGTGCAACGCGACGGCATCAAGTTCGCCGCCACCCGGTACGTCTCACCCATCCTCGCCGCCTACGTCGGCGAACACGTCACCGTGCGGTTCAATCCCCGCGACGTCGGGGAAATCCGCGTCTACTTCAACGATGCGTTTCTCTGCCGCGCGATCGCACCCGAGCTGGCAGCGGACTCCGTCTCGTTCAAGGAACTGCAAGCCGCTCGGTCGCAACAACGACGAAACCTCAAAAAACAATTGCGGCAACGCCGCAGCCTCGCCGATGCCCTGCCCTCCGATGCCCGCTATGTCCCGCGAACAGCTGCGGATACAGATACGGACGCGAAACAGGACACCATCGAAGAAGTCCCGCCACGACACCGATTGCGCCTCTATGAAACCGACTGATCGCACCCATAGCGTCCTCGGCCCGGGAGATGACGGCCGGCGCTTTCTTTCCGCGGACACTGGCGAGATGAACCTCGGCCCGCCGCCGCAGCACCCGAGGCCGCCATTCCAGCTCACGCGAGAACACCGCCGCTTCACCGAATTCGCAGACGCCGTCCGCGCCCACCGCTACATCGGTCTGTGCTGGGGATCGCCTGGGGTCGGCAAAACCCTTTCGGCCCGGCACTACGCCGGCGCCGACGATTGGGAACAATGGCAGATGCCCTTCCCCGAGCACCTCGATCCCGTACCTGAACGCGTGCTCGAATCCCGCACCGCATTCTTCACCCCCACGGTCTCGGCAAGCGTCCGGGAAATTGACCAAGGGCTCCCGCGCGTCTGCCAACAGATTTCCTATGCTCTCGACTACGCCGAACACGGCGTCGTGGATCCCTTCATCCACCGCGAGTCACGCTCCAGCGGCCGCACCGAACTGCTCATCATCGACGAGGCCGACCGCCTCAAGACCGCCGGCCTCGAACAGGTCCGCGACTATTTCGATCGGCACACCATGGGCGTCATACTCATCGGAATGCCGGGGATCGAAAAGCGCCTGGCCCGCTACCCGCAGCTCTATAGCCGCATCGGCTTCGCGCACGAATACTGCCAACTCACCCCCGAGGAACTCACCGCAGTTTTGACCCGACGTTTCCCGCGAGGGAACGACGAAGCCGATGGCGGTCTCGCACACGCAACAGCCATCGCGACCATCGTCCGCATCACCGGCGGCAACTTCCGCCTCGTCGACCGGCTGACCACCCAGATCGAACGCGTCCAAACGGTCAACGCCCTCGCCGGACTCACCCCCGAGATTGTCGACACTGCACGGCGAGCCCTACTCATCGGCCACTAAGCGCCGCGAAAAACACGCCACTTACCGTTGCGATTCACAGTCTCTTTTCCCTCAAGGGATCGAAGTCCCCGCATTGGCATCAAAGGATCCTTTGCTGCGACACAGTTTCATCTAAACAGCTGAAGGCAGAATCCGTTTCGGCTCTGAATCGACGTCGCTACATTCCGTACTTGGAGAACGCCCTGTCGAGTTCCGACCAATCCATACAGCTACCGGGATGGCCTGCTGATTAGTCCTCATTCGGAAGATCTTCCAGATTCTCCCGTTCCGCATCTTGCTTCTCGAACTGGAACGCGTCCCATAGCAGATTAGCCACGATAAGGAGCGTGAGTCCTACGTAACTGAGGACTGCCACGGAAATCGCCCCGAGCACCACTCGGATTTGTTCCACCCATGCTGGAATGTCCTCGCTTGGTATCACAACCAAGGACACGACGAGGACTGTAATAGCAACTCCAGCAACCAAACTTAGGAGAATGTGTGCAGCTGCTTCGTCAAGAGCCCGCGTTCGAGCTTGCTCGTCTCTCATAAGTATGCGTTCACGCCATGCGGCTACCTGCGAAAAACCGGTGAGAAGGGCACCTGCCAGTAAAGCAGCACCCGCAAGTAGTTGGTCGGGAGATTGCACCCCAAGCCCAAACCAGATCATTCCACCAGCAACCAGAATTGGAATGGACAGCAGTACGATACGTGTCGTCCAGTCTGGCTTCTCAGCGGCAGCATTTTCCTCCCGATGCCGCAGCCCTTCACGAACGCCACGAATCAGTTGCATCGGGTTTAATCGGCTAGCCAATCCTTAACCTCCGTCGGGTTGATATTGGCAATCTGAACATCAGCTTCACGTGCAATTGCAGGCAGCCTTTCCGACACCTTCGTGTAGAAATACCACGGTGACGGTGAGCCCTCGTGAACTGGGTACGTAAATATCTCCCGCAGCGAATCGACGGCGATCGTTGCTCGGGCTCCGTTCTCAGCGACCACACGGAGAGAGGCATCGTCATAGTGGTCAGCCTCTCCTTCATAAACTAATTCCTGTTGCTCAAGTACAGCAGCTAGCTCCGACACTCCGTCACCCTTAGTAATCGCCTCCCCGGCACGCTGGCGCCTCTCCCACAACTTGGCGATGGTGCCCCCAGCCTCGTTTTGTTGTGTCTCTCGAAGTGAAATAGTGAGCGTTCGGCTAATCACGTCTGCGCCGCCCCTGCTAGAAGACCTATGGCCCTTGAATACCGCCGAGACAGATTTTGCTGACCCCAAGATCTCCTGCAGGTATTGACTATCGCTTGCCTGGCGCCATTTGAATGCAAGTCGTACACGTTTATTGACTTTGGGAACGGTCATTTTGGCTTCACGCGCCGCCGCACGCTCTGCCTTGTCTTGGGCCAATTTATGATTTCTCAGTTCGATGCCGGTCCTATGAAGAAGGCTAATAAGCCGGCGCATGGGATCGCGTCCGTTGATGGTTTGCGCTATCACCACAAATTTGGAGTCATCCCGTTGGGAAAATAGGAATGCAAACATGTGAGCGGCTTCCGCTGAACGATCGGAGAGCTCCTGAGGGGTCTCCCCAATCTTGGTTGCATGGGTGTGGCTTCCGACAATTCCGGCTTCAACAACCAAGTGAATAAAATCGTCTCTAAGGATGGCCGGGTCACCCACCGTCAAAGTGGCCGTCGGCTGCCGGGGTTCACCATCCGTGGATTCCTTTGGCTTAAACTCTTGGGTTGACATGGAGTGGACCGCCTCCAGCAAACTCACAATTCTGGCCCGTACATTGGAAGAACTATGCGATAGCAGTGGCTTGTTGTCTTTGAACATGTTGGGGTATGCCTCGACAACATAGGCCCTAAATCCATAAGTGGATGCCATAATAATTCCTCCATTGTTTTAACATGATAATATCGGAATAATCCAATGCCTCACGCTTCGGAGTTTCCGGGCGGCACTGCACCGCTGGCCGTGGAAACGGATGGCCTGTCTGCCAGCAAGGCTACGAAGCGCTCGTTTCTTGTCTCAGTCAACGCGAGTGGATGCCACCAGCGAAAGCAACTGGGTCGGCAGTGCCTCGGCTAGGTCGGCCACAAGCGCAAGCGTGAAAATCGTGGAGATCGTACTAGGGCATCTGGCTTTTGTGGGTGAAAGCGAATCGTCTCCAATTCGGGTTGAATAGAGGGTAAGAGTTATCGGTCCCCTCGTTGGCGATCCGGTGCGGAATATCCATGAGAAATTTGGGACGACTTGAGCAACCACGCATCATTCATTTGGGGAATCGCCGACCTGCTGAGGGGCAACTTCAAAGCTCACCAGTACGGCGATTTCATCCTTCCCTTCACCGTCCTGCGCCGCCTGGATTCAGTCCTGGCCGATACCAAGCCCAAGGTCCTGGAAGTTGTCGCGGAGGCCCAGGCCAAGGGCATGCCGGTCCGTCCGGTGCTGTTGAAGACCAAGGCCGGGCACCAGCATTCCTTCTACAACACCAGCCGCTACGACCTGGGCACCCTCATCGGGGACGCGGAAAACCTGCGCGAGAACCTCCTGGCCTACATCAATGCGTTCTCCGAGAACGTGCGGGACATCTTCGTGAAGTACAAGATCGAAGACCGAATCGAGGAACTCGAAGACAACAACCTGCTCCTACTGGTGGTGCAACGTTTCGCCGAGGTTGACCTGCACCCCGAACATGTCTCCAACGCCCAGATGGGGCACATTTTCGAGGAACTCATCCGCAAGTTCGCCGAAGCCTCCAATGAAACCGCCGGTGAGCACTTCACCCCGCGCGAGGTCATCGAACTCATGGTCGACCTGCTATTCGAAAATGACGATGCTGCCTTGCGCGACGGCGACATTGTCCGCTCGGTGTACGACCCGACAGCCGGCACCGGCGGCATGCTCTCGGTTGCCGAGGACCACCTCACCGCCATGAACCCCAAGGCCCGCCTCACCCTGGCCGGCCAGGAACTCAACGCCCAGTCCTATGCGATTTGCAAGGCCGACATGGTCATCAAGGGCCAGTCCGTGGATGCCATCGTCAACGACGACACCCTGCTCTATGACGGGCATGCCGGCACCACGTTCAACTACTGCCTGTCCAACCCGCCCTTCGGCGTGGACTGGAAGAAACAGGAAAAGACAGTCCGCGAGGAACACGCCGAGCGGGGCTTCGCCGGCCGCTTCGGCCCAGGCCTGCCCCGCGTTTCCGATGGATCAATGCTCTTCCTGCTGCACCTGATCTACAAAATGCGCGAACCAGCCACGGATTCAGCCGGGGGCCGTGCGGCCATTGTCCTGAACGGATCCCCTTTGTTCACCGGTGGCGCCGGGTCCGGCGAATCCAACATCCGCAAATGGATCCTGGAACGCGACTACCTCGAAGCGATCATCGCCCTGCCCACAGACATGTTCTACAACACCGGCATCAGCACCTACGTTTGGGTGCTCTCCAAGGACAAGGCCCCGGAGCGCCGCAACAAGATGCAGTTGGTCGATGGCTCCAAGTTGTTCCGAAAGATGCGCAAGGGCCTGGGATCCAAGCGCAACGAACTCGGCCCCGACGACATCAAGGCAATCGTAAATCTGTACGGCGACTTCGCGGCCACCGACCAGTCGAAGATCTTTGACACCACCGATTTCTTCTACCGGACGATCACCATCGAACGCCCGCTCAAGCTGAACTTCGCCACGACGCCTGACCGCATCGAGGCCGCTCTGGCAGCCAAGGCCTTCGGCAAGCTCACCCCCGAGACCCTGGCCAGCTTGCCCACCGCGCTGGAGTCCATGAACGTCACCTTGCTGTGGAAGAACCGGGACGAATTCACCAAGGCCCTGAAGAAACAGCTCAAGGCGACCGGCACCGAACTATCCGCACCCCAGCTGAAGTCACTTATCTCCGGGCTCTCCAAACGCGACGACACCGCGGACGTCTGCACCGGTGCCAAGGGCAACATCGAGGTTGACGCCGATCTGCGCGACACCGAAAATGTTCCTTGGAACGAAGACATTCACGCCTACTTCAACCGCGAAGTCAAACCCTTCGTCCCCGACGCATGGATCGACGAAGACAAAACTAGGGACGGCTGCGAAATCCCCTTCACCCGACACTTCTACCAATACACCCCACCACGGATACTCGAGGAGATCGACGCAGACCTCGACGCGGTCTTGGGACGTATCCGCGCACGCCTCGAGCAGGTCAAGGCATGAGTCCAAAGCCATACCCCGAGTACAAAGACAGCGGTTTTGATTGGCTAGGGGCCCTTCCTACGGGCTGGGAAGCCCGGCGATTAAAGTTTGGATTCGACCTGCAAAAACGACCCATCGCATCGGACATGGATATTGTTACCGCTTTTCGCGATGGTGAAGTAACCCTTCGGAAGAATCGTCGCCTCGGAGGGTACACAGAGGGCGACAAACAGATCGGCTACCAAGGCATCGAATCGGGTGATCTCGTAATTCACGCAATGGACGCCTTTGCTGGAGCAATCGGCGTCTCTGACTCTCGGGGAAAATCAACACCGGTCTACAACGTATGTAGACCCAAGCCCGGAGTCAACGCCCGTTTCTTCGCACTAGCTTTACGGCATTTAGCCCTCACTGGCTATATCGAGTCCCTGTCGAAAGGAATCCGAGAACGCTCGACAGATTTTCGCTGGGCTGACGCTAAAAATGTGATCGTCCCATTCCCTCCACAGCACGAACAATACGCAATCGTCGACTACTTGGATCGCGAGACGGCTGAGATTGATGCATTCATCGCTGACCAGGAAGAACTCATCGCGCTTCTGGCTGAGCGACGTACAACGACCATCACCCAAGCCGTCACCAAAGGCCTTGACCCTAATGCGCCGATGAAGGACAGCGGGGTGGATTGGCTCGGCGATGTGCCAGAGGGATGGAGTGTCCAGCGGCTTAGCCACGTCACGAGTGCTGTCATCGATTGCCTTCACTCCACACCGGAAAAAAGTGATGAAGGAAAGTTTATTAGTATCCGAACCAGCTGCATCAGGGACGGTGAACTCTTCCCGGAAAAGGGGCTAACAATCGATGAACCCACTTTCCGAGAGAGGACGGCAAAAGGCACTCCAGAAGCAGGGGACGTGTTCTTTACGCGTGAGGCACCGGCGGGTGAAGCCGCATTGGTAGATAACCTTGGTCACTACGCACTTGGTCAACGTATGGTGCTGCTGAAGCCCTCTTCTGAATTGCTGGATTCACGATTCCTATTATGGAACATCTACATGCCACATGTCCGCAGATACATCGATATTGAAGCAAACGGATCAACCGTCAAGAATTTGCCGATTCCGGATATCAAGTCCATCCCGATCGTTGTTCCCCGTAAAGATCAGCAGCAACGAATAATCGGGTATTTGAACCGAGAAATTTCCGAGATTGATGAAGCCATTGCGGATGCGCGTGCGTCTATTGCGTTATCGAAGGAGCGTCGTGCCGCTGTGATCAGCGCCGCGGTGACGGGGAAGATCGACGTCCGCAGCACCAGCGTCCAGGCAACCAACAAAGTGGAGGCTGAGTCTGTTGGCGTTGCATAATGAGATCGAGTTCGAGAACAGCATCTGTGAGCATTTGGCCGCCCACGGGTGGCTCTACTCCCCCAGCGATGAGGGCTACGACCGGGAACGGGCGCTCTTCCCGGAGGACGTGTTCGGGTGGCTTCAGGACGCCGCACCCGAGGAGCTGACGAAGGTTTTGAAACCGGAGTTGAATCCGACGATGCTGGTCAAGGCCAAGCTCCGGGTGCTGGACCGGATCGCCTCGGTCATGGGCATGGACCCGTTCAATGGCGGTGGGACACTGAACGCGATCAAGAAGCCGCTCGGGGTGACCCCGGCGACGTTGCGGATGTTCCAACCCAAGCCCGCCGACGGGCTCAACCCTGCCACGGTGACGCGCTATGGGTTCAACCGGTTGCGGGTGATGCGCCAGGTCCACTACTCCAAGACCGGCAACAAGTCCCTGGACCTGGTGTTCTTCCTCAACGGGATCCCGGTGGCCACGGTCGAGCTGAAGACGGACCTGACGCAGGACGCAGAAGCGGCGCTGAAGCAGTACAAGCAGGACCGCAACCCCAAGGGCGAACCACTGCTGACGCACGGCCGCGGCGCGCTGGTGCACTTCGTCGTGTCCAACCAGGAAGTGCACATGACCACCAAGCTGGAAGGACCGTCCACCCGGTTCCTTCCGTTCAACGCGGGCAAGAACAACGGGGCCGGCAACGCCAACCGGGAGGGAACCTCCCCGACAGCGTATTTCTGGGAAGAGCTGCTGGAGCCCGAGGCGTGGCTGACGGTGCTGGGGAAGTTCATCCACTACCGCTTCGAGGAAGACTCCCACCCGATCACCGGGAAGAAGTCCTTCAAGGCCTCGACCCGGTTTCCGCGCTACCACCAGTGGCGCGCCGTCAACGCCCTCACCAACACCGCCCTGGCCGAAGGTCCGGGACACAACTACCTGATCCAGCATTCGGCAGGGTCTGGGAAGACCGACTCGATCGCGTGGACCGCCTACCGGCTTTCCTCCCTGCACCGCGCGGACGGGTCCAAGCTCTTTGACGGGGTAATCGTCATTTCCGACCGCACCGTCCTGGACGGGCAGCTGCAAAAGGCCATCGAGCAGCTGGAGACAGTCGCCGGGGTGTTCGCCCCGATCACCCACGGCTCCGAGGGGTCCAAGTCCAAGCAACTGGCCGAGGCACTGCTCAAGGGCCGGCAGATCATCGGTGTCACCTTGCAGACCTTCCCGCACGCCATGGAGGAGATCCGGGTGAACAAGGGCCTGGCGGGGCGCAACTATGCTGTCATCGCCGACGAGGCCCACTCCTCCCAGTCCGGGGATGCCGCCAAGTCGCTCAAGAAGGTCCTCACCAGTATCGGGTTGGAGGAAGGCGAAGACATCAGCACCGAGGATGTGCTCGCCGCCGAGATGGCGGCCCGCGCCGGGGCCACCATGAACCTGTCCTTCTTCGCCTTCACCGCCACCCCGAAGGGGAAGACCATTGAGCTGTTCGGCCGCCCGGACGCGAACGGGAAGCCGCAGGTCTTTGACCTGTATTCGATGAAGCAGGCCATCGAGGAAGGCTTCATCCTCGATGTGCTGCAGAATTACACCACGTACACGATGGCCGCCCGCATCGCCCAGGCCGACCGGAATGCCGCAGAGGTAGAGGTGGACCGCGACCAAGGCGCCAAGGCGCTGATGCAGTGGGTGCGGTTGCACCCGCACAACATTGCCCAGAAGGTCGCGATCATCGTGGAACACTTCCGCGTCAACGTCGCCCACCACCTGGCCGGACGGGCCAAGGCCATGGTCGTGACCTCTTCGCGCAAGGAAGCGGTTCGCTACAAACTCGCCATCGACCAGTACCTGCAGCTCAAGGGCTACGACACGGAGGTGGCGGCATTGGTCGCCTTCTCCGGTGAGGTCACCGACACGGCGTCCGGGCCCGAGGGGTTCACCGAGCACACCATGAACCCCGAGCTCAAGGGCCGGAACATGGCCAAGGCGTTCGGCACGGACGAGTACCAGATCATGCTGGTGGCCAACAAGTTCCAGACCGGGTTCGACCAGCCCCTGCTGGTGGGCATGTATGTGGACAAGAAGCTCTCCGGCATCGCCGCGGTGCAGACCCTGTCCCGGCTCAACCGGGTGATCCCCGGCAAGGACAAAACCTACGTCCTGGACTTCGCCAACGACCCCGGCACCATCCTGCAGGCGTTCAAGGACTACTACGCTGAAGCTTCCATCCAGCAGGAATCCAACCCGGACATCATCCACAACATGATCATGAAGCTGGATGCGATGGGGATCTACAACGACAAGGACGTGGACCTGGTCGCGGCCAAATGGGTGGCCCAGCGCAACCACAACGGCCTGTATTCGCACCTGCAGCCGGCCATCGACGTCTTCCACGACCGGCACAAGCAGGCCAAGCTGACTGCCAATACCTTGGAGCTCGAGCAGCTCGAGGAGTTCCGCAAGACCGCAGGGTCCTTCAACAAGGCCTATGACTTCTTCTCACAGATCATCGACTACGGCAACACCCGCATCGAGAAGCTCGCCATCTACCTCAAGCTGCTGGCCAAGGCCCTGCAAACCACGGCCACAGGCAATTCCCTGGACCTCACCGACGTGGTACTCACCCACTATGCGCTGAAGAAGCAGGAAGCCCAGGACCTCAAACTCGTGGACGGGGAAGGCAAGGGCCTCAAGGGACTCACGGCCGCCGGTTCAGGGGTGGTGCGGGAGAAGTCCCTGGGCACGTTCGAGGACTTGATCGAGCAGATCAACAAGATCTTCGAGGGTACCGGCATCAGCGACGAGGACCAGATCAACGCGGTCGAATCGATCATGCGCCATGCCGAATCCCATGAGCAGCTGCAACGCGAGGCCATCGCCAACGGGCCCATCGACTTCGGTTCCTCCCCCACCTTGCCTGAGGCCATCGACGAGATCATCTACACCGCGGGGGAAGGCCACCAAAAAGCCATCAACGCGCTATTGGAGATGGAAGGCCCGGAGAAAATCGTCCAGGTTCTTCTGGCGGCCGGGTTGCAGGACCGTGCCAGGAAACGGGCGCAACTGGATGCCTTGGTGAACGATTAGAAGGTCCGGCCGGTCCCGGGGCAAGATGGCCCGAGGATTGCAGAAGTTCCACCGGTCAGTTGCAACACCCCAATTTTTGGGAGTTGCAACGACCGCTAGGACGTAAGGGTCCTGGGGCGCAGCTGTGGCGTCGACTACCCATGGGGGAAGATTGCGCTGCTGTCGGACGTCATGTCAACGTGGAGGTGACCAGTGGGTCCAGCAATCGCGGTGGGGGAAAACGCCTGGGCCTGTGGCATAGGGTGGTTTTCATGTCTGCTCCCCCATCCGTTGTTCTCGACGTGCTTGCTGAGGCGGCGGTCCCTGCCCGGGCGGCTTCCCTCGCATCCCTCACCCTGGGCCATGTGCTCACCGGCATGGGGGCAGACCACGGGCCGGGGGTCCGGTCGGCGGACATGCATCTCATCCGGCACGCCTTCAAGCCCAGCGACCCCTTGGCCCTGCGCGGGCCCCAGGACCTGACGCAGGAGCGGGTCCTTGCCTACACCAGGGAACAACTCGTCTCGCCCCGCCGCTTCCCCGCGGACCCTGCCCGGTACTGGGTGATCCTCGTCGCCGACGGCCAGCGGCGCTCCCGCCTCTGGGGCACCTTCGAGAATCACGGCGAAGTGGCCGCGGAGCGCACCGAGACGCGCCGGTGCTTCGACCTGCGCCCGACGGATTTCCTGGCGCCCCTGTATGACCGGCTCGTGGTCGAATGGGACAACCCCCGCAGCTGGCACCGCAGCGCCGCCTCCGCCAGTGCCGCACGCATGCCCGTGCTGGAGATCGCGGACCGGGACAAGGTGCCCTTCCCGGGGTTCGACGGCGTGCTGCTCCCGTACCACCAACTGCGCGACATGGTGGAGGACCCGCGCTACGCCGACTGGCGCGCCGCCCTGTCCGAGGTCCAGGGGATCTACCTCATCACGGACTCCACCAACGGCAAGCAGTACGTTGGCAAGGCCGACGGCGCCGAACGCATCCTTGGCCGATGGACGGCCTACGCGCGCGACGGCCACGGCGGGAACGTCGCCCTGCGCGAGCTCGCTCACCACAGCGCCGACGGGGAAGCAGCAGGGACGAAGACGGACCATGCCCGGCACTTCGTATTCAGTCTCCTGCGCGTGTTCGGGCCCAGCACGCCCTCCTCGGAGGTGAACACCGCCGAGTCCCACTACAAGGAGGCACTGATGACACGCGCCTTCGGCCTGAACAGGAACTGACCGAACCATGATTTTCGTCAGATTGTGAACGGCCGGTTACGGAGGTTTCGCCCTTCAACCGCCGATAACCGCACATATGAAATCTCGAAATAGTCCTATGGCAGAATCCGCTGGATACGTCGCTGTGATATGGCATCTCCGTCGTTAGGCGTTTTGTTTCAGAAAGCCCCGTCGTTACAGGGATGATTGGCAGCCTGGATGCGCCTGTGCGAACGAGGCGCACCCCGGCCGCTTTCAGGCCTCGAGTGCGCCTACCTTGATCACCACTTTCGAGGACGCGGCAGAGTCCAAAGCCATGGCGAAGGCTGCCTCCGCCTCGTGGAGTGGGAAGTCGTGGCTGATGATTTGCGCTAGGAACGGGTGACCGGCCAGCAGCTCCACCGCCTCGTCCAGCTCGGTCTCGAAGAGCTGCGAACCGAAGACGGTCAGCTCGCGCAGGCCCAGCTCCGAAAGCGAGATCGAAACCTTGTCTTTGGGCAGGATCTCCCGCTGCACAACTGTTCCGCCACGACGGGTCGCATCCAGCACCGTCTGCAAGCTCGCTGCGGCTCCGGCCGCCTCCACGCTCACGTCATGGCCGAGCGATCCCGGACCTGCCCCTTGCAGGATATTGAAAGTCTCGTCAACACCTACGGAATCGGCCACGCCCTTGAATGCGTCTCCAAGGAGCGGGCAGCCGACGCTGACAGCAAGCGCGCCGGCGCGAATCCATTCAACTGCCTCGGCAACGCCGACGCCTCCCGAGGGGACTGCCTGGATGTTCGGGAAGAGACCGCGCAGGTCATTGAGGAACCCCTGGCCCACCTGGGATGCAGGGGAGATCTTCACCGCGGTGGCCCCGGCTTTCCAGCCGGCGAACAGCTCGGTGGGGGTCATGCCGCCCGGGTAGACCGGGATGCCCGCCGCTACCGCGGCGGCAACGATGCCGGTGTCGGTGTCGGTGATCAGGGTGACAATGAAGCCCGCACCTCCGGCAATGGCTGCTTCCGTCTCTTCAACCGTGGTGATCGTGCCGACCCCGACAGCCGCTACCGAGCAAAAATTCCAGCTTGCTGGTCCAGAGATGGTGGGTTCATCTCGAAGGCGCTCGTCTCTTGGTAGCCTCCTGGTTGATACGCTCAGTGCATGCGTGCAATTGAAGAAATCATCGCCGGCCGTCTGACCGGGGAAAGCGGGCAAGCCGCCCACCATCGCCATATCCTGACGGTGTTTGGGCTGTATGCCCGTCCTGCCGGCGTGCCGATAGCGGTGGCCGCAATTGTGCACCTTCTCCAGGACCTGGGCGCCGAGCCAGCCAGCGTTCGATCATCCATTTCCCGGCTCAAGAAGCGGGAAGTGCTCACCAGCGAACGCATTAATGGCGAGGCCGGCTATGCACTTTCGGCCGAGCTCGAAGAACACATGCGCGTCGGAGACGAACGAATCTTTTCACCCCACCCTGCCCGCGCGTCCGATCCTTGGTTGTTGGTTTCCTTTTCGGTCCCGGAAACCCAACGCGGCCAGCGACACAAAATCCGCAGCGGACTCTCTCGCATGGGATTCGGCACCGTCAGCGCGGGACTCTGTGTTGCACCCGGGCACGTCTATGACGAGGCCCTCGAATACCTCCAAGACAATGACCTGTTGCAATTTGTCGATTTTTTCCACGCCAACCATGGTGGCCCGGAAGAACTTCGCGCCAAGGTCGCCCAGTGGTGGGATCTGGACACCTTGGAGGCGCACTACCAGGAATTCATAGACAAGTATTCGCCGCTGCTCGCCCGGTGGGGCAAACACGCCCAGCAAACGGAGGAAGGCTCCCGGGAAGCCTTCGTCGACTATATCCGCATGGTGACCGACTGGCGGACCCTTCCGTACCTCGATCCGGGGCTTCCCCTGGAAGCCCTTCCCAATTCGTGGAAAGGAGGAGCTGCCCGCTACCTATTCCTTGATTTGCGAGCCCTGCTGAGCCCGTTGGCCGGATGGCACGCCCAACGCATCATCCACGGCACTACGCACTCCGGTGGCCCTGCACAAAACGCGCCAAAAGTCGGCGCAATCGTAGGGACTCGATAGCGAATTCCTCGGGGTCAACGCCTTGAAGCATCGGCGCATCCGCCCACGCGTTAGGGGTCCCAAACCAATATGGCAGGTCGAGGCAATGACCGCTTAAGACTCCGGGTTGCAGACTCCGCATCGCAAGGCGCACGAGATGGGAATTCAACCCACGTTCGCTGTACGCGTTGTCCAGCTCTGTCGGAAAACGCTGGAATTGAACCCATGACGAGATGTGTACGATCCGATCGTACGGTTCCAGGGATCGGCATCGAAGGTCCATGTCCGGCGGGAGATCCGCTTCATCCAAGGTTGCCACCCACGCGTCGACGGCTTCATGGGTCACCGACCTTTCCTCCGATGCTTCGCAGAAGAACGTCCCCGTTTCCTGGGCCGTAAAACTTAGCAGGACGTCGTTCACGTGGACGTTCTGTGCACACCATTCGGTTCGCAGGAAATCCTCCGGGATGTTTTCGGCAAGGCCTGGCAGATAACCGGATGGCGCGTGGCCCAGTCCGCGGCGTTCGGCTGTTTCCTGCAGCGCGCCGACGCCCGCTTTGAGCAAGTCCCCCACCTCGGCATTTTCAAGGCTCCGGGGATGCAATCGGTTGGCGGCGGCATCCCTCACAGTCTCCAGCTTTCCCCTGCTCCACGGCTCACGCGTCGCCATGCTCAGCAAGGCAACACGGCGCATAAGTCCCTTCGCACCCGGATCCATGCTGAGCAGATGTACATACCAAGCCCCCGCAGATTGGCCGGCCAGGGTGACTTCGTCAGGATCTCCGCCAAAGGCGCCGATGTTTTCGCTGACCCATTGAAGGGCCAATGCCAAATCCTGCAGCGGGAGGTCCAGAGCCCCGGGTGCCGCCAGATGGGCCACGGGACCGATGCGGTAGTTTAAGGTAACGACCACCATGTTCTCGGCCGAAAGCGCCGACCCGTCATACCACTCGTTGGATCCTCCGCCGCTCGTCCAGGCACCGCCATGGACGAAGACCAGGACGGGCAATCCAACGGCACCCTCGGGTGCCCAAACATTCAGGAAGAAGGAGTCCTCGGTTTGCGGGTTATCCCTGCCCGTGCCCATGACACTGGCCAGGCGACTGGGGAGCTGGGGAAAGACGGGAACCTCCGCCAGTCTTTGGACTTCCAGTTGTCCATGCACTGCCACCGGGGCCGAAAACCGCTCTCCATTGGAGAGCTGCGCATAGCGGATTCCAAGCACCGCACGTATGCCGGCTTGGTCGATCTTCGACTTCAAACCGTCGATTCTTGGCGACGTCGAGGTTCCCATCCTTGCCCCGGCCTAGAGCTTGGTGGAGATGTAGACGGTATCGGTCAGCCCGTTGCCGTGGAGTTCATATCCCATGTGGGCGGTGATCGAGGCATGTCGAGTGCCCGTATTAATATCCCGCCACATCCGTCCCAGCAGGCTGTTCTCGGCAAAGGCAGCGGTGCCGTGAAGCCAGCACAGGTCATTGACTGCATCCACCAACTCATGTCCCGCGTGCCCGATGCCGCCCCGGTGTCTGGCGCGGTTTGCCAAGGGCATGGGAGCGGTTCCTGCCGCTGCTTCATCAATTTCGGCAGCAGAACGCTGGAGCAACAACAGTGCCGAGTCGATCTTCATGCTGGCCTGTCCCAGGTTCTGGACGAAGGCACCCGAGTCGATTTGGCGCTTGTAGTGGGTGTAGGTAATGCCCCGGTTTTGGGCTTTCTCGGTCACGTGGTCAAGTGCAGCCTGCGCAGCTCCCAGCGAGGCCGCCTGAATGGTGGTCGACATGGTCAGGTGCGGGGTGAGTCGCCGGGCAAACGTGGCCCGGGGGTCCCTTTCGTTTGCATCGCCCATCAGCTGGGTAAAGGTGATGACCCTGCCCTGCGGCACCCAGAGGTCCTTGGTGTGCATGGTGTTGGACCCGGATCCCCGCATGCCAATGGTGTGCCAGGTGTCCCTGACCTCGTATTCCCCGCGGCGCATGAGCGCAAACCCAATCTGTGGAGTTTCGGTGGTGCCGTCTTCGATGAAGAGAATGCCAATGGCCCACTCGGAGTGCGAGGAATTCGACGCAAATGGCCATTCGCCGCTGACCCGCCAGCCCCCGGCCTCGGGAGTCGCGGTTCCCTGGGGGCTGGCGAAGATCGAGGCCATGCGCACCGGACCGCCGGCGAACACTTCGTCGAGCACCTCGTCGGAATAGCGGTTGGCGAGCATGACCGAACCATTGGAAATCACGGTGCACCAGGCGGCGGCCGGGTCGTAGAAGCCGATGGTTCGAGCCACCTCAAGAAGCATCGAGGCGCCGCCTTCATACCCTCCATAGCGTTGCATCGCCGAGATGCGCATGGCTCCAATGGAGTCCAGGGCCTCGATTGATTCGTCGGACATCACCCTCTGTGCATCGGCGTCCACCGCATTCCTGCGCAGCAACGGGCCGATCTCGTGAACACGCTTAACCATGTCCGCGGTGATCTCCGACGGGGGCGCGCAGATCGCGACCGGTCGGGCGGTTTCGCTTGAAAGGTTTTCTGCTACTTCGATCATTGCTCTGCCTAACCTTGTACGTTGAATGTTGCAATGGGTGCGTTTCGGATTTCCTCGCCGAACGCCCGGCGGACCTCGTGGAGATCCATGAATTCCTGGCATTTGGCGATCCGGCCGCCTGCGACGGTCATGATGGTGACGATGTCGTTGTCGAACAACAGTCCGTCACGGGTGCTTGCGGTCTCCCGCAGATGCGTGACCACCACGGACTGACCGACATCGAGGTACATGCCCCGGATCTCCATGACCGCGCTGCCCGGCACGAATGTCGCCGCAAGTGTTCCGATCAATTCATCGAAGAATTCATCCACCCCTCGATACGTTCGTGCCAGTTGGGAGTGCTGACCTACTACAGTCCACTCGAGGTCCTCGGCCAGCACCGAGCGTGCTGACTGCTCGTCTCCAACGGCCTGGGCATCCCAGAACTTCCGCACTACAACCAGTTGCCCGTCGGACGTCTGTCCCATTAGATGCCCGTTCCCGTCACCACGCCCGGCTCGGCCAGGAGGGTGATATTGAAGTCGTCGCAAGCATTCTGGAGTCGCTGTTCGGTTTCCTCGTCCATTTCCCAGTCCCGCTGCGGGCCAGCGTACTCCGCCGGAATGGCGACGGCACGGAAGAACTTCTCCAGTCCCCCGGGTGCCGACATGACCAACCACTTGGCTTCGATGTCGGGGCTCGCCTGGAAGGTATGCGGGACATCCTTGGGCATCAGGATGCAGTCGCCGGGGCCCAGTGTCAGCCCATCGGCTTCGGCGGCCCAAAATGTCACGGTTCCCTCAAGGATGTAAAAGATCTCGTCCTCGCCGACGTGTTCATGCAGCGGCGGCTCCGAGGCAAGCTTTGAGTGGGTCAGTGCCATCATGAATCGGCCGTCTGTCATTTCGCTGGTAATGATCGGCTGGATCAAGTCGCCCAGAAACCACAGGTTTTCCCGCTCGGATTGCCTGACAACGCTCAGGCGACTGGTCTGCTGCTGGGTAAGTTGTGTCATCTTTTGCTCCTTCATGGTGGCTGGCGCACTGGCGCCGAACGATATGACCGAAGCTACTACGGTCGCCACGAATGCGCAATACGCATTTGTGAGACGCGTCATATTGCCGAAATCTAGACGAGCGTTCAAAAAGGGCTATACAGGATCGTCTTCCTCTGGCAAGCTACTGCTCACAGGAAGTTCCACCGGACTCCTGCGCCGGCGGAAGAACCAGCCAAGGAGCAGAAAATGATCTTGACACCCCAGACCCTGGACTCGCAGGTCCTTCGCGAGACCTTTGCCCATTTCCCCTCCGGGGTTGCCGCGATGACGGCCGAGGTCGATGGGGCTGCCCACGCACTCGTCGCTTCGTCGTTCACCGTTGGAGTCTCACTAGAGCCGGCCCTCGTGATGTTCGCAGTACAGAAGTCCTCCGGGACGTGGCCCATCCTGCGACAGGCGAGACGCGTGGGCGTTTCCATCTTGGGGCAGGACCAGGGCGCCCTTTGCCGGCAACTGGCCAACCGCGACAAGAACGCCAGATTCGCCGACGTGGAGGTTCACCGCTTGGAGTCCGGCGCCCTGCTGTTGCCCCATGCTTCACTGTGGTTTGAATGCAGCATCTTCGACGAACATCCCGCTGGGGACCACGACGTCGTGCTGCTGGAGATCCACGCCCTACACGCCGACAAGACCACCAGCCCCTTGGTATTCCACGACTCCGCCTTTCGGCAACTCGCCGCATAGCAGGACCCCTGCCAAGATCTGGCATTCACATGACGACCGCCAGAATTCGATAACGGCCCAAGGGCCAAAAATGCACCAGATTCGGGGTGAGCCATGCCCCACCCAGGCGGCGCCTATAAAAAGGTCGTGGCCTTTCCACGGACTCCAAAGTTCTCCTTCGACACCTACTCGCAAAGGTTTACATCATGAGTGATTCAACAACTGCCACGGCATTAACGGCCTTGCCCGGTTCAGCCATGGACCGCAAGGAAAAGCGCAAGATCATCCTGGGCGTGGGCGTGGGAAATGCCCTCGAATGGTACGACTGGACGGCGTATTCCATATTTGCCGCGTACTTCGCCGGACAGTTCTTTCACGCCAAGGACCCCGTCACCGCTCTGCTGGGGACCCTCGCCATCTTTGGCGCCGGCTTCTTCATGAGACCTCTGGGCGGGTTGTTCTTCGGTTGGTTCGCCGACAAATATGGACGCCGCCAAGCCATGTCGGTGTCAATGCTGATCACGGCCGGGGGAAGCCTGCTCATCGGCATCTCCCCCAACTACCAAATGATCGGTGCGGCCGCGGCGGTCTTCTTGCTCCTTGGACGCATGTTGCAGGGACTCGGACACGGCGGAGAAGTGGTCTCGTCCTTCACCTACGTGACGGAAATGGCCCCGCGTAAATCGCGCGGCTTGTGGTCTTCCTCCGTCTTCGTCTTCGTCACCCTCGGCGTCATCGCCGCAACTTTGCTCGGAGCGATCCTTTCCTCGACGCTGGGTACCGATGCCGTGCGCGAGTGGGCCTGGCGCGTACCGTTCATCCTCGGTGGATTGCTAGGTGTTTATGCCCTGTACCTTCGCCGCAAGCTGGATGAAACGCCGATGTTTCGTGCCAAGGTCGAAGCCGCCGCGGCAGCCAGGGCCGCGGGTCTGGCCATTCCACGCACGCGCGGCCTGGGTCGCGAGATTTGGCGCCACCGTCGCGCTTGCCTGCGCATCGTTGGCCTGGCCGCCGGCGGAACCGTCATGTTCTACGTCTGGTCGATCATGGCACCCGCCTTTGCCATGGGCCCGCTCAAGATGGATCCGACGCAGGTGCTGTGGATCAGCACAGGCGCCAACGTGTTCTTCATGGCCTGCCTGGTGTTCTGGGGCTGGCTCTCGGACCGGGTGGGACGCAAGTTCAATTGGTACTTCTTCGCAGTCGGCGCCATCGTGCTCATCATTCCGCTGACGCTGGTGCTCAACGGCGGTCCGGAAGTGTGGCGCCTGGCCTTCTACATGGGCATCGGCATGGTGCTGATTTCGGCACCAACGGCGATCATGCCGGCAACCTTCCCGGAGCAGTTCCCCACGCACGTGCGGGCCGTGGGGATGGGCCTGCCGTACTCCATCGCCGGGGCCTTGGCGGGTGGCACGGCTCCGTATCTGCAGACGTGGCTCTACTCGCAAGGCAATCCACGGATCTTCGACATCTACCTGATGGTGCTTTGCGCCTTTGTGCTCGTCGCAGCAATTGCTTCCCCCGAAACACGGGGCAAAGATCTCAATGACGGGTCCTTGGTGGACGCGGCCTAACGGAAACCCAAGAAATACGTGTGGGGTGGACGAACTTCGGTTCGTCCACCCCACACATTTTTGCGCAGGCGCCAAGTCCTCACGTCAATCGGCGGGGAACCCCGCGCACTTATGAACCGCCGGCTTAGTTCTCCCAGAACGGGTAGTCGGTGTAGCCGGCGGCACCCTCGGTGTAGAAGGTGGAGGAATCGGGCTCGTTCAGCGGCAGGCCTTCCTGCCAGCGGCGCACCAGGTCGGGGTTGGCGATCGCCGGGCGGCCGACCACCACGGCGTCGCCCCAGCCGTTGGCGGCCACCGCGGCCGCGTCGTCGTAGGTGGTGACGGTCTGGAACCCGGTGTTCAGCAGGACGGGTCCATTGAACCGTGAGCGCAGGTCCTGGACCAGTTCGCCGGAGGGATCGGCATGCAGGACGCTCAGGGCGGCCAGGCCCAGGGGTGCGATCCCGTCGATGAGCGCGGCATAGGTAGCCGCGGTGTCCACCGGATCGCTCTCCACCGCACCCTGGACGTTGTGCTCGGGGGAAATGCGCAGGCCTGTCCGGCCCGCACCGATGGCCTTGGCCACGGCGGTGACGACCTCGATAACGAAGCGCGCCCGGTTTTCCGGGGATCCACCGTAGGCGTCGGTACGGGTGTTGGAGCTAGGGGCCAGGAACTCGTGCAGCAGGTAGCCGTTGGCGCCGTGCAGTTCCACGCCGTCGAAGCCCGCGGCCATCGCATTGCGGGATCCGGTCACGAACTCCTCGATGATTCCGGGCAGCTCGCCGGTCTCCAGGGCATGCGGGACGGGGTAGGCATGCTTGCCGGTGTAGGTCCGGGTCAGCCCCTCCACCGCAATGGCGCTCGGGGCGACGACCTGGTCCTGCCCGGTGGTCTCGGGGTGCGTGACCCGGCCGGCGTGCATCACCTGGGCGACGATGAGGCCGCCCTCGGCGTGGACCGCGTCGGTCACGCGCTTCCATCCGGCAATCTGTTCCTCGCTGGCCAGGCCCGGCTGGCGGACGAACCCCTGGCCGGTGGCGCTGGGGTACACACCTTCGGACACGATCAGTCCCATCGAGGCGCGCTGGCGGTAGTACTCGACTACGTCGTCGTTCGGCACGCCGTCCACGCGGGAACGGGAGCGGGTCAGCGGCGCCATGACGAGTCGGTTGGGAAGTTCGAGCTCTCCGAGGGTGAGCGGGGAAAACAGGTCCATGGGGCAGTACTCCAAACGTTGGGGTGGGTTGCTTGGTGCAACCTGCCCCGGGGCAACGCTATTCCTTCCGGGCCCACCAGGTGAGGTGGAACACGGTTCCTGAGCCGTCGGTACTTCCGTGGAGAAGATGTTCAACTACGACCTGATCGGCAAGTTCAACGGCTCCGATGCGAAGGCAGTCATCAAGCACGCCCGCGAATGGCAAGCCAAGTGAGTCCCGAGGCCCCGAACCCGCCCAGGTTCCTGACCGACCACCCGCTGCCGCCGCGAGCGTCCGTGGAAGTGACCCGCTTCGGAGATGCGCCCATGCTCGAAATCAGATCGTCGCGGGAAACGGCGGCCGTTGACCTCGGCACCGGGGATGATCCGGCACCCCCATCCGTTGGATAGACATGCGATCATTAATTTCGACCGCATGATTCCGATGACAGAAGGTGGGAAACGCCGTGGCAGGTTTCAGTAAATTCAGCAAGATCCTTATGGAAGCAGCGAAAAACCCCAAGGTCAGGCAGGCCGGTGGCCAGGTGGTCGACAAGGCAGCGGTCCTGGCTGGAAAAGCCACCAAGGGCAAGCACCTGGACAAGATCGAACGCGCGCGGGAAGAAGCGCGCAAGCGCTTGGACAAGCGCCCCTAAACCTCCGCGCGGGCCGTGGTCATGGACAGGCACCGGGGATTCCGAGTTCGCACTTGCCTCTGTCCGCGGGGAGCGGATGATGCCTGAATCAATCGCGAAGGAGTGACAGCACGGAGTCTCGTGCTCTCACTCCTTCGCGATTCTTGTCACGCGCTTCGCAGAACATGGCCATGGGCGCGGCCAGCTTCTCTTGGAGGAGTTGGTAGCCGGCGATCGGCCGCCGAGTTGTTCACCGTTCCTGCACGCCTCGAAACAATCCAGTCCACTCAGGCCGCATGCTCTCCGGCGGTGTCCACCTCGTCGCAGAACACATGTGCCTGCTCGATCACCGGGCGGACCAACTCGCCCTCCTTCGGAACCCATCCGTGGACCAGCACGCGCAGCCGGGTGCCTGCCCAATCCAGGCTCGTTTCATATCCATGCCGCCCGTACAGCGCGGAAGTGACTCGGGCCAGCGTTGCTCCGGTCCGGGCTTCCGCCCTGGTTTGCTTGTCCTCGGGGTCCAGCCGAATGGCAGTCGGCGCCACCGCGGCCACGGCTCGCCTCGACCGCGTCCCGGCCGCTGGCCGAACACCGATCATTTGGGTCTTCCCATCCCGGGACAAACCGTGTTGGACCGGCAGCCGGAAGCCGGGATGGTCCGCATGGAAGTTCCCGTCCACCAGGGTGCCGGGGAACAGCGTTGCATCCGAGACGAAGGATGCGACAAAGGCGTTTGCCGGTGTTTGCAGCAATTCCCTGGGTGTCCCGATCTGTTGGATTTTTCCCTGGTTCAGCACGGCCACCCGGTCGGCAAGCCCAAGCGCCTCGGCGCGGTCGTGCGTCACGTGCACCGCTGTCAGCCCTTCCTCGCGGGTCAGCTCTCGCAGTTCCAGCCGGAGCCGGGCTCGCAGGGGCTCGTCGAGTGCGGAAAGCGCTTCGTCCAGCAGCAGCGCCTGTGGCTTGGCCACGATCGCCCGGGCCAGTGCCACGCGCTGGCGTTGGCCACCGGAGAGCGCCGCTGGTTTCCGGTTGGCATATTCGGCAAGACCTACCTGCTCCAACACGGCGTCCACCCTCTTGGCCAGCTGCGGCCGCGGAACGCCTTCCAGTTTCAGCGGATAGCCGACGTTGCCCGCAACGCTCAGGTGCGGCCAAATAGCGTGGTCCTGAAAGACCATGCCCAGTGCACGCTTCTCGGGAGGCACCCACACTCCGTCCCCGGCCATGGGGCTTCCGCCGATCGCAAGATTTCCGGCGGTCGGACGGATGAAACCGGCGATGGTCCGAAGGAGTGTCGTCTTGCCCGAGCCGGAGGGGCCGAGCAAGGCTAGGAACTCGCCGTTCTTAACGTCAAGGTCGATCCCTTCCAAGCCCACATGCCCGTCGCCGTAGACATGGCCCAGATTGGTCATTTCAATGGTTGCCACGGGAAGTTCCTTTCAGGAGATTCTTATTTGTCCGCACGGCGGTTGGCCAGCGCGGCAGTGGCCGAGAGTCCGAGGATTCCCACCAGGGCAACCACCAGGGCAAGGGCGGAGGCTCCGCCGTAGTCGCCCGACTGTTGCAGGTTGAAGATGGTCACGCCCAGGGTCTGGCTTCCGGGGGCCACCAACAGGATGGAAATGGTCAGTTCCCGCACAGCTGTCAACAACACCACGACCCCGCCGGTCACGGCGGCCGGGCCCGCCAGGCGAGCGGTGACATCCAGCAGGGCACGCAACGGAGTTGCCCCGGCGGAGCGGGCGGCCTCCTCGAGCGCGGAGGACACGGAGTCCATCGGTGCGCGCACGGCCTGGACCACCAGAGCAGTGAATGCCATGACGTAGGCACCCAGGATCACCCAACCGGTATTGAAGATTCCCAGCATGGGGGCAATCAGCAACCACCCCACGGCAATCACCAGACCCGGCAGGGCCTGGGGCAGGGTCGCCGCCACATCGAGTGACCCGTTGCTGCGGTGCCTGCCGCGGGTCAGCAGCAGCGCAATGCCCATTCCCAGCACGGTGCAGCACACCGCCGCTCCCCCGGCCAGCATCACCGAGTTCCCGATCCCGGACACCGCACCGGGTGAGGTGGAGGCCCGAACGATGTTGTCCATGGTCAGGTTTTCCCACGTCAGCGGGACACCCGGGGCCGGCAGCAACGCTTGGGTGGCCAACGCCAGCAAGGGCACCAGGCAAATGATCCCCACCCATGACCACAACAGGATGACCAGCGGAAGACGGGCTCGGCCCAACTCCAAATCCATGCCGGTGGCCCCGGAACCCCATTGCGTGCCGGCAGGCAGCCGGCGTTGGGCAAGTACGGTGAGCACGGCGAGCGCCAAGAGCACCAGGCCGATTGCCGAGACCGCGGGCAGCGGGTTGCTGGTGGTGCTGGAGGCCAGGTAGCGATAGACCAGCGTGGTCAAGGTCGTGTAGCGCTGGGGAAGCCCGATCAATGCCGGGATGCCGAAGTCGGACAGGTTTGCCACCAGGGTGAGCACGAAGGCAGCAAACAGCCCGGGGCGCAGCAACGGAAGCGTCACGGTGCCGAGCACCCGGGCGGTTCCCGCCCCGGAGATTCGTGCCGCTTCCTCCAGGTTCCCGGGGATCCGCCGCAGCGCGGCGGCAATGACCAGGTAGGCCACGGGGTAGGAATGCACCGCGAGCAGGAACACCACTCCCCAGCCGCCGAAGATGCTCATCTCGGCGTCGATGCCCAGCCCCTGCAGGGACTTGTTGACCGGGCCGTTGGCACCGAGCAGTGCCATCCATGCCATGGCGCCAATGAACGGCGGGATCAAGAAGGGCAGCATGACCAGCCAGCGCAGCATGCCCTTGGACGGCACGTTGCTGCGTTCGAGCACCACGGCGAGAAACGCGCCGGCGATCGTGGCCAGCAGTGCCGAGCCGGAGGCGCTGGCCACCGAGTTCAGCGCGGCCGTAGCCACCGCCGGATCCCCGAAGACTTGCCGTGCTGCAGGCTGGATTCCCTGCACGGCCAATGCCGCAAGTGGCAGCCCCACCAGGAACGCAACGGCGACCCACACCACCGTGCGCAGCACCCCGAGGCCGTCCCCGGACCGGCGGGGTCCACGGAACAGCTTCTTGCCAGTCGGCCGCTTCCGAATCGGTGCGGTTGCGCCGTCGGCGTGTACTTGTTCCGGCTTCGTGGCTGCTTTGTCGATGGTGTGGGTCGTCATGGGCGTATTACTTCAGCAGGGAGTTGAAGTACTCGACTGCTTCAGACTGGCCGGCTGCGATCTTGACCTGGTCCGGGTCCAGCAGGTTGATCTCGTTCAGTGCCGGAGCACCGGCAGGGACACCTGCATCCGAGCGAACCGGCAGGTAGGACTGCGTCACCGCCAGCTCCTGGCCTTCCTTGGAAATCAGGAAATCAACGAAGTCGTTGGCGACTTCCTGGTTCTCGGAATCGGCAAAGACACCGGCGGGCTGCGACACGTAGGGCACGCCATCGCTCGGGTAGCCCACTGCAATGGGTGAGCCCTTGGCGGCCAGTTCGCGCGCCACGTAATCGACCACGATGCCTACGTCGGAGCTTCCCGCGGCCACTGCCTGTCCGACCGGACCGTTGCTTTCAAGGACCGTGGGCTCATTGGCCACCAGCGATTCCATCCATGACTTGCCCAGTGCCGGTTCCTGCAGCCAGACCGCGGTGTTGAATGCAGCTGCACCCGAGACATCCGGGTTTGGCATGGCGATCTTGCCCTTGTAGGTGTCCTCGGTGAGCGCGGCCCAGCTGGCGGGTGCCTCGGTGATGGCGCCGGTGTTGTAGGCAATGATGGTGGGGATGATCCGGGTGCCCACCCAGAAGCCATCGGGGTCGGCGAACTTCGGATCCAGCGCGGCGGCGTTCTCCACGTCCAGCGAGGCCAGCGCGCCGTCGGCAGCATAGGCCTCGAAGGTGGGGACATCGGCCGCCAGGATGACGTCGGCGGTGATCTTGCCTGCCTGCTTTTCCGTGGCGATGCGGGTCTTGAGCTCGCCGGTGGCGGCACGGAAGACCTCGACGTTTACACCTTCGTTGGCCTTTTCAAAGGCCTCGACGACCTGGTCGATCTTGGCTTGCGGCTCGGAGGTGTAAACCGTGAGGGTCTTGGGTGCTGCCTCCCCCGCCCCGTCGGCGGAGGCTCCGCCGGCGCAGGCGGTCAGGCCCAACACGGGGATCAACATCAACGGGGCAATCGCGCTCAGACGCTTGTTCATTTCTTCTCCTTGAAGTGCCGCACCCCCAGGGGTGCGGCTTGCGAGTGGGTGTTAGGGGTTTTGCTGGGATCTTCAGAGCAAGGCAGGTTGCCGGGCGGGCATCGCCACCACCTGCGCGGTAACGGCAAGGGGTCGTGGCACCCGGACCGGGGTTGCCGACAACTGCCCGCTCCCGACCTTGATGACGCTGAACCAACTTGTGTCCTGGTCATGGGCCGGAGCGTCGGTGGCGAAGAGCTTGTGGTTGTAGGAGACCGCCGGTCCAACCCACACCGGAATGGTTCCCAGGCTTCCGGACGTGGGCAGATGGTAGTGCCCGCAGAGGATGGCCCTGACATCACTTCCGGCCAGGACGGCGGCCAGTTCCCCGGGGCGGGCCAGTCCGCGGCCTGCCAGGGCTGGCATCAGGCAGTCAATCGGTGGATGGTGCAGCGCGAGGACCGTCCCGCCGGGGGCGGGAGTCTCCAACACGGCCAACAGCCATCGAAGCTGTGGCTGGCTGAGTCCGCCGGCAGCCTCGCGGAACCCGTGGGTGTCCAGCCCAATGATCCGCAAGCCCCCGATCATGTGCACCGTGTCCGCCGGATTGGGGCCGCTGGCGATGCGCTTTCGATTGAACCTCGCACCCACCGAGCCGGCCGGATCGTGGTTGCCCGGCACCACGATGATCGGGCATTGCAGTTCCCTCTCCGCCTGCTCAAACAACCTCGCCGCACGGGCATGGACCTGCGCACCGCGGTCGGCAATGTCGCCTGTCACCAGGACGGCGTCGGGGGCAAACCGGGCGGCGGCTTCCAGCGCCTCGGCGGTGCGCGCCCAGGTGTCGATCCGCCCGTGCAGCAGGGCTCCGCCTGTCAATAAGTGGGTGTCCGTCAATTGCACCAACGTGGTGCCGGTTGCGCTCATAGGTCCGGGCCGGCTTCCTCCGCGGCACCGGGTCCCGCCAACTCCTCGCGCAGAATGGTCAGGTCGGCCGGATCCAGCCCGTGGGCCAGTAGGTAGCAGGCGGCCGAACCGAAGCGCGCTTCGACCATGTCCAGTGCAGCGTCAAGGGCCGCCGCCGGACTTTCCAGGTGCAAGTGGAGCGCGGCCTGCAATTCCGAGCTGTCTCCCAGCGCACAGGACAATTCGTGGTTCACGCGTTCGCGGTAGATCGCCGGCAGGTCTCTGGCGCTGCGCGCATAGTCGTCAAGCAGGATCTGTCGCGGGACGCCCGCGACTTCAAGGACCAGGGCCACCACCAGGCCAGTGCGGTCCTTCCCTGCGGCGCAGTGCACCAGCACGCCGGTCGGCAGACCTGCGGCGATGGCGCCC
The DNA here is from genome assembly GCF_039535115.1 of Paeniglutamicibacter sulfureus. Taxonomy (NCBI): domain Bacteria; kingdom Bacillati; phylum Actinomycetota; class Actinomycetes; order Micrococcales; family Micrococcaceae; genus Paeniglutamicibacter; species Paeniglutamicibacter sulfureus. The sequence continues at coordinate 2,639,817 of NZ_BAAAWO010000001.1, forward strand.
GCGGCCTTGGTGATTTCCGTGCCGCGGGTGGTCAGCAGGCGATAGTAGACATCCTCGATGGCAGTGGCCACGGGCAGTGGACCGAGATACAGCGGGACGGAAACATGCACGGCGCCGTGGGGGACGTAGCCCCGGCGTTCGGCAATTTCGAAGGACTCGCGCAGGTCCACGACCGTCCGCACCTCGAGGCGATTGAGTTCCCGCATGCCTTCGGGTTCAAGTCCGCTGGGGGCAGCGGACCTAAACAGCCGACCGACACCGGCGGAGGGGACCCGGCGCAGGTTCGGCACCGAAGTGGTGGCTTCCGTGGGGCGGGACATATCGGGGGCTTTCCTCATTGGGTTTGTCGAGCTTCCCCGACGGGGAAATCCAGTTGCACACTGATTACAGTCCGTTGACATGGCCGGATGGTTAACGGTCGTCCACCTGCGAGTGGAGGCGCGGTCAAGACTTCGCGTTCGACATTGTCGCAGGCCAGATAAGATGCCCACCCGTCCTGGAGAGAGCCTCCGACTTTGTGCTTCCTGACCACTTCCGTCGTCGAGGGACATTCCCCGTGGGATCTTGTTGCCGGTGGACCTACGGTCGAGCTTCGGAAGAGGCAGATTGCGGACTGGGACCAATAGGGAGATTTCAACGATCTCATACGCTAGAGGTATATCTGGGTGCCGCAACTTACTCGATTCATATGGCCATGTCTCGCGGATCACATTAGCGTCTCCTCCTAATGATGAACCTTCCCAGTGAAATCAACACGAAGGCCTCAGCAGGCATCTGCACGGCCCTGATGAGACCACAGGAGATTCACTTGCAAGGCGAGTCGGCATCGACCACGTGATGCTGAATCATTTCGGCCCGCCGACCTGGTCGGCCGAATAAACGGAAAGAGACGGCCAGCTCTGTATATGAGTGGCCATTTGCTTGCACGAGAGGACCTGATGAAAATTCAAGTAAGAGGTGCCGCGGCATGATCCGAGCACATTTTGGACGGAAAGCCATAGCCGGCTCTTCAATTGCCCTGTTTGCCCTGCTGGCCAGCGGATGCGCCGAATCGGCGACAGGTCAGGCGGGCGGGCCAAAGGATGGCACTACTTCAGCCAGCCCGACAGACTCTGTCGCCGAAGGCTGGAATGAACGACTGGTTGACGCCCCTTCCAAACCCGAGGACCTCATCGAATTGCCCGGGACGGAATCGTTGATCGTTAGTGGCATGTCGGCGGATCCGGGCAACGACGCTGGCGGCTCCGGGCACCTGTATCTCATGGGCAAGTCGACTTTCGAGCTGACCGAAATCTGGCCAGAACGCAAGCACGCCGTGGAGCTGGATAAGAAGCTTTACGGCGACTGTCCCGCTCCCCCTTCACTGAATGTTGCATCGCCGCATGGAATAGGGCTGGAAGAGCAGACCGATGGAACGAGTCGGCTCTATGTCGTGAACCACGGCGGCAGGGAATCCGTCGAGGTCTTTAGCCTTGCGCCCTCGCCCCAAGGCAATGTGGACGTCACCTGGATTGGCTGTGAATTGCTGCCGAAGGGGACGTTCGGCAACGGCGTCGCCCCGGATCCGGCCTCGGACGGTTTCTACGTGACGAACTACTTCGACCCCTCCGACATGATGGCTGGCTTCAAGACGGCTTTCGCCGGAGATGAGACCGGCTACGTCCTGCATTCCACCCCCTCCCAGGGATGGGAGAAGGTCCGCGGCTCTGAGATGTCCGCACCAAACGGCATCGCCGTGTCCGAGGACGGCAAGAGCATATTTGCGGCCGGCTGGGGCAGCAGGGACATCCGAAAGTTCTCGGTTGACGAACCCGACGCAGCTCCACAAGTCTTGGAACTTGGTTTCATGCCGGATAACTTGCGTTGGACCGCCTCGGGAACCCTTCTGGTGACGGGACAGGACATCGACAGTTTCGAGACTTTCCAAGGATTCCGCAGCGGAGCCACCGCACCCAAGCCGGGCTTCCAAGTCATGGAAATCCAACCCGGCGACTTCACCGCCAAGGAGATCGCCTCGGGAAATTCGACAGGTTTTACCAACGCCACCACGGTCATAGAAGTTAACGGGAGCCTCTTGATCGGAAGTGTCGACGGCAACAAGATCATGGAATTGACGAAGCCATAGCGACACCATGTTCAACGGACCGCAGGAACCACCCGGGCAGCTGGAACCAGTAGCTGCCCGGGCGGTTCCTGCGGGTTGTGTACCATCCCGGTCCCGTAGGTCCGGGCCATCGATCGCAGGGCGTCCTGTGCTCCTAGGGGACACCAAGATCCGCGCAGAACATGGCCCCCTGGACCCGGTGCTTGACCTGGGGACCCGCCGCCTTGGTGATTTCGGATCCACCACTCCACCGCACGCCGCGACGCACTGCTCCGCTTTGGGCCATTCCCGCCGCGGCTTCCGTCTTGTGCGGTCCTCCGGTGATAAAATCGAGTGAAATGACTGCCCCAGAGAAGAAGTCCGCGCAGCGGGGTCGCAGCAGCGAATTGCTGGATATCCCAGGCCAAAAGCCGTCATCGCGCGAAGCCCAGAAGCGCCTCACCCGGGAACGCCTGATCACCGCCGGCGAAGCCGAATTCAGGATTCGCGGCTACAACGAAACGACCGCGGAGAACATCGCCACGTCCGCCGGGACAAGTCGCGCCACCTTCTACGTGTATTTCAAGTCCAAGGCCGAAGTGGTGCTGGAACTGATGCAGCGATCGTCCCCCGATGTGCTGCGCGCCTACAGCGACCTTGACGCCATCACGAAGCCGACCCTGCGCAATGTCAAGGCCTGGCTGCGCAGCACCATGGCCCTGTGGGATACGCGGCGCAGCGATTTCACCATCATGGAACAAGCGCTCGCCAACGACGACGCGGTGACCGACATGTGGATTTCCACTCTGGCCAATTCCTACCAGGTCATGCCCCGGACCTTCGGCCGGTTCACCAATGCCAAGGATCATGAAAAGGCCAGGCTGCACCTTTTGACGCTGCAGTCGGCCTTGGAACGGATGATGTACTTCGCCGTGATCCGGCGCCGGCCCGTGAAGATGGACCTGTTGCTCGACACCCTCGCCGACCAGTGGCTGGCCTTCCTGGAATCGACCTTCCCGGAATCCGAAAAGGGCTGACCCCACCGACTTTTGAGTCGGCGGAGCCAGCCCCCTTGGGGAACCAAGGCGTCGGTGAGCTACAGCGAGAGCTTAAGCGGGCACCCGCCCTTGGAGCGCGAGACGCAGATGAACATCGAGTCGCATGCGACCTTTTCCTCGTCCGTCAGGATCGAATCCCGGTGGTCCACCTCGCCCGAAACCACCGGTGTTTCGCAGGTTCCGCAGGTTCCCTCGCCGCACGAGGAGATCACCGAGAGCCCCTCGGCCTCGGCGACTTCCAGGATGCTCTTGCCCACCGGAATGTTCAGCGTGACGCCGCTGTCAACGCATTCCACCTCGAAGGGGACATCCCCGCCGGTGTCGAATTCCTTGGCCACGAAACGTTCGACATGCAGGCTGCCGGAGGGCCAGTGCGCCGAAGCCGCTTCCACCACCTTGAGCAACGGTTCGGGTCCGCAGCAGTAGATCAGAGTGTCCGGCTGGACCTCGCCCAGGAGCTCGTTGAAGTTGACGTAACCCTCGGTTTCCTCCGGGGCCAGCCTGACCTTCTCGCCGAATGCCTGCAGTTCGTCGGTGAACGCCATGGTGGCCAGGGAGCGTCCGCCATAGACCATGGACCACTGGGCACCATCGCGTTCGGCCTGGGTCGCCATGGCCAGGATCGGGGTCACCCCGATCCCGCCGGCAATGAAGATGTAGCGGCGAGAGGGCAGCAGTGCGAAGTTGTTGCGCGGGTGGCTTACCGTCACGAGGTCGCCTTCCTGCACGGTCTCGTGAATGCCCTTGGAGCCGCCTCGGCCGTTGGCTTCCTTCAGGACGCCGATGCGCCACGCGCCTTGATCGCCCTCCGGGGTGCAGAGCGAGTACTGCCGCACCAGGTCCCCGACCTGGACATCGATGTGGGCGCCGGGTTTCCATGACGGAAGTGCCGCACCGCTGGGATCGACCAGCGACAGGGAGATCACGCCGTCCGATTCCTGCACCCGCGAGCCGACCCTAAGCTGCAGGGTGGCCATCGGATCGGCGGGAAGTTCGCGTCCGTGCCCGGACTCGATGGCTTTCGCATCCCACTTGACCTGCAGGCTGCGCCGCACAGGCAGCAGGGCCATCCGGATGAAGTCCAGTTCCCAGTTCTCCGCGGGGTGCAATCCCGGAAGCCGTTCGTACAACACCTCCAGGCCAACCGCGCCCTGGACCCGGGCCAACGGCTGGCCCAGGCAGGTGTGGCGTCCCTTGGTGAAGGAGAGGTGGTCCCGCGGATCCTCGCGGTGGATATCAAACTCAAAGGGCCGCTCGACATGGTCGGGATCCACGTTGACGCTGGCCAGGGAAATCCAGACCATGTCCCCGGCCTTGATCTCCGCCCCTCCGAGGGTCACGTCGATGTTGGAGCGCCGGGAGGCAAAGGGCGAGGACGGGCGGCGGCGGACGGTCTCGTCGAACACGCGCTGCCACAGCGCCGAATCCTCCAGCGCCTCAGTGACGCTTTGAGGGGAATCGTTGAGGAAGAGCACCGCGTTGGCCATGGCCTGGGCGGTGGTGTCGGTGCCGGCGGCGGCGAATTCACTCAGGTGCAGCGCGATCTGCGCCTCGGAGAGCGAGTAGTTGCCGTCCTTGTCCTTGTCGCGGGCCATGACCGAGATCAGGTCCTCGTTCTGGCTTTCGCGGCGTTCGGCCACGATGCCGCGCAGGACCAGCTGGGTCTTGACGTAGCGGTCCCACACCTCGGAGCGCCGCGGCTCGGGCAGTTCCTCCTGGGCGCTGGCCAGGACCTGGAAGAAGTCGTCGCGCAGCTGGTGCATCATCGGCACGTACTCGGACCCGAGGTCCATAAGCGCCATCAGCGTTTGGGTTGTCAGTTCCAGGCAGTAGTTCTCCAGCAAATCGATCTCGCCCAGGGAGTCGAACTTGTCCAGGATGCGATGTGCGCGGGCTTCGATCTCCGGGCGCAGGGCCTCAATGCGTGGCTGGAGGAACCCCTTTTGCGCTACGCGGCGGGCGATGGTGTGGCCCATGGGGTCCGAGCCCACCAGGATCCGGGAGATCAGTTCCGGGGGCATGGTCGCGGCGTGGGCGTCGGGCACCGGGATCAGGCCGGCGTTGGAGGCACTGGAGAATTTCTTCCAGTCCGAGAGCACGAACTCGGCATCCGCGCGCCGGTTGACGATCCAGGCATTGAGGTAGGGGAAGAAGAACGTTTCGACGTCCCCCCTGGCCTCGGTGATGTGCCGGGTGGGGTCCCGGTAGTAGGCATCGCCCATAGGGTCGAAGTCCGGCGCCAAGGGACCGCGCATTTGATCGATTGCTGGTGTGGTGGTCATGTTGTTGCTCCGGGGATCAGAGGGCTGCCGAGGCAGCGATGGTGGAAAGTTTCTGGAAGCGCAGGACGTTGTCGCCTTCGTCCATGACGCCGGAGGTCAGGCAGACGAACGTCATATCGCGTTCGGGATCGATCCAGAAGAGGGTCGAACCGGCACCGTAGTTCCCGTGCGTGCGCGGGCTGGTGAAGGGGCCGAAGAACGAGGGGTGGGTGCCGGTCCCGCTCAGGGAGAAGCCGAGCCCGAAATTTCCCGGCGGCTCTTCCCAGCCGCGCATCTTGGCGATCATGGCGTAGAGATCGTTGGTCATGTCGCCGGTCTGCAGCGTGGTTGCGGCGTCCAGGATGGCCGGGGCAATCACCGACTTGCCGTTGGCTTGGCCATTGCGGCGGATCATTTCGGCAAAGGCGAAGACGTCCCGGGCGGTGGACACGGAGCCCACCCATGGCATTTCGGCGTCCTCGTTGACCACGTCGTTGAGGTCCTCGACGTCCTTGGGCGAGAGCCAGCCGCTGTCGGGGATGTAGGCCTTGAGCGGAACCACCCGCTCCTTCCATTCGTCCAACGGCCCGAAGCGGGTGTCCTTCATGTCCAGGACGGAGAACAGGTTCTTCTCGGCCAGCTCCCGGAACGAGGAGGCCCCATAGACCCGGCGAAGCATCTCGCCCATCAAGGCGTGGTTGATGGCCGGCGAGTACGTGAGGTTGGTTCCAGGTTCGTGGATCACGTCGAGCTTGCAGATCGCGGCAATGACGTTTTCCAGGTTGCCAAGTTCGGCGGTGGGCAACGGTTCGGGGGTGGCCGGCATGCCCGAACGGTGGGTCAGCAGGTGGGCGAGGTTCACCCGGTCCTTGCGCATGGTGCGGAAACGGTCGACTCCCCAGAACTCGGGGATCACGTCCACGACCCGGGTGCTCAACTGCAGCTTTCCCTCGCCCAGGGCCTGGTAAACCAAGGCGTTGGTGAAGGCCTTGGTCAGCGACAACACCCGGAAGATGTCATCCTCCTTGAGCTTCCGTCCGCCGGCGCGGTCGGCCCAGCCGATCGTGGCGTCGAGGCCCACTTCACCGTGGCGGGCCACCATGATGCGTGCGCCGTCGTAGGTGCCTTCGTTGATGTCGTTGCGGATGGTGGTCTCGAGCAGTTCGAGGGTCTCGGCGTTGAGGTGGGCGCTCATGGTTCTCCTTGGAAATCCGGGAATGGGGGGGTGGGCCAGGAAACGGGTGGAACGGTCGGGTTCCGGACTACATGTGCAGGCCGCCGGAGGGCGAGAGGGTCTGCCCGGTGTAGTAGGCGCCTGCCTCGCTGGAGAGGAAGAGCAAGGTCTGGGCGATTTCCTCGGGCGTGGCCGGTCGCTTGATCGGCTGCATGCCGATCAGCATGCCCGTGATTTCCTCGGGCTGCTGGCGGAAGAGCGGGGTGTCAACCGCCCCGGGGGCAATGGCGTTGACGCGGATATTGAACGGTGCGAGTTCGGCGGCGGCACCACGGGTCATGCCAAGCACCCCGGCCTTCGATGCCGGGTAGTACAGCGGCATGGGCACACCCATCAGCGCCGCCGCGCTGGAGACATTCACGATTGCTCCGCCGCCGGTGCGCTTGAGAAGCGGCGCCGCTGCCCGAATCACGTAGAACGGGCCAAAGAGGTTCACGTCCATGACGCGGCGGAAGTCCTCGTCGGAGATGTCGGACAGGAAATCGGGGTGGAACTCCTCACCGGACTGCGCGGCACGGAAGGACTTGACGTTGGACTCGACGAGCTTTTCGTTGGCCGCGCGGCTCGGGGCGTTGACGCCGGCGGCATTGATCACGATGTCCAGCCGTCCATGCTTTGCCTCGACATCCGCGAAGAGTTCATTGACTGCGGCCGAATCTGCGACATCCAGCGGTGCGGTGTGGATGTTTTCTGCCGTGGAGTGTTCCCGCGCCAGGCCGTCTGCGGAAAGATCGGCGGCAATGACGATTGCGCCTTCCGCGGCGAAGGTGCGGGCCGTGGACAGGCCGATCCCTGAGGCCGCACCCGTAATGACGGCAACCTTGCCGTGAAGCCTTCCGGCGGTCGCGAAAGCAGTCGTGCTGGTTTCCGGAACGGCTGGGGTGAGGGTCATGGGAGTCCTATCAGGAGGTGGCAACGAGCCGGAGAAAAGTAATCCGCGTCACCGGATTTGCGTGGCGCGTGTCACCATCATTGCAACTCGCTAGACACTTGTCCAGTGAGTTTCGGAAAATCTTTGTGTGTTCACGGGCAACGATCGGTCAACTTGCCAGACGCGTGTCCACCGTGGATGATGGGAAAACTTCCGTGACCCACGTCCCATTTCCGACGCGACCACACCGCCCCCTTGCACTCAGCTGCTCGGGCGCACGGTTTGATGTCGATGATTTCCTGCTTCCCACACCGAAGGGTGACCCATGACCGACCACATCGACTCCCACGAAAGCGCGACACCTCCGCTTGGCCTCACGTGGGGCATCAAGCGCAGCTTCGTGCGATATATTTCGTTCCTCCCCGACGTCTCGGTATCCATCGAGGGCGGCGCCGAGGCAACCAATGGGAGCTACTTCAACTTCGCACCCAATGGCGGAAAGCTGGATCCGCACACCGGCTACGGCACCCTGCACTTCAAAGGCGAAGTCCGCATGTCCGGACACGGCGGGATGATGCGTTTGGATCTGCTGGACCCCTGGGTTGCCCTGACCCCCCAAGGTGCGAGCCTCGGCATATCCGCAGGACCCGCAACCGGCGGGATAATCCTGGCCACCCTGGAACTGCCACCGCCAGAGGCACTGAAAACCGGCACACTCTGGCAAGACGTCCCGACGCTTCTCGCCCCCGGCGGCGTCGCGCTCTTCAACGACCAGTACCCCGTTGGCCAGGAAATGGATCCCCTCTTCATCAACCTCCCCATCACGCCTGCGGGCTGATCAAAGGACCGGCGGCACCACTCCGGCGCCGATGCCCGGGCAACGAATACGCCCGGCTTCAGCGATTCCCATGGCGCTTTCCAGAGTCAGCGCCATCTTTCTTCGCCCGCCGCCAAGCGCGGATCAACGTCTCCGCCACCACCGCCCGCACCCGGCCTCGGTCCACCGAGACGATCCGGGGGCAGGCAAGCCCACTGTCAACATCGACTCCCGCGATCGGTGTCGATTTCGAGCGCCACACTGCCACGCTCGACGAGCTCTTTGCGTCGCGCGCATCCGCCAACCCCGGCCATCGCGGAATCCGACGATCTCCTGAAACCTTGGTCCGCTGGCATAAACAGCCGCCTGCCAACCGCCGAAACAACCCCTCGGCCAAGGAATCCCCGAATTTCAGGCCATACACAAAACGTATATTGTCCGCGACTCAATTACTTGTTCTATATGTATTGGACTTCTAGGATCGGTGTGACTCGCCACACACAAACGTTCCGATCCGCTCCCGATTCAGACCAACCTCCAGGAGGATGCCCAATGTCGAGCATCACGACTACACCCCCGACACCACGCCAATCGTTGCGTCGCGTCGCGGCCGCCTCACTGGCGGGAAACGCCATCGAGTACTACGACTTCTCCATCTACGGACTGGCCGCAGCCCTCGTCTTCCCCCAGATCTTCTTCCCGTCCTCCGACCCGCTGGTGGGAACGTTGGCAAGCTTTGGGGCTTTGGCTGTCGGTTACCTCTCCCGCCCACTGGGAGCAATCGTCTTCGGGCACTTCGGTGACAAGATCGGGCGCAAGCCCATGCTGGTGTTCACGTTGCTGCTCATGGGCATTGCAACGCTCGCGATCGGCCTGCTTCCCACCTATAACGAAATCGGCATCTGGGCCGCCGTCATCCTGATCTTCCTGCGCTTCGTGCAGGGCATCGCGTTCGGCGGCGAATGGGGCGGTGCCATCCTCATGGCCTTTGAATACGCACCCGAGAACCGTCGCGGCTTCTTCGCCGCCGTGCCCCAGGTCGGACCGGCAACCGGCGCACTGCTCGGCAACGCCGCTTTCCTGGCCGTCACGCTGCTGCCGCGCGAAGACGTTCTCGCCTGGGCTTGGCGCGTCCCCTTCATCCTCAGCTTCGTACTGGTCATCGTGGGCATGTTCATCCGCCTCAAGATTGCCGAATCCCCCGAGTTCCAGACCACCAAGGACAAGGGACTCGAGGTCAAGGTTCCCCTGGCCTCAGTCTTCAAGAACAATTTCAAGGCCGTCCTGCTCGTGGCCGGCAGCTTCCTGGGCTTCGGAGCCTTCTCCATCGTGGTCATGACCTTCCTCGTCGGTTACAGCCAGAACACGCTGGGCATCCCCGCCTCCACCATGCTGAGCTTCACCATGATCGCCTTTGTCCTCCAGATCCCCATGATCCTGCTCTCCGGTCACCTCTCGGACAAGTACGGCCGCAAGGTGCTCGTCATCTTTGGAACGCTCGCTGCGATCGCAGGCATCATCTTCATGTTCGCTGCCGTCGTCTCTACCCAGCCGGCATTGATCGGTGTTGCGTACGCCCTGGGCTTCGGCTGCCTCTACACCTTCTGCTACGGCATGCAGCCTGCACTCTTCGCCGACAGCTTCCCCGCCGAGGTCAGGTTCACCGGCATGAGCCTGGGCTACCAGCTGGGCAACGTCCTGGGCTCGGGATTCACCCCGCTCATCGCCACCTGGCTGGTCATGTCCACCGGCAGCATCGTCTTCGTCCCGGTCTTCGTGGTCGCAACGCTGCTGATCTCACTGGTCTGCCTGTTGCAGTTGGTCAAGCTGGCCCGGCTGCGCAAGCAGGTTGAAGCACGGGATTTTGCCACCGCTGCCGCGGGCATCTGACACCACTTTCCGTTCCGTCCTCGCGGTCACACCGCTCCCCACTTCCACAGTCAAAGGACCACCATGCAGTTTGAACACACCACCCTGGGCCAGCGGGTCCTCTTCGGAACCGGCCTGGCCGCCGAACACGTGGCCGCCGAAACCGCGCGGCTCGGGGCCACGAACATCATGTGCATCGCTTCGGAGTTCGAGCGCGAATTCGCCCAGATCGCCCTGGCGCAGGTGCAGGTCGCCCTGTGGCACACGGACGTGGTCCAGCATGTGCCGATCGCCAATGCCGTCGGTGCCCGCCAGGCGGCGACGGACGCACACATCGATCTGATCGTGTGCGTGGGCGGCGGCTCCACCACCGGCCTGGCCAAGGCCGTGGCCCTGACCACCGGGATTCCCATCATTGCCGTTCCCACCACCTATGCGGGTTCGGAGGCCACCAACGTCTGGGGCCTGACCGAGGAGGCCACCAAGACCACGGGTGCTGATGACAAGGTGCTTCCGGCCACCGTCATCTACGACGCGGCCCTGACCCTTGGCCTTCCGGTGGGGTTGTCCGTGGCCTCGGGCCTCAATGCCCTGGCCCACTGCGTGGATTCCTTGTGGGCACCGCGCGCCGATCCCATCAATGCGGCACTGGCTGCCGAGGGCGTGCGCGCCCTGGCGCAGGGCCTGCCGCTGATCCACTCCGATCCCACCGACATCACGGGCCGTGAAACCGCCCTCTACGGCGCCTACCTCTCCGCCGTGGCCTTCGCCTCTGCAGGTTCGGGCCTGCACCACAAGATCTGCCACGTGCTGGGCGGAACGTTCAACATGCCGCACGCCGAAACCCATGCGACGGTCCTGCCCTACGTGCTGGCCTTCAATGCTCCTTCGGCCCCCGAAGCCGCCTCACGGCTATCGGCCGCCATCCGCGCAGGCCTGGGCGCCAGCGCTCCGGCATTGGACGGACTGGACGCCGCGGCCGAAGCCGTCGCACTGCTGAACGAACTGCGCACCCGCTTGGACGCCCCCCGCGCCCTGGCCGACTACGGCTTCACGACGGCCGACATCCCGGAGGCGGTGTCCCGCATTCTCAAGGCAGCGCCCGCCTCCAACCCCACGGCCGTGACCGAATCCAACATCGCCGAGCTGCTCGGCGCGGCCCTTGCCGGAACGACTCCTGCCGTCCTGTCCCCGGCCCTCGCCTAAACACCACCCGAAACCCCCAGGAGCACACATGAGAATCGACAACGCCTTCACCGATGCCGCACCCGCCCAGGTTCTCTCGGATGAACAAATCGCACGCGAAGAGAACCTGGTCTCCGAGGTCATCGCTTCCTTTGCCGGCGGCGGCAGCGAACGCGACCGCGAGCTGATCAATGGCTTGGTCCGCCACCTCCATTCCTACATTCGCGAGGTGCGCCTCACCGAGGAGGAATGGAGCACCGCGATCGGATTCCTGACGCGCGCCGGCCACATCACCACCGACACCCGCCAGGAATTCATTCTCCTGTCCGACGTCCTGGGCGCCTCAATGCAAACCATTGCCGTGAACAACGAGGCGGTCGGCGACGCCACCGAGGCCACCGTGTTCGGTCCGTTCTTCGTTGAGAACGCCCCGGAAATCGCCATCGGCGGGGACATCTCCGGCGGAGCCGCCGGGGAGGCCTGCTGGGTCGAGGGCAGCGTCAAGGACACCGCGGGAAACCCCTTGCCCGGTGCCCGAATCGAGGTCTGGGAAGCTGACGAGGAAGGGTTCTACGACGTCCAGTACAACGACGGCCGGACCGCGGCCCGCGCCCACCTGCACGCCGACGCGGACGGGAACTACGCGTTCTGGGCACTGACCCCCACGCCCTACCCGATTCCCCATGACGGCCCGGTGGGCCAGCTGCTGGAGCGCTTCGACCGCTCCCCGGTGCGCACCTCGCACCTGCACTTCATGGTCTCGGCCCCGGAAACCCGCACCTTGGTCACCCACATCTTCGTCGACGGCTGCGAGTACCTGGACAAGGATTCGGTCTTTGGCGTCAAGGAATCCCTGATCAAGGACTTCATTTCGCAGCCTGCAGGAACGCCGGCCCCGGATGGACGGGACTTGGAGGGCAAGCCGTGGAAGCGGGTTGCCTTCGACATCGTCCTGCCGCCGGCCTAGGCATCTCCCTCACCACCCGCTCTTCCGAACCCGCACCAAAAGAAACAGGACCCACCATGGAAAACCACCACACCCACGCCGAAACCCTGCAGGAAGGCCTGGACATCCGCAAGGAAGTCCTCGGTGCCGCCCACGTCGAGAAGTCCCTGGCCAACGCCACCGAATTTGGCAAGCCGATCCAGGAATTGGTCACCGAATACTGCTGGGGTGCCACCTGGTCCCGTCCGGGCCTGGACCGCAAGTCGCGCTCCATGATCAACCTGGCGATGCTCACCGCACTGAACCGCGGCCACGAACTCTCCGTGCACGTCAAGGGTGCCATCAACAACGGCGTCACGCCGGAGGAGATCCAGGAGGTGCTGCTGCAGAGCGCCATCTACGTGGGCGTGCCCGCGGCCCTGGAGTCCTTCCGCATCGCCGAGGCGACCCTGAAGGAGATGAGCATCAATGTCTAAGCCACGCATCGGGTTCATCGGCCTCGGCAACATGGGCACGCCCATGTCCGCACGCCTGCTCGAGGCCGGATACACCGTCATCGGCACCGACCTGTCCGCCGAGAACCGCGCCCGGCTGGTGGCCTCCGGAGGAAGCGCGGTTCAAAGCACCGGCGAGGTCGCGGCCTTGGCCGACGTGCTGATCCTGATGCTGCCGAACTCCTCGATTGTCGAGTCCGTCCTGGAAAGCGACGGCGCCGCGGCGGCACTTCCCCAAGGCGCCATCGTGGTGGACATGAGTTCCTCCGAGCCCTTGCGCACCCGCGCACTGGCCGAACGCCTGGCCATATCAGGCGGCCCCACGCTCGTCGACGCCCCGGTGTCCGGCGGCGTGGGCGGAGCCGTCACCGGAAAGCTGACCATCATGGCAGGCGGCGACGCCGAGACCATCGAAACCCTGCGCCCGATCCTTGAAGTCCTGGGCAAGGTGCGCCACACCGGGGAGGTGGGCTCGGGCCATGCGCTCAAGGCCCTGAACAACCTGCTTTCCGCAACCCACTTGCTGGTCACCTCCGAGGCCATGGCCGCGGGCAAGGAGTTCGGGCTGGACCCGCAGACCATGCTCGAGGTCTTCAACTCCTCCAGCGGACGCAGCGGTTCCACCGAGAACAAGTGGCCCAACTTCATCCTGCCGGGCAGCTTCGATTCGGGCTTCGGCCTGGCCCTGATGCTCAAGGACATGAAGATCGCCGCAAGCCTGGCCGAGTCCCTGGGCCGTCCCTCGCAGCTCGGTGCACGTGCCGTCGAGCTCTGGGGCCAGGCGGCCACCGAGCTGGATCCGGCCTCGGACCACACGGAGATTGCCCGCTGGGCGGCGTCGAAAGACTGACCCGCAGCATCGCTGATGGCGTCTTTTTCTCGTGGATCATCCGCAGAAACAGACGCCATTGGCGTTTGCTCCCCGGTGCGTCTTGCCCGCTCGATTTGGTGCGCGACCCGTGCGCAAAAAACATTCCTGCACCGTCGATTGATGATTGACTGAACAGATGAGTTCGCACTTCTACCGCCCAGCAGAGGGCCACCGGCTTCCGCATGATCCGTTTAATGCAATTGTCGGGCCGCGTCCGATCGGTTGGATTGGAACACTTTCCCCTGCCGGGGTTCGCAACCTCGCACCGTACAGCTTCTTCAATGCGTTCTCCTACACGCCACCACTCATTGGCTTCTCGAGCACCACCCGCAAGCACACCGCGCGCAACGCCCAGCTGAGCGGTGAGTTCACCTGGAACCTGGTCACGCGCCCCCTCGCAGAGCAGATGAACGCAACGTCAACAACGGCCGACGTCGATGAATTCGTCGCATCCGGCTTGGAGGCCGCTGATTCCGTTGATATCAGTGCGCCGCGTGTCGCGGCCTCGCCAGTGAGTTTCGAGTGCCGGGTCAGTGACGTCATTGAATTGCGTGGTGCAGACGGGCACACTTCTCCCGGTGTGCTCACGATCGGGGAAGTCATCGCGGTGCACATCGATGAGGCCCTGATTCGCGAGGGTATTTACCAGACGGCTCTCGCCCAGCCTGTCCTGCGTGCAGGCGGGCCAAGTGCCTACTTCGAGGCCCTTGCCCAGGGCCGCTTTGATCTCGTGAGGCCCCGCTAGAACTTCAGCGAAACAGCTCGACCCCAAACCGATTCCGTGGCACCCTTGGGGGGCCGTCGGACCACCGTCAGTGGGAGCCGGGCTTTTTGTCCGCAGAGGAGCGCTTTATCGGAGCGCACACCAAAAAACGGGTGGATTCCATACCTATATATAGGTATGGAATCCACCCGTTGTGTCGGAGCGACCCGTTAGTGGCTGTGGCCCACTACCTGGTGGACCGTCTTGGGTCCGGAGGTTTCGAACTCGCGTGTCTGCCGCTTGGTCTCGGCCTCGTAGGTTTCCAGGTCGCCGCGGTGGCGGGCCACCATGCGTCGGCGCGCCGATGGTGCCACGTGGCAGAGCCCGGGGACATCCGCGTTGTCGCGGCAGTCGATGCTGCCGGCCGCGGGAGCCACCGCCGCCAGGGACGCGCCGCTGCGCCCCAGGCCGCGGCTGGTGTACCGGCGACGGGCCACTCCGGAACACACCGGGCAGTCCTGGGATTCCGGTGCCGGGGCCGGGATGAAGAACTCGCTGTCCGCCGCGCAGTCGCCGCAACGGTAGTCAAAGAACATCCGGCTCATCAGGACAGCTCCCGCAGGGCCCCGCCGAAGTCCTCCCAGTCGCGCGGATCGTGGGCGATCCACAGCCGGGCGTTCTCCGCGTCGCGCAATTCCTTGAGCTTGGTGATGGACGCACGTGCCTCGCCGTAGTCCCAGTCCGAGGGATCCACTTCGTCCCATTCGACGGCTTCGCGCAGGTGCACGGTGTCGCCGGTGAGAATGACGTTCTGCGACGGCAGGCGAACCAGTGCGCTCAATTCGCCCGGGGTGTGCCCGGGCGTGTGGTGGATCTGGATGGCGCCGTCGCCGAACAGGTCAAAGACCGGCGCCTGGACGGTGGTCCAGGTGAAGTCCATGACCTCATCGGAGAAGTCGCCCGGGTTGAACAGATGCGCGGTGGCGGGACCGGGGCCCGCCGCCCATTGCAGTTCGCCGGGCCCGGCATAGAACTTCGCCTGCGGGAAGAGATACAGTCCGCCGGAGTGGTCGGCGTGGGTGTGCGAGAGCACCACGTGGGTCACGTCCTCGGGACGGTAGCCGAGCTTGGCCAGCTGCCGGTCGATGCGCTGCTCCGGCGTGCCGGAAATCATGGAGGTTTCCGGGCGGTCTCCGTAGACCAATGCCGGGTCCTCGCACACTCGCGGGTCCATGCCGGTGTCAAAGAGCACCAGGCCCTGTTCGTGTTCGATCACGTAGGCCGGAAGCGGGATCTGAACGGTGCCCTCGGCGCCGACCACCAGGTGCGCCGCGTCAATGGTCATCTTCGGCGAGTCCAGGCCCCACATGCGGATGTTGGTGGAACGTGCGGTGTGCGCGGGCGTGGCCCGTGCGTTTGTTTCTAACATCTTCTACTACCCCTCGTGGTTGATGTATTGCGGTTCCGGAACCCGTTGCGGGTTTCCGTGGTGATCCTTCTGGAGGCCTTCGATCCAGTCCAGGACTTCCTGGAAGACGTCGTGGTTGTTGGCTTCGAACACGAGTCCGTGCCCGTTGCCTGCGATGCCTTCGTTTCCCAGCGACAGGTGCGTGGCCACTGCACCCTGGGTGCGCAGGAAGTCGGTTGTTTCCTTGTCCGCGTCGCCGCGTCCGGAGGCTGCCCCGGACACCACGAGGACGGGAATGGAATCCAACCGGTCCCCTTCCAGCGGCACGGCAGTGGCCCCGAATTCCAGGGAGCCCCTTGCACCGAGGTCGCGGAACGGCGGACCAAGGGGTTCGACGGAGATGACCGCTTGGACCAGTTCGGGGACCCGGGAGGCCGCAAGCCACCCGGCCGCGGCCCCGGCGGAATGCGTGAGAAGGACACTGCGCCCGATGATCTTCAACAGATCCACCAGGCGACGGGCATCGAGCTCCTGGCCCAGGGCCGTGTCCAGCAGCATGCCGCCGGAGGAGGCGACCAATGCGTCGAGTTCCTTCGAGCCGGGTTTCCTCCCCCAGGCCCAGGCGGGGTTTGGCGTCGCCGAATCCCCGGAGGCCGCCGGCGGGACGAACACCGCCGCGACTCCCGCGTAATCCGGGAACGACGTGCGCGCTCCCAGCCGCGCGGGGTCATAAGGTGAACGGCCGTGGCCGGGCCGGTCCATCAGGTAGGCGGGGAATCCCGCCTCAACCGCCTGGACCGCCCAGCCCGGAGCCAAAGCCGAGACCCCCAGCCAGTCCGTGGATTGTCCTCCACCGCCATGGACGAAAACGAACGGCAACCCCGAGGTCCCGGACGCCGGAGCCTCCCACTGGACCCATGCCGGGCCCAGCTGCCAGGGTTGCGAATCCGCGTCGTTCACGTCGCCCGAAAGGAAGAATCCCCCGGTCCGAACCGTGCGCGCGGCGGCATCGGCGTGAGGTGCGGTGTTGGACATGCCGGGTTACCTGGCGACCGGAGTCAGCCGGACCGGGACCGAATCGTGCCCGAACGCTTGGTAGTTCACCGTCTGTCGCGGCTCCCCGACCAGTTCGATCTTCTCGATCCGCTCCACCATGGCGCGCAGCAGGGTCGTGGCCTCAAGGCGTGCCACCACATTGCCGGCGCAGGTGTGGATGCCGAAACCGAAGGAGAGGTGGCCACGGGCCATGTCCCGATCGACATGGAATTCGTTGGGGTTCACGAATTGCCGCGGGTCCCGGCCCGAGCCGAGCCACATGGTGAGGATCTTGGCACCTTCAGGGATCCGGACCCCGCCCAGGACGGTTTCCTTGATGGCCACGCGGCCGCCGTAGCGCGAGGCCGGGTAGAAGCGGATGGCTTCTTCCCACGCGTTGTCCACGAGGGACGGGTTCTCCCGCAGCTTCTGCCACTCGGCCGGGTTGTCGGCAAAGGCACGGACCATGGAGGCGATCGAGGCGGTGGTCGTGTCGAACCCGGCGGCAAAGATCGACTTGAGGATCTGCTGGGCCGTGTGTTCGGAGACCTTGCCCTCGTCGGCCATCTGGTAAAGCTGCCAGCCAATGCCGCCCTCGGACTGGCGTTCGCGCGCGGTGTTCTCCTCTACCCAGTCGATGGCCACCGCACCGCTTTCCAGCTTCTGCTTTTGGAGTTCGCTCGGCGGACCGAAAACGTTGAAGACCGCATCTCCGAACTTCAGCAGCAGTTCGCGGCCTCCCTCGGGCAGGCCCAGGACATCGGGGAACACCTTGAGGATGTACTTGACCGACAAGTCGTCAAAGGCGTCGATGTCCGCCGGACCGTCGGCCAGCATCTGGTCAAGGAGGCGCTCGGCCTCGGCCTTGAAGTATTCGCCCATCTTCTTGAGATTGCCCTCGTCAAAGACGCGCATGACGGCTCCCTTGGACGCCGTGTGCTCCGGCGGATCCTCGAGGATCAGCGTGCGCGGGCGGAAAGGCGACGGGGCATAGAACGGACGGTCGGTGCTGGAGAATGTCCGCCAGTCGCGAAGGGCCTTTTGGATCTCGGCGAAGCGGGTGATCGCGTAGTAGTCGTATTTTTCCATGTACACGACCGGCGCGATTTCCCGCTGCGCGCCGTCGTGTCCATGGACGTCATGCAACGATTCGAGCGAAAACGCGTCGTAGTCGGAAACTGGCGCTTCGATGACTTCTTGTGTGGATGGTACTGACATTTTCTGTTCCCCTTCGAATTCTTGAAATCTTGGATGCCGGTGCGGCTGGAGGCCGGAAGTCCCTTCACGGGAACCCGGCCGGAAACGGGTCTCGGTGCGGTCAGGAACCGGCCTGGCGCACCGGCGGTGGAGTGCCGGTGGCCATCCAATCCATGCGGCGCTGGATGCCGGCGGTTGCCATATCCGGGTGCGGCAGGACGAAGAACGTGTTGTTCCGGATCGCTTCCAACACCTGATCCGCGACAACCGCCGGTTCCAGGCCGGACTGTGCAGTGACGGCGGCGAGCCGTTCCATGACCTTGACGCGGCCCTCCTCGTTTGCCTGCGCAACATCCTGCGGGCGGTTGCGCTCGGCATCGACCATGCGGGTCTTGACCGGCCCGGGGGCCAGCAGCGAAACGCCCACATTGGAACCCGCCGTGCGCAGCTCGACCTCGAGGCATTCGCTCATGCCCAGTACCGCGAACTTGGACGCACAGTAAGGGGTCATCGTGGCGGTGCCCGAGTTGAAGGCGGCAACCGAAGCGGTGTTGACGATGTGCCCGCCACCGTTGGCTTCAAGCAGTGGCAGGAACACCCGGCAGCCGTTGAGCACGCCGAAGAAGTTCACGTCCATGACCCAGCGCCAGGCGGATTCGGAAATCGACAGGAAGCTGCCCCCGGTTTCCACCCCGGCGTTGTTGCACACGACGTCGACGCGGCCCAGCTGCTCCAGGGCGGTGCGCGCGAGGTTCTCGACGGCCTCGATGTCTCGCACGTCCGTGGGGACACCGATGACCCGGCCCTTGGCGCTGAGCGATGCCACCGCGGAATCCAGCGCCGACTGCTCGACGTCGGCGATGGCCACCGACATGCCTTCCTCCAGGAACCTCTGGGCCAGGGCGTAGCCGATCCCGCTGGCACCCCCGGTGACTACGGCGACCTTTCCCGCAAAGTCTTCGATTCCGGGCATCGTTACCACGCCCCGATCAGGGACTTGGTTTCCAGCGACTTGGGGAAGAGGAGGCGCTGAACAACGGCTTCCTTGTCGGTTTCCAGGCGGCGCAGGTTCTCGAGCTGCCCTTCCAGTGCCTCTTGGTCATCGGAATGGTAGACGAGCTTCTTGTTGTTGCTGGCCGCGGGGCTGACGATCTCGGTGAAAACACGGCGGCGTTCGGTGGCGTAGTCATCGAGCACGGACTCGTCGGCTTCCCCGGCAACAACCGCGGCCAGGGCTTCGGCCAGCACGTAGGTGTCGAAGAGGCCCGAGGTCAGGCCCAGGCCACCGGTCGGGTTGGTGGCGTGAGCCGAATCCCCGGCAAGCAGCACGCGGTTCGCACGGTAGCTGCTGGCCGAGCGCTGGTGCATGGTGTACGGCGAGAAGGCATCGACCACCACCTTGTCCGGGTCCTGGACGATCTGTGCGAAGAAGCCGGGCATGCGATCGGACACCGATTCCTCGGGAAGTGCGGCGTCCTCGCAGTAGGTGTAGCGCCACAGGCCCGTCTCGCCGGAGTTGTCGATCTTGGAGATGATGGCACCGTAGGTGTCATCGATCAGCATGGTCGTTTGGCTGTAGCCTTCGGCCTCGAAAGGGTAGCGGATGTTGGTGGCAACAAAGCGCTCGGGCCAGGTCACGCCCTCGAAGTCGATGCCCACGGCCGCGCGCACCTTGCTGCCTGCGCCGTCGGCACCGATCAGCCATGTGCCACGGACCTCGGTCTCGCCCGTCTGGGTCTGGAAGGTGGCCGTCACCGAGTCCTCGTCCTGGACCAGGGAGGTGAATTTGTGTCCCCAGTGGACCTCGGCGTTGGGGTACTTGGCCAGGTGTTCCAGCGCGATCTGGACCAGGACGTTCTGTCCCAGGTGGAGGTTGTGCGGGTGCTCCACGATGCCTTCGAGGGAACCGAGACCGAAGTTGATTTCTTCTCCAGTCTTGTGGACCTTGTAGGTGTAGTCCTGCTTGAGGAATCCGCGCTCGGTGGCGTCCTCCAACAGGCCCATGCGGGCCAGTCCGTCAAGGACCGACCAGTGGTACACCATGGCCCGCGGGGCCATGGCAATGTCCAGGCCGCGTTCGAAGACCTTGACGTTGACACCCGCCCGGGCCAGGCCCAGTGCGTTGAGGATGCCAACGGGTCCCGCACCTACAACAAGGACGGTGGGCGGGACGGATGAGGATTCGGTGCTCATTCTAAGGAGCCTTTCCGGGGAAGGGTGAGGGAGAAGGGACTAGATCTCGAGTTCAAGGACGTCGCAGGCGGAACGCGAAACGCAGATCATCATCATTTCGTTGGACTCCTTTTCCTCGTCGCTCAGGATCGAGTCGCGGTGGTCTGCTTGTCCGCTGATGATGCGGGTTTCACAGGTCCCGCAGGTCCCCTCCATGCAGGAGAAGATGACCGGAGCCCCGGCTTCCTCGGCCACCTCGACGATGTTGCGGTCCTCGGGCACCTCGATGTCGATCCCGCTCAGGGCCAGCTTGACCGTGAAGGACGTCTTGGCCGCGGCGACGACCGGCTTGGGTGCGAATCGTTCCAGGTGCAGTGTTCCGGCGGGCCAGGATTCGGCGGTCAGGGACTCCAGTGCGCGCAGCAGGCCCTCGGGACCGCAGGCGTAGATCTTGACCCCTTCACGGGGAGTCCCCGTGAGTGCGGCAAGGTCCGGGAACCCGCATTCGTCGTCGGGGCGGATGTCGACCTTGCCGGGGTATTTGTCGGCGAGTTCGCTCCAGAAGGCCATGGAGGTGCGGGAGCGGCCCATGTAGGTCAGCTTCCAGTCCTTGCCGTTGCGTTCGGCCTCTTCCATCATCGGGATCATGGGCGTGATGCCGATGCCGGCGGCAATGAAGTGGTACTCCGCCGATTCGACAAGCGGGAAGTGGTTTCGCGGGCCCGTGACCTCGAGGATGTCGCCGGCCTCGATCTTTTCGTGGACCTCTTGCGATCCGCCGCGGGAGTTCGGGTCCTTCAGGATGCCCAGGCGGTAGCTTCCGGAATCCGTGGGGCTGGAGCACAGCGAGTACTGGCGGCTGAGTCCCGAAGGCAGGTGGATTTCCAGGTGGGCTCCGGGCTTCCATGCCGGAAGAACCTCTCCACTCGGATCAACGAGTTCAAGCTCGGTGACGCAGTCGCTGGCGTCCTTCTTGGCCAGCACCTGCAGCGGTGCGCGGTAGACAAGCGCGTCGGTGCGCGCGGGGCTTTGGACGGTCATTGTCTATTCCTTACTTCTCGAAGCGGACCCGGGCGTGGGTCCACCCTGTGCGCAATGGGCGGCCGTTGGAAACGATCTCCCCAACGAGTTCAAAATTCCTTGTCTTCTCCAGGAGCTGGACGACCATGGCCTTGAGTTCTGCCCGGGCGATCGGGGACCCCATGCACTGGTGCGGGCCGTGCCCGAAGGTCAGGTGCGGGTTCGGGGAACGATCCGCCACGTATGCATCACCGTTGGGGAACTTGTCCTCATCACGGTTCGCGGCAAAGACGTTGAGCCCCACCTTGGCGCCGGCGGGAATGGTGACGCCGTGAGCCTCGACCTTGCGGGTGGTCTTGCGCCCGGTGTGGTGCAGGGGAGGCGCCAGCCGGAGGATTTCCTCGATCGCGGATTCCACGAGCTCGGGCTGCGCCCGCAGCTGCGCCTGCGCTTCGGGGTTTCCGGCGAGGTACTTCATGATCGAACCGATGGCGGCGGTGGTGGTGTCTGCCCCGGCCGAGAAGATCTGTACGCCGATGGCCACGGCCTCGTCCTGGGTGATCGGGCGGCCCTCGGGCTCGAGTTCCAGCACGCCCGACATGATGTCGATGGCCGGGTCCTGCGGGTTGGCGCGGCGGTCCTCAATGAGGGCCTCGACCGTCGGATTCCACAGGTTCTTGTTGACCTCGCGGAGTTTTTCCACGTCGTTGCGGACCGCGTCTGCCTTGGCCAGGCTGTCGGCCATGGTGACCCAGGCATCGTCCGGTAACAGCAGGAACCTTGCCAGGACCTTCTGCGGGACGATCACGCCGAATTCCTCGATCATGTCGGCCTCGCCGGCTTCGATCAACGGATCGAGGTGCTCTGCGACCAGCGCCTCGATGTCCGGCTGCAGCATTTCCAGCCGCGCCGGGAGAAAGTACGGCGCCAGGAACTTGCGGTAGAAGGTGTGTACCGGCGGGTTCTCCTGAATGGGGATCGAGCGCATGAACTGCGGGAATTCCAGGAACGGCTGGCCGGACGCATAGGTGCGCCAATCGCGCGAGCCCTTCTGGACGTCGCTATACCGGAAGAAGTCGAAAAAACCCTCGTAGTCGCTGGTATAGGCGACCGGGCATTCGTCCCGAAGCTGCTTGTAGACGGCCGGGTACTCGGACGTCTCCAGCTTGATGGGGTTCCAGTCGTCCTTGGTGACGGTGGTGGTTTCGGTGCTCACGCGGCAACTCCCTTGCAGTTCCAGTCCGGGGATTTGTAACCCCGATCACTTCATTGGTTACGACAGTAATGTGATGCAAGAAACATAGCCATACGCTTCTACTCATTCGCAGGGAGCAGGTATACGATCCATGTATGGACATTCGCCACATTCGCTACTTCCTCGAAATCACCCGCCAGGGCTCGATCTCCAAGGCCGCCAAGGTCCTGCAAATGACCCAGCCACCGCTCAGCGCCTCGCTGAAGAACCTCGAGGACGAGCTGGGGGTGCGATTGCTGGACAGGACCGCCCGGGGCATCACCCCGACCCGCGCCGGCCGGCTGCTCCTGGAAAAGGGGGCCCGGCTCGTTGACGAGACGGAGCACCTGACCCAGGAACTGATGCGCCAGGGCCAGGGGCTCAGCGGCTCGCTGCACCTTGCTGTCATCCTGCCGTTCGCCTGGGCATATCTTCCCCGGGTCCTGGGCCGGTTCCGGGAAGCTTCCCCCGGCACCGACATCTCCCTCACCGACGTCAACCCGGGGAACGTGATCGAGCAGATCCGCAACGGGAACCTGGACGTGGCGATCGTGGCAACCGGCTCGGCAAGCCGGCTGCAGACGATGTACCAGGACGACACCCGGGTGGAACTGATCTCCAAGCTCGGCATCTCCCCCGTGCTGCCCACCAGGTTCAAGGACGCACCAAAGACGATCCCCCTGCAGGACCTCATGGGGGAAACCTGGCTTCTTCCCATGCCCTCGCTTCGGCTCCCGGGCATGACCGAGATGCTGGTGGACTTCTGGCTCGCCCAAGGCCTGCCCCTGCCCTCAATCAAGCCGGTGACCAGCCTGCAGACAACGCTTCCGCTGGTGGCCGCCGATCTGGGGATCAGCATCATGCCGCCGGAAATCCAGCAGATCGCGCGCACCACCATCGTCACGCGCAAGATCGATCCCCCCATCCCGCCGATGGAGATCGCGGCCGTCTGGAGCACCGCCCGCGAGCCCTCGGAGGTTGCCACCAAGTTCATTGAGGTCCTCGTGGGGCCGCGGGCCGCGAGGACCTAACCCTGCCGATGGGCCCCTGCCCGGCAGTGGGGGGCCTTGCAGGCCGGGAGTTCCTTCGTTAAGGACCGAGGTCGTTGCACCCCCCGGGATCCAGGGGGGTGCGACGACCGCGCACATGTTCCCTCGGGGAGGGCCTTGCAAGGTCGACGTCGCGGAACGAATCCCGTCGATTCGTCTGGCCAATAGTCCAGCGGAAAGCCCCCCATGGTGGCTACCGGTGCGCGGAGACCTCCGCCGGTGCGTCCGAAGTCCCGGCGGCCCCGGAGGATTTCCCGCGGTTGAGGTCCGCAATGGCGATCAGCCTCGTCATGGAGATCATGGCGATGAAGAGAAGCGCTGCGACGAAGATCGAGATCGCGTACGGGCTGCCCGTGTACTGCAGCAGCACGGCGGCGACCATCGGGGTCAAGCCCGAACCCAGGCTGGTGGCAATCTGGTACCCAAGGGACATTCCGGTGAAACGAACCTCGGCGGGGAACGAGTCCGCAAACAATGCGGCCTGGGCACCGTAGACCAGGGAATAGCAGCAACCAAAGCCCACAATGTAGCTCACGGCAATGAGCCATGGATTGTGCGTGCTCACGGCCCAGAAGAGGTGGAACACGGCAGCTATGACCAGGGCCGAGCCAATGACCATCATCTTCTTGCGGCTCACGATGTCGGAGAGGTGGCCCGCGAGCAGGATCATCGGAATCTGGACGATGAAGGTTGCCAAGGTGATCGTGAGCATGATGGTGGGGTCGATGCCCGCTTCCTTCGTGCTGAAGTTCACCAGGTAGACGATGACCAGGATGGAGAACGCGCCGAAGCCCAGGTGCGAGAGAGCCACCAGGACGACCGACTTCAAGTGCTTCCTGAGCACCTCGAGAAGCGGGACCTTGACCTCATGGCCTTCCTTCTTGACGACCTTGAACTCGGGCGATTCGGAAATGCGCAGGCGGATGAACAGGCCCACGGCGACAAGCACCGAGCTGAAGAGGAAGGGGATCCGCCATCCCCATGCCAGCATGTCCTCGTCCGGCAGGAGGGTGACCAGCAGGAAGGCCGCGTTGCCAAGAATCGATCCGGCGGCGGGACCCAGCTGGGGAATGGCCGCATAGAATCCGCGGCGGTTCGGTGGCGCGAACTCGAAGGCCATGAGGATGGCTCCGCCCCACTCGCCGCCAAAGGCGATCCCCTGCGCGAGCCTGAGCACGACCAGGATGATGGCCGCCCAGATTCCAATCGTTTCGAATGTGGGCAGCAGGCCAATCAGCGTGGTCACCCCACCCATGATGAGCAGGGTGATCACCAGAATGGATTTGCGGCCGATCCGGTCCCCGTAGTGCCCGAAAATCACGGCGCCCAGCGGGCGCGAAAAATAGCCCACGGCAAGTGTGGCGAAGGTGGCCAAGGTTGCGATGAATGGATTGGTGTCGGGAAAGAAAAGCTGTGGGAACACGAGCGCCGCGGCGAGCCCGTAAATCGAGAAGTCGTAGTACTCGATGGTGTTGCCCGCGAGGCTGGCGGCCGCGACCTTGCGGGCAGCGCCTTTCGGGCGTTGGTTTTACGAGTTGGCAACGGACACGTAGATCTCCTGAAATGTGAGGGGCGTCATAGGCGAATGCCCCGAGCGTAATGCCGGATCGGGTGGCCGGCACAACGAAAATCCTCAATTAACCCCTGCGGATATACAGAATAGATATGCCTTTTCCCGGAAATTACTAGACACGTGTCTAATTACTGTGGCAGGCTGTCTCCGTTATCACTGTGAGGCACGACACTTCGCTCCACCCGCGGAACGGCCTCGAGAAGATTGGGAGCACCACATGGATTTGGACGGCAAGATCGCAGTTGTCACCGGCGCAGCATCGGGCATGGGCCTGGCCGCCGCCAAGGCGTTGATCGGGGCGGGCGCAACCGTCTATGGGATCGATCTTCGACAAGAGGCCCTCGATCGCGAATTCACGACCCTGGACCGCGCCCACGGCTTCGTGGCGGATATTTCAGACTCCCGGGCCGTCAACCAGGTCTTCGCGCAGGTGGATATCGACCACGGCAAGCTGGACATCCTGGTCAACGCCGCCGGTGTCTCCACGCCGAACAGGGAAAAGCAGGCCTGGGTGGATGGAATCAACACCAAAATGGTCGAGTCCTTCAAGTCCGGCGAGCCCTACAACCCGGAGTTCCTCGGCGGTATCACCGACGAAGACTTCGACCGAGTCGTGGCGATCAACCTCAACGGCACCTTCTACACCATTCGCGCCGCCGTCCCGCTGCTCAAGAAGGCTGGCCGCGGCTCGATCATCAACTTTGCCTCCGTCGCCGGGCTCATCGGCCTGCCCATGCCCGCCTACTACCCGGCATCCAAGGCCGCGGTCGTGGGCCTGACCAAGGCGGTCGCCGCGGAGCTCGCACCCTTCGACATCCGGGTCAATGCCTTGGCACCTGCAGGCATCAACACCCCGATGTTCACCGCCTCCGGCGAGGACCACGTCCAGGCCCTGCTGGCCCTGCAGCCGCTCAAGCGGGTTGCCGAACCGGAAGAGATCGGCCGCACGGTCCTGTTCCTGGCCTCCGACGACGCCGGCCACTACACCGGCCAAACCATGTCGCCCTCCGGCGGCGCCCTCATGCTCTGACCCCACCGCCCCCGGCACCCTGAACGGAGAACTCCCCCATGCAGCACATCGCACTCCCCGAGACCACCATCACCGATACCCCGGGCCTTGAACGCCGCTTCCTCGAGGTCCTGGACGAGACCATCCGGGCGGACATCGACCGCGGCGACTACCACGGCGCCAATGTCATCGTGGCGCGCCACGGCGAGATCGCCATGCGCGGCAGCTACGGCATGGCCGAGGTCGCAACCGACCGCCCCACCCGATCCGATGACGTGTACCGCATCCTTTCCATGTCCAAGGGCTTCACCAACGTCCTGATCTACCGGGCCCTCAGCGAGGGCAAGCTCATGCTCTCCACGCGAGTGGTCGACCTGATCCCGGAGTTCTTCGGCACCGAACCGTTCCGCGCGGCCCGCAAGGACCGGATCAACCTCGCACACCTGCTCACCCACCGCGCCGGCATGCCCGCCACTCCCAACCCGGGGGTCGGCCCGGAGGGCTTCGCCGTGCTCGCAGACGTCATTTCGGCGCTCTGCGGCGTGGACGTGATCAATGAGCCCGGCACCAACCTCAACTACTCCGCGGCCATCAACCACGCGCTCATGGGTGAGATGGCCCGCCGCGCGTACGGGGCAGCCTCCTTCCGGGAGCTCATGCAGGAGAAGGTGTTCGGGCCGATCGGGATGGAGAACACCCGCTTCGGCATGCCCGCCGACTGGCAAGAGCGGGCCGTGCCGCTGAAGGTCATCGAAGCCAACGACTCGTGGCTCAAGCCCGAGGACATCGAGTGCCTCAACGACGTCATCGACCGCCCCGACGCCGAGATGCCCTGGGTGGGCGCGGTCTCCACGATCGAGGACGTCTTCGCGTTCACCGAGGTGCTGCGCAACAGGGGCCGCACCGCGAACGGGGAGCAGCTCTTCGGGGAGTCGGTGCTCGACTTTGCCACGTCCAACCAGACCGGCGATCAGATCAACGACCTCTACGGCATGGTCGCCGCAGCTCGCAGCTGGGACCTCCCGCCGGGGAACATGGGCCTGGGCATGGCGTTGGCCGGAAGCGGCACGCACGCCCGGTTCTTCGGTCCGTTTGTCTCCCCGCGCACCTTCGGCTCCTACGGCGCCGGATCCTCGCTGCTGTGGGTCGACCCGGTCTCCGGCCTGTCCTTCTGCTTCCTCTCCTCCGGGGTGATGGACGAGGGCGACAATGTCGCACGCTTCCAAAAACTGTCCACCATCGCCGCCTCCGCGGTCACCAGCAAGTAAGGAACCGGCCATGACCGTCCTCCAGGACAATGCCCGGCCCATGGGCCGCTGCCCCGTCGCCCACGGCTTCGATGCCATGGGCGACGACTACTACCACGACCCCGCCCGCCACCTGGCGGAAGTTCGCGACGCCACCCCGGTGTTCTGGTATCCGTACCTCAACGCCTGGATCGTCACCAAGCACGAGGATTGCCTGACCGTCCTCTCCGACTGGCAGACCTATTCCTCGGCGGCCAACTCCGCCGCGGACGTCCCGGCGAAGCATCGGGACATCTACCCGCCGGAACTCGTGGCGAAGATGATCGTGGGCCAGGACCCGCCGGGCCACACCGACGCCCGCTCCGTGGCCCAGCGCGGCTTCATCAAGGAACGCATGGACCGGCTCCAGCCGGAAATCGAGGCCCGGGCACACCGGATCATCGACAGGTTCGAGACCAAGGGGTCGGCGAACCTGCTCGAGGAATACTCGCTGGAGCTGACCACCCAGACCATCATGGCCCTGTTGGGACTCGGCTATGAGCATGAGGCCATGCTGCGGCAGTTGCGCGATGACCTCTTCGCGGTGCTGTCCTCCGCCCACGAGCCGCTGCCCGAACCGAAGCGTTCCGAGGTGTGGGACCGCTTTGTCGCGGCCAACCTGGTATTGCGCGGCATCGTCGATTCACGGCGCGATTCGGACGCCGACGACATCATCTCGGTGATGGCCTCGGCCAGGAACGACGACGGGTCCTGGGCACTTCCGACCCCGCAGATCGCCTTGCACGTTTCCGAGTTCGCGGCGGCCGGCACCGACACCACCGCCCAGGCCATGACCAACGCGGTCATCTTCCTCGCCGAAAACCCCGAGGCGCTGCAGGATGCGATCGACGAGCCAGAATTGTGGTCACGGGTCTTCGAGGAAACCGTCCGCCGACGCCCGTCCTCGACCTTCACCTCCCGCCGCGCCACCCGCGACGTCGAACTCTCCGGGATCAAGATCGCGGCCGGGGACATGATCTGGATCGCCTTGGCCTCGGCCAACACCGACCCCGAGCATGTGGATCGTCCCTTCGAATTCGACATCCATCGCCCCAACCCCACCGACCACCTGGCCTTCACCGCCGGTCGGCACACCTGCCTGGGCAATCCGCTGGCCCGGGTCCAGGGAACCACCGGCCTGCGGGTGCTTTTCGAGCGCCTGCCCTCGCTTCGGCCCGACGAGACCGACGCGCCGGACTTCCTGAAAATGGCGCTGCTGCCGGTGCGTCGTTCCCTGAACGTGCACTGGGACGTGGCCGATGTCGAACGCTCCCGCGAACGCACGATCCGCACGGTGAACCTGCAGGTCCTTCAACGGACCGAGGCTTCTGACTGCGTTGCCGCATTGACTCTGGGACATCCGGATGGGGGCCAGCTTCCGCATTGGAAGGCCGGGGCACACGTCGATGTCCACATCCCCAACGGAGAGCTTGAGCCCTACGTGCGGCAGTACTCGTTGTCCTCGGACTCCGAGGAGCGAACCATCTACCGGATTGGCGTGCTCAAGGAAGTGGCAGGGCGAGGCGGCTCCGCTGCCGTCCACGAGACGCTCCTCCCCGGCTCCCGCGTCACCGTGTCCTGGCCGCGCAACAACTTCCGCCTTTCCCCCGCAGGGAAGTACCTGTTCATCGCCGGAGGCATCGGCATTACGCCGATCCTCGCCATGATCAGGGAGGCCGAGCGCGCGGGCGCCGACTGGGAACTGACCTACGGCGGCCGCACCCGCACGTCGATGGCTTTCCTCGACGAGCTGGCCGCCTACGGCGAGAAAGTCGCCATTGTTCCCCAAGACGAGTTCGGGCACGTGGACTTGCCCGGGCTGCTTGCCGAGGCGCGGGCGGACACCCTGGTCTACGCATGTGGTCCCGAGCCGCTGCTCCGGGCAGCAGAGGAGCACGCGGCGCACTGGCCCAAGGATTCATTGCGTCTGGAGCGGTTCGCGCCCAAGTCCGTGGAGCGAACCGCTCCAGATGCCCCGTTCGAAGTCGAGTTCGCCGAGTCCGGCACGGTCATTGAGGTCGGCGCGGACGAGACAATCCTGGATGCAGCCCAGAAGGCAGGGCTGCCGGTGATTTCCTCGTGCAAGACCGGAACCTGCGGCACGTGTGAGACCCCGGTTCTCTCGGGGCGTGCCGACCACCGGGACTCGATCCTTTCGGCCTCGGAACAGGAAGCCAACGAAACCATGATGATCTGCGTGTCCCGCGCCGCCGGGAACTGTCCGCGGCTGGTGCTCGGCCGCTGACAGCGGCTCGACGCAATTCACCGCGTCCGTCCACGCATCTTGCGCGGAATCGTCGGCCTGCAACGCGTCGGCCCACGGAGGGCCGGCAGGGCGGCGTCCTCCGGGTGCGGAAGGTCTAGTCCAGAGCGGGGAAGATCCAGGGGTGCCGCCCATGCACGTCTGGACCTTCCCCGCTCCAGACGTGCATGGGCGGGGTTTCCCCCCTGGTGGATCCGACGTGCCGACGGGCAAGTCCGCGAGGACAAAAAGCCGGTTGGCGCCTTTCTGCACACCTCGTGGGCACGGTGGAAAATTCCTTCGAGCACCGGCCATTCGGCCCGGCTGCAGGCAAATATCACCGCCCCCATACGCGAAGGCTATATCCCCTGACGCCCAACTATGTCGCCGCTATGTCAAAGCGGTCCCGGCCGATACTAGCGTGGTGACCAGGGCCACAACCGCATGGTTCCTTGCTTGAAGGCACTCGCCGCCTGGACCGTCAGGACATCCGGGCCACGGTCACCATCCCGCAAGGTCGCAACCGAGGGCCGGTCGACTTGTCTTGAACCCAAGACCTCCCCCGGGCAGGCCCCGAACACTGGACAACAACACCAGGTCGCACCCACCACGATCGGCACGACCATCCCCGCAGGCAGCATTGCGATGGCCCAACTCCACCCCCGACAATGAAGGACTACCGACAATGACGACGAACACCGTGTCCGCTCAGGCGATCTCACCGACGCAACTCCGGGAGGATTTCGAGCGACTGCACGGTCGCTGGGATGAACGGCTGCAGGCGTTGCTGGAATTGAACCCGCGTATGTTCGAGGTACATGCCGGCCTCGTTGGCGTCTCCAATCGCCAAGGGGTCCTGTCCGAGAAGATCGGCCATCTGGTCCACCTTGCCGTTGCCGCGGCGGCCACACACCTCTACGGGCCCGGGACCGAGGGCCACATCCGCGGAGCCCTGCGTGCCGGCGCTACCGAGCAGGAAATCGCGGAGGTCCTGCAACTGACCGGGACATTGGGTATCCACGCGCACAACGTAGGTGGGCCGATCCTGGAGAAGGTCCTCAGGGAGACGGGCAACCTGCCACAGACCCCTGAGCCCTTGACCGAGCACCAGCACCGACTCAAGGCCTCTTTCGAAGCGCGCAGGGGCTTCTGGCATGAAGATTTCGAACAACTCCTGCGCCTGGATCCGGACCTCTTCGAGGCGTACTGCGAGTATTCCGGCCTCCCCTGGACCGAAGGCGAGCTGGAACCCAAGGTCCGGGAATTCATCTACATTGCCTTCGACGTCGCCGCCACCCATCTGCACCGGCCCGGCATTGAGCAGCACTTCCGCAATGCACTGCGCCACGGAGCCACCGCGCAAGAGCTGCTGGCCGTCCTGCAGATTGCTTCCACCCTCGGCACCCACGGGGTGCTTGAGGGTGCACTGGCAATGGCCCGCGTGCGTGCGCATGAATCCGTAACCGCCGAACAGGAGTAAACAGCATGACCACTACAACCACTAACACAAACCATTCAACGATTTCCGAGGAACGCCGGCTGAGAAAACTTGGCGAACTATTCAATGTTCGGGGTTTGGGGATCGTCGTCACCGGGGGCGGTAGCGGTCTGGGCCTACGCATGGGCACCGCCTTGGCCGAGGCCGGCGCCCACGTGACGCTGCTCGATATTGTCGGGGATCGGCTTCTGGAAGCCCAGGCAGAACTGGCCGGACGAGACGTGCTGGTTGACGTTGCCACGGTGGACACCACCGACTTCGAAGAGCTCGACGCGCTTTTCGAGCGGCTCGAGCATGGCGAGCACGGACTTCACGCAGTATTCGCCAACGCGGGGATCAGTGCAGGGATCGGTCCGCGCCTGAAGTCCGGGCGGATCACCGACCTGGATCGTGAGCGCTGGCAGCAGGTCCTCGACGTGAACCTCACCGGGGCCGTCAACGCGATGTCGGCGGCGGCACGTCACCTGAATGCGGGAACCGGACGCATCGTCGTCACTTCCTCCGTTGGTGGTATTCGGGCAGATCCGATGGTCGGCTACGCCTATGCCGCGACGAAGGCAGGGGTGGTCGGCTTGGTCCGCAACGCCGCGCTCGAGCTCGCCCATCGAGGGATCACCGTCAATGCGATCGCGCCCGGCCTTTTTGAGACCGGGATTCGCAAGGCAAACCCCGTTGCCCAGGCGATGAGCTCGGATTTCATGAAGGTCTCCGCAATGAAACGAGCCGGAGAGCTCTCTGAACTCGAAGGCCTGGCCGTTTACCTGGCCTCCCCTGCATCCAGCTATGTCACTGGTGCGGTGCTCAACATCGACGGTGGCGGCCAGCATGTCGGACCCAACGAGGTGGAACTCTAGGCCCTCCTTCACCGTTGCCCGGACGGCTCCGCGCACGATTTTCATAGCCCGGGCATTCCCCGGTGCCTTGCCGTTGCAATGCTGCCCGCCGGGGTCTGCAGCGCAACGGGATGGCACCGCATGACTGGAAGCTGATGGAAGCCCCCATTTAGCCGGCGCCGTGCGCCGGCTTTTCGTGGTGGCCTGAATTGGGCCTGAAACTGCAGGCAAGATCCGGCGGGCGGCCATGGTCGCCCCTGTCGGCATGCGCAGAATGTTCTGGCCCGCGCGCCTTCCGGCCTACTTGCTATACGAGAACCATATACCCGCACAATCCCCAGATCTTGACACGTGTCTAGTAATGTCCGGACAATGGTGACTTGCATCACGCTCGCAAAGATTGGCGGATGTCCGATGGGGGCGCCTGCGCCCGTTCGGCAGGTGTTCCACCCTCCCAAGGAGATCGCATGAGTACTAATCGGTTACCGGCCGCAGCCACCCCACAGGGGTCGGCTTCGCCATCCTCGTTCGGCAGACGTTCGACAGTGGACACCATCGATTCGGGGGAACCAGCCGGCAGGACCCTCGGGTGGCGCAAGGGCGGCCTGATGATGGCGGTGACCTTCTCGCTGCTACAAATGCTCAATGAGGTCGGGACCCTCATGGCCATTCCGCTCTACGGGTCAATGGCAGCCGGACTGGGCCTGGAGCCCCAGCAGGTATCTTGGGCACTGCTGGCCACCACACTTTGCGGGGCTTCAACCATTGCGTTGCTGGCAAAGGCCGGTGACGTCTTCGGCCATCGCCGCCTGATGATCTGGTGCGTCCTGGGGATCACCTTGGGCTATGTCGTCTCCGCGATTGCCCCGAACTTCACCGTGCTGTTGATCGGTCGCTTCCTCACGGGCGTTATGGCCGGGCAGGCCCTTTGCCTGGGAATCATGCGCGATCGCCTCAGCTCCGTGGATCGCAAGAAGGCCGTAGCCGTCATTGCGGCAGGCCAGGCAGTGGGAGTATTCATTGGCTTTGCGTTCGGTGGCCTGTTTGTTGCGCTCGGACTTAGCTGGCGAATTGCGTTCATTTTCGGCGCCCTTCTGACAGTGCTCTCCTTGGTTGCATTCCTCCGTTGGGGCGACGACTCGGACGCACTCCTGCGCCACAAGGGCTCCTCGAGGTCCTTGGACGTCGTGGGCGTCTTGCTCATGGGCCTTGGCCTCACGGCCTTGTGCGTTGGAATCAGCCAGTCGATGGTGTGGGGGCCCACCTCGATGCTGACCATCGTCGCCGTCGGACTGGGCGTCGTCCTGCTTGTCGCATCCCTGGTCTGGGAGTCCCGTTCGGCCCATCCCCTGGTCGATGTCAAGGAAATGTTCTCGGCGCGACTCCTGCCCGCCTATACGGTGTTCCTCACCATGGGCATCACCGGAATGCTCATGTTCAACCTCGTCATGACCTGGGCCATGTTGCCGGCACCTCTCCTCGGTTACGGCTTCGGGTTCAACCCGCTCTTCTCCAGCCTACTTTTCATCCCCATGATCATCGCCGGCATCGTTGCCGCACGCTATGTCTCCCGGGCCCTGGTCCGCATACCGGCGCGCAACGTGATCCTGGGTGCGGCGTTTGCCCTGGCCGCCGACTTCGTGTTCCTGCGCTTCACGCACGAGCATGTAATCGCGGTACTCGTGGCGATATTCGTCTTCGGTTTCGCCTACACCTCGCTCCTCACCACCGCGGTCTCCGTCATTGCGCTCGAAGCACGCGAAGCACAGGCGGCCGGAACTGCATCGGTATACGTAGCCATCGCACTCGCTGCTTCGTCGATCGGCGCGGCGATCTTCTCGGCCATCATGGGTTGGGGCTCCGACCCGATCACCATGGCACCGCGGCCGGAGGTTTTTGAGGTCGGATTCACCGTGGCGGCCTTCGCGACGATTTTCGCCATCGTCTCGGGCCTCACGCTGTCGAAGCAGGTGCGGCTCTCCCGTATCCAAGCCCACTAATCCCGCTCCGGCCTGAGGGCCGGGTCACTCGCCGAACAAATTTGCCCATTGCCGGGCCAATGAGGCGAGGACCCGGTCCTCTCGTTCGTTGTGGCCTCGGATGTACAGAAAGTAGAAGTTTCGTTCCAAACTCGTCATGAGGGTCGCCATGTGCACCTCCCGGTCTTGCCGCTCATCCTCGGTCTGGCAACCGTTGTACAACGTGGTCTGGACCGAGGCGATCCGCCTGAGCAATCCCAGCCATTCATCGAGTACGTTCGGCTCAGCAGCCATGGCACGGTTGATTGCCTCGAACTCCGCAGCGTACTGCACCCACATGAGACGAGCTTTTTCGAGCCACTGCCTCATCGAATCGGGCGTGTGGTCCGGCATCTGGTTGAGGATCGCGTACAAATCGGCAACCTCTGCTTCAATCTCCTGCATCCGGCTCATGATGATCTGTGGCTTGCTATTGAAGTAGAGGTAAAGGTTGGCCCTGCTCCCGCCAGCAGCCGAAGCTATCTGCGCCATTGACGTCTGCTCATAACCCTTGTCCTTGAACAGCCGTAGTGCCTCATCCACAAAACGCTGTCGAGTGGCTGCGCTCTTGGAGGTGCGCTCAGTCACCGGCGGTTCTGGAGTGTGCGAAATCAAGGTGCGCTCATGTTCCGTTCGTGGGAGGACTTGCCGACTGTTTGCTTGGAATCCTTGGCGGAAAATCCTTGCGGGGCTGGTGCCGCATATCAACATTGTCTCAAACTCGTCCGAGGGATGTGCCCACGCACGGTCTGGTGACCGTGGATCTGAGGACAAGTTGAACACCGAATCCGGGGCCATACCCGGGTCGTATACCTGCTCTCCACGGCTTGAACTTGATCGCGCAGAAAGACCAAGCCGCGCTGTTAGGGTCGTCACATGCCAAATCAAATGCCGCTTACAAAGCTTTCACGTCGACGTTTATTGCAGTCCGGGCTGGTGGCCGGGGCAGCCACGGCCATAGGCGCCGCACCCGGCCAGGCCTCCGTGCGTGGCGCCCGAGGATCCACGTCCGATACCGAGGTGATCCTCCTGGGTGTTGGCGGTGGCCCTACCTTCATGCCAGGGGCCGAGTGCGAGGGCATTGCAAGCGCCCTGAGGGTCGGTGACCGATACTATCTGGTGGATGCGGGCCACGGCGTCCTGCAACGACTGCGGCAGGCTCGGCTGGGAAACTGGCAAGTGCCGGGCGGCGGACCGCTCGACGCGCTCCGCGCTGTATTCATAACCCACCTGCATTCGGACCACATCGTGGATCTCAATAGTCTCTTCACTTCGGGGATCTTCAACGGCCTTCAAATGGTCGATCGTCCAGTTGAATTGATTGGTCCCGGGAACCGTGGAATGCTGCCACCGGTATTCGGTGGCGGGGCTCGCGGACCGGTGGTGGCCCCGGAGAACCCGACCCCGGGAACCACCGAAACCTGGGAACTGATCAAGCGCGCATTTGCCACCGATTTCAATGACCGGATCGCCGACAACCATGCGAAGAGCCCCGATCAACTCGTCAAGGCGCGCGATATCGAGCTGCCCTCGCATTTGATAGCCGATCCCAATGGAAACAACGTTCCAGACATGGAACCGGTGCAGGTCTACGAGGACGACCGGGTCCGCGTCACCTGCATCCTCGTCCAACATGCACCGGTGTTTCCCGCATTCGCCTACCGATTCGAGACGGAAGCCGGGAGCGTGGTCTTTTCCGGCGATACGTCGCGCACGCCGAACCTGGTCAAACTCGCCAAGGGTGCCGACGTGCTGGTGCACGAGGCCATTTCCCGCGAATGGCTTGACGGGGAAATGCCGGAGCCGCGTTCGCCGCAAGTCCAGGCCGGCTACCAGCACATGCTCGGGGCCCACACGGCTGCGGATGAAGTTGGCAAGGTGGCGGAGGAAGCCGGAGTTGGCCGACTGGTTCTGAATCACCTCGTGCCGATGGATTGGCCTGTACAACGCTGGCGTCAGACGGTGAAGCGGGACTTCTCGGGAGATCTGACCGTTGGCCAGGATCTCCTGCGGATTCCGCTGTCCTAACTGCCAATGTCCAAGAGAGGGAGGCGAGCGGATTCCAGCAAATGCCCGCCTCTCTCCATCGGCTCCTCAACCATCTAGTCGGCTGCGGGCGTGGCGTCTCCGGCGGCGCCGGCCCCCTCTTCCACGTCGGCCCAGGGCACCGGCTTGGCTTGGAGGGCGTCGATGGCAGGTCCCTGGATGACGCTGCCATCGGTGGCGAAGCGGGATCCGTGGCAGGGGCAGTCCCAGGTGGTGTCGGCCGAGTTGAATTCAACGGTGCAGCCCAGGTGCGTGCAGATGGCCGAAACGGCATGGAGCTGCCCTTCGGCATCCTTGTAAACGGCCGTGCTCTCGCCCTTGGTCTCGAGCACCTCCCCCTGACCGGGCGCCAATTCCGCGCGGTCGCGATGGCGGGCCAGTTTGCTGGTCAGATCGGTCGCGATGACCTTGAGGTTCTCCCCGATGAGCCGCTTCGCGCTGGCCACCGGGGTGACGCGGTTGCTGTTGAAAACCTCCGCCCACGGGTTCTCCCGGCCAGTGATGTTGTCGGCAAGAATCAGGCCCGCGGCCGTTCCGTTGGTCAGGCCCCATTTGCGCAGGCCGGTGATCACGTACACGTGCTTGGCGGTGGGAGACATGAGACCCACGTAGGGCAGGCCGTCCAGCGGAATGCCGTCCTGCGTCGACCACCGGTAGGCTATCTCCCCGGTACCCAGGGCCTCGCGGGCAAAGGCGGTCAGCCTGCGGTAGCGCTCGGCCGTGTCGCCGGATTCGGAGACGCGGTGCCCCTCCCCGCCGGCGAGCACATAGTTCCTGCCGTCCACGGCGACGGTCAGGATGGAGCGCATGGGTTCGTCGACGCTGATGAACGTTGCGTCCAGCGGCGCATCGTCCACCTGCGCGGCGACGAGGTAGGAACGGTGCGCGAGGCACCGGGCGTCAAACAGCCCCTGGTCGCCGAAGGGCACGTTCGTGGCGACGACGACGTCGTGCGCCCGGACGATGCCCCCATCGAGGCTGACGATGCAGGGCGAGCCCTCCTGGATGTCCGTCGCACGTGTCCCCTCGAAGACGAAGCTGCCATCCCCGTTGACGGCCCGGGCGAGCCCTTGGAGATACTTCACGGCATGCACCTGCGCCTGCCCGTCGAACCTGACCGCACCCTTGACGGGGAAAGGCAACGGCACATCGGCCGTGAACGTGGCGGGAAGGCCAAGCTCCGTGGAAAATTCGGCCTCCGCACGCACGCGTGCCAGGGCGTCGTCGGATTCGGCGTAGGTGTAGTTGGCCACCGTGCGGAAGTCGCAGTCGATGCCTTCGGCGGCCACCACGTCGGCGATATGGCGGATGGCTGCCTCGTTGGCCTGGCCATAGACCCGGGCGGTGTCCGCATCGTGGCTGTCGCGCAAGTCGGTGTAGGCGAGCCGATGCAGGGAGGTGACCTTGCCGGTGGTGTGGCCGGTGACGCCGGTGCCCACCTTGGAGGTTTCGATGACCGCCACGCTCCGGCCGGCGCGCTTGAGCGTCAACGCCGTCGTCAATCCGGCGATACCGCCGCCGATCACCGCAACGTCCACCTCCACGTCGCCGCGCGGGCCGGGATAGTCGGTGGTTCCGCCGGTGGCAACCCAAAGTGATATTGGTTCGCCTTCGAGCCGTTCACTGTTCGATGCGCTACTCATTGCCTTACCTCCAGATGGCCCAGTATTCGGAATGCCGGCATTGTCCGGCTGGATCAAGTTCCAATGCCCAATGCGGTCAGCAACACCAGGACTACTGTGGCCACCGCAAACAGGCCGTGCCCGTAGATGATCGCGAGCGGGAACCGCGATTCCGGGGTACCTTCGGTCCTGCCGTTCTTCCAGCGCAGGAACATCATCTCCCCCAGGACTGCGACGAGGACCAGCAGGCCGAGCGCGGTCCAGGCCAGGAGGACCTCCTTGTTGACAATGTAGATGATCCACACCACCAAGCCGGCAACCGCGAGGAAGAGGTGGCCGAAGATCAGCGGCGGCACGAGTCGCGTCGGGAAGGAGGCATCTCCCCGGGCAGCACGCAGACCGCCGTTGCGCAGCCATAGGCCGAACATCGTGAGACCCAGGACTGCGGTGACGAGCCAGCAGAGCAGTGCGGCGATGGCCATGGAACCAATCCTTCCCTCAGGGGGTGGAGCATCGGTCCGCGTCGGCAAAACTTCGACCGATCGCGACTATGTCTTGATCATCGCTTTTCACCGGGGGTTTATCAATGGTCTGCGCGCGCAGGGAAATACTGTCCCGGTCGAACCGGTGGATTGCCCGGACGCGTCCTCGGAAGAAACGGCCGCCATCCGATCTCTCAGGAGCTCCGATATGAAGGCTTTTCCCTGTTCGTTGAACCGAACAATGGACATTGAAGACGGCGCACCTGCGCACGCTGTTTGCCCGAGGGCCTAGCCCTGACCGTCGCCGTCCGTCTGCCGGTGGCGCGGAGCGGCTGCCGACGGGTGAACAAGGAAGCTCCCCGTGTGGGATCCGATGTTGCTTGGATCTCCGCACGGGGAGCCTGTGTTGCTGGGCGATGTGGCGGGATTAGTGACCCGTCACGTCCTTTGCAGCATCCTTGAGGTGTTCGCCGGCCTGCTTGGTCTTCGCAGCAGCCTGCTCGCCAGCCCCCTCGGCCTGCAGTTTCTCGTCGTCGGTGGCCTTGCCGGTCTCTTCCTTGATCTTTCCGGCGGCTTCTTCTGCTTTGTTGCCAATCTTGTCATCGAGACCCATGAGGCCCTCCTTCGATAGATGAAAACAGGAACATTCCCTAACTTAGGATTCTTTTCTTGGTGTTTGCTGGGAATCCATGCCGAGTCCGGCAATGAGGCTCTGCCGTGGACAACGAACCCACGGTTCACGCGGCGGCAGGGTTGGCCGGAGCCCTTGGTTGGAGCATGGCGGATCGTTCAAACAGGTAGGCGTTGAACGAGGCGCAGCCAGTTTGAGCAGGTACCGGATCCATGGGAATCCTCGATTTAACCCGCCATTCATGGCGTGCAAAGGTGGACAGGCTAGCCTTCAAGATGCGAACTTTGAAGCCAATGAAAGGGAAAAACCGTGCATGAGCTGGATCTGATCCGCGCAGCAACCGAAGACGTCTCCTCCGCCCGGGTGCTCCTTCAGGAGCGTACCGATGCGCTGGACGCCATCATCCAAACAGCCTTGGACCATGGGATCTCCATGGACCAGGTGACCGAGGCGAGCGCTTCACCGCAACCCGGAAATGCGCCCACCGTGGACTCGCGGCAGCACCAGCTCGTGGCCTGAGCAAGTTCCTTCAAGTTTCCATTTCCAGCAGCCCGTCAGCGGTGCGACGCCCGACGTCGCTTCCGTTCGACAGCCGATACTTCGCCCGTCCCTATGCGCGTTGCTGGTCCACCGGCGGGTGCTCGGCCACGCAGAACAGGTTGCCCTCCGGATCGGCGAGGGTGGTCCACCGGACGTAGGGCACCTCGTCGAGCACGTCCCACTGGTGCGTGGCTCCGAGCCCGATCAGGCGCTGGACCTCGCGCCCGCGGCGTGGTTCCCGGCTGAAAGAACATCCCGAATCCGCCCGGACCGTTGGGCGGCAGGTAGATGCTGTCTCCTCCGGCCGAGGGGTCGGCGCGGGTGACTGCTGCCCATTGCCTGCCCAGATCCGCATATGTCCGGGTTGGCCTCCGGGTTCTAGAATCGGGATTGACGCAACCGCGGCGGGCCGCCCGGGATCTGCCCGCGGAGGCCACCCGTGTTCGAGGTTCCGGGAAAGGATGCACGCCATGGCCAATGCCCGGGGACCCGCCGACCCGCCGCCGCCCGGCCACACCTCGGGCAACCCGGCGAAGCGCGAAAACGGGACCGTCCTGGATGTGGCCATCGGCTACCTGGACGACCAAATCAAGGAACTGCTCATCCAAGATCCCGAGGTTCGTTCCGGCAGCCCGGAAGCCGTCCACGACATGAGATCGGCAACCCGGCGGCTGCGCTCCGCCCTGGAAATCTACGGGCATCTTTTCGAGGCAAGCCCACGCCGGAGTCTGGGCCACGAGCTCAAATGGCTGGCCAAGGCCCTGGGCCGTTCCCGGGATGCCGAGGTCGTGCGCGAACGACTCCGTGACCGCATCGAGGAGCTGCCCGCGAAGTGGCGGACCGAGGTTCTCGTGGAGTCCCTCGAACGCGGGCTTGGCGATGCCCTCGACGCCGGACACCGGCGGGTGGGCAAGGCCTTGAAGTCCAGGCGCTATCGTCGGCTGTTGGAGGACCTCGAGCGATTCCGGGACGATCCCCCGGCCAGGGAACCTGCCCGCCGCCCCGCCGGCACCGAGGTCGCGGCATCGGTCAACGACCAGGCCAGGATCGTTGACCGCGCGTACCGGGCCATGGTGCGCACCGAACCCGGGCACGACCGCGATGTGGCGCTGCACCGGCTGCGCAAGGACACCAAGCGGCTGCTGCACGCCGCGGAATCCGCCGCCGGGATCCACTCGAAACGGGCCGCCACCCTGGCCCACCGGGCACGCCGGCTGCAGAAGATCCTGGGCAACCACCAGGACAGCGTGATGACCCGCGCCTTCCTCGAATCTCTGGCCGCCGAACCTTCCCTACGGCAGGATACCCGGCACGCGTGCGAAAAGATTCTCAAGCGGGAGGAAGGCATCGCCAGATCTGCGGCACGACAGTACGCCCGGGCCCGGCGGACATCGGGTGCGCTGCGGTTGCGCCGCTGAGCGTTCGGGGGGGTAGCGGTCCTACTTGCCGTCCGCGTCGAGTTCCTGTTTGCGCGGGAAGTACCAGCGCATCACCTCGCGCAGCTTGTCCGAGTCCTCGCGGGCCCAGTTGCGCATGAGCTCCGAGCCGAAGGAAATCGCCGTCACCGGCTGGGCGCCGGCGGCGACGGCGTCCGCCACCGGATAGACGCCATAGCCCTCGGCGAGCATGTCCAGGGTCGGGAAGGTCAGGCAGACTTCGGTCCACAATCCGGCGATGACCACCTTGCGGCGCCCGGTGCCCTCAATCGCCGCGCGGAAGTCCGCGTCCTCCCAGGCGTTCACCCCGCTGCGGTCAATCTCCCTCACACCGGGCAACTCGTCCTTGATCACCTGACTGGTTCCCTGGTTCACGCCCATGTCCACCCCGACGGTGGACAGCACCACGGGCACCCCGAACTTCGTGGCCAGCCGGCACAGCGCCACCACGTTGAGGTCGATCCGCTCGCGCGTGGTCGAGGTGACGGTCCCGTACTGTTCGGGCTGGAAGTCAATCAACGCCAACACGCAGTTCTGCGGCGTGAGCAGGTGGTCCCGGGCTTGGTCGCGCACCGGTTCCGGGGCGGTCTTCTTCTCCATGTCGTGCTCCTCTCGAGTCCCTCGGCGGCCGGACGCGGCCGACCCGTGGCAATTCGTGCAGATGAAAGACACGGTATATCACGATCATGGTCCTGGAACTCAAGGTTCCCGAGGGCCACGACCTGGCTTCGCTCCTCCCGGTCATCGGTTCCAGCCTGCTGACCTACCTGCTGAGCTTCGTCTACATCGGCATCTACTGGAATAACCATCACCACATGTTCCAGGTCACCGAGAAGATCACCGGCGGAGTCCTCTGGGCCAACCTGCATCTGCTCTTCTGGCTGTCCCTCCTGCCGTTCAGCACCGCCTGGATGGATGAAAGCTCCCTGGCCAGGACGCCCGTCGTCACCTACGGCATCAATCTT
Organism: Paeniglutamicibacter sulfureus; assembly: GCF_039535115.1. Taxonomy (NCBI): domain Bacteria; kingdom Bacillati; phylum Actinomycetota; class Actinomycetes; order Micrococcales; family Micrococcaceae; genus Paeniglutamicibacter; species Paeniglutamicibacter sulfureus. Next base: position 2,681,505 of record NZ_BAAAWO010000001.1, read on the forward strand.
TTGGCGGCGGCAGCCGCCTACCTCATCCTGCAGCGCGTGATCATCCGCGGGCAGGGCGCCGACTCGGCGCTCAAGCGCGCCATGGGACCGGACCGGAAGGGCAAGGCGTCCCTGGTGCTCTACACCCTCGGGATCCTTGCCGCCCTGCTGGGCGGCGAACACGACAGGGTCTGGGGCTACCTGGGCGTCGCGTTCTTCGTGGCCGTTGCCGTGCTCTGGCTGGTCCCGGATCGCCGGATCGAGCGCAACCTTGGTGCGGGGCATCAACCCGCCTGAATCGGCGTTCAGGAATCGTCGTCGGAAGTGGCTTCCACGTCCTGTTGGCCCTCCGCGATCGGCGCGCTCTCCGGAGCCGTGGCATAGGCGATCGAGAGCCGCCGGTAGGACCTGGTCGCCAGTGCAGCAAGCCCAAGAATGATCGAGGCGATCCCGGAAACCAGGAACACCATCGCGATCCCGCGGGCGTTCCCCTCCCCTAGCAGCCAACCCCAGCTTTGCTTGCCCGGGTCGGAGGCCATGTAGGGAATGATCCAGAACTCGGCCAGCGGCGCGATCATGAACGCGGTGATCGGAGCGGCGGCCGATTCGAACGTCATGGCGAAGCCAAACACCCTGCCCTGGACCTTGTACGGCACCACCTTCTGGATCACCGTCTGCTCGGCCGCCTCCACCGCGGGAATAATCATCATGAAAATCCAGATCCCCACCGCATAAAGCCACCACCACTCGCGGATCGTGAACGTGGCACCCAGCACGCCGGTGCAGGCCACCAGGATCAGCATGGTCCGGATCGGGTTCTTGCCCAGGCCGAACTTGGCCACCAGTCCGCCGCCGATCAGGAACCCGGTGGCGGTCACCCCGAGCACCACGCCCCAGATTTCCACCGGGAAGATCGTCAGGCCGTACGGGTCCATCAGCGCCATGAACACCCCGCCGGTCAGGTTGTTGAAGGTGGTGAACAGGATCAGGGCAAACAGTCCCTGGGTGGCCCGCACCGCAGCGATGCCGGCACGGAGATCGGCGAAGTTCTCGCGCCCCTCTGCCCGCACGATCTTTGGCTCCGGAATCCGCAGGACCAGCAGATGCACCAGCACCGCACCGCAGGCCACCAGCGCAATGATGATCGCGCCTCCCATCCCCAGGAACCCGATGGCCAGTCCGCTGAAGACCGAGGTGATCATGAACGCAAGGCCTTGCACCGTCCCCACCAAGCCGTTGGCGTTGACCCGGCGGTCCGCGGGCACCAGCAGGGTCACGGTGGTGGACAGGGCGATGTTGCGCAGTTGCTCGACCACCGCGCCAATGAGGATCACGAGGGCAAAAAGCCAGAACCAGATCCCGGTCAGGCTCATCAGATCGGCCTCGGGAACCAGCATGAACATTGCCCCGGCCACCCCAAAGCAGGCCACGGTAAACAGCGTGGAACCCACCATCACCGCGTGCTTGCGGTACCTGTCCACCAGCACCCCGAAAAACAGGCCAAAGAACGCAACCAGCAGCATGTAGGTGCCGCCAATGAGCCCGGTGGCCAGCACCGAACGGGTTTCCAGATACACCCAGAAGGTCAGGGCAAACCAGAGGAAGCTGGTGATGACGTTCGCGAGGGCCGTATTGACCAGCACATGCATGAATGTGCGGTGCCCCGTCTTGGGCGGCATTGCATTCGCGGCGGCTTGCCTGTCGGTCGTTTCGATGTCCGCGGAGGACGGATCTTCCTGCGACATGCTCCAAGCCTAGAACCGGGGCGGACACCGCGGTAGGTCAACTCGCAAGGAATCGGCGCCGGTGCCCTCGGTGAGTGTCGGTAAAAGGAGAAGGACGGTGCTTGCGCACCGTCCTTCTCCCGTTGGCATTGGGCATTAGTAGCCCGAGGTTGCCGCCGTTCCCTGCAACAGGTTCCTGCTGCCCGAAACCCCCAGCCGGGTGGCACCGGCAGCAATCATGGCCAGCGCGGTTTCGCGGTCACGGATGCCGCCCGAGGCCTTGACGCCCAAACGCCCGCCCACGGTCTTGGCCATTAATTCCACGGCGTGGATGCTGGCGCCGCCCGCCGGGTGGAAGCCGGTGGAGGTCTTGACGAAATCGGCGCCCGCGCGTTCGGATGCCTCGCAGCAGCCGATGACCTGGGCATCGCTGAGCGCTGCCGATTCGATGATCACCTTCAGGACACGCGGTGCCGGCACTGCCGCCCGGACCGCGGCAATTTCCGCTTCCACAGAGGCGAAGTCCCCGGCCGTGGCCAGGCCCAGGTTGATGACCATGTCGATCTCCGAGGCGCCGTTGGCCACGGCCTCGGCGGCTTCGGTGGCCTTGATGGCGGCCGAATGCTTGCCGGAGGGGAATCCGCACACTGCGACCACGGGAACCGTGCTTTCGGGCAGCGGCAGCATGGCCGGGGAGACGCAAAGCGAATAGGTGCCCAGCGCGGCCGCCTCGGCCGCCGCGGCCAGTACATCTTGCCGGGTCGCCTCTGGCGTCAGCAGCGTGTGGTCAATCAGGCCGGCCAGTTCGGGGCCGTCCACGGTGTTCTCGGTCATCGTTGTTCCTGTCTTGTTGCCTGTTACTTGCATGTGGTGGCGTCGCCGAGACCGGTGAGGTAGTCGCAGAATCCGGGAACATCGTCCTTGACGACGATCCGGCCCTGCAGGACCTGTTCCTTGTTGACGTCGTTTCCGGCGGCGACCTCTCCGGCGATCCGCACGACTTCCTGGCCGAGGGCGAAGGGAGACTCTGCGTTTGTCGCATACATCTGGCCGGACTTTACCGCGCTCAGTGCATCTCCGATGCCGTCGTTGCCGACGATCTGCACCTGGCCCACAAGGTTGCGGGACTTCACGGCGGCCACCGAGCCCAGGGCCATTTCGTCGTTGGCCGCATAGATGCCGTCAAGGGACGGGTGGCCTGGAGGATGTTGTTGGTGACGTCCAAGGACTTTCCGCGGTCAAAGTTGGCCGTCTGCGTCGCCACGATCTTCACACCGGGGCATTCCTTCATCCCCTCGCGGAAGCCATTGGAACGGTCGCGTGCCACGGAAGTGCCCAAGATGCCCTGGACCTCGGCCACATTGCCCTTCCCGCCGACGGCCTCGCACAAGGCCTTGGCACCGTTCTTGCCCGCCTCCACGGCGTCGTATCCGATGAAGGCACGCAGCTCGCCCTTGTCGGGCATGCGGTCGAAGGCGACCACGGGAACGTCCGCGGAGTTGGCCTGCTGCACGATCGAGCCACCCGATTCACTCGAGGTCGGGTCCAGGATCAAAACGTCGGGCTTCTTCACCAGTGCCGTGGTGGCCTGGTTCAACGCGGCGGTGTCGTCGTTGTTGGCGTTTTGCACATCCAAGGCAATCCCGTCCGCCTCGGCCTGGGCCTTGGACCCGTCGGCAACGGAGACGAAGAACGGGTTGTTCAGCGTGGAGATGACCAGGGTCGCGCTCTTGGCCTCGGCGACCGCGGAATTGCCGCGGTTCACCACCGTGACGACGGCAATGACGGCGATGGCGACGATCACGGCGATGGCAGGAAGCACGAATTTTCCATTGGGCCGCTTGGTCGCCTTGCCCACGGGTGTGCCCTTGAAGATGCGCGCCAGCATGCCCGAGTTCCGGTCAAGGTAGACGGCGATCAGGATGACCAGGCCCTTGACGACGTTCTGCAGGAAGGGCGAGACGTTGAGCAGGTTCAGTCCGTTGTCGATGGTGGCCAGCAGGATGCCGCCGATCACCGTGCCGATGATGGCGCCGCGACCACCGGCCAGGGACGTGCCGCCGATGATGACCGCGGCAATGGCTGCAAGCTCGAGTCCCGTGCCGGCCGTCGGCTGGGCGGTTCCCAGGCGGGCCGTGAGGATGAATCCGGCGATGGCGGCGAGCACGCCCGAGATCGTGAAGGCCAGGATCTTGACGCGATCGGTGGAGATGCCCGAGAGCCTCGAGGCCTCGACGTTGTCACCGGTGGCGTAGAGCTCCCGGCCGAACTTGGTGCGGGCCAAGACATATCCGGCGACCGCGGCGACCAGCAGCATGATCCAGATGGGGTTGGCGATGCCCAGGAACTTGCCCTGGCCCATGCCCAGGAACGCGTTGGACGTGACGCCCACCGGGTTGCCCTGCGAGAGCTGCAGCGCCAGCCCGGCAAAAATCGACATGGTGGCCAGCGTGGCAATGAAGGATGGCATCCTCGTCTTGGTGACCAGCAGTCCGTTGACCAGCCCGGCCCCGGCGCCAACGCCAAGTCCGACGAGGAAGCCGGCAACGAAGCCGTGCTCGGCCATGACCATGGCGGAAGACATGGCGCTGAAACCCAGGACGGCGCCGACGGAGAGGTCGATCTCGGCCAGGATGATGACATAGGTCTGGCCGATGGCCAGCAGGGTGACCACCGCCGCGGTGACCAGGATGTTCAAGAGGTTGGTGGGTTGCTGGAACAACGGGGTTGCGATGACCAGGGCGATGGCCACGATGGCCAGCATCCAGACCGCGCGGAGTTGATCCGCTACTGCTGCAAATCGATTCATGACGAGGTACTCTCCAAAGCGTGTTCAAGGACTGAATGCTGGGTTAGTTGGGGGCCGCTCAACTCGGCGACCGGGGTGCCATTGCGCATGACGATCACCCGGTCAGACATCTCCACCAGTTCGGGGAGGTCCGAGGAGACCATCACCACGGCCATTCCCTCGGCCGCGGCGTTCTGGATGATTCGGTAGATCTCCGCCTTCGCACCGACGTCCACCCCGCGCGTGGGTTCGTCCATGAGCAAGACCTTCGGGTTGCTCAAGAGCCAGCGCGCGAGCAGGACCTTTTGCTGGTTTCCGCCGGACAGGGACGAGACCAGGGCGTTCACGCTGGTGGTCTTGATGTTCAGTTTGCCGGAGACTTCCAGGGACCGTGCCCGCTCCCGGGAGCGGCTGACGATGCCTCCGGCGCTGATCTCCTCGAGCGTGGCCAGGGACTGGTTGTGCGCGATGGATTGGCCCAAAGCAAGGCCCTCGGCCTGCCGGTCGGGTGTCAGGTAGGCGATGGACCGGGAGATGGCCTGCTTGGGGCTCTTGGCCCGTGCATCCTTCCCGTCGATGCGCACCTGCCCCTGCGCCTGTTCGAGTCCGAAGAGCGAGCGCAGGATCTCGCTTTTGCCGCTGCCCATCACTCCCCCGATGCCCAGGACCTCTCCGGCGTTCACGGTGAAGCTGACGTCGTGGAAGTCGTCGCCGCGGCAGAGCCCGGAAACCACCAGCCGCTCGGTGGACGTGGCGTGTTCTTCCTTGGGATAGAAGTCGTCGACCTGCTCACCGACCATGGCCGCAACCACCTGCTTTTCGGTCAGCTCGTCCGGGGTCCCGCGCAGCGAGACCTGTCCGTCGCGCAGCACCACAATGTGGTCCGAGAGGGCAAATACCTCAGGGAGCCGGTGGCTGATGTAAATGATGGCCACGCCTTCGGACTTGAGCTTGTTGACCTGCTCAAAGAGCTGCTCGGATTCGCGCTGGTCAAGGGCCGCGGTGGGCTCATCCAGGATCAGCACCCGCACCTTGTTGTGGATGGTCTTGGCGATCTGGACCATCTGCTGCTCCCCCACGGACAGCGAGGAGACCGGCGCGCGGGTGTCAACGTCCAGGCCCACCCGGGCCAGGACCTCGGCGGCCGTGGCATGCATGAGGTTCTTGCGGACGAACAGCGAGCCGAAGCTGCGCTCGTGGTCGCGGGCAAAGAGGTTGGTGGCCACGTCCAGGTGCGGGAAGAGGTTTTGCTTGATTTCCTGGTAGATGACCTGGATGCCTTCTGCCATGGCCTGTTGCGGGGCGGAGAACCTGTGCTCGGTCCCGTCGATGAGGATCTTGCCGGAGTCCTGCTTGTGGGCGCCGGAGATGATGCTGGTCAGCGTGGACTTGCCTGCGCCGTTCTCCCCCACCAGGGACACTATTTCCCCCGGAGCCAGGGACAGGCTGATGCCGCGCAGGACCTCGTTCTCGCCAAAGGACTTGTGGATTTCGACTATTTCAACGGCCATGGCTAGTACACCACCCCGGCCTGGAGAATGACGTTCGCGTACGAGGTCGTTTCGCCGGAGCGGACCGCCGCACGGGCGCCCTTGGTCCGTTCCTTGAACTCGGTGTGCGGGATCAGCTGCAGGGCAATGCCCAATTCATCGAAGCGGGATTTGATCTCGCTAAACATCGCCGGGCTCTGGTCCTGGACCTCCCGGGCCAGAACCACTCCCTCGACCTCCATCTCGTTGAGCACGACATCCAGCACCTCAAGGAACCCGGGTGTGCCGGGCTTCAGTGCGAAATCGATCCGCTCGACGCTTGCCGGAATGGGCAGTCCAGCGTCGGTGATGACGATTTCGTCGGTGTGACCTGTCTCGGAGATGACCCGGCTCAATGCCGGGTTCAGTGTTCCGTTGTTCTTGCGCACGCTTGACGTCCTTGTCGTTCGGGGGCCTGGGTTTATTTGTGTGCGGCGAGGAATTCCTCGACCGCTGCACGGGTGGGGATGCTGGGGCTTGCTCCGGCGACCGTCACGGCCAGCGCACCGGAGGCCATGGCGGTGTTGAGTGCTTCTTCCCATTCGTTGCCGGCCGCCATGGCGGAGCCAAGCGCACCGGCGAATGCGTCCCCGGCTGCGGTGGTGTCAATCGCCGTCACCTTGAACGCCGGGTAGTGCTCCGCGCCCCCGGATGAGACCACGACGGTTCCTGCACCGGCCAGAGTGACGATGGCCCGACCTACTCCACGGTCGGTGAACCAGCGTCCGGCCTCGACCGCCGTGGCGGCATCGGTGACATTGATGCCGGTGATGAGCCGGGCCTCGGTTTCGTTAGGGGTCACGATGTCCACCGAGGCCCACAGCGACTCATCCAAGGCGGTGGCCGGCGCCGGTGCGGGATCCAGCACCACGGTCATGCCGGAGGCGTGGGCAAGGTGCGCCGCGGCGATCGCACTTGCATGCGGGATCTCAAGCTGGATCAAGGCCACGTCGCCGGGGGCGCCGAGTGCGGCCAGCGCGTCGGTGACCTGCTGCACGCCGAGTTTGGCGTTGGCCAGGGGAACCATGACGATGTCGTTCTCGGCCGAATCGTCAACACGGATGTGCGCGATTCCGGTGGGACCGGCGACGCTGAGCACCGAGGTGGTGTCGATGTTCTCGGCGTTCAGCGAATCCAGCACCAGGTCCCGGAAGGAATCATCGCCAACGCAGCCGATCATGTGGACCTCGCTGTTGGCGCGTGCGGCGGCGATCGCCTGGTTGGCGCCCTTGCCGCCCAGGACCATGGAAAAGTCGTTGCCGAGAATGGTCTCGCCGGGCTTTGGCAGGCGGGTGGAGAACGTGGTCAGGTCGCACGTGATGCTGCCAATGACCACTACCTTGCTGGCGCGGGGCGTGTTCGGGTTCATGTTTGGGGGCCGTGTCCTTTGTGCTGGGCTGGGTGCCGGGGAATGCTGAGGTGAAGGGAGCGTTCAGGGTGCCGTGCGCGGAGGAGGAGCCGTGGAGGCACGCAGGGTCAGGCTCACCGGCAGGATGCGCTTGACGGCAGGCGCGTCCGGCTGGGCGAGCCGATGCAGGATCCGCTCTCCGGCGATCTGGCCTTCGAGGCCCGCCGGGCGTGAGATGACCGAGTGCGGAGGGTTCAGGAGTTCCGCCAGGGCGAAGTCGTCGAAGCTCAGCATGGACAGCTCGGCGGGAACGGCGATGTGGGCCTCGTTCAGGGCCTTGAGCGCACCGTGGGCCATGAGGTTGTTTCCCACGAAGATGGCTGTCGGTCGCTCCGGTTCGGCAAGCAGTTCGCGGGTGGCCTCGTATCCGAAGTCCTGCGTGAATTGCCCGATCTTGCGGAAACGCTCGGGGATCTCGACATTGGCCTCCGCGGCGGCGGCGACGAATTGCTCGTGGCGGATCCGGCCGGGTAGGGAAGTCTGGGGGCCGCTGATGATGGCCAGGAGCGTGTGGCCGAGCCCGGCCAGGTGCCGGGCGGCCAGCTCGGCCCCGGCGGCGTTGTCCACCACGACGACGTCGAAAGCCGATTCCTCATGCAGGACGCGGTCGACCAAGACCGTGGGCAGCGCAATCCTTTCCAGCGCGAGCTTGGTGGCATCGGATTCGATGGCGGGCACCAGCACAAATGCGTCGACTGCATCGCTGAGTCGATTCAGCAACTGGACCTCGGTGTCGGCATCCTCGTTGCTGCTGGCGACGACCACGCGCAGACCTGCCGGGGCGATGGTTTCCTCGAGGCCGCGGACGATCTGGGCAAAATAGGGGTTGGAGATGTCCGGAACGATGGCCGCGACGGTGTTGTGGCGGCCCAGCCTCAGGCCGCGCGCACTGGTGTTGGGTCGAAAATCCAGTTCCGCGATGGCTCTGTCAACGGCAGCAGTGGAGCGGATCCGTTGGCCCGCCAGGTGCCGGGAGACAGTAGCGATGGACACCCCTGCGGCACGCGCAACATCGTGGATATTGGCCACGCCGGTACCTCACTCTCACTGTCTTCGTTGACGAATTGATGGTCCGAAATGCCGCATCAGTGATGCCGGACACCAAAACTGTAAAGGTTTACAGTAATCCAGAATGAGGCAAGTCACACGACCTGTCAAGCGCGCATTCGAGACCTTTGTCAACGAGCCCATTCCCGCCATCGAAGAGGTGCGAGCCCTGCGTCCGAACCGAATTAACCGAGTAAGGACTGGTCAAATGGCAGTTACTGTTCCCATGGTTGCCGATCGAAATGCCTTCCGGAGCGGGTGTATTTCATGCCGACAACTCGCCCGGCGCCGAGGGCGCCGAACTCAGTCCGTCTGCAACAAGACCGAGGCCGATATGCTCGTGGGCAATTCGAGCGCGGCAATTCAAGCGCGACAATTCTCAGGTCTCCACTGCCCGAGCAAGGGCAGCCGCCGACGCCCGCGAGCGCTCGCGGACGTCGGCCCGGCATCACGGTCGCGTGGTGCGCTCCAGCAGTTCCAGAACGTGCTCGTAGGGATGATCCGTCGCCCGGGTCATGCCTAATTCGCAGGTCCGATTGCACGAGGCATGCGTGGTCGCGCCGAAGGCGCGTACCTCGGCGGCCTGTACCTCCGTGGCCGATGCCGTGAGTTCGGGGTGGAGCATCCCTCGGTCCCCGGCAAATCCGCAGCAGCCCCAGTTTTCGGGGATCTGTATCGTGTCGGCAACAGCCTCGGCAACGGTCTGCAGCGCCGGGTTCAGGCCCATCCGGGTGGAGGAGCACGTGGGGTGCAGCGCGAGGCTGGCCACCTTCTTTCCCGCGGGAAGCAGCGGCAGGATGTGCTCGGCCGTGTATTCGACCACGTCCATGATCCGCAGTGGCAGGCCGCCTGCGGGAGGCACTTCCTCCTCGATGGCGTGGCGCAGTCCTTCCGTGCAGGATGAGGCGTCACAGAGGATCGGCAGTTTGCCGTTGCGGCTGGCGGCGCGCAGGGCGGAGATGGTGAGCTCCCCCATGCTGGCCCTGCCCTTTTCCATGCCCTTGGAGGACCAAGGGGTCCCGCAACACAGCGAATCAATGCCCTCCGGAACCAGCAATTCCACTCCCGTCCGCCGGGCCAGGGCACCGAAGCTTTCTTGGATTCCTTCCTGCCGTGGGTCGGCAGGCCCGAACATGGTGTTCACGCAGGCGGGGAAGTACACGGCCACCGGTTCTTGCGCCGGTGCGGGTCGTGCTCTCTGACGCCCGCCTGCCGGCAACTCCGGCGAGTACAGCGGCAACACGTCGGCACCCAGCACCGCGCGTCCTGCCTTGTTGGCGCCCAGCACCAGCGGAAGCGGTACCTTGTCTGCGACACCCAGCAGCTTGCCGGCGCCCCGGGTCACCGCCGACCAGTGCTGCGCGGCGGCATCCCACACCGAACCTTCCACCGTGTTCACGTTCTTGGCCCGCAGTTTTTTCACGAGGGTCCCGGTGTTGATGTCCACGGGGCAGGCAGTCTGGCACATGCCATCGACAGCGCAGGTGTCCACAGACTCGTAGGAATAGTCTTTCTCGAGTTCGGCCGCAAGCTTGGTGTCGCCGGCCAGTCTGGCTGTCTCGATCGCGCGCAGCGTCACGATGCGCTGGCGCGGGGTCAGGGTCAGGTTCCGCGATGGGCAAACGGGCTCGCAATAACCGCAGGCCACGCAGCGGTCGACTTCCGGGTCCACGGCCGGCGTGACCTTGATGTGGCGTAAATGCGCCTTCGGGTCCTCATCCAGGATGACCCCTGGGTTCAGCAACCCCGCAGGGTCCAACAGCATCTTGAGTTCGCGCATGACGTCGTACAGTTCGTCGCCGTATTGGCGGCGAACATAGGGTGCCATGACCCTGCCGGTGCCGTGTTCTGCCTTGAGCGATCCGCCCTCTCCGAGCACCAGCTCAACCATGTCCTCGGTGAAGGCCGAATAGCGCCCGAGCTGTTCGCTGGTGTGGAATCCGTCGGTGAGCATGAAGTGGACGTTGCCGTCCTTGGCGTGGCCGAAGATCACGGAGTTCTCGTATTCGTACCGGTCAAAGAGCACCGAGAGTTCGGCGCAGGTCCGCGCCAGCGCCGGAACCGGAACCACGATGTCTTCGAGCAATGCCGTGGTTCCCTGGGCCCGGGCACCGGCAACGGAGGCGTAGAGGCCCTTGCGCAGCTTCCACAATTGGGTCCGGGTCTTTGTGTCCGGGCTGAATTGCGCCGGGGCGCTGAGTTTGAGCGAGTTGGCCAGGGACATTCCCGTGGCCTGGCGATCGGCCAGCTCTTCGGCGCTCGAAGCCGTGTATTCGACCAAGAATGCCGCATGTGAATGCACGTTGAGGTCTGTGATGATCTGCGGGGCTCCCTGCAGAGTTTGACCCACCTTCAACGACAGTGAATCCATCAGTTCAACGGTTGCCGCTCCGGATCCCACCAGCGCCTCGAGCGACTCGTTGGCTGTGAACAGGTCATCAAAGACCATCAAGGATGTGGTGACGTGCTTGTACGCCGGCACGGTCCTAAACGTTGCCTCGGCCACGAACCCGAGGGTGCCCTCGGAGCCAATGATGAGATGTGCCAGGACCTGCGCGGGATCTTCGTAGTCCAAGAATGAGTTCAGTCCGTAGCCCATGGTGTTCTTCATGGAGAACTGGTGCTTGATGGTCGCCACCGATTCCGCATTGGAGCGCACCCGCTTGGTCAGGGCCTCGAGACCGGCAAAGACCGCGGGTTCAAGGGCCCGAAGTTTCTCGTTGGCATCCGGGGCACCGGTGTCGATGACGGTGCCGCTTGTCAGAACGATGACCACTGACTCCAGGGTGCGGTACACGTTGTCAACGGTTCCGCAATGCATGCCGGAGGAATTATTGGCCACAACGCCGCCAATGGTGCAGGCCGCCTCGGAAGCCGGGTCGGGTCCGAACTTGCGACCGTAGAGTGCCAGCCGTGCGTTCAGCGCTCGCACGGTGACTCCGGGCTGGACCCGTACACGTGCGCCGTTGTCCAAGACATCGATGTCCTTGAAGTTCTTTCGCACGTCGACCAGCAGCGATTCGGTGACGCCCTGCCCCGAGAGCGACGTCCCACCGGAGCGGAACGTCAGGGGAAGGTTGACTTCGGCACTGGCTTTCAGCAGGGCGCCGACTTCGGCGGCATTGCTCGGGATCGCCACGGCCTGCGGGGTCAACAGGAAGTGCGAGGCGTCGTTGGCGTAGGCGTGCAGGTCGATGGGGCGCTGCGTGAGTTGGTCGTCATTGGCCAGCGCGCGGCGCAGTGTGGGAATCAAGATATGGCTCTTCCGTTCCATGAATCGAAAATATGCCGTCGGTTGTGCGACGGCCTTGAGACCGGCGCCACACCGACCCTATGATTGTCTAACAAGTACACTTGTGTATCAAGCTGAATTCGAGAAAATCTGTCACGATTGTTGTCTCGGTTGCCCGCCAGTCAAAGGATCCCGTCTTCATGAGCCAACGCGTCACCGCGCTTTCCATCATTGATGCAATCGTCGAGGACCTGCGCCGACGAATCTATGAGGGTGATCTTGAGCAGGGAACCGCGCTGACCGAATCCGACGTTGCGGGAAGCTACGACGTTGCCCGACCGACGGCCAAGGCCGCCATCGAGAGGCTGGTTGCCGATTCCCTCTTGGAGCGCGGTGCCCACAAAACGGCACGCGTGAAGACATTGGGTGCCGACTCGGTCAGGGACATTTATTTTGCCAGGGCCTACCTCGAATCCGAGGTGGTGCGTCGGCTGGCAACGACCACGACAGTGCCACCGGCGGCAGTGCGCGCGAATGCTGAAATTACCGCCCGCATTTCGCAGCCGGCAACGACAGTCATCGACCCAGACATGGAATTCCACACCGCCTTGGTCGACGCGATGAACAACCAGCGGACCAGCGCGATGTACCGGTCACTGTTGGGTGAAGTTCGACTCTGCATGACACGCGTGCAGTCGCTGGAACTGCTCGACACCGCTCGGATTGCTGCCGAGCACGCGGCTATTCTGGAACGAATCGAGGCCGGCGACCCAGAAGGGGCGGCCACCGCGTTGGATGGGCACCTTTCCCAGGCGAGGGAACTACTGGCGGCGGAGCTCGATGGAAACTCGCACCACCGTTCCTGACCTGCGCCCGAGTTTTCCTGGGGGACTTCAATGGGGCACTGCGGGAATTCCAACTTTTGGCGGTGCCCTGCGACAGTTGATTGGATTCGCAGACCCCTGGGCTGAATTCATCCCAGGTGCCTTGGACGGCTACGGTTTGGGCCGACTCATGCTGAACGCAGGGAGCTGGGCTCAGCGCGCGGGCAACACTTGGTCACTACGCAACTTCTTGGACAGCTCGTGCGCGTGGTGCATCAGCAGCCGCCCCATCTCGGGACGCCGTTCGGGGGAAAACCGCGATTCGACTCCGGTCAGGCTCAGCGCCCAGGCGGGCTGGCCCGCGGCATCGAAGACCGCGGCGCCCATCCCCCAGCTTCCCTCCACGATCAGTGCCGGGTTCTCTGCCCAGCCGCGCGCCCGCGTCTCGGCAATGCGCCTGCGCAACGGGTCGGGGGCGTGGTCGCTTCCATGCTCGGCAGCCAGGTCCCGGCCTTCCAGGTAGCGCTCGATCGCCTTTTCGGGCAGGAACGACAGGATCGCCAACCCCGCCGAGGCCACGCCGAGCGGGAAGCGCTTGCCCTCGTAGAGCACGAAGGAGCGGATCGGGAATGCCCCGTCGGCCCGCAGCAGGCACACGGTCTCGTCTCCCCGCCGCACCGAGAGAAATGCGCTTTCACCCGTGGCATCGGCCAGGGCGGCAACGTGGTCGCGGGCGATCTCGGTGATGTCGTAACGTTCGGCCGCAACTGTTCCCATCAGGTACATTTCCGGGCCCAGCAGCCACAACCCCTCCCGGTTGTCGTGGTCGCAAAACCCCTCGGCCGTTAGCGCAGCGAGCAGCCGGTGCACGGTCGGGCGGGCCAGCCCGGTGCCCCGGGCCACCTCCGCCGTGGAGATGCCCCTGGGCATCGCGGTGCTGACGGCACGCAGCACCGCCGCCATGCGGCCCACCACCTGGGCGCCGGGGAACGAGGAATTCATGTCCATATTATGGTCGAGATTCAGCCAACTAACCACCCATCGAGCAATCCAGGTCACATAGGCCCGATCCATTGACCGGGATATCATCGGATCTGTACGGTCAAAGCAGGACATCGGAGCGTTCCACATCGTGGACGACACAAGGAGAACCATGACAACGAAAGTCATTGACGACGCCGCTGCGGCGTTGGCCGCAACGGTGCGCGATGGAATGACCATTGCGGTTGGCGGCTTCGGCCTCAGCGGAATCCCCAACCGACTCATCACCGCCCTGCGCGACTCGGGCGCCACCGGGCTGACCATCGTCTCGAACAACATGGGCGTGGACGGCAAGGGTCTGGGCGTGCTGTTGGAAAACAAGCAGGTCTCCAAGGTCCTGGCCTCCTATGTGGGCGAGAACAAGCTCTTCGCCCAGCAGTTCCTCAATAAAGAGCTCGAGGTCGAGTTCGTCCCGCAGGGCACGCTGGCCGAGCGCCTGCGTGCCGGCGGCGCGGGCATCCCCGCCTTCTACACCCCCACCGGTGTGGGCACCCCGGTCGCCGAGGGCAAGGAAACCATGGAATTCAACGGCCGGGCCGCGATCCTGGAACGCGGCATCGTCGCGGACATTTCCCTGGTCCGCGCCTTCGAGGCCGACCCGGAAGGCAACCTGCGCTACCGGATGACCGCACGGAACTTCAACCCACTGGTCGCCGCGGCCGGGCGCGTGACCTTCGCCGAGGCCGAACTCATCCACGAGGACTACCTGAACCCGTCCCTCGTGGACACCCCGGGCATCTTCGTGCAACACGTCGTCGCGACCGACGGCGTCAAGGACATCGAACAGCGGACCGTGCGCGTCCGCCAGGAGGCATAGCAAGCATGTGGACACGCGATGAAATGGCGGCGATTGCCGCCAGCGAACTGACCGACGGCCAATACGTCAACCTGGGCATCGGCATCCCGACCCTGGTGGCCAACAACCTGCCCGAGGGCGTGCGCGTCACCCTGCAATCCGAGAACGGACTGTTGGGCATGGGACCCTTCCCCTATGAGGGCGAGGAGGACGCCGACCTGATCAACGCCGGCAAGCAGACCGTCACCCTGCTGCCCGGCGGCAGCTACTTCGACTCGGCCACCTCCTTCGGCATGATCCGCGGCGGGCATGTGGCCACCGCGATCCTCGGCGCCCTGCAGGTCGCCGCCAACGGCGACCTGGCCAACTGGACCATTCCCGGCAAGCTCGTCAAGGGCATGGGCGGGGCCATGGATCTGGTGGCCGGCACCCCGCGCGTCATCGTGATCACCGACCACGTGGCCAAGGACGGCACCCCGAAGATCGTCGAAACCTGCGACCTGCCGCTGACCGGCGTCGGCGTGGTGGACCGGATCATCACCGACCGTGCCGTGTTCGACGTGCTCGATGCCGCCCTGGTGCTGCGCGCCATGGCCCCCGGAATCACCGTCGAGTCCCTGCGCGAAACCACCGGCGCACCATTCACCATTGACCTCAAGGAAGAAGCAGCAGCATGAGCGCACTGATCGCCGGGTACGCCCGCACCCCGTTCGCCCGATTCAACGGGGCCTTCGGCACCGTGTCGGCCACTGACCTGGGAGCCCACGCCGCCGCTGCGGCGCTCGAACGTGCAGGGATCCCCGCCGACCAGGTCCAGCGAGTCTTCGCCGGCCAGGTGCTGCAGGCAGGTGCCGGGCAGAACCCGGCACGCCAGTCCGCCGTCGGCGCGGGCATCGGCCTCAACATCCCTGCCCTGACGCTGAACGCAGTGTGCCTCTCGGGCACCGAGGCAGTGGTGGCAGGAACCCGCATGATCGACGCCGGGGAGGCAGACGTGGTGGTGGCCATCGGCCAGGAATCCATGTCGCTGGCACCCCACGTCCAGCGCGCCCGGGCCGGAACCAAGTACGGTGCCATCGAAATGATCGACACCCTCGAATTCGACGGACTCACCGACGCGTTTGAAAAGCGTTCCATGGGCTCCTCCACCGAGGACGGCAACACTTCCATGGGCATCAAGCGTGCGGAGCAGGACGAGTTCTCCGCCCGCTCGCACCAGCTGGCCGCCGCGGCCGCCGACTTCCATGCCGGGGAGATCGCACCCTTCACCATTTCCTCCCGGCGCGGGGACACCGTGGTCTCGGCCGATGACGGCATCCGCGCCGACACGACCGTCGATTCCCTGGGCAAGCTGCGCCCCGCCTTCAGCAAGGAGGGAACCATCACCGCGGGCAACGCCTCGCAGATCACCGACGGCGCCGCCGCGGTGGTCTTGGTCAGCAAGGCCGCCGCCGAACGCCTGGGCATCAAGCCAATGGCCGAGATCGTCTCCCACGCCCTGGTGGCAGGGCCCGACGTCACGCTGCACGAGCAGCCCGCCAATGCCATCCTCGCCGCACTGGAAGGCACCGGCATTGCGCCGGCGGATCTTAAGGCGGTCGAGATCAACGAGGCCTTTGCCGCCGTGGGCGTGCGCTCCACCGCGAAGCTCGGCATCGACCCGGAGATCGTCAACGCCAAGGGCGGGGCCATCGCCCTGGGCCACCCGATCGGTGCCTCGGGCGCCCGGATCGTCGGCACCCTTGCCCGCCAGCTCGCCGAGCTCGGCGCCGGATCCGTGGGCGCCACCGGCATCTGCGGCGGCGGCGGACAGGGAAGCGCCGTGATTCTAAGGGCGTTGTAGCGCCAACAAGCTCGGGCCTCACATTGGCCGAACGCGAACACGGGCACTCCCACACTTCATCGAAGCGTGGGAGTGCCCGTGTTTAGCCCACTGTTCAGGCGGCGTCGAGTGGTTTCACGTCGTGTGTCTTGCCGTTCAGCTCCCGGGCAAGGTCATAGTTCACCTGCATGGCAAGCCATCCTCGGGCGGTACCGGTCCCGGCAAGCTCCAGCCTGACGGCCAGGTTCGGGCTGATGCCGGCACGTCCGTTGACAACGCGGCTCAGGGTCACGCGGGAGACCCCCAACCTCAGCGCGGCTTCAGCGACGGTCAAGCCGAGTTCGGCGAGCACGTCTTCGCGAATGATCTCACCCGGGTGCGGTGGGTTCTTCATCATGGTGCTGTTCCTTCAGTGGTAGTCCTGTAGTCAACGAGCTCGACGTCTTGTCCAGCGAATCGGAACGTCACAGGCCAATTGCCGTTGACCCAGATCGAGAAGTGTCCGGCAAGGTCGCCCTTGAGTTCATGCGTGCGGAACGAGGGAATGGCGAGGTCAGGCGGTGTTTGCGCAATATCGAGCACGCCCAAGATGCGGAGGAGCTTGGCCCCAGGCGCGGGCTGCACGTCCTTCTTGGAATTGTCGCGATAGAGCGCTTCCAACCCCTTGTGCCGGAAACTGACGATCACGAAATTACCGTATCGTGTATCGGCTCACGATACGACTGTTGTCGCTGGCGTAATCCCACCCGCAGGACGTTGACCAGCTCCACCTCCAAGCCCGCCGGATGCGCCGGCACACCTCGCGACAGCGCCTTCATCCGACGGACTGTGGACGGCCACTACCCCGCACCGGAGGACGGGAAGATGAGGCGGTGCCGGGCCGGAACATGCAAGTGCGGAAGGAGACATCGTCGCCTTCCGCACCCGTTTGGTTTCTAGGCCAGGTAGCCCGAAATGGCCGCCACCGCCGCCCGGACCCCGGCCGAAAGGGTCGGTTCCATCTCGGGCAGGAAATACGGCGAGTGGTTCACCGGCGGATGCTCCTGGTTCGCGGGGAATCCCCCGAAGAACCAGTAGACGGTGGGCACGTCGATGGAATCGCCGAGCCACCCCACGTCCTCGCTGCCCATAACCGGCGGGGCCAGGA
Source organism: Paeniglutamicibacter sulfureus (assembly GCF_039535115.1). Taxonomy (NCBI): domain Bacteria; kingdom Bacillati; phylum Actinomycetota; class Actinomycetes; order Micrococcales; family Micrococcaceae; genus Paeniglutamicibacter; species Paeniglutamicibacter sulfureus. The sequence continues at coordinate 2,698,842 of NZ_BAAAWO010000001.1, forward strand.
CCACCTGCTCCTGGCCCAGCTCGGCGCGCAGCGACGCGATGACCGACTGCGTCTGGTCCGGATCGTTGTAGCAGCGCGGGAAGTCGTAGACGTGCTCGATGTCGGGTGCGGGCGCATTGGAGGCCTGGGCCTCCGCGTTGACGATCCGGGTGATCGCCTCCAGCACCGTGGCGCGGACCTCGGGAGTCAGCGTCCTGACATTGAGCGTGAATTCGGCGCGGTCGGGAATGATGTTTTCCTTCAGGCCGGCGTGGAACGTCCCCGCCGTCACCACCGCCGGCGTTGTCGGTGCCAGCTCCCGGGAAACGATCCCCTGCAGCCTGGCAATGATGTGGGCGCCGAGCAGGATCGGGTCGATGGAGTCCTGCGGCTGTGAGCCGTGGGACTGCTTCCCGTGCAGGGTCACCTTCAGGGCGTCGGCCAGGGCCATCGCGGTGCCGGAGGAAATGTGCACGGATCCGGCCGCGTAGGGAAAGACATGCTGTCCGAGCACGACGTCGGGCCGCGGCGCCCGCTCCCAGAGTCCGTCCTGGACCATGGCCCGGGCCCCGGCGCCGGTTTCCTCCCCGGGCTGGAACACCAGCACCAGCGTCCCGTGCCACGCCGGCTTGTTTTCCGCGAGGAATCGCGCCGCGGCCAGCAGCACCGCGACATGGGTGTCGTGGCCGCAGCCGTGCATGACCGGGACCTCGGTGCCGTCGGGCAAATGCGAGGTCGCCGTCGAGGCGTAGTCGGCCCCGGTGTCCTCCTTGATCGGCAGCCCGTCGGTGTCGGCGCGGAAGGCCACGGTCTTGCCCGGGCCGTTGCGCAGGATTCCCACCACGCCCGTGCCGCCGCAGCGGAAGTTCTCGATGCCGAGTTCGGCCAGGCGCGCCTGGATGTAGGCGGCGGTTTCGTGCTCCTGCATGGAGAGTTCGGGATGCCGGTGCAGGTGCAGGTACTGCTCGTGCATCCAGTCGGTGGCGATGCCCTCGAGGTCCAGGGTGGGTGCGGTCATGATGTGGGTGCTTCCTTTCGTTCGGTGTCCGGCGCCGCGTGTGGCGGAGGCCGGCGGAGGGTTGGATCAGTCGACTTCGACGGCGGTGTGGACTTCTTTTCGGTCCCGCAGCACCCAGGAGAGGATGATCGAGCAGACGACCACCAGCGCGGTGGCGAAGAGCGCCATCTTTGGTGCGGCGGGGACGATGACGAATTGGACCAGCAGGGCAAGGGCCACCGCGATCACTGTCGGCCGCAGGCGCTTCATGCTCACGATCGCCTGCACGAGCACGGCCCCCATGAGCGCGGGCAGGATGTAGAGGCGGGCGACCTCGATCATGCTGGCGGGGACCAGCGAGACCAGCCACGTGCCCAGCAGCCCGACGAAGACCAACAGGCTGGTCAGGTGGACGGTGGCCGCCCCGCCGATGGCCATCACGGCCGCCAGGTCGCCGCGCCGGGTTCCGGGCTTGGCGTTGATGCTGGACTGGGCAACGATGGCGGCGGGGAGCAGTTTGTTGGAGATGTTCCCGATCATGAACGCCTGGTACATCGCGGCCGAGCCGAGGATCGGGAAGTAGGTCAGCGGCTCGACGAACCAAAAGACCCCGAAGGTGGCCGCGACCGCGACGAACGCGATCCAGACCATGGGTCCGGTGATCTCCAGGCCCGAGAAGAAGACCAGGTAGACGGGTCCGAGCAGCGAGAAGACGAGACCGGCAAGCATGGTCAGGGATCCGTAGCGCGTGGTCTCGGATTCAAAACGGGCCATGGAGGCATCGGAATGGGTGGCGACGGGGGTGGTCATGGTTTTTCTGCTTTCTTGTTTGCAGGGAACGCGGGGCTAGGCCGTGTGCATCAGGTAGGCGGCGGCGATGGCGACCATGATGGCGAAGCCCAGCGCCCATTCCTTGAGCCACCGCGCCTTGAGCAGCTTGGCCAGGAAGAGGCACAGGCACATGGTTGCAGCGGAAATCATCAAGGTGACCGCGTGGATGTTGGACTTGGGCAGCTCCGCGATGGCCAGCATCGAAAAGGCGCCGAGCAATGCGGCGGCCGGGATCAGTGCCATGACCGCCGGATTGGCCTTCGCCAGTTTCTTGCCGCCGCGCTTGAGCACGGGGGTCAGCACCAGGGTGGAGAGCATCCACATGCCGCCCGAGAGGGACATGGCCATGAACGCGACGGCGAAGACCTGCTGCGTGTATTCGGGCCCGCCGAGCACGGTGCCCATGGAAATCGCCGCCAGGGACGCCGAGGCCGTTTCGGTCGAGGCGGAGCCGATCAGCCCGATGCGGACCAGCACCGCCGGGGTCCCGAACAGCGCCAGGAGGGCGATGGCCACCAGCACCACTGCCAGCGAAGGCCCGATGGAGGCGACGGCCCCGGCCCGGAAGGATTCCTTCAGTTCGCGCGTCGGCATGCCGATGTGCGGCGCCGCGCGGCGGGCGGCCTTGATATAGAGATAGGTCTGCACGAAGATCACGGCGAAGACGCCCAGTGCGCAGATCCAGAGGATCGGGGTGTTCGCCACGGCCCAGATATCCGTGGATGTCGGGTTTGCAGCGAGGGGGTGGATTTGCGGCACGGCAACTTCTCCTTTGGTCTCATCGACGCCGCCGCCGTCAGCCACATTCCCGGCTAAACTATGAGCCACGTCTCTTTCGTTCCAGATTGCGCCGCCCCCGGGATTCTGGCAACCAATGAGGGATTTCGTCATGGATTTGTCGTTTTCATGCATTCTGGACCAATTTCCCGACCAGACTATTCACACGGTCCGCGGCGCGCACAGACTGTGGACATCAGGAATCTCGGCCCAGCGCCGATCGACCAACCAATCAAGCAAGGACGTGGAAAACGTGAACGCGATTCAAGACATGGGCGCCCGGGAGATGACCGAAGCGATCAAGCGCCGCGACCTGTCGGCCCGGGAAGCCCTCGAGAGCCACATCGAGCAGATCGAGCGGGTCAATGGCCCGATCAATGCAGTCGTCACCACCGATTTCGACCGCGCCCGCGAACTCGCAGCGAAGGCCGATGAGGCCACTGCGCAGGGCAAGTCCACCGGGCTGCTCCATGGACTGCCGATGACGCACAAGGACACGTTCAACACCGCGGGCCTGCTCACGACCCAGGGCTCGCTCGCCCTGAAGGACAACGTTCCCCAGACCGACGACCTGCAGATCGCGCGGCTGGCCGCGGCCGGGGCCATTCGGACGGGCAAGACCAACGTTCCCGAGTTCGGGGCCGGTTCCCACACCTTCAACGAGGTCTTCGGCACCACCACGAACCCCTACGACACCGCGCTCAGTGCCGGCGGCTCCTCCGGGGGCGTTGCCGCCGTCATTGCCGCCCGCATCCAGCCCCTGGGCGAGGGCTCGGATATGGGCGGTTCGCTGCGCATACCCGCATCCTTTTGCAACGTGGTTGGCTTCCGCCCGTCCTACGGCGTGATCCCCATGCCCGCGCCAACGGATGCGTGGTCATGGCTGGCACGCAGCGGACCGATGGCGCGGACCGTGGACGACATCGCCTTGTTCATGGAGGCCACCGCCGGCGACAGCGACAGGGTCTTGACACCCAACACGCTCTCCGGCCGCGACTTCGCGCAGCTGGAACCAAACGCGCTGCGCGGAATCCGGATCGGCTACAGCAGGGACTTTGGGATCGGTGTCCCGGTCGAACCGGAGGTCCTGGAGGTGCTGGACGCGCAGATCGCCGTCTTCGAACAGGCCGGGGCGCATGTCGAGGAGGCCTCCATCGACCTGCGCGAAGCCGACCTGGTCTTCGGCAATACCCGAGCGTACGATTTCGCCGCCATGTTGGGCGACCTGGTGCGTTCCCGGCGCGAGATCATCAAGCCGGAAGTCATCTGGAATGTCGAGAAGGGGTGGGCGCTGGACGCCGAGGACCTGATCGCCACCACCGCGGCACGAACCCGGCTGGAAATCGCCGTGCAGAAATTCTTCGCCACGTTCGACCTCTTCCTGAGCCCCGCCGCACAGGTCCTGCCCTTCGACGCCAGCTGGCGCTACCCGCAGGAGATCGCCGGAGTCCCGGCCACCACCTACCTCGACTGGATGCGCTCGGCATGCCTAATCTCCGGCACTTCGCTGCCGGCACTGTCCATACCGGCCGGATTCACCGCCGACGGGTTGCCCGTGGGCCTGCAAATGACGGCCAACCACTACAAGGACGTGGAACTGCTGTGCTACGCCCGAGACTTTGAGCAGCGAACGAGCTTCGCCGAGCGCGCGCCGCAGTGGGTTGCAACAGGACTGAAGGGACAGGAAATCCGGTAATGGCGCGTGCCGGGCGCTGGTTCCTGCACGGGAGTCCACAGCGGGACGGGCATTGGATACGCTGTTGCCACGGCCATTGCCTGCCAGTCATTGGCCGACCCGTGGTCGGCGAGCTTCCACTACAAAGGGGACCCCATGGCCCAAGGCGATCTCAGCGCACTGCAACAACGCATCATCGGCGCCCTCCAGGTGGACGGCCGCGCCACCTGGCGCAAGATCGCCCAGGTGCTCGACGAGCACGAGCGCACCGTGGCGAGGCAGGGCTCGGAGCTTCTCGCCTCCAAGGCCATCACCGTCGCTGCCCTGCGCATGCGCGAATCGTCGGTCATCATGCGCCTGGCGTGCACGCCGGGAACGGCCAGACTTGCCTGCGAATCGCTGGCCCAGCGCGCCGACACCACCTTCAGCTACATGGTGACGGGGGTCGGCGACGTGGTGGCCGAGGTCATCTGCGAGGCGCATGCCTTGAACGAGCTGCTCACCTTGCAGGTGCCCTCGACCCCGGGGCTGATCTCCTGCTCGACCTATCCGGTGCTGAAGTACTTCCGCACCATCCGCGGCTGGCGCATCGGGGTGTTGACCGCCGCGGAGGAGCTCGCGCTGCACACCGAGCTGACCCAGGACGACACGCGGCAGCAGGGCGTGCGCGAGGCAGCGGCCCGGCTCACCGAAAACGACGAACTGATCATCCAGGCCCTGCAGCGCGACGGCCGCGCCAGCGTGGAGGCCGTCGCACGCCAGGTCAGGTTGTCGGAGTCCACGGTGTCCCGGCGCATCGACTGGCTGATCCGCAACTCCCACCTGGCGATCCGCACGCTGGTCGAGCCCGAGGCGCTGGGGCTGAACACCGAGGCGCTGCTGTGGATCCACACCGCCCCGCACCAGGTCGAGGCCCTCGGCGCGGCCCTGGCCAGGCGTCCGGAGGTCCGCTACGCGGCCGCGGTGGCCGGGGACTGCCAGCTGGTTGCCGACATCACGGTCGCAAACCCTGCTCAGCTTTACGACTTCCTGTCGGATCCTTCGTGGAGCAAGTCGATGACCCACCTGCAGAGCACCATGGTGCTGCAGGCGCGCAAGCGCGGCGGGCAGTTGCTCTGACGGCCCGCCCCGCGTCATGCAAATAACCGGCACACCACCCCAGGCAGTACCCTTGCAGGCGAGATCATTCCCGCAAGCAGGAGCCAACCCTTTGACCGCCAGCAAAGTTGTTTCCTTCGGCCACTATCAGCCCGGGCGCATCGTGCCGAACGCGGAACTGGAAACCTTCGTGGAAACCAGCGACGAATGGATCACCCGCCGCACCGGCATCAAGGAACGCCGCTGGGCAGGGGAATCCGACACCGTGGACTCCATGGCCGCCGAGGCCGGTCGCATGGCCCTTGCCAATGCCGGGGACCTCGACGCTACACAAATCGACCTGGTCATCGTGGCCACCTGCACCGAGCGAGACCGCTCCCCGAACATGGCCGCCCGCGTGGCCAACGCGCTGGGCATGGACCAGGGACCTGCAACCATCGACGTGAACACCGTCTGCTCCGGCTTCTGCCACGCACTCGCACTGGCCCAGCACGCCATCGCCGCCGGCAGCGCCACCAACGCGCTGGTCATCGGCTCGGAGAAGTTCACCGACGCGACCGACTTCACCGACCGCACCACCTGCGTGCTCACCGCCGACGGTGCCGGAGCCATGGTGGTCACGGCCTCCGCGGAATCTGGAATCTCCCCGGTGCTGTGGGGCTCGGTGCCCTCGATGTCCGATGCGATACGCATCGAGGAATCCAACAACGGCAAGTTCGCCCAGAACGGCCAGAGCGTCTACCGATGGGCCGTGACCCAACTGCCGGCGATCGCCGCAAAGGTCATCGAACGCGCCGGGCTGGACCCCGAAGAAATCGGGGCGATCGTGCTGCACCAGGCCAACCTGCGCATCATCGAGCCGCTGGCCGCGCAGATCGGTGCCCCCAACGCAATCGTCGCCACCGACGTGGTGTATTCGGGAAATACCTCGGCTGCCTCGGTGCCTTTGGCACTGTCCAAAATGATGGCGGATCAGCCGTTGCCCTCGGGCACCCCGATCCTGCTCTTCGCCTTCGGTGGCGGGCTGTCCTACGCCGGCCAGGTCATTACCGCGCCGTAGCCGCGGATCTGCGGCGATGGCGTCGGGCGGTTTCGGGTAGTGCGTATCGCCGCCCAGCTCCCGGGCGGGACCATGGTTGCGCACCCGGGTAACCTGCAGCATCAGCCATGCACCAACGTTTCCCAATCAATTGATTGACAGTGACCGGCGTCACGGTGTTTGCTGGAGTCATGAAGCCAATCGAATGATTGGTTCTGTTTTCATACTCAGCAGCGGGGTCCATGGTGAACATCAGCAAGGTACAGCAGGCTGCCGTACTGCTCTTTGCCCGGCAGGGGTTCGCCGCGACCGGGATCCGAGAGCTGGGCGGGGCCGCTGGCATCAACTCCGCCACGATTTACCACTATGCAGGCAGCAAGGAAGAACTGCTGGTTCAGGTGATGCGCAGCTGCCTTGACGAGATGATCACCTCCGGAGCGGCGGCAATGCGCATCAGCGCCGAGCCGACCATCCAATTGGCGGCCCTGGTTTCGTCTCACGTTGGCTTCACCGCCACCAATCCGCTGACGGCACGGGTGGCCGAATACGAGATGCGCGCGCTCTCACCCGATAACCGCACCGCCATGCAGAAGTTGCGCGATGACTACGAATCGCTCTTTGCGCAGGTCGTCGAGCGAGGGATCCGCGTCGGCGATTTCTCCACCGATGATGCCACCATGGCGCGCCTTGCCCTGATGGAAATGGGAACCGGTGTGGCCCACTGGTACCGGCCCGACGGTCGGCTGACACTCATCGAGGTTCAACACAACTTCGTGGCCATGGCCTGCAAGATCCTCTCGGCAAACCAAACCATGCTCGACGGTATCGACTACATTCGCCCGCCTGTCGTTGTGGCCAGCGAGCCGACCGGAACTTCGGTCACAATTTCCGGTTAAGGCCATGCGCCGCCAAGACACCACGAGAGGAAAGAGGATTCATGGAAATACTGCCCAGCACCATTGATACGACCGCCCCCGCCTTCCTCAAGAACGCCACCGAACAGGAAGCGCTGGTTTCCGAACTTCGCCAACGCCTGGCCACCGCTGCCAAGGGTGGTTCGGAGAAGACCCGGCAACGCCACGTGGACCGCGGCAAGCTGCTGCCCCGCGACCGCGTCCAGGCACTCTTGGATGTCGGTTCTCCCTTCCTGGAAATCGCACCGCTGGCCGCGGAGGACATGTACGAGGGCGGCAGCCCAGGCGCCGGACTGATCACGGGCATCGGCTTGGTCCATGACCGCTACGTGATGATTGTCTGCAACGACGCCACCGTCAAGGGCGGGACATACTTCCCCATCACGGTGAAAAAGCACCTTCGTGCCCAGGAAATCGCCCTGGAAAACGGGCTTCCCTGCGTCTATCTGGTGGACTCCGGCGGCGCCTTCTTGCCCATGCAAGACGAGGTCTTCCCCGACCGCGAACATTTCGGCCGCATCTTCTATAACCAGGCCAACCTCTCGGCACGCAAGATCCCGCAGATCGCCGCGGTCCTCGGATCCTGCACTGCGGGAGGTGCCTACGTCCCGGCCATGAGCGATGAGACAGTCATCGTCCGCAACCAGGGGACCATCTTCCTGGGTGGTCCTCCCTTGGTGAAGGCAGCGATCGGCGAAGTCGTCACGGCCGAGGAGCTCGGCGGCGGGGACCTTCACGCCAGGACCTCGGGCGTGGTCGACCACCTGGCCGAGAACGACGCCCACGCCATCTCCATCGTGCGCGACATCATCGAAACGCTGCCGCGCACCCCCGAGCCGGTATGGGATGTCATCCCCGAGGTCGCTGCTCCGATCGCGGACCCGGCAGAAATCTACGGCGCCGTACCCACCGACGTGAACGCCACCTACGACGTGCGCGAGGTCATTGCCCGGATCGTTGACGGCAGCGCATTCCACGAATTCAAGGCCAACTACGGAACCACGCTGGTCACCGGGTTCGCCCGCATCCACGGCCATCGCGTGGGCGTCGTTGCCAACAACGGTGTGCTCTTCTCCGAGTCCGCACTCAAGGGCGCCCACTTCATCGAGCTCTGCGACCAGCGCGGCATTCCGCTGGTATTCCTGCAGAACCTCTCCGGGTTCATGGTGGGCCGCGACTACGAGGCCGGCGGCATTGCCAAGCACGGCGCCAAGATGGTCACCGCGGTCGCCACCGCGCGGGTCCCCAAGCTCACCGTCATCATCGGAGGGTCCTTCGGTGCCGGCAACTACTCGATGTGCGGACGGGCCTACTCCCCGCGTTTTTTGTGGATGTGGCCGGCCGCGCGCATCTCCGTCATGGGCGGCAACCAGGCGTCCTCGGTGCTTGCGACAGTGAAACGCGATGGGATCGAGGCCGCCGGTTCCACGTGGAGCATCGAGGAAGAGAACGCGTTCAAGGCACCCCTGAAGCAACAGTACGAGGACCAGGGAAACCCCTACTACTCCACCGCCCGACTCTGGGACGACGGGGTCATCGATCCTGTGGACACCCGGCGCGTGCTTGGCATGGCACTGGATGTCTGTGCCACCCAACCCTTGCCCGAAACCTCCTTCGGCCTCTTCAGGATGTGATGCGCACATGACCACGAAACTCTTTGACACGGTATTGGTTGCCAACCGCGGCGAGATCGCCGTCCGGGTGATCCGCACTCTCCGGCGCATGGGCATCAGGTCCGTTGCCGTCTACTCCGATGCGGATGCCCGGTCGCTGCATGTGCGCGAGGCCGACGTTGCCATCCACGTGGGCGGCTCCCCTGCCGCCGAAAGCTACCTGAACATCGGCAACGTCATTGCCGCCTGCCGGGCCTCGGGTGCCCAAGCGGTGCACCCGGGCTACGGGTTCCTCTCGGAAAACGTCGAGTTTGCCCGGGCATGCAAGGATGCAGGCATCACCTTCATCGGACCCGGGGTGGATGCGCTGTTGCTCATGGGTGACAAGATCCGCTCCAAGAACCATGTCTCTGCCCACGACGTGCCGGTGACCCCCGGCATTGCCGAGCCCGAGCTCAGCGACGAGGAACTCATCGACGCGGCATCCGAGATTGGCTTCCCGGTGCTGATCAAGCCCTCCGCGGGAGGCGGCGGCAAGGGCATGGTCGCCGTGAATTCCGCGGACAAGCTGCCGGAGGCGCTGGCCAGCGCCCGGCGCACCGCATTGAGCTCCTTCGGCGACGACACGCTTTTCCTTGAACGCCTGGTGTGCAGCCCGCGGCACATCGAGGTCCAGATCCTGGCCGATACCCAGGGGAACACCGTGCACCTGGGCGAGCGCGAATGTTCCCTGCAACGCCGCCACCAGAAGGTCATCGAGGAGGCACCTTCCCCGCTGCTGGCGAACCACCCGGAGGGGGCGCGCATCCGCGAGGAGATTGGTGCGGCGGCCGTGGCCGCCGCCGCCTCGGTGAACTACGTGGGTGCCGGGACCGTGGAGTTCCTGGTTTCGGACGAGGCACCGGGCGAATTCTTCTTCATGGAAATGAATACCCGCCTTCAGGTCGAGCACCCCGTCACCGAAGAAGTTGCCCGGTTGGACGGCGAGCGCATCGACCTGGTCGAGGCACAGGTTCGCATCGCCGCTGGCCTGCCGCTGGGCTTCACCCAGGAGCAGGTGTCCCTGCACGGGCACGCCATCGAGGCACGCGTCTATGCCGAGGATCCGGCCCACGACTTCATGCCCTCCACCGGACGGTTGCTGGCAGTGCGCGAACCGGCAGGGGATTATGTGCGCGTGGATTCCTCGCTGACCACCGGTCTTGAAATCTCCCCGCACTACGACCCGATGCTGGCCAAGGTCATTGCGTGGGGCGCCGATCGGGACGCTGCGCTGGGCCGGCTGGATGCCGCCCTCGGGCACACCGAGATCCTGGGGGTGCTGACCAACATCGAATACCTGCGTCTGCTGCTGGAGGACACCGACGTGCGCGAGGGAAACCTCGACACCACGCTGATCGAACGCAAGATGCCATCCATGGCGTTCCGCGCCGTCACCGACACCGAAATGGTTTTCGCGGCGGCACTGGAGATGACGCGGCACCCGGGCCGAGGCGGCACCTGGCACGCGCGGGACTCCTGGAGGACGGGAACCCCCGCGGCGCTGGCCACCACCCTCGAGGTGAACGACGGGATTCGCACCCTCTCGTCGGTTCCCACCGCAGCCGGACGCACGTTCACCATGGACGGCAGGGACTTCGACGTCGCGTTCCTGCCCGGAGGTTCGGTTGCCGTCGATGGGATTCAACAACATCCTGCAACGGCATTTGGCGACGAATCCACCCTGTGGCTCAGCCACGACGGCTGGGTTGCCTCCGTCAGATTCCCCGACCGGCACGAACTGCTCCGCCGGGAACTGGCCAACCGCGACCACGTTGCCGGCGAGGCCTCGCCCGATGTCCGCTCCCCCATGCCCGGCACCGTGATCGCGGTGGGAGTCAGCGACGGGCAATGGGTCGAAGCCGGTGAGATCTTGGTGACAATCGAGGCCATGAAGATGGAACACCCCATGCGGGCCCCCGGGACGGGTACCGTACAGATGGGACGTTTGCGGGTCGGTGACCTGGTCAAGGCCAACCAAATTGTCGCAACACTCACCTACGACACCGAGGACGAAGCACCATGAGCATCTTCACCATGGGACCCGCAATCCTGTTCTGCCCTGCGGACCGCCCCGATCGATATGCCAAGGCGCTCGAACGCGCCGACGCGGTGATCCTCGATCTGGAGGACGCCGTGGCACCGGAGAACAAGTCGGCTGCCCGCCAGGCACTGGTGGACAATCCCTTGGATCCGGAGCGCACCATCGTCCGGGTGAACCCGGTGGGCACCGCTGACTTCACTGCGGACTTGCGGGCCCTGTCCTCCACCGATTACCGCACCATCATGCTCGCCAAGACCGAGGGGCCCGAGGACCTGTCCCGGCTGTCCGCCTACGCGGTCGTGGCCCTGTGCGAGACCGCGCTGGGCATCCTCAACGCCCAGGTCATTGCCGGCACTCGCAACGTCGTGGCCATGATGTGGGGTGCCGAGGATCTGGTCGCCTCCTTGGGAGGATCGTCTTCCCGCAGGGAGTCGGGCACGTACCGGGATGTAGTCAGGCATGCCAGGTCCCAGGTCCTGTTGGCAGCCGGAGCCTATGGCAAGGTTGCCATTGATTCGGTCTACATCGACATCGGCGACCACGCGGGTTTGCTGGGCGAGTCCGTTGACGCGGCGGCCTCGGGCTTCGGGGCGAAGGCCTCGATCCATCCCGGGCAGATGCCGTTCATCCGCCAGGCCTTCATTCCCACCACCGAGCAGGTCGACAGGGCCAAAAACGTCCTGGCGGCGGCGGAGAAATCCGCCGGTGTGTTCACCTTCGAGGGACAAATGGTCGACGAGCCGCTGCTGCGCCATGCCCGAGCCACGTTGGCGCGGCATGCACCAACGACGACCACGACCCCATGACGAATGCCCCGTCGCCGCTTGCGCAAGCGGCGACGGGGCATCGATTCGTTAGGCCTGGTGCGGAACGATGACCGCCCGGGCGTTCAGCTTGCCCGCCACCATTTTCCGGTAGGCCTCCAGTCCGTCTTCCAACGAGTACGTCTCGATTTCCGGAGTGATCTGGCCCGCCCGATACATGTCGACAACCTCGTGGAGCTCCTCAATGGTTCCCCAGTAGGTGTTGGTGATGACCGACTCGTACGGAGTGGTGAAAAAGCTCCACTCATGCACGCCACCGGCGATCCCGACGACGACGAGCTTGCCGCCCTGCGCCATTGAAGCCGTGGCGGTCGCCAACGTGGGGGTGACACCCACGAAATCGAATGCCGCATCGACCCCACGTCCGCCCGTAATTTCTCGGATCTTCCGGACTTGGTCGGGTCCGGATGGAACGGTGATGGCCCCGGCCTCTTCGGCCTTGGCCATCGCTTCGGGCTTCATGTCCGTGGCGATGATGGTGGCGCCGGTGAGCGCCTTGAGTATCTGCACCGCGATCTGGCCCAGTCCACCCAGGCCCACGACCAACGCAAATCGTCCGCCCGCATTCAGGTGCGGCAGCGCACCCTTGATCGCGTGATAGGGGGTAAGGGCCGCGTCCGCGAGCGGTGCAGCGGCAATCGGATCGGCATCGCCCAGCGGGATCAAGTTGCGTGCCGGAACCGCGACATACTCGGCCATGCCGCCATCGCGCCCCAGTCCGATCCCGGCGTACGGATTGGTCGCGGCGTTTTCACAGTACGTGTCTTGTCCACGCGAGCAGGCCTTGCACCGGCCACAGCCAACGGGACCATAGACCAAATAGGCTTCTCCGATGTTGACACCGCTGACACCCTCTCCGACTGAATCCACCCATCCGGAGTTTTCATGCCCGAGCGTAAATCCCGCTTTCATGTTGCCCGGCATCTCTGCCGTGAAATCCTGGAAAATGCTCACGTCTGAATGGCATGCCCCGGCACCTGCGACCTTAAGTAGGACTTCTCCGGGACCTGCCTCGGGCTTTCGGACTTCCTTGAGCGTCGGAAACTGCTTCCATTCCTCGAAAACTATCGCGCGCATGTGGTGCCTTCTTCCTGCTGGATGGGCAAACTCTTCACGGGACTCACGCTAACGGTTGTCACTCGTGAATTCCACGGTCGTTCCCACCGGTGCGTCCCTCCGCCGCTGAGGTGCCTTACGAGCATCTGTCCTGCCGGGTCTGACCGCCGCCGATTCGCCGCCGACAATCCGGTGTCCTACATTGGGAAGCAGAATGCCCGCAAACATGGAGAATCCCACGACAATGAACCAAGCCTTCGACCTCGAGCAACTCCTTACCGATCCCGTCGTCGCTGCCCTGGCCCGGGCCGAGGAGACCGCCTGGTTCGCGGCCGCGCCCACCGACACCGCGGCGGGAATCGAGGCCTCGGGCATCGACCCGGCCATCGTGGACGACGCCCGGGTCCGGTTCGGCCGCTTCGCCCCTTGGTTCGCCGAGCATTTCCCTGACACCCGCGCTACGCACGGCATCTTGGAATCCCCGCTGGTCGGCATCCCCGACATGCAGGCCGAACTCGGCGCCCGCTTTGGCGCGGACTTGCCCGGCAAGCTGTGGCTCAAGCGCGACGACGCGCTTCCGGTCAGCGGGTCGATCAAGGCACGCGGTGGCATCCACGAGGTGCTCGAGGTCGCCGAGCGCATCGCCATCGCCGCCGGCCTGATGGCCGGGACGGACGACGCCCGGGTGCTGGAACGGCCCGAGGTGCGCGAGGTGCTCTCGCGCCACGGCATTGCCGTTGGATCCACCGGCAACCTGGGCCTGTCCATCGGCATCGTCGCCTCCGAGCTCGGGTTCAACACCACCGTGCACATGTCGATGGATGCCCGGGCCTGGAAAAAGGAGCTGCTGCGCTCCCGCGGCGTCACCGTGGTGGAGCACGCGGGCAACTTCTCCGACGCCGTGGCCGCCGGACGCCGCACCGCCGAAGAGGATCCGAGTGTCTGGTTCGTCGACGACGAGGCCTCACTGAGCCTGTTCGCCGGATACTCGGTCGCCGGGGCGCGGCTGGCCGGGCAGCTGGCGTCCTTGGGCGTCACCGTCGATGAGCGGCACCCGTTGATCGTCCACCTGCCCTGCGGCGTGGGCGGCGGACCGGGAGGCGTCACCTTCGGCCTCAAGGCTGCCTTCGGGGACGCGGTGCACTGCGTCTTTGCCGAACCGACCCACGCCCCGTGCATGTCCCTGGGCGTGCGCACCGGGTTGCACGATTCAATTTCCGTGGCGGACATCGGCCTGGACGGGCTCACCGCGGCGGACGGGTTGGCAGTGGGCCGTCCCTCGAGGCTGGTCGGCGAGCACCTGCAGCAGCTGATCGACGGATACGTGACCGTCACCGACGAGCGCATGAAGGCGTTCGTCGGCCTGTTGCACGACACCGAGGGCATCGACGTGGAGCCTTCCGCAGCGGCCGGGTTCGCCGGCCCGTGGCGCATCCTCGAAGACGAAACATACCGCGCCGCGTTCGGGCTGGATGATGCGGCGTTGGCCAACGCGACCCATGTGGTGTGGTCAACCGGCGGTTCCATGGTCCCGTCGGCGGAGATGACAGGCTATGTGGCCGAGGGCCAGGCGCTCATCAACGAGGTTTCCTGGCGCTAGGGACCCCTGCCGCCGGTAGATTGGGATCCATGGAGATCCTCTCAAGCCGGGTGCTGTTGCGGCCCGTGAACCTGCCCGAGACCCAAGCGTTCTACCGCGACGTGCTGGGCCTGGCGGTGTCCCGCGAGTTCGGGCCCGCCGGGCACCGCGGGCTGGTGTTCTTCCTGGGCAACGGCCTGCTCGAGGTTGCGGGCACCCGCGAGGTCGGCAGCGACTCGTCCCTGGTGCTGTGGCTGCAGGTACGGGACGTCCAGGCGGAGCTGGAGCGACTCGCGGGCCTCGGCGTCGGGATCGCTCGGGAGGCGCAGACCGAACCGTGGGGACTGATCGAGGGATGGATCCAGGACCCGGACGGCACCCGGATCGTGCTGGTGCAGGTTCCCGAGGACCATCCGATCCGGCGCGATGTGCGCGAACTTTAGGCAACACATGCGCCCTGGGATCGACCCACCGTTCTGTGGATGTGCAGGCGTAACCTGCTAGTAAGAAGAAACGGAGCTCATCATGCCTACCTCTGACAACAATTCGAAACGGGTCCGACTCGTCCTGGAACTACTCTCCGCAAGTCCCGATGGGCGCGCCAAAGCCTACGGGCCGAATTCACTCTCCTCCGAGGTGTTCGACCGGATACCTGCAGAAGGCACCGAAGTCGAGAAGAAATCCGACGGAAAGACCCGCGCCGAAATCGATCTCATGTGGTCCTCCGTCGACTTGGTGAAGGCGGGTTGGCTCGAGAAGGACGGCACCGGGCTGTGGAGTATCACCGATTCGGGCAGGCAGGCCCTTAATGACCACGAAAACGCCATTGATCTGGTGGCGGAAGCACGCCACCGCTACAAGGCATGGAGCGTGGAGTACACCGGCAAACGAAAGGAGCAGCTTCAGTCGATTATCGTAGCCCGAAGCAAGGACGAAGAGTCCATTCGCAACGCCGCCCAGCTATTCGTTGATCGGGGGCTTCAAAACGGCGACTCTGTTTTTTCGCCTGACCGTGAAATTTGGTCAACGGGTCCGGTAGATGAGCTCCGTTCGGTCTTCATCGGCGCACCGGATTTCGGATCGGGAGACTTCATTAACAAACTCAAGGGTCAGTTGGCCAAGGTTTCAGAAGACGCCCGCCTGTTGATGTCCGAGCTTGTCTGTTGGCAGCTCCTGCCAGTGAACCCGGAATCCGTGGGCGAACGAAAGAAAATGGAACGCGTACACACGCTCCTGGGGTATATGGAACACCCTGTTCAGGTTCCTGCGGAAGTATCCACGGCTTTCAAAGCAGGCAGCTTCAATCCCGGCCCCGCGATGAACCAAAAAATATATGATGCCATGGTTCTGATCATCCGCTTGCTGCACGACTGGTGTAATAAGTCTGAGGATGAAAAGCAGACACTCCTCGTAGATCCCTGGGCCTGGCGCGACTTTGTCCAGGGCCTGCCCGGGGATAGTTTCCCCACCCAACGAAATTCTTTGGCCTATCTGGTCCATCCGCACAAGCTGACGTCCATTGTTTCGCCCCGTGATAAGGAAGCCATTCGTTCAGCCTTCATCGGGGAAATCGGAGAAAGCACAGGGGACATCGACCGAGATCTTTTCGCGATTGTGCTTCAACTGCAGATCAAGTCCGGTGAAGCCGTCGATTTCAATGAACAACCTTATGTCGACGCATGGAAGGTCTCCCCACTAAAGACACCTGCAAATATCCAAGAACCCGATCAAGAGCTAGACGAGCCCGTTCCGGCGAGTAGCGTCGAACATATGCTTGGAGAACTACGTCCATTCCCCCGCGTCACACCGGCACTGGCCCAGCGCCTTTTTATGCACTCCGCGTGGCTGCAGAAGCAACTTGACCTAATCGAACGGCGTCGGCAGATCATCCTTTTCGGGCCTCCGGGCACTGGCAAGACGTTCGTGGCTTTGAAACTTGCTGAGCATATCGCCGGAGATGACAAATACACGGAAATAGTGCAGTTCCATCCCAGCTATTCCTACGAGGATTTCTTCCAAGGTTACCGCCCTGTAACTTCGGCCTCAGGCACATTGACTTATGAGCTCGCTGACGGGCCCTTACGGCGAATCGTGGAGCAAGCCGTCAAGAATCCCGAATACAACTATGTGTTGGTAATAGACGAAATCAATCGCGGAAATCTCGCCAAGATTTTTGGGGAGCTGTACTTCCTGCTGGAGTACCGCGACCAGCCGATCAAATTGCAGTACAGCAAAAACGACGAAGACACCTTTATCCTGCCGCGAAATCTCTTCCTTATCGGAACAATGAACACCAGCGATCGATCTATTGCATTGCTCGACGCAGCCATGCGCCGGCGCTTCTCCTTCGTTGAACTTCATCCGGACAAGCAACCCGTTAAATCAGTTCTTCCCCAGTGGCTGGAGCACCACGGGCTGGAACCCGAGCCTGCGGTGCTCTTGGACGAGGTCAATCTCAGGATCAACAACCCTGATTTCAAGTTGGGGCCAAGCTATCTCATGCCCAAGAACGGCACATTCCTGGATGGCCAGCTGGAAGAGATCTGGGAATACGATGTCCTCCCGTTGCTCAGCGAATACCATTTCGGCGAGGACGTCGACGTTGAGGAAAAGTACGGGTTAAAAAGTCTCCGCGCGCACTTGAACAAAGAATCCACAGATCGATCCGAGAATCTGAATATTGTGGACGGTTAGGGCCATGAGGCATCTCGAACTACACGAAAGTAGCCGCCCGGAGCGCCATACTTTGTCCGACGATGCTGCTTCAACGCTCAACCGGTTGCGCATCGCAACGGTAACCCCGGAGGGTGGTGG
The DNA here is from genome assembly GCF_039535115.1 of Paeniglutamicibacter sulfureus. NCBI lineage: Bacteria > Bacillati > Actinomycetota > Actinomycetes > Micrococcales > Micrococcaceae > Paeniglutamicibacter > Paeniglutamicibacter sulfureus. The sequence goes on from NZ_BAAAWO010000001.1 coordinate 2,716,121, forward strand.
CGAATGGACTATTGCCAATATCCGCAAGGTCGGCGTCGTTAGAATTGATGGCCAACAGATCTTGATCCGTCCCAAGGTTCCCATTTCACAGCTTTTCTTTATGATGCAGTTCGCGTTGAATCCAAAGTTCTGGTTGAACGAAGAAATTCAACTAGACAGCGACAAGAATCTGCTGAACGCCATGGCTGTGGCTTTCCTACGACAGGCGTCGAAGATCTGGAAGCAGGGATTCGTTCAGGGCTACGAAACTTTTGAAGACGCGCGGCCCATGGTGCGCGGAAGAATCGACATCGCGGCGCAAATCAGACGCCAGGGAGGGCTGGCGTTCCCAGCCCAGGTAGTCTACGACGAATTCACGATTGATGTGCCGGAAAACAGGCTGCTCTTTTCTGCCTTGCAACGACTTCTGAAACTTCCAATGCTTGATTCAGAAACCCGGTCAGGGCTGCGCAAACTGACTCCGCTATTTGACGGCGTCAAGCTGCTAATTCCAGGTCAGGAACTTCCCTATATCCACTACACCAGACTCAATTCCAGATATCGTCAGGCGTTGTTCCTCTCGGAAATGATTCTCCGAAACTCCTCGGTGGAACACGTTAAGGGACAGCTAACGGCCAATGCTTTCCTTTTCGATATGTGGAAGATCTTCGAAGACTTCGTCACTGTCACCTTGGCCCACAACTTTGCCGACATCGGCGGCAAGGCAAAACTGCAGGAAACCGGAACATTTCTCGATAAAGAAGGAAGACTCGCACTTCGACCGGACCTGGTCTGGCATGGCCCTGACCGTCGATTAGCCATTATCGACGCCAAGTACAAGGCTCCGGATTCCATGAAATACCCCAATGCCGACGTATATCAGATGCTGGCATACTGCATCCGCTTCGGACTTACTGCCGGGCACCTCGTATACGCCCAAGGCCAGGAACACTCCCAACTGCACGACATCGTTGGTCACCAGACCATCGTTCAATGCCATGCTGTGGATTTGGAGCTGCCACCACCCGACTTACTCAAGCAGATGTCAAGGCTGGCTTCCACGATTGCATGTTGTGCACCACGGCCACCTGCTCAATCCAACTCCACGGCCGGAACGTGGCGACCCAATAGCGACGGTGGTAACCAGTCGGCACTATATTCCGACGTCCAATTTGTCGTGAATGCTCATGAGTCAGGAACATGCAACGAGCTCAAGGACTGGCCATACACCTAGCCCCGTCAGCAACGGCTTGGTGTAACGCCCACAAATTCCCGAGCCTGCGGATGCTGAATTGTCTTTCCGTGAACAGGGGCAACGCGAAAGCCGGGCCCACCCCTAGAGCGATTGGGGTGGGCCCGGCCGTCTTGGTACGGCAGTTGCTGCTGCCGGAACTAGTTGGCGAAGGTGTCGGCCAGCTGGCCCTTGGCGGTCCAGAGGCCGAGTGAGTCGCCGCCGTTGTTCAGGACTGCGGTCTCGCCGCCCAGGTAGAACGCTTCGGCAGTGTTGGTACCGGGCCCGGAGTACACGCGCAGTTCCGCTCCCGGCGTCAGCTTGAAGCCCTTGCCGATGCGCAGGATGTTGTTGGCTGCATCGCGCAGCACGTAGCCGCCGACGTCGATCGTGCGGTTGCCGTTATTGGTCAGGATGACGTGTTCGCCGGTTTCCGGCTGAAGGTCGTTGCCCGGCACGTCGTTGATCGCGTTTGAGATGACAACTCCGTTGTTCGATGGGAAGACCTTCTGGCCATTGAGGTGCCGGTTGACCTGCTGCGGGAAGTCGCCGGTGATGCGCTCGACGCCCAGTTCCAGGGCTGCATCCGCGGCCTCGGTGGAATTGACGGTGTAAACGCCGAGGCCCAGGCCTGCTTCCTTGACCCGAGCTGCGCCGGCTGCGTCGAGGGTGCGGTAGCTGGTGCCGAAGGAATCGGCGTAGGTTGCGTAGTCGGCCAGGACCGCGTCGCCGGGGACGGTGCCGGTCAACTGCTGCAGCGGGACCTCCGGGGCCAGCTCCGCGAAAGCCTTGTTCGAGGCGGCGTCAAAGCCCAGGACCTCGATCTTGCCGGCCTTTTCCAGCTCGCTCCACTCGGCATCGTTGGCCAGGGCATCGGCAACGACCTGCTCGACGCCCGGGGACTGGGACGGGGACTTGATCTCGATGAACACGCCGGTCTCGCCGGTGAGAACGTCGGCCACGGCATCGAAGTGCGGGATCTTCTCGCCGGCGAAGTCGGCCGAGAAGTAGGATCCGGCATCGAGCTGCTGCAGCTCGTTCCAGCTGAATGAGGTGATCGGGTCGTTGACGCGCTCCGGGAACACGTCGGCGACGTTGGTGGTGCGTGCGGGGGTGTTGTCGTGGAAGATGAACGGGACGCCGTCGCTGGAGAGCTGAACGTCGATCTCGACGAAGTCGGCACCCGACTGGCTGCCGGCCTTGACGGCGGCCAGGGTGTTCTCCGGTGCGACGCCGGCGGCTCCGCGGTGGCCGATCAGGATCGGCGCCTCGTTCTCCTGCGGTACGACGGGCGCGGCAACGGCCGGGACTGCCAGCCCTGCGGCCAAGCATGCGGTGAGTATTCCAAGGGTGATGGTGCGAAGCCTCATGATGGGGATCCTTCGATGTCGGGGACGGACACCCACCACGCTGCCCGTCCCGAACAACGCTGCGGCCACGGTGAGGTGAACCGCGCGTTAAGATCCCGCGTACGACGCCGCCGGACAGTATTGACTTCCCCGGGAGCCGGCGGGTTCGGACCCATCCGCCCGGCCACGTCGGTTACTCCTTGTGGCGGCTGTCCGCCGAGTGCTTCAGGACCACCTTGCCCGTGGTGCCGCGGGATTCCAGCGCCTTGAACGCCTCGACGACATCGGCGATGCCGTACTGCGTCACCTGGGGAACCTTGATGGCCCCCGAAGCGATCCAGCCGAAGATGTCAGCGGCGCGACCGGCAATTTCCTCCGCCGTGCGCACGTGGTGGACCACGGTCGGTCGCGTGACGTACAGGGACCCAAGCCCGGCCAGCGAGTTCACGTCCAGGGTTGGAATCGGTCCGCTGGCGCCGCCGATCGCGACCAGCACGCCGCGTATCCGCAGGGCCCGCAGGCTTTCGTCGAAGGTCGCCTTCCCAACCCCGTCGTAAACGACCGATGCGCCTTCCCCTCCGGTGAGCTCGCGGACCTTGTCGGCAAACCCTTCGTAGCCGATGGCCTCATTCGCCCCGTTGGCCAGCGCCACATCCTGCTTGGCCTGGGTGGAAACCGTTCCGATGACCCGTGCACCCTTCAGCTTTGCGATTTGTGTCAACCATTGGCCCACTCCCCCGGCGGCCGCATGGATCAGCACGGTGTCGCCCGGGCCGACAGTGTAGGTGTCATGCACCAGGTAGTGGGCAGTGATGCCCTGCATCAGTGCCGCCACGGCTGTGGCGTCGTCGATGCTGGCGGGGATCGCCACCACCTTGGAGGCATCGACCACCGCGAACTCGGAGAAACTTCCTTGGCCTCCGGCAAGCCACCCCACGCGCTGTCCGGGCGCAAGCCCGGTGACCTCCTCGCCCAGTGCCTCGATGACTCCCACGCCCTCGACACCTGCAAGGAACGGGGCCCGCAACGGTGTGGCCCCACTGCGTTGGGCGACGTCAAGGTAGTTCACCCCCGCGACGGACAACAGCACCAGGACCTGGCCCGCCGCTGGCGACGGCCGCTCGGCTTGCCGAAATTCAAAGGTTTCCGGGCCTCCGTGTTCGGAAACCACCACGGCGTTCATGGTCTCGGGCATGTCGCGTTATCCTGTCCTGGGTTAAATCGAAATCTATGGCTGTGTTCGATGGTCCCCACGCCAGGTTGGGTCGAGCGCCCCCGTGGGGGTTCCCGACCCAACCTGGCGCGGAAACTCGGTCAGTGCGTGGGGAATCCCAATTCGATCTGGGATTCGCTCGGGTCAGGCCAGCGGCTGGTGACGACCTTGCGCCGGGTGTAGAAGTTGAAGGATTCCGGGCCGTACATGTGGGTGTCGCCGAAGAGCGAGTCCTTCCACCCGCCGAAGCTGAAGGCACCGATGGGCACCGGGATCGGCACGTTGATGCCCACCATCCCGACCTCGATGTCGAACTCGTATTCCCGGGCGGTCTTGCCGTCGCGGGTGAAGACCGCCGTGCCGTTGGCGAAGCGGTTCGAGTTGATCAGCTCAACGGCCTGCGCGTAGTCATCCACGCGCACCACGGCCAGGACGGGACCGAAGATCTCCTCGTCATAGACCCGCATCCCGGGCTTCACGTGGTCCACAAGCGAGACGCCGATGAAGTAGCCGTTGGAGTCGAAGTGCTGGTTTCGGCCGTCGACCAATACCTCGGCACCTTCTTCCTGGGCCGAGGCGATGAATCCTGCCACCCGGTCCCGTGCGGCGGCGGTGATCAGCGGGCCCATCTCCGAGTCCGGGTGCGTCCCGTCGCCGACCTTGAGCCCGGGGATGCGCTCGGAGATCTTGGCAACGAGTTCATCGGCGATGGAGCCCACGGCCACAACGACCGAAACAGCCATGCAGCGTTCCCCGGCCGAGCCATAGGCACCGGAGATCGCGGCATCCGCGGCGGCATCCAGGTCCGCATCGGGCATCACGACCATGTGGTTCTTCGCGCCTCCCAGCGCCTGGACCCGCTTGCCGTTGGCCGCCGCCGTGGAATACACGTACTTGGCGATCGGCGTGGAACCGACGAAGGAGACTCCGGTGATCCCGGGGTTGGCGAGGATCTCGTCGACGGCTTCCTTGTCACCGTGCACGACGTTCAGGATCCCGGCCGGCAGACCTGCCTCCTCGAAGATCGAGGCAATCCAGTTGGCTGCCGAGGGGTTGCGTTCGCTGGGCTTGAGGATCACCGCGTTGCCGGCGGCGATGGCGGTGGTGATCATCCACAGCGGGACCATGGCGGGGAAGTTGAAGGGGGTGATGCAGGCGACCACGCCCAGCGGTTGCCGGGTCTGGTGGACATCGACGCCGGTGGCGACCTGTTCGGCGTATTCGCCCTTGAGGTGGTGCATCAGCCCGGTGCAGAAGTCCACGCTTTCCAGGCCGCGGACGATCTCCCCGTCGGCATCGGAGAGGACCTTGCCGTGTTCGGCGGTGATGATCGCGCCGAGTTCGGCGCGGCGTTCGTCGATGAGCTGGCGGACCGTGAAGAGGATCTGGCTGCGCTTGGCCAGTCCCAGGCGGCGCCAACCGCGCTGTGCCGCAGCCGCGGTCGTGGTTGCCTCGCGCACGGTCTGTGCGCTGGCCAGTGCTACCTGGCCGGTCTGTTCGCCGGTGGCGGGGTTGTAGACCGGGCCGAAGCGTTCGGAGTCGGTGATGGACGTGCCGCCGATGTGGTGGCCGATGGTGGACACGGAAAGGTGTTCAAGTGTTTGCGACATGGGTTACTTCTTCTCCTGGGTGTAGCCGGCTACGGTGCCGTCCGGTGTTACGTTTTTGACGATCAGGGAGCAGTCCTTGTCTCCCAGGCCTTCGGCGATCAGTGCGTCGAAGTGCTCGCGTGCCAGGGTCGCCGCGGGGAGCTTGACTCCCGTCATCTCGCCGGCGTCCAGGGCCAACCCGACATCCTTGCGGGCCAGGTCCACCCGGAACGTTGCATCGAAGTTGTTGTTTGCAGCCGAGGTGTCGATGACGCCCGGCACCGGGTACCAGGTCTGCTGCGCCCACGAGCGTCCCGAAGAGACCGAGGCGATCTCCCAGAAGACCTTGGGATCCAGCCCCAGCTTCTCGGCCAGCTGGGAGCCCTCGGCCGAGGCCATCAGGTCGATGAAGAGCATCATGTTGTTGCAGATCTTGGCGGCGATACCGGTCGTGGCCCCGCCGGCCACGATGGTCTTGCCCGCCAGCGGCTTGATGTGCTCCACCGCTTCGGCCGTGTGCTCCGGGATTCCACCGACCATGAAGGCCAGGGTTGCGGCGGCGGCCCCCGAGATTCCCCCGGAGACCGGTGCGTCAACGAATTTCAGGCCACGCTCGAGCGAGCCTTCGTGGCAAAAGCGCGAGGTCTCGATGTCTACCGTCGAGCTGTCCAACAGCAGCGTCTGCGCGGTGGCGTGGGCCCAGATTCCGTCATGGCCCTCGTACACGCTGCGGACGTGCTCGCCCTTGGGGAGCATGGTGAAGACCGCATCGGATCTCTGGACCGCCTCGGCAATGGAGCCAACGATTTCGACGCCATGTTCCTTGGCGGCGATGCAGGCCTCCGGGTTGAGGTCGTATCCCTTGACCTGGTGCCCGGCCGCAACGAGATTTGCGGTCATTGGCCCGCCCATGTTTCCTAGTCCGATCCAGCCGTAAACTGCCATGATTCCTCCTGCGCCGTGGTCCGCCCGATCGGGCCGTGATAGGCACCACACTATGTGCCCACTTCTTGCCGTTCAACGCACAAGATGGGCCCAGGTTTGCACCACTCATGTGCGTCAACGCACAATGAGTGCATGGAACGCACCCTTGACCACCACCATCTGGAATCCTTGATCACTTTTCTCTCGGTGGCCCGACTCGGGCGCTACACCGCGGCGGCCGACGTGCTGGGCGTCAACCACTCGACGGTGTCGCGCCGCATTGCCGCCCTCGAAAAGGCAGTGGGCGGCCGCGTGCTCACGCGCACACCCTCCGGTTGGGAGGTCACTGACCTGGGACGTCGCGCCCTGGGGGTCGCCGAGGACATCGAGCGGGCACTGACGGGCCTCACCGAGACCCGTGCCACCGGCGAACTCGCCGGAACGGTTCGCATCGGGGTGCCGGACGCCTTCGCCGCGCATTTTGCGACCCCGGCCATGGCCGCCCTGCAACGCAAGCATCCACGGCTGGCAGTCGAGCTGATGAGCGCAACCCAGAGGGCCAGGCAAACCCGTTCAGGAGTCGACCTGGAAGTGGTGGTGGGCAAGCCCCACGTGCACAAGGCGGTGGCGACCGAGCTGCTCACCTACCACCTGGGGCTCTATGCCTCCCGCGAGTACCTTGCCGACCACGGGGAACCGCAGGGGCTTGCCGATCTCGTCTCGCACCGCCTGAACTACTATGTGGAATCCGCGCTGACCATTGACGAGCTGGACAGTGCGACCGAAGCGCTGCCGCCGATGCCCCGGGGCATCACCTCCACCAGCGTGTTCTCCCATATTGCGGCGACCAAGGCCTCGGCCGGGATCGGCATCCTGCCGGACTTCCTGGCCGACCTCGAGGCCGATCTGGTGCGTCTGTTGCCGGGCAACTATGCACATGCCGCCACTTATTGGGTGGTCGGGCGCGAAGAGGCGCTGCGCAACCCGGCGGTGCTGGCGGCGGTTGCGGCCATGGGAGATGCCACCGCGTAGGAACCCGGGCGCGCAAATGCCTGTGGGAAGCGGCCATGGCCGCTTCCCACAGGCATTGTTGCCTCATGTCTCGGTACTACTTCACGCTGTCGCGCGCCGCGGCCTCCGAAGCCTCCGTGTTGATGACGATCGTCCGGGCCCGGTCGGCCTCGTCGATGTCGTGCAGGGAAATACCGTTGGTTTCACGCATGGAGTACACGACGGCCAGGGTGATGATCGCCGCTATGCCGATGTAGATCGCCACCGGCACCCACGACCCGTAGATGCTCAGCAGGAAGGTGGCGATGATCGGTGCCATCGAGCCGGCCACGATCGAGGTGACCTGGTAGCCCAGGGAGACCCCGGAGTAGCGCATGCGGGTCGGGAACATCTCGGCCATGATGGCCGGCTGCCCGGCGTACATCAGGCCGTGGACCAGCAGGCCCGCCACGACCACCAGCAGGATCACGAAGTCGTTCTGCGTGTTGAACAGCGGGAAGGCCACGAATCCCCAGACCAGCATGAGCGCGGCGCCCAGGGCATAGACCGGGCGGCGGCCCAGCTTGTCGGTGTAGCGCCCGATCACCGGAACGACCGCAAAGTGGATCAGGTGTGCCACCAGCATCAGCAGCAGGATCGTGGAGGTGTCCATCTTCAGCTGGGTCTTGAGGTAGGTGATGGAGAACGTCACCACCATGTAGTAGAGGATGTTCTCGCCCAGCCGCAGGCCCATGGCGGTGAACACGCCGCGCGGGTAGCGGCGGAAGACCTCGGCCACGCCGTAGCCGGCCTCGGCGTTCTGCTCCAGCTCAGCCTTGGCCTCCTGGAAGATCGGGGCGTCGGAGATCCGGGTGCGCACGTAGTAGCCCACCGCGACGATGACCACCGAGAGCCAGAAGCCGATCCGCCAGCCCCAGGCCAGGAAGGCCTCCTCGGACAGTGTGGAGGAGAGCACCAGCAGCACGATGGTGGCGAGCAGGTTGCCTGCCGGCACCGCGGCCTGGGGCCACGATGCCCAGAACCCTCGTTCCTTGTCCGGTGCGTGCTCGGCGACCAGCAGCACCGCCCCGCCCCATTCGCCGCCGACGGCAAAGCCCTGGAAGAAGCGCAGGACCACCAGCAAGATCGGCGCCGCGTAGCCGATGGCGTCGAAGGTCGGCAGGCAGCCCATCAGGAAGGTGGTGACGCCCACCAGGATGATGGCCACCTGCAGCAGGTGCTTGCGGCCGTACTTGTCCCCGAAGTGGCCAAAGACGATGCCGCCGATGGGCCGGGCAATGAAGCCCACGGCGTAGGTCAGGAACGCCTTGATGATGTTGTCGAGCTCGTTGGCTGCCTCGGGGAAGAAGATCTTGTTGAAGACGAGCGTTGCCGCCGTCGCGTACAGGAAGAACTCGTACCATTCGACGACCGTTCCGGCCATCGAGGCGACCACGACGCGCTTGAGTCCCTTGCGCTCCTGGATACTGTCACTGCTGGGGCGAGATGAAGCCACTTCCAACCTCCGAAGGTTCCACGGACGGCACCTGGGGCAATTGCCGCTTGCCGATCACGCCTCCGAGTATGGCCCAGGTCACAGTGAAGTTGGAAGCGTTTGCACCCGGGATGAGGTGGCCCGTTTGGGCACATGTGCCGTGCGGCAATGCACGGGCATGCGCCTCGGCGGCGGACAGGCGGGCTGATGCATAGACTGGTTGGTGGTTCGACGGAAGGAACACGCGACATGGTTACCCGCTTGGATACCGTAGTGGTTGGCGGCGGGGCCATGGGCTCGGCCACCGCCTGGGCGCTGGCTACACGCGGCCGCGAGGTCACGCTGCTGGAGCAGTTCGCCCCCGGGCACACCCTGGGCGCATCCCACGGCAGTACCCGGAACCTCAACCTTGGCTATGCGGATCCGGTCTACGTGTCCATGCTCGCCGAGGCACTCGGACTCTGGGACCTGCTCGGCGAGCAAAGCGGCCAGACCCAGGTGACGCGCGCGGGAATCGTCAACCACGGCGCCCCGCGGGAACAGGCACGGGTGCTGGCGTCCCTGACGGCTGCGGGCATCGCGGCGGAGGAACTGTCGGCCGCGGAGGCAGGTGAGCGCTGGAGCGGCCTTCGCTTCACGGGCCCCGCGCTGCACATGCCCGACGGCGGGCAGCTCAACCCCGACCTGGCCCTGCCGTCCTTCCAGCAGGTGGCGCAGCGGCACGGCGCCCTCATCCGCCACGGGGTGCGGGTCGCCGGGATGAAAATCACCGGGGACAGGGAGGTCCACCTGGCCCTGGAAACCGCGGAAGGCAGTGAAACCGTGGAGGCCCGCAGCGTCGTTGTCACCGCGGGCGCCTGGACCGGCCAGCTGCTCCCCGGATCGGTGCGCCTGCCGGCCCTGCGCATCACGCAGGAACAGCCGGTGCACTTTGCCCGGCGACGGCAGGAGGATGTGTGGCCCGGCTTCAACCACACCTTGGTTCCGGGTTCCCCCGGCTTTGAAAATGCCTACTCCCCGGTTTACGGCATGCTGACACCCGGCGAGGGGATCAAGGCGGGCTGGCACGGAACCGGGGCGTTGACGCATCCCGACCGGCGAAGTTTCGCCGCCGAGCCGCTCCAGCTGCGTGCCTTGCAGGACTACGCCCGGCAGTGGCTCCCGGGCGTCGATGCCGATTCCTTCACTGAGGTCAGCTGTACCTACACCACCACGCCGGACGAGGATTTTGTCCTGGACCGCATCGGGCCACTGGTGATCGGTGCCGGGTTTTCCGGCCACGGATTCAAGTTCACGCCGGTCATCGGGAGGATCCTGGCGGACCTGGCCGACGGCAGCGGTCCGGCACCGGCGAAGTTTGCCGCGCGTCGCACCCTTGCCGTGCCGGCGCGGGCCACCGGGGTCGCCACTTCCGCCGATTCCGCCTAGCGGCTGGCGGCCAGTGCTTCCTGGACCTGGTGCGCGGCCCGCTGCAACGCGGGCAACACGCGCGCCGCGGCGTCCTGCGCACTGACCGGCGATTGCGGCCCCACGCCCATGGACACGTTCATCGCGGCGACCACGGCCCCGTCGGCCGCAAACACCGGGACCGCGACCGAACGCAGGCCCACCTCGAGTTCCTGGTCGACGATCGCGTAGCCCTGGGTGCGCACGCGCTCGAGTTCCTCGCGCAGTTCCGCAACGCTGCCGATCCCGTGTCCGGTCGGCGCGCTCACCCCCGCGGCCAGCAATTGCTCCAGCACCCCGGGCGCTTGGTAGGCCAGCAGCACCCGGCCCATTGAGGTGTTGGCCGCGGGGAAACGCGTCCCGACGCTGATGCCCACGCGCATGATCGAGCGGGTGTGCACCCGGGCGATATAGAGGATCTCGCTGCCCTCGAGCACCGAGGCGGAGGCCGACTCGTGGACCTGCGAGGAGAGTTCCTCGAGCACCGGTTCCATCAGCTGCGGCAGCGTGGCGCTGGAGAGGTAGGAGTATCCCAACTGCAGGACCTTGGAGGTGAGTTCGAAGAACTTCCCGTCCCCGCGCACGTAGCCAAGCTCCTGCAGGGTCAGCAGGAAGCGGCGGGCCGTGGCACGGGAGAGGTTGGTGCGCTTGGCGACCTCGCTCAGGGTCATCGAGGGGTGCTCGGCGTCGAAGGCGCAGATGACATCCAGGCCTCGGGCCAGGGACTGGACCGAGGTGGAGCCGCCAGCTGCGGCGGTTCCTGCATCCTGGCTCATGGCGAATGGCTCCTGTGTATTCATCGGTGGTTGCCGCCCAAAATACATGGACGGGGGAAGGCAAAAAGAATGGGGGCGTTCTTTCGGCGGCCCCCATTCTTTCAGACTTGCAGGGCTATGCCTTGATCAGGTCCACCGGGATCTTGGCGTCGAGTTCCTCGAAGGTGATGCCGTGCGTCGAACGAACGGTGACCCCGGATTCGTCGATGACGAAGATCGCGGACTCGGTGTAGATGCGCGAAACGCAACCCAGCCCGGTGACCGGGTAGGAAAGTGCCTCGACCAGCTTGGACTCACCGGTCTTGGTGAACAGGCCCATCATGACCCAGGTCTGCTTGGCACCGATGGCAAGATCCATGGCCCCGCCGACTGCCGGGATCGCGCCCGGAGCGCCGGTGTGCCAGTTCGCCAGGTCGCCCTCGGCCGAGACCTGGAAGGCCCCAAGGACGCAGACGTCCAGGTGCCCGCCGCGCATCATCGCGAAGGAGTCTGCGTGGTGGAAGTAGCTGGCGCCGGGCAGCTCGGTCACCGGGATCTTGCCGGCGTTGATCAGGTCCTCGTCGACGTCCTCGCCGGTGGCGACCGGGCCCATGCCCAGCATGCCGTTCTCGGTGTGCAGGGTGACGCCCTGCTCGGTGGTGAGGAAGTTGGACACGTTGGTCGGTTGGCCGATGCCCAGGTTCACGAACGCGCCGGCCGGGATGTCGGCGGCGACCAGCTTGGCCATTTCGTCGCGGGTCAGCGCGGCCTCGGTGGAGTTGTACTGGCTCATTACTTGGTGCCTCCGATGGTGACGAGGGTATCGACGAAGATGCCGGGGGTGATCACGGTTTCCGGATCGATCTGCCCGGCGGGGACGATCTCGGAAACCTGCACGATGGCCTGCTTCGCGGCGGTGGCCATGATGGGCCCGAAGTTGCGGGCGGTCTTGCGGTAGACCAGGTTGCCCAGCTCATCGGCGCGCAGCGCCTTGATGAGGGCAAAGTCGGCACTGATCGGGGTCTCGAGCACGTAGCCCTTGCCATCGATCATGCGCGTTTCCTTGCCCTCGGCAAGCATGGTGCCGTAGCCGGTGGGCGTGAAAAACCCGCCGATGCCGGCGCCGGCGGCGCGGATGCGTTCGGCCAGGTTGCCCTGCGGGACCAGCTCGAGTTCGAGCTCGCCGGCGCGGTAGGCCTCGTCGAAGTGCCAGGAATCGGACTGGCGCGGGAAGGAGCAGATGACCTTCTTGACCCGGCGTTCCTTGATGAGCAGGGCCAGGCCGGCGTCGGCCTGCCCGGCGTTGTTGTTCACGACGGTCAGTTCCTTGGCGCCGCACTCCATGAGTGCGTCGATCAGTTCCATCGGCTGGCCGGCGTTGCCGAAGCCTCCGATGAGCACTGTGGCTCCGTCCTTGATATCGGCGACGGCTTCGGCCGCCGAAGTGGCAATACGTGGTGCCATAAGTTGTTCTCTCCTAAATCTGTTCGGTCAGGGGATGGGGGGGGTTCAACTCCCCCGAGGGTGCCTAGGCGGCGTTCGGGTTTTCCAGCACGACGGCCAGGCCCTGGCCGACGCCGATGCAGATGGCTGCAACGCCCCAGCGCTGGTTGTTCTCCTGCAGGCGGCGTGCCAGGGTGCCCAGGATGCGCAGGCCCGAGGCTCCCAGCGGGTGGCCGATGGACAGCGCGCCGCCCCAGGCGTTCACGATTCCGGCGTCGATGTCCCAGGCGCGGACGCAGGCCAGCGACTGGGCGGCGAAGGCCTCGTTGAGTTCCACTGCTGCGACGTCGGACCAGGAGATCCCGGCCTTGGCCAGCGCCTTGTTGGCGGCCTCCACCGGGGCGAAGCCGAAGTACTGCGGGTCAAGTGCCGAGGACGCGCGGCCGGCAATGCGGGCCAGCGGGGCAGCTCCCAGCAGCTCGCCGCCGCGCTCGGAACCGATGAAGGCTGCGGAGGCGCCATCGGACATCGGCGAGGCGTTGCCGGCGGTGACGGTTCCGGTGGCGGCGTCGCGGAAGACGGGGCGCAGCCCGGCCAGGGTCTCGGCGGTGGAACCGGGGCGGATGGTCTCATCCATCGTCACCTCGGTGCCGCGCTTGTTGGCCGGGGGCACGGAGACCACGAGGTTGTCGTACTTGCCGTTGGCCCAGGCCTCGGCTGCCAGCGTGTGTGAGAGCGCTGCGAACTCGTCCTGGTCCTCGCGGGTGACCTCGTACTTTTCGCGCAGCTGTTCGGTGGCCTCGCCCAGGGACACGGTCCATTGACTGGGCATGGCCGGGTTGACCAGGCGCCAGCCCAGGGTGGTGTTTGCAAGTTCCAGGTTGGCCATCGGGAAGGGACGCTCGGTCTTGGGCAGCACCCACGGGGCGCGGCTCATGGATTCGACGCCGCCGACCAGGACCAGGTCCGCGTCGTCCGTGTTGACCTGGCGGGCGGCGGCGATGGCCGCGTCCAGCGAGGAGCCGCAGAGGCGGTTCATGGTGGTGCCGGGCAGCGAGGTGGGCAGGCCCGCCAGCAGGGTGGCCATGCGGGCCACGTTGCGGTTTTCCTCGCCGGCGCCGTTGGCGTTGCCGAAGATCGATTCGTCAATGGAAGCCGGATCCAGCTGCGGCGCGCGGGCAACGAGCTCGCGGACCACGTGCGCGGCCAGGTCGTCGGGGCGGTGCGAGGAAAGGCTTCCGCCGATCTTGCCGAAGGGGGTGCGGATCGCGTCGTAGAGGTACGCCTGCTTCATGATGTGGGGTCCTGGCTTCCTGGTCGATTTGTTCGCATCGCGAACGCTTGTTCACTAAATGAACTTTATCACCGGGAGGGTCGGCCATCAAGGGGTTGACCCATATTGCCCGCGCCACCCCGATACGGCCGTGGACTCCCCGCTAGAGTGGACGGACCCTGGAGGTCGATGCGCCGGGCACCGCAACCGGCGCCGCAGCGCACATACAGTACCCGCCCGTCGGGGGTGTCGTATGCATCGCACTGGCCACAAAACCGAATCGGCATCATGCATCTCAACCGTTCCTCTACTTTGCGCACATGAATCGCGCGCCTGCTCCCCAAACGGTCCTGGGAGTCCTCCATCATCTGGTTCCCGGCGGACCCTGGCGGCTCGTGGCCGCTGGGCGAACCCGGCCTATGACGACGGCTGGACCCCTGCGCGCCTGACCGGGCCTGGGACTGGGCTCGCCCGCAAGCGTCCTCTGTCGTGTGCGGGGTCCGTCCTCCCGTCGCCTGATCGGGTACCCAAGGGCACGCCTGCCGATGGCCACGGACGCGGCATGGTGCCGTGTCACCGTTCCACCGGAAGCTTGTAGTGGTTTCTGCCAGTGCTGGCTACCCCACCGAGAGGTATAGGCCGGATCCACGGCAATCACGCATAATCCCCGATTGGCGGCCATCGACACCAACCGGTCGCGAAACCTGCCAGTTGGGATACTACTGACGGTACGGCGGAATCGTTTGCCGCGGGCACCTCGGCCCATGGTTTCCCGTCCGGTGTCCCGTGCCCGCTGGAAATTCAGGTCCTCGACAGCAATGGTTTGGCAACCTGTATCCCGAGCGAAATCCAGCAAAGCAGTGATCGATGCCCGCAATTGCCCGTCCCGGGAGCCAGCCGACCTACCTGCCAGTTCCAGAGGGATGCTGATCGGTGCCCCGACCGGATTACCTGAGGCATCCAGACGGCAGGCAGCCAAGTGATCGGCATTCAAATCCACGCCGACCAGTCCAGTCGATATCAGTGTTTCCAGCCTTGGGACTGGAGTATCGCCGTAGCTCCAGGATGCATCCACATACCAACGCTCTTTCACCGGGTCGTAACTTATGTCGTATCGAATACACCGATTATTAGCGGCCCGATCCTCCCATTCGCTGCGTCGGTGGGCGAACGTCACCGGTACCTCGAGAGCAAGGTGGTCCCCCAGGGTCTCGCAAAGCGGAGCCGGCACCTTCAACACCATGCCGCCGTTGGCACCAATACGGATTGTCTCGTTGCCTCCACGTTTCCCTGTTTCACCATCAGCAGTTAGGAAAAGCCGAGCTGCTACCCATTTTTGCGCCCATTCATCTTGAGTCAGGCTAGCTTCGTCTAGGTGATTTCGTGTTTTCCAGAGCCTCCGACCACCCACTGTGATCCGTGGCCTGCCGGCCCCGAGGGATTCTTCCGCAACAGCGAGCCGTCCTTTGATCTGGGCCAGTCGACGTGTCTTTCGAAACCTCTCTGATCGACTCTGATATCCGCGAATCCCATTAATTTTGGCTCCAACCGGTACATCGATTCTCTTTTGCAAGGCATCGACAGTTGAGCGCAGCTGGGAGATTTCGGCAGCTAATGCACGCATGGCGAGCTGATATTGATCTTCGGCAGAGCGTGTAATGGCTCCGGCCCACCGGGAAGACGAGCGGCTGGTGATGGCCCGCTTACGTTGTGTGCGTTGGCGTTGAGCGGCCGGAACAAGTCCAAGGGACACTCGTTCCGCGAGGTCCGAACGATATAGGCGTCCAAGGTGCTCGCCAATCATCGCTAAGGCGGATTCTTCGGCGGCTGTTGGGCGGAGCCGAGTACGGATTCGAACTCCGGCAGGCGTAGCCAGAACGAAGGGTTCTGAAATCGACCGCAGCATCCTTTTGCGGCCAGGCAAGACCTCATCTGAAGGCCTTTGTTCCTGAATCAATAGATCCATATTTCAAGTCTGTGCGCCTCTCCGGAACTCTAGGCTGATTGTGCAGACGCGTTGTGGACAACTGAGAAGCGTCTACTGCACTCAGCAGGCCGCGAGCGGGGGCGGCTACTTACAATCGACTACCTTCGTCCTATCGTTGGCAACCTTCCGGAGAATATGCGGTACTTCTCGCTGGATCAGATGCGGGGGAAGCCCGGAACGGCTGAGTCCCCCGCGGCGCCCCGCTACTCCCGGCCCTTCCCTTCCTCCTCGTCGGCGGCGGCGTCCACCTGCGGGATCATGCCCGTGGCCGGGCGCGGGGGCGTGAGCATCGAGGCGTAGTCGTGCTCGGAGGAGTACTTCAGGAACGACAGGTGCGCCTCGTAGCGGTCAAGCACGTCGTTGATGACCTGCTGCTTGCTCAGGCCCATCAGGTCGTACCCCTCGGTTCCCGTCTGGGTGAAGACCTCGAGGCGGAAGTACACATCGACCTCGCGGGACACGGTGCGCGCGCCGAACGCGGGCACCGGCGCCTCCACCGCCGCCACCTGGTAGTGGAAGTTGCGGTGGTCGTGCATGTGGACCAGCAGCGTGTGTTCGTCGATGTGCGTCTTGGCGTTCGGCGTGGAGGTCAGCTCCGCCTGGTAGCCCAGCTTGTTGAACTCGCCCGCCACCTCTTCCAGGGCCGGGTGGATGGTCCGCTCCACGAATTGCGCGACGGCCTTGTTGGACGGGTAGGCGCGCAGCTGCGCCATCCGCTGGCGCCAGGTCTTCTCCGGGGCGGCCCCGCCGTGCGCGGCGACCGAGCGGCGGCGCATGACGTGGCCCTCGCGCTCGGCGCGTTCCATCCGCAGGACCTTGGAGAAGGAGGCCATGACCAGGTAGGCAATGATCGTCACCGGCAGCGCGAAGATCAGCGTCGCGTGCTCCATGGTCGTCACCCCGCCTGCTATCAGCATCGCCACGGTCAGCACCGCAGTGACCAGCGCCCAGAAGATGCGCAGCCACTTGGCCCCGTCCTGCGAGGGGTCGGGGATGGATGAGGAGAAGTTGGACATGATCATCGCGCCGGAGTTGGCGCTGGTCAGGTAGAAGAGCAGGCCCGAGAGCGTGGCCAGGCCGATCAGGAACGGGGCGCCGGGGAACATCTCCAGCAACGCGTACCAGCCGTGTTCCGGGCTCTCGATGGCCAGCTTCGCGAACTCCGTGTTGCCGCCGAGCACCTCGCTCATGGCGCTGTTGCCGAAGATCGAGACGATGAAGAAGTCGCAGAGCACCGGGGCGGTGATCGCGGCGATGACGAATTCGCGCAGCGTGCGGCCACGGGAGATGCGGGCCAGGAAGAGGCCGACGAATGGGCCCCAGGCCAGCCAGAACGCCCAGAAGAAGAGGGTCCAGCTGCCCATCCACTCGGCCCCGCCGTCCTCGTAGGCGAAGGTCTGCAGGGTGCGTTCGGGCAGCGTGAAGATGAAGCGCCCGATGTTCTCCACCAAGGCGGTGAGCAGGAAGGAGGTCTTGCCGGTGATCAGGATGTAGAGCATCATGGCCGCAGCCGACCAGAGGTTCAGCTCGGAGACCAGCCGGATGCCCTTGTCGACCCCGGAAGTGCAGGCGGCAATGGTCATGATGACCGCCACCAACACCAGGGCGATCTGCAGGGCCAGGCCCTCGGGCAGGCCAAAGAGCCAGGAGAACCCGACGTTGAGCAGCACCACGCCGATGCCCATCGAGGTTGCCACGCCGAACACGGTGCCGACCAGGGCGAAGATGTCGATGACATCGCCCGTCACCCCCCGCACGCGCTTGCCCAGCAGCGGGTAGAGGGCCGCGCGTATCGACAGCGGCATGCCCCAGCGGTAGGCGAAGTAGCCCATGGCCATGCCCAGCAGCGCATACATGGACCAGCCGGCGATGCCGTAGTGGAACATCGTCCACACGACCGCGTCCTGCGCTGCGGCGGCCGACTCGGCGTCGACGGAGGGCGGGGCGATGAATTGGGTGATGGGTCCGGTCACCGAGTAGAAGAGCATGTCGATGCCCACGCCGGCGGCAAAGAGCATGGCAACCCAGGTGAAGAGGTTGTACTGCGGTCGCGAGTGGTCGGGTCCCAGCCTGACGCTACCCTCCTTGGAGAAGGCGACCCAGAGGACGAAAAGGACGACCAGGGTGACCGTCACGACGTAGAACCAGCCGAGATTGATCGAGATCCAGGAGACAGCCGCCCGCATCGAGGCAGCAGCGTTGTCCGGCACGATGATGGCCCAGATGGAAAAGGCGAGGATGATGGCCGCGGAGATCAGGAAGACGCGCCAGTTGACCGTGGGGCCAGCATGCTCGACGAGTTCGCCGGGCCCCTTGCTCAGTTCGGTGCTGGTGATCGGGGCACGGAATTCCTCGGCGACCGGGTCCTTGCGCCGTTCACTGACGCCGAAGCGGCTGCGCTCGGGCATGGATTCGGGACGTTCGTTCAGCTTCTTCCCGGGGTCTTCTGGCTCGGCCACGTGCTTCTCCTTTGGTCGGTGGACCAGGTGTTGCCACATGTGGGTCCACGGGACGGGGAACCGCTTGTCAAACAGCAAAAAGCGGGGTCGGATGAACCTATTGCACCTGGTTGCCTGCTGTGCTCATCGTAGGCTTTGTCCGCCGAAATCCGGAAGATTGGCCGCGGTTACTTTAATCTCCACGCGGCGCTGCCGCGCGTCCGCTGTCCCTCGCGGCCAATACCGGATTCCAACTGTTCTACAGTGGTTTCATGGCCAATTCGCGCAGCGGCGACTCGATGCTGGACCGCCTCGTGCGGATCCTCGATGCCTTTGACGCGCAAAATCCCACGTTGACGGTCAACGCGCTCGCCCGCCGCGCCGATGTGCCCCGGGCGACCACCTACCGGCTGCTGGAGAACCTGGTTGCCCACGGCCTGTTGGCCCGCGACACCGACGGCCAAGTGCGCCTCGGGCTGCGGCTGTGGGAACTGGCCAACCGCAGCGCCTCGACGCTGAGCCTGCGCCAGGCGGCCCTGCCCTTCATGGAGGACATCAACCAGCTGGTGGGCCAGAACACCCAGCTGGCGGTGCTGCACGAGGACGACGTGCTGGTCATCGAGCGGCTCTCGCGCCCCGGATCGGTGGTCAACCAGGCCAACGTGGCTGGCCGCATGCCGGTCCACCTGACCTCCATGGGCATGGCCCTGCTGGCCTACTCCCCCGCCAGCGTGCTGGAGGGGTACCTCGCACGCCACGGCGAGGCCATGCTGGCCCGCCACCCGAAGCTGCGCCACGAGCTGGCCGAGATCCGGCGCAGCGGGTACGCGACCTTCGACGGGCTCATCGACCCGGAATCCACCGGCGCCGCCGCACCGATCCTCGATGGCCGCGGCCATGCGCTGGCGGTCCTGGCGGTGGTGCTTCCGCGCGGCTCGGACCTTTTGCCCGCTGCGGTGATGGCCCTGCAGACCGCGGTGCGCGGCATCGGACGCGCACTGGTTCCCGCGACCGACACCTGAGCCCTGCAGCTGAAGTAGCCATGGCCGCTACAGCGGCATGGTTCAAGGCTCGTGAGAAATAGGGGGCTGCCGGGAAAGCGTCCCTTGCCCGGGGAAACAGCGGTGGATCGCCCGAAACCACCGCGCCAGAGGCAATGCATGAAGCCCTACACTGAATGAATGGGCAAGGATTCCGCGGTTGCAAAAGATTTCGGTCCAGTAAAACCGCTTCCGATTTTGGACGATTCAGCCATGCAACGCGTGTTATGCGTGGTGGCGCACCCCGACGACATGGAATACGGCGCTTCGGCCGTCGTGGCCGAGTGGACTTCCAAGGGAGTCGAGGTGGGCTATCTCTTGCTGACATCGGGCGAATCAGGCATACGGAACCTGCCACCGGCCGCCGCGGGTCCCCTTCGCGCCGAAGAACAAAGGCGCGCTTGCGAAATCGTGGGGGTTTCCGACTTGGCCATCCTGGATTTTCCCGATGGGCTGCTGGAACCGGGGCTTGCCCTGAGGCAGCGAATTGCCATGCACATTCGCCGATTCAAACCCGATGCGGTCATGACCATGACGTGGGACCTGGAGACCCCATGGGGACTCAACCACGCGGACCACAGGGCTGCGGGGCTTGCCATCGTGGACGCAATCCGGGACGCTGACAACCCATGGCTCTTTCGCACCCCCGGCGGCGAAGCGGTGGACGAAGCGTGGTCAGTCTCATGGCTGTTGGTCACCGAGTCCCGAAACACCCACGCCATACCCGTCAGCAAGCAGTCGGTGGACCTCGCGGTCGCCTCGCTCGGCGCACATGAAGCCTACCTTGCCGCGCTGCCGGATCACCCGCCACCCCTAGAGCTCATCACCTCGATCCTGGACCGGACCGGCAAGGCGGCGGGCAGGAACCATGCGCTGGGTGTTCGGGCCATCAGGATTGGTTGACCTCCAGCGGCGCCGCGGACTCGTCCCCTACATTTTCAGTAATAGCGGATGGCCGATGTCCGGCCATGGTCCCAAGCCGTAGACCTTCAGGATCCGCCACCCCAATTTCTTCCACTGGAGAAGCGTGCGGAGCGCCGCCGATCCGCAAATTCCAATCCACGGCAGATACCCGGACAGCATCCGGGCGGATTCCCGTCCGGAAGGCATCCGGCCCGACCTGCCTCATTTCCATTGGGCATGCAGGGCGGCCAGCGCTTCCGCCACCATGGCACTGCGACTGACGCCCGTGGGCACCGCTGCCACCAGCGAGTTGGCCTGGGTTTCATCGGAGAGGGAACGGAAGACCAGCGGGCGATCCTCCATGCTGTTCTCGGTCGGTTGCATCAGCAGCGAGTAGGCCAATCCCCGGCCCACAATCGAATGGATGGAGGGCACGTTGGCCAGAAGCCAGCCGACGTTCGCGGTGACGCCATGACGCTGGAATTCCGCCAGCGTATGCTGCAGTGCCGGTTCCAGGTTCAGGAAGGCCGCAGGGAATTGGGCAAGCTGGGCAAAACCAATTTCCTCGTATTCTGCCAGCGGATGCGAAGGGCTCACAGCGACCTTCCGGTGGAATTCCTGGAGCACTTCCATCGTGCAGTCTTGGCCGAACTGGGTCTCGTAGCCGATTGACAGCTGCGTGCGCCCGGCAAACAATGCCTCCTGGATTTCGGGGCCGCTGCCCTCGACGAACACCAGCTGCACCTCGGGGTGGCGAGCGCAGAACCAATCGATGAGATGCGGGACCACGTGGACCGCCAACGTCGTGAAAACCCCGATACTCAGCCGCCCCGACAGGCCGGTGTGCGCCTTGGAGACGGCGTCGCGCAGCCGTTCGACCTGGTCGGCAATGAATCGAGCCCGCGTGGCAACCTCCTGCCCCTCTGGCGTCAGCGCAATGCCGCGGCCCCGCTGCCGCATCGCAAGCGTGACTCCCAGGGCATGCTCCAACTGTCCCAGCGCCAGACTCACCGCCCCTTGGCTGACATGGCAATGACGGGCCGCATTGGTGACCGACTGGGTTTCCGCGATCGCCGCGAAGTACTCGAGTTGCCGCAGCGTGATTTCGCTCATTAGCTCTCCTTATGACCGCGTGCAACTATTCTAGCTAGGCAAATGTGATGGGCGACACCAAGATGGAGTCAAGCAATAAGTCGGCACGCAAGCCTTCCTGCCAGGAGCCCCGTCTCCGACTTATTCATCCACCCGCCGGAAAGCGAGAAGCTCCACCATGACCGATGCCAGCCCATCTCCGATGATTCCCTATGTAGTCACCCTCGGCACCGCGGGCGGACCCCGCTGGTGGAAGGACCACGAGGGTACGCCGCGGTTCGGTATTGCCACTGCGGTGGTGGTCGGCGAAACCTGGTACCTGGTCGACTGTGGTCAGGGTGCCGGCCGCCAGGCGAATGCAGCCGGCCTATCGATGTCGAACCTCGGCGGTATCTTCATCACCCACATGCACTCCGACCACACCGTCGATCTGCCCTCCTTGCTCCTCTTCGGGGCGTTCGAACTCAAAAACAGCCTCCGCGGACCGATTCCCATCGTCGGACCGGGCGACCGCGGCAAGCTGCCGCCGCTCTCCCCGCGGGCCACGGCCACCCCAACGCCGATTGCCCCGCATCGCCCAACACCCGGCATCGAGGGTCTGGTGTCAGGCATCCTTTCGGCCTACGCGACCGACTGCAACGACCGGATCTTCGACTCCCTCGCGGTTTCCCCTGCGGCGCAGTTCGATCCGCGAGAGATCCGGTTGCCCGGGGGAATCGGGTTTGACCCCGACACCGACGTCGCCCCCGAGATGGAACCCATCGAAGTCTTCCGGGACGAACATGTGACCGTCACGGCCATTCTGGTCTCCCACCATCCCACCGCCCCGGCCTACGCCTTCCGCTTCGAGACCGTTGGCGGATCCGTAACCATATCCGGGGATACCGCACCCTGCAGCAACGTGGTTCGCCTTGCCCGGGGCACCGACCTATTGCTACACGAGGCCATCAATCTGGAAGTCCTTGCCGCACAATACTCCGACGCACAGATGCTGCAGGCAACCATGGACCACCACCGCCGCGCACACACCACGGCGGCGGAAGCCGGCCGAATCGCCAGCGATGCCGATGCCACCCACCTGGCGCTCCATCACCTGGTACCGAGCTATTCACCGCCGGAAGCCTGGCAAGAGGCCCGCTCGACTTTTGCCGGGACCCTCTCGATCCCGGACGACCTGGAAGTCATTCCATTCGGCCCCGCCGCCCGCGCCGCCGCCCGATTGTCTTCCTCCAGCGCGACCAGTCGCTAATTCCCAATTTCGAGCACTGAAAGGACCACGCCATGAGCCACAGCAGCACTGCCGATCCGGCAAGCCCAGCACCGGAAGGAAAGGTCTATCACGCCAATCCGAAGGAGATGCGCAGGATCCTGTTTTCCAGCTTCCTCGGCACAGCGGTCGAGTACTACGACTTCATCTTGTACGCGACGGCCGCAGGCATCGTGTTCAACCAAGTGTTCTTTGCAGACCTGGACCCGAACGTTGCGCTCTTCGTTTCCTTCGGCACCCTGGCGGTCGGCTACATCGCCCGGCCCCTCGGCGCGTTCCTCTTCGGCAACCTGGGAGACAAGATCGGGCGCAAGGCCATCTTGATCACCACCGTATTGGCCATGGGCATCGCTTCCACGCTGATCGGCCTGTTGCCCACCACCGCACAGATCGGGATCTGGGCGCCCATCTTGTTGGTCTCCCTGCGTGTCTTCCAGGGCCTGGCCGTGGGCGGGGAATGGGGCGGGGCCATGCTGCTTGCCTTTGAGAACTCCAAGAAGGGCTCACGCGGTTTCGCCTCCGCCTTCGCCTACATGGGGGCGCCGGCCGGAACCATCCTAGGCACCCTGATCCTTTCGGCGATGTCGACCCTGCCCAAGGCACAGTTCCTGGCCTGGGGCTGGCGCGTACCGTTCGTGTTCTCCGCCGTGCTGATGATGCTGGCCATTTTCATCCGCATGAAGGTCTCCGAATCCCGCGTCTTTACCGAGGTTTCCAAGTCTTCGCAGGAGGCCAAGAAGCGCATTCCCATTGCCGAGCTTTTCCGCCATCACCGCAAGCCGCTGCTGATTGCCATGGTGTCCGGGCTTTCCGGCCAGATGGCGCAGGGCCTGATGGGTGCCTGGGCTATCTCCTTCGCTGTGCAGCAAGCCATCCTGGCACAGACCGAGGTACTGAACATCAAGGCCTTCGGCGGCGTTTTCACCGTCTTGGCCATCATCGTTGCCTCGAAGCTCAGCGACAAGCTCGGCCGTCGAAAGATCCTCATTTGGGGCAACGCAGGAGCCATTGTCCTGGCCTTTCCGGTCATGGCGCTGCTCGACATGGGCAACACGGTTGCCTTCATGCTGGCCATCGTGCTGGGTCTGAGCCTTGTCCAGGGCTTCACCTCCGGGCCCTACGGCGCCTTCGCCGGCGAGCTCTTCCCGACTGCGGTGCGCTACTCGGGAACCTCCATCGGCTACCAGATGGCCTCCACACTTGGCGCAGGATTCACCCCCATGATCGCCACCGCCCTGGTCATCGCCGGCGGCGGGGACCTTTGGCTGGTAGCCCTGCTCTGGATGTCCTTCTCGACCATGTCGCTGGTTGCCCTGCTGTACGCCAAGGACCGCTCAGGATCCGACATCCAGAACCTGGATGCGGACATGGGTGCGGCAATCCAGGCGCCTGTCAACGAGTCCTCGCGCCGCGAAAGAAACGCAAGCCTGCAAGGGTAAGCCTCACTCCATTCAAGCTAGCTAGGCAACGCCTGGGATATTCCGTTCCGCTCGGAGTACCCCGGGCATTGTTGTTGCGTCGACACGGCTATTCGTCCGCGATTACCACGGGCATCGGACACGTCAACAACGCGCCATGGATCTCATGAACCACCACGCCCATCCCCACGGAAAGCAGCAGACATCCCGGGCCAATCTCCGTAAGAACACCTCCAATCCAAGGATTCCGACGATCTGCCATGGCCGACCAACGCGGAGGTGGCAGTCGCCGCTGTGTGCGGGTCGTGCCGGCGACCTGCGTTCAGGGATGGGACCGGACGTCGTCGCGCAGCACCTCGAGCGCCGCCGAAACCCTGCGCGGCACCGCATGCCCGGCAGGAAGCATCGCCACGATGGAGTTCTGCGGCATCGCATCGGCCACCGGGATGTAGACGACCTCCAGCCCGTCGAACGTGGTCCCCGTGGCCGGAGCGCTGTTGACGAACGAGAACCCCAGTCCGCGTCCCACCAACGAGCGAATGGTTTCCATGTTGGTGCTGGTCAACTTGATGTCCAGCTCGAGCCCAAGCGACTGGACCAGCGCAATGAGCCGCTCGGCGGTGGGCGGCACATTGAGGATCACGGCCGGTTCGTGCACGATCTCGGCCAAGTGCACCGACTTGCGTCCGGCCAGGGGGTGCCCGGCGGCCAACATCACCTGGAGGCGGACGTCTGCGATGTGCTCGCGGCGCAGATCGGTGTCGGCCTGCCATGCATAGCCAAAGGCCAGGTCCAGCCGCCCATGGCGGACATCGTCCTGGGTCTGGACCGGCGCCCCTTCGCTGATGCGCAGGTCAATTTGCGGATGGTGACGTGTGAAAAACTGCACCAGCGGCGGAATGAGCCGGGGAGAGAGCGTCGGGCTGCAGCCGACGCGCAGGGCCCCTCGCATCTGTCCCACGCTCTCGGACACCACTGCCTCGGCCTCCGCCAGGCGCTCAAGCACCGCACGCGCATGGGCGGCGAACTCGGTCCCGGCCGCGGTGGGCGAGAGCCGGCGCGACTGGCTGCGGATCAACAGATCCACCCCCAGCGATTTTTCCAGCTGCGCAATCGCCATGGAGGCCGCCGCCTGGGAAACATGGCAGGCGTCGGCAGCCGCGGTGACCGACCCGTGGTCCACGACCGCCACGAAATACTGCAGCTGGCGCAGCGTCAGCTCGCCCATAAGTTCTCCTGATGAATCTCATTGAATCAATTGATTATCTATATCATGTGGCGTGGAGCACACTGGATGCAAGCCAATCATCATCCGACCTACCGAGGGAACTCCCCATGAGCAACAAGACCATCGGGACGGCAAAGACGCCGCCACGCCATGCTCCCCACGATTCGCTGAACACCAAGGACATGCGCCGCATCCTGGCCTCCAGCTTCGTCGGCAGCGCCATCGAGTACTACGACTTCATCCTGTACGCCACGGCCGCCTCGATCGTCTTTGGCAAGGTGTTCTTCTCGGACCTCAGCCCGTCGTTCGGACTGTTCGCCTCCTTCGCCACGCTGGCCGCGGGCTACGTGGCCCGTCCGCTGGGCGGCATCGTCTTCGGCCACTTCGGGGACCGCATCGGCCGCAAGAAGATGCTGGTGCTCTCGATGCTGATGATGGGTGTGGCCACCACAATGATCGGCCTGCTTCCCACCACGGCGCAGATCGGCATCCTCGCCCCGACGGCGCTGGTGGTGCTGCGCGTGGTGCAGGGCATCGCGGTCGGCGGCGAATGGGGAGGGGCCGCGCTCATGGCCCTGGAGCACGCCCCGCAGTCCAAGCGCGGGTTTGCCACGTCCTTCGCCAACGCGGGCGGCCCGGCCGGCGCGATCATGGCGACCCTGGTGGTCTCCGCCGTGTCCGCCGCCACCGGGGACCAGTTCCTGACGTGGGGCTGGCGCATCCCGTTCCTGCTCAGCGCTGCATTGATCGCCGTCGGCATGGTCATCCGGCTCAAGGTCGCCGAAACGCCGATGTTCAACAAGCTCGCCGAGGCCAGCGAAAAGCGCAAGATGCCGCTGCTGGACGTGCTGCGCAACCACCCGCGCGCCGTGGTGCTGGCCCTGCTGGCCACCGTCAGCTTCTACTGCTGCCAGGGCCTGCTGACCGTCTGGGGCGTCTCGATCGCGGTGTCCAACGGAGTTGAGCGCTCCGGCGTGCTGAACTGGAAGGCCGCCGGCGCGGTGCTGACCCTCGTCGTCACCTTCTGGGCGGCCCGGATGAGCGACCGCGTGGGCCGCCGCCGCATGCTGGTCTTCGCCGGCATCATCGGCATCGTGCTGGCCTACCCGCTGATGGCGCTGCTGAACAACGGCACCATGTGGGGCTTCGCTGTCGCGATCGTTGTGGGCAACGGACTGGTCCAGGGCCTGCTCTACGGCCCGATCGGCGCCTTTGTGGCCGAACAGTTCCCCACCCACGTCCGCTACACCGGTGCCTCGCTGGCCTACCAGGGCGCCTCGGTGGTCGGCGCCGGGTTCACCCCGATGATCGCCTCCGGGCTTGTCATCGCCGCCGGCGGAGGATTCGGCCTGGTCGCCGGGTTCTGGATGGTCGTGATGGCCATCGGGCTGGTCGCGGTGCTGCTGACCCGCGAAAGCTCGAAGACCAGCCTCTCCTAACAGCCGACCGGCCACCCCGGCCACCGCAGCACCGCGGTGGCCGGGGTGCCGGCACGTTGTCCCACGAAATCCAGCGAAAGAGAAGTCCCACGATGTCCGCCCAGATAAATTCCGGCCCCTTCCCCGTGCGCGGGTACGGCTCCTTCACCGGGGAGGTCTCCGAAAAGGCCAGCGACTCGGTCCCGGCCTGGAAGCCGCCGGTGCGCGCACCGCGGGGGGCGCCGAACGTGATCGTGATGCTCATGGACGACATGGGATACAGCGACATCTCGCCCTTCGGCGGCGAGATCGACACCCCCACGCTGGCCGAGATTGCCGAGGACGGCTTCCGGCTGGGCAACTACCAGACCCCGCCGATGTGCGCCCCGGCCCGGGCGGCGCTGCTCACGGGGATGAACCCGCACCGCGCCGGCTTCGCCTACGTCCCGCACATGGATCCCGGGTTCCCCAACACCGCCATGGAGCTTCCCGCCGATGCCCCGACGCTGGCGGAGAACTTCCGGGCCGGCGGATACGCGACCTTCATGGTCGGCAAGTGGCACCTGACCGTGGAATCGAAGATGCACGACGGGGCGGCGAAGGACAGCTGGCCACTGGCCCGCGGCTTCGAGCGCTACTACGGCTGCATGGACGGGTTCACCTCGCTCTTCCACCCGCACCGGATCATCTCCGACAACAGCCAGGTGGTCATCGACGAATACCCCGCGGACTACTACCTCACCGACGATTTGACGGACAAGGCGCTGGGCATGATCGGCGAGCTGCGCGCCAACGACCCGGCCAAGCCCTTCTTCCTCTACTTCGCCCACCAGGCCGTGCACGGCCCGCTGCAGGCCAAGGCCGCGGACCTGGAAAAATACCGCGGACGCTACGAATCCGGGTGGGACCATATCCGCTCCGCGCGCTTCGCCCGCCAGATCGCCGCCGGGCTCTTCCCCGAGGGCACCGCCTGCGCGCCGCGCAACACCGAGCCGGGCGCCGAGGTGGTGCCCTGGGACGAGCTGGAGGCGGAACAGCGCCAACTCTTCGCCCGCTACATGGAGGCCTACGCCGCTGCCGTGGACAACGTGGACCAGAACCTCAAGCGGATCACCGACCACCTGAAGGCCACCGGCGAATACGAGAACACCATCATCGTGTTCACCTCCGACAACGGGGCCACCGCCGAGGGCGGGGACACCGGCACGCGCAGCTACTTCAGCCGCTTCGGCGCCCCGCGCTTCGGCCTGCCCGAGGACTGGGACGCCGACGTGGCCCGCGACCCGGAACTGATCGGCGGGCCGCGGGCCTACGTGCACTACCCGCGCGGATGGGCCTACGCCTCCAACACCCCGTTCCGGCTCTACAAGATGCACACCTACGGCGGCGGCACGCGCGTGCCGATGCTGCTGTCCTGGCCGGCCGGACTGCCGAAGGCCGCGGGCGATGACGGGATCCGCCACCAGTACGCCTACGCCACCGACGTCGGCGCGACCCTGCTGACCCTCGCCGGTGTCTCCCCGCTGCAGCAGCGCCACGGGGTCCCGGCCCAGGAAACCGACGGGATCCCCTTCGATAGGTGGCTGCGCGAGCCGACCCTGGACTCGGCACACACCGAGCAGTACACCGAGCTCAACGGCCGGCGCGCCCTCCTCGACGGCAACTGGAAGGCCGTGGCCCCCGAACCCAACGGGCCCGGCTGGGAGCAGGGCACCTGGGAGCTCTACGAGCTGGCAGCCGACCCGACCGAGACCATCGACGTGGCAGCCGCCCACCCGCAGAAGGTGCGCGAGCTGGCCGAACGCTGGCGGGCCGCCGCCTGGCACAACCAGGTGTTCCCGCTGAACGACGACGGCTCCTTCAACCGGAACCGCCCCGCCACCGAGCTGCTGCTCGAGGCACCGGTGACCCTGTACCCCGGCGCCCCCACGCTGGAGCGCTTCCGCTCCGCCAAGCTGATCCGTCTGCGTTCCTTCACCGTCGACGTGGCCATCGACCACGGGCCGGGAGCCGCCGGCGTGCTCGTCGCCCACGGCGACCAGGGTGGCGGCTACGTGCTGTACACCGAGGACGGGAACCTGACCCTGGCCTACAACCAGTACGGGAAGATGCTGTGCATCGGCGCACCGCTGGAGCCCGGCAGCCACCTGGTCACCCTCGATTTCATCGCGCGGCCCGGGATCAAGTGGGATGTGCGGCTGCTCGTGGACGGGGTGGAAACGGCGCGGCTGGAGAACCTGCTGCAGCTGACCGGGATGGCGCCGTTTGCCGGGATCAGCGTGGGGCTGGACCGCGGCGGCCCCGTGGACTGGGAGCTGTCCCGGCGCCACGGCGCCTTCCGCTACTCCGGGACCCTGCACCGGGTGCACTACACCCCGGGCGCCAAGGCCGACTACAACCCGGAACAGGTGCTGGAACTGGACCGGGAGATGGCCCGGGTCTTCGAATAGCCGGCCGGCTTCCGCCCGTCAGCCCGTGCGGGCGACGGTGCGGAAGCCGGTGTTGCTGCTGGCCGAGTCCGCGCTGTTGGAGGTGCGCGCCGAAAGCCGGTAGCGGTTGCAATAGGAGTCGTGGCAGAGGAAGGACCCGCCGCGCATGACCCGCCCCCGCCCGATGCTGGGCCCGGCCGGGTCGGCGTCGGGCGAATTGCGGTAGTACTTGGGCAGGAACCAGTCGGCGCACCATTCCCACACGTTGCCGCTGACTTCGTGCAGCCCGAAGCCGTTGGGCGGAAAGGACTTGACCGGGGCGGTGCCCTGAAAGCCGTCACCGAGCGTGTTGTGCGTGGGGAATTCGCCTTGCCAGATGTTGCACAGGTGTTCCCCGTCCGGCCCGTGCAGCTCGTCGCCCCACGGGTAGCGCCGGGATTCGAGACCGCCGCGGGCGGCGTATTCCCATTGGGCCTCGGTGGGCAGGGACCGGCCTGCCCAGGCGCAGTAGGCCCGCGCGTCGTTCCACGAGACCTGGACCACCGGATGGTCGGCGGCGTCCCGCCAGCTGGATTCGGACCCGTGCGGATGGGCCCAGTCGGCCCCGCGCACCGTGAGCCACCAACCGGCGCCCTCGGCGGTGCCCACGATATCCCGCTTCGGCGCCCGGACCAGCAGGTGGAACACCGCGGAGAACCCGTAGACCTCCGACTCGGTGCGGTACCCGGTGGCCTCCACAAACCGGGCGAACTCGGTGTTGGTCACCGTGGTGGCATCGATCGCGAAGGGGGAAAGTCGAACGGCGTGCACCGGGACCTCGCCGTCCTGCGCGTACCCCTCGTCGAAGGCGTCCCCCATGGCAAAGCGCCCGCCGGCCAGCGCAACCTCTCCCACCGTCCGCGGGCCTTCGTCGAGCACGCCGGAGGGCGCGGCCGGGTCCGCGGCGGGGGCAGCGGCTCCCGCGGTGGCAGGACGCGGACGGTCGGCGGGGTGGCAGCAGGACAAGGCGGTTCTCCTCGGGCTTCGGGCTTTGTTCAAGGGTAGCGGAGGCACACCGCCGGATCCCCGCCGCCGACGGGGATCGGCTACCGCACGCGGAATACGTCGATGCGCACGCCGGTCGCCAGGCGCTCGCCGACGCCCAGGAACAGCGTGCGGTTCATCCAGGCGTGCGGCCCGGAGTCGTCGGCCGAGAGGCCGGGCACGCAACGAAAGTAGACGCGGGAGGGATCGACGGTTTCGCCGGCCATCATGCGTTCCAGGTCGGCGGGGTCCGCAGTGCGCATAGCCCGGTTTTCCACCAGAATCCGCTGGCCGTCGTCCAGCTCCAGGACGTAGTTGGCCTCCAGGAACGCGAGGTCGTGCGCCGGGTAGCGCTGGAAGTCGGCCCCGGCATCGAGCACCTTCCCGGACAGGCCCGGGCCGGTCACCGTCCCGCCGCGGATCGGGGCCACCCGGCGGATGCCCTGGGCGGTGGTGCCGATGTCGATGGTCGGGGAGACCTCGACGTCGATGGTAGCCACGAAGTCGAGTACGGGCGGGGTTGGGGTCTGGGCCACGGCCGTTCCTTTCACGATGTCTGCCTTCATTTCGCCCTGTTCGGCCGGGCAACCCGCGCCCGTGCCGGACGCCGGGTGCGGCGCCCCGGGTGCGGCGATCAGTTCGGCTCGATGGTGATGACGGCCGGGCCAGCGTGGGCCGCGTCGGAGCGGGCGCCGGTGGCGGAGGTGACGGCGCGCGAGACGCAGCAATTCATCTTGGTGGAGAGCCGCTGCTGGCGTTCGGAGTAGAACACGTCGCGGTGGTCGATGGCCCCGGAGAGCGCCGTGATGCGCACCTCGCAAAGTCCGCATTCGCCCTTGCGGCAGTCGTACATCATTTCCGCCCCGGCGTCCTCGAGGGCCTCGAGCATCGAGCGGCCCTGCGGGACCACGACCTCGAGGTCCAGTTTGGGGACGCGCACAATGAATTCCTCCGGGTCGTACCAGCCGCTGTTGCCGAAGGTCTCATAGCGCAGGTTCGGCAAATCGAGTTCGCGCTCGGCCCAGTTGCGGCGCACGGCGTCCATCAGCCGGATGGGCCCGCACATGTACAGCTCGGTGTCCGCATCTGCGCTGCCCACCAGCTCGGGGACCCTCAGCGGGCTGCCCTCGTCGTCGACGTGCAGCTGCAGCCGGTCCCCGTGCAGTTCGGACAGTTCGTCCAGGTAGGCCATCGCGCTGCGGGTCCTGCCCACGTACACCAGGGTGTAGTCGGCCTTCAGCCGCTTTAGCACCGCTGCCATGTTGGCGATGGCGGTGATTCCGATGCCACCGGCGAGCAGGATGTAGCGCCGCGCGCCGACGCGCAGCGGGAAGTTCTGCAGCGGCTGGGTGATTTCCAGTTGCTGCCCGGGAACCAGCGAGTGCATGAAGATCGAGCCGCCGCGCGAGAGCGGGGCCTTCATCACGCTGATCACCAGACGGGTGCCGTCGTCGCTGGATTCGACCACCGAGTAGGAGCGCTTGGCCGCCTCCCCGTTGACCTGAACCATCAGGTCCACGTGCGAGCCCGGCTCGGCCTTCAGCGGCAGGGAGGGTATGAGCACGATGCGTGCAATGCCGTCGGCGACCGGGAGCACCTCGGCCACGGTGGCCGATTGCCAGGTTTCAATGTTTGTTGCTGCCATGGTCCTTGTCCGTATTCCTTCGCTGTCCGTCCGCCCCTAGGCGGAGACGGCCAGACGTCCCTCGGCGGCCAGCATCGCCTCGAGGATGCGGCGCACCCACATCCCGCCCGAATCGATGTTCAGGTTGTAGAACTCGTAGTCCGGGTTGGCGTCGATGGCTGCCTGCTGGGCCATGAGCATTTCCTCGTCCTCGCCGAATACCCCGTGGACGCCGTCGCGCAGCTGGGTGGTGATCAGCTGGCTGTCCAGGCGGTAATTGCGCATGAAGGCCCAGAAGTAGTGGGAGGAGCGGTCGGTCTCCGGCGTGATGGTGTTCATGACGAATCCGTTGACGCCCTGGCTGCGGTCGCCCTCCGGGGCTCCGGTGCCGGCCTTGGCCACGCCCACGTCAATGTTGATGGTGGAGGGGGCCTCGAAGTTGATGATTTGCCAGCGGTCGACCTTGCCTTCGAAGTCGGGGAACTTGTCGCGCATGTTCTTCGCCCAGAACGGCGGGGCGTCGATATTGCGCATCCAGCGGGTGACCGTGACCTTGTTGCCCTCGCGGACGGTGACGAAGTCCGATTCACTCAGCTCCTCTTGCCCGATCGTGGAGGAGTGCACGAATTCCTCGTGGGTGAGGTCCATGAGGTTGTCCAGCACCAGCTGGAAGTTGCAGGCCGCGTGGATGGTGAGCCCGTCCCCCGCCCACTCGTCGCTGGACATCTGGTGCATGTCGGGTACCAGGTCCGGGTCGGCCAGGGTCGGATCTCCCAGCCAAACCCACACGTAGCGGTAGCGCTCCACGACCGGGAAGGAGGGAACGGTGGCCGAGGGGTTGATGGTTTCCTGGGCGGGCATCGAGACGCAGCGGCCGGCCGAGTTGTAGACGATCCCATGGTACGGGCACTGGATCCCGTCCTTGCCCACGGTCTTGCCCTTCGACAGCGGGGCCAGTCGGTGCCAGCAGGCATCGGCCAGCGCAACGGCCTTCCCGTCCTCGGTGCGGTAAAGCGCCACCGGGCGATTGGCAATGCGACGGGACATCGGCTTGCGCGTGACCTCGTGGTCCCAGCCGGCCACGTACCACGCGTTCAGCGGGTGTGGCAGGACCTTGTTGGTGGTGGAGCTGGTGGCGGAGACGACGGTCATGGGATTTTCCTTTCGATACGGTAGCTAACTACCTATCGACATAGTTAGTGGCGGTGGTCATAGACTAACTGCGGATATAGTGATTTGCAACACCCGCGTCCGAGGAAAGTTGCCATGAGTCTCCGTAACGCATTGTTTGCCCTGCTCGTCGTCGAACCGATGACCGGATACGACCTGCACAAGCAGTTCGAGTCCTCGGTCGGACATGTGTGGCATGCCCCCGACTCCCAGATCTATCCGGAACTCAAGCGCATGGAATCCGAGGGGTTGCTCGAGGGCGAGGAAATCCCCTGGGGCCCGCGCGGCAAGAAACGCCAGTACCATGTCACCGAGGCGGGCAAGGCGGCATTCAGGACCTGGATGAACACCCCTCTGGAATACGCGCGCACCCGCGACCCCGCGCACCTGAAGGCCGCCTACTTGGAATGGGCGGACCCGGAAGCAGCCAAGGAACAACTGCGCGTCCACATCGAGCACCACACCGGACTGCTGGAACAGTGGCGGGAGAAGATCACGGAGATAGAAGACGGCACCAGCGCCATGCTCAACCGGCGCCTGTCCAAGACTTCAGATGCGGACCGCGCGAAAACCAAGGCCTACAAGACATTCACCTACGAGGGACTCATCACTCAGGCCGAAGCCGAGATCGCCTGGGCGCGGCGCGGACTCAAGCTCGTCGATCGGCTCAACAGCGAGCAGTGACTCCCCTTGCCCCCAGCGGACTAACATCGCATGCCCTTGATGACGGCCAGAGCCCGTAGCCGGATGTCAACCTCGAGCACCGCGCCGTGCCGCCGCACCATCTCGGGCCATGGACAGTGGCCGGCATCCGGGATATACCTATGGGCATAGGCAATGACGTCGATCTGCCCCACGGGGCGCGGAAGGGGCTACACCGATGGCAACGGACCATTCCAGCATCACGGTCGGCGACCTGCTAGCCGGATTTTCCCTGGAAATGACGGGCAAGGACATCCCGGCACTCGAAGCTGCGTCACCCGCACTGCCGCCCAGAACCCCGGTCAACGTCACCTTTTTAGGCAACGAGGACTTGGAGATGCGGGTGGCGGCAGCCGCGGCCGTCAAGAAGGCCGGACTTCATCCCGTGCCGCACATTTCGGCCCGCAGGCTTTCATCCCACGCTGAACTTGACGGTTTCCTCAAGGCACTGGGGCAAGTCGAGGCGGCAAGCCACGTCTTTGCTGTGGGAGGCGATCCGGCCGAGCCCCTCGGCCCCTTTCCCGATTCCCTGTCGCTGATCACCTCCGGCCGGCTCGAGGCATTCGGCGTGGAAAAGGTGTCGATCGCCGGCTATCCCGATGGCCACGCTGACATCGAGGCCAAATCCCTTTGGTCCGCACTCGAGGCCAAGAACGCAGCGTTGCGAGAGCAGGGCCTGCAGGGGGAAATCATCACCCAGTTCGGATTCGACACCGTTCCGGTGCTGGACTGGCTCACTGAGCTGCGTGGCCGTGGAATCACGCTGCCGGCGCGCATCGGAGTCCCGGGCCCCGCGGGAATCAAGCGTCTGCTGGGCTACGCACGAAGGTTCGGGGTGGTCTCCTCCGCCGGGGTCGCCAAGCGCTACGGGTTTTCGTTGGGCAATCTGCTCGGGACCGCCGGTCCCGAGCGCTTTATCGCCGATCTGGCACGGCACTATAATTCGGGAGTCCACGGTGAGGTCAAGCTGCATTTCTACACCTTCGGCGGCATCGAGACGACCGCGGACTGGGTCGCCGCACATCGCTGACGCCCAACAACATGCGACAACGGTGGCCCGCCGGGAAATCCCATTCCCGGCGGGCCACCGCCGTCATGTCATCTGCGTGCTACTTGGCAGGCAGCAGTGCCACAAGATCCGGGACCTGCTCGATGAGCCCGCGGTCCAGCGAGATCTCGGCAATCTTCTCAATGGAAGCCTCATTCACCTCGGTGTAGAAGCGGGGCATCGTGAGCTTCTCAATCACGTCCGGTTCCAGCGAGGTGTAGTCGGGAAGAACCGCCTTGGCCTTATCCGGGTTCTCATCGGCGAACTTCTGCGAGGCAATCATGGCCCGGGCAAACTTGGCCGCCGTTTCGGGATTCTCCTCGATGTACTCATCCGAGGTGAAGTAGACGGCGACGGTCAGGTCATCGACCGGCTCGGCGTAGTTGGAGAAGACCGGAACGTTTCCGTCTGCCTCGGAGATGGTCACGAAGGGTTCGACCGCCGCCATCGCATCGACGTTGCCGGCAGCGAGCTGTGCCGCCATGTCGGGGAAGCCCATCTCCACGAATTGAACCTTCGTGTAGTCTCCGCCAGCCAGCTTCACGGCCTCGCTGATGGTGGAGTCGGAAATGTTGTTCAGGGTGTTCACGGCGACCTTCTTTCCCACCAGGTCCTTGATGTCCTTGATGCCGCTGTCCGGCTTGGTCATCACCGCGGCAAAGTCCGCCTTGGTGTCGCCGGTGGAGCTGCCCCCGGGCGCCACCATCTTCAGCGGCAGGTTCTTTGAACGGGCCACGATCATGGAGGTGACGTTCGAGAAGCCGAAGTCCATCTGCTTGCTCGTGATGGCCGGGACGATGGCCGCTCCGCCTTGGGCCAGGGTCAGCTTGACGTCTAGGCCTTCCTTTTCAAAGAGCCCCTCCTTGACGCCAAGATAGATCGGGGCAACGTCGACGATCGGGATCACGCCAACCTCGATCTGTTCCAGCGCGGTGGCCGCACCACTGCCGGTCGCCGCCCCCGTGGACGATTCGGCCGGGCCGCTCGACGGCGATCCGCTGCCGCAGGCGGCCAGGCTCAATGCCGCAAGCAGGGCCAGGGCCCCCTTGATCTTTTTCATGCTGGTCTCCAGGATTCTCGGGGGTCTCCCCGAACGACGAGTGATGTACGTCGCATACTACCTATTTTGATAGTGATTTGGGGAGAGTTTGGAACTAATCTTTTGCGCCTCGCCAACTTGTGGACCCTCACCTCGATCACCGTCAGGCGGGCGCGGCCTGATTTTCGCGTGAATAGCTATCGACTTAGTGAGTTGGGTGGCTTAGGGTCAGGGTAGCGGCCGGTAGGCTGCGCCTTCGAGTTCCAGGGCGGACCCCGTCGTTGCGGGCACCGCTCCCCCAAGGAAAGGAAGCCTTCTCGCATGTCACCCAAGAACCTACAAGACGTCCTGGATGCCGCCGGAAACACCGTCGAGCTGTTGCGCAATTCCCAGCTTGGTGCCTACGTCTACCCGGTCGTGGCCCCGGAATTCTCCAACTGGCGCAGTGAACAGCGCGCGTGGCGGGAGTCCGCAGTGCTCTACGACCAGACGCACCACATGGACAACCTCTTCATCAAGGGTCCGGACGCCCTGAAGCTCATCTCGGACACCGCGATCAACAGCGTCGTCTCCTTCCCGGTCAACCGGGCCAAGCAATACGTGCCCACGACCCCCGCCGGACACGTCATCGGCGACGGCATCCTCTTCCACGAGGCGCAGGACGAGTACGTCTATGTGGGCCGGGCGCCGGCAGCCAACTGGCTGCTCTTCCAGGCGGAAACCGGCGGGTACGACGTGCAGATCGAGGTGGACCGCCGCTCCCCCTCGCGCCCCATGGGCAAGCCGGTGCAACGCAAGTACTGGCGTTTCCAGATCCAGGGACCGCAGGCCTGGAACATCATCGAAAAACTGAATGGGGAGCCGCTGGAACAACAGCGCTTCTTTACCATGGGCACGATGTCCATCGCCGGACAGCAGGTGCGCACCCTGCGCCACGGCATGGCAGGGGCACCCGGGTTGGAAATCTGGGGTCCGTACGATTCCTACGATGTGATCCGCGAGGCCGTCTTGAATGCGGGGGCCGAATTCGGAATGGTTCCCGTCGGAGCCAGGGCGTATCCCTCCAACACCCTGGAATCCGGTTGGATTCCTTCCCCGCTGCCGGGGATCTACACCGGAGAGGAGCTGCGCGGCTACCGCGAATGGTTGGGCGCGGACAGCTACGAGGCGCTCAATGCCGTGGCGGGCAGCTTCGTTTCACCGAATATCGAAGACTATTACCACACGCCCTGGGAGCTCGGATACGGGTCCTTCGTGAAATTCGACCACGACTTCATCGGCCGCGAGGCACTGGAGAAGATCGATCCGGCCACCCAGCGCAAGAAGGTCACCCTGGCTTGGAACGCCGAGGACCTGGGCGCCATCCTGACCTCCATGCTCGATCCGGACGCCCTCCCCTACAAGTACTTCGACCTGCCGCTGGCCAACTACGGATCCTCGAACTACGACCGCGTCATCGATGCCGACGGCAAGACCGTGGGCCTGTCCATGTTCACCGGCTACAGCTCCAATGAGCGCCGCGGCCTGTCCCTGGCCGTGGTCGATCCGGATGTTCCGGAGGGCACCGAGCTGCGGGTGGTCTGGGGCGAGCCCGACGGCGGGACGAAGAAGACCACCGTCGAGGAGCACCGCCAGTTCGAGGCCCGCGTGGTGGTCAGCCCGGTGCCGTACTCGAACGTGGCCCGGGCCGATTACCAAGGCGGATGGCGCACCTCCTACGGGAAGTAGGCCGGTCACTGACGCAGGGCCGCCGGCTCCCTCGGGAGTCGGCGGCCCTGCGTCGTTGGTCGACCAAGGCGCTACTTGGCGGTCATGGTGATGGCTTCCTCGGGGCGGTGCCCCTGCTTGGCCTTCTGGATCTCCGCATACACGTGGTGGCGCAGCTCGGTGAAGCGCGGCAGCGACCGGGTCTCCAGTTGGTCCCGCTCGGCCGGAAGGTCGATCACGATGTCCTCCTGCACGATCGTCGGGGAGGAGGACAGGATGATCACCCGCTCCCCCAGGTAGATCGACTCGTCGATGTCGTGGGTGACGAACAGGACCGTGACGCCCAGCTTCTTCCAGACGCTGCGGATCAAATCCTCCAGGTCCGCACGGGTCTGCGCGTCCACCGCGGCGAAGGGCTCGTCCATCAGCAGAACCTCCGGCTGGTAGGCCACGGCGCGGGCGATCGCCACGCGCTGCTGCATGCCGCCGGAGAGCTGCCACGGATAGGACTTGGGCACGTGCGCCAGGCCCACCGCCTCCAGCGCCTCTGCCACCAGGCGCTTGCGTTCCTCCTTGGGAACCCCGGCGTTTTTCAGCGGCAACTCGACATTCTCGGCCACCCGCAGCCAGGGGAAGAGGGAGCGGCCGTATTCCTGGAACACCACCGCCATCTTCTTCGGCGGCCCGGTGACCTTTTGCCCGTCCAGGAGCACCTCCCCGGCGGTGGTGCCCAACAGCCCGGCAATGCACTTGAGCAGCGTCGTCTTGCCCGAGCCCGAGGGCCCGACCAGGCAGACCAGCTCGCCGCGGCCCAAATCAAAGGTCAGGTTCCGCACCGCCTCGATGTCCCCGGCATCGGTGTGATAGACCTTCTTCAGCCCGCGGACCGACAGCAGCGCCTGCCCCTCGGGCAGGGTCCGCCCGCCTTGGTGGGACGTGGGATTGTTAGACAGCATTTTCAACCTCTTTCAGGCCGTGGTACCAGCGCAGCACGCGCCGCTGGACCCATTGGAAAATAAAGGACAAGGCCACACCGATCAGGCCCAACACCACGATGCCGGACCACATCTCCGGGACCGCGAAGGACCGCTGGAACTGCACGATGGTGAAACCCAGCCCGGAGGACGAGGCAAACATCTCGGAGATGACCATCAGGATCAACCCGATGGACAGCGCCTGGCGCACCCCGGCCATGATCGTCGGGGTCGCCGAAGGCAGGATCTGGTAGCGGATCCGGGAGAACCCGGTGATCCCGTAGGACCGCGAGGTCTCGTTCTGCACCGGGTCGATGGAACGCACGCCCTCGATGGTGTTCAGCAGCACCGGCCAGACGCACCCGGAGATGATCACGGCGATCTTCATCCCGTCGTTGATGCCCACCAGCAGCATCAGCACCGGCACCAGCACCGGCGGCGGCAGCGCGCGGAAGAACTCGAACACCGGCTCGGTCACCGCACGCAGCGTGCGGTTCAGGCCCACGGCCAGCCCCAGCACAATGCCCAGCACGATCGCGGCCAGCACGCCGACCAGAAGGCGCATGATGCTCGGCAGCACGTCGGTGAGCATCCGCTCCCCGAACCAGGTCTCCACGAACGTCGTCAGAAGCTTCGCCGGGGTGGGCACGAAGAAGTTCGGCTCCCCGGAGGTGGCCAGCCACCACCAGGCCAACAAGATCAGCGGCAACCCCAACAGGTAGCCGAAGGATTTCAGGGTTTTCATACCGTCGCCTCCCCGCGAACCGACGGGTGCCAGGACAGGACCCGCTTCTCCACCACACGCGTCACCGCGTTGATGCCCACTCCCAGGAACCCGGTGGCCAGGATCAACGCATACATCCCCGAGATCGCGCCGCCGGACTGCGCCAGGGCAATCTCCTTGCCCAGACCCGGGGACCCGATCAGCAACTCCGCGGTGATCGCCAGGATCAGCGCCACCGAGGCGGCCAATCGGATACCCGTCATCAGGTACGGCAACATGGTCGGGAACACAACGTCCCGCACCCGCTGCGCGTAGGAAAAGCCGTAGGACCGCGCAGTCTGCATCGCCACGTTGTCCACGTCCGCCACCCCGTAAAGCACCTGGATCAGCACCTGCCAGAAGCAGGCGTAAACGATCAGCAGCAGCGAGGACTCGATCTTGATGCCAAAGAGCAACACCGCCAACGGGATCAACGCCACCGACGGGATCGGACGCAAAAACTCGATGGACGAGTTGGTGAAGCGGCGCAGGAACGGGGACATCCCGATCACCAGGCCCAACACCAGCGCGGCCACCACCGCGATCGCCAACCCGATCGCCCAGGCGGCCATGGTGTCACCCACGGCCACCCAGAACGCGCTCAAACCCAAGTCGGTCACCAGTGCCGCAATGACCTCGGAAGCCGGGGGAAGGTACTTCGCCTGCACCACGCCCAGTGCCGGCATCAGCTCCCAGAACCCCAGGAACACCACGATGCCCACCAGACCCAACACCCACTTCGGCAGACCCTTGGACGGCACGCGGGAGGCCTTGGCCTTCACCGCGGCGCGCGTCGATTGTTCGGTCGTTTGGGTCATGGCAACAGGGCCTCGAGGTCAACAGGCTTGGAAATGGCCCCGAATTCCCGGGTCGCATCGCCGAGCTTCTGTGCTGCGTCCTTGTTGATGTCCACGCGGTAGCGCGGCAGCACCAGCTTGGCGCGGGTTTCCTCGTCGATCTTGGTGTAGGTGCCCACGATGTCGCGGACCTCCTGCGGGTTCTCGTTCGCGTATTCCAGCGACTTGTTCATGGCGCGCTGGAATTTGGCCGTCAGCTCGGGTTCGGCGGCGACCTTGTCCGTGGAGGTGAAGTAGCCGGCGATGTCCAGTTCCGGATCGAAGTCGGAGAAGTTGTTGCTCACGACCCGCGCGCCGTCGCCCTTGGCCTGGACCAGGAAGGGATCGAGGATCCAGGCGGCATCCACGATGCCGTTTTCCAGGGCCGCCGGGGCCTCGGGGAACGGAACCTCGACGAAGTCAACGGTGCTCGGGTCCCCGCCGTCGTCCTTGACGACCTGCGAAACGGTGATGTCTCCGATGTTGGAAAGGTTGTTCACCGAGACCTTCTTGCCTGCCAGGTCCTTCGGACTCTTGATGGGCGAGTCCTTCGGGACCACCACGGCACCGAAGTCCCCGTCCTCGTTCCCGGAGGTGGTCACGCCGTTGGCTACGACCTTCATGCTCAGGCCCTTGTCGTTGGCGACCATGAGCGAGACGTAGTTGGAGAAGGCGAAGTCGTAGCTTCCGGATTGTATCCCCGGCACGATGGCCGAGCCGCCAGTGGCAGTCTGGATGTCCAGGTCCAGGCCCTCGGCTTCGAAGAAGCCCTTGGAGTCACCCAAGAAGATCGGCGCGGTGTCCACGATCGGGATGACTCCGACGGTGATTTTCTCCAGGCCGGCTCCGCCATCCGCGGCCGTGGAGGCGGTCTGGCCGCTGGGCGACCCCGAACCGCAGGCGCCCAGGGCCAGGATCCCCAGTGCGGCCATTGCGAGTGTAAGTTTGTTTCTCATGAATCCTCATCGTGCCTTGACGGTGGGTGCGGCGGGATGCCCCGCCATGGATCGTTGGGCGTGCGGCGCGGGAGTGCCCTCCGCGCCGCACGCTGGTTGCTGCATGCCGCGCCCCGGGGCGCGGCCGCTACTTGACGGTCATGGCCTCGACGTCCGGGGCCTTGGAGAGGAATTCGAGCTTGGCTGCGAGTTCGGCGAGCTTGGCCAGCTGATCGCTGGGCACGACGCCGTCCCAGGTTTCCATCTTCAGGTTTTCGGCCACCTTGGCGTCCATCTTCATGAATTCCGGCAACATGGCCTTGGCGCCGGCCTGGTCGTCCTCGGCCGCTGCCAAGGTTTCGGTCATTGCGGCCTTGAAGTCGGCGACGACCTCGGGGTTTTCCTGGGCGTACTTGCCGCTGGTGAAGCTGACCATGGTCGGCAAGCCCGGGATGGCCTTCTGGTTCGGGTAGCCAAGCAGTTCGTTGTCCGGGTTGGCCAGGGCCTTGGACAGGAACGGCTCCGGGAGCCAGACGGCGTCCATGTTGCCGCGGTCGAGCTGGGCTTCCATGTCCGGGAACGGCATCTCCGAGAATTTCAGGGCGCCCGCGTCCCCGCCGTCGATCGTGGCTGATTCCATGATGGTCAGGTCGCCTTGCGTCTTCAGTGCATTGACCGAGGTGGTCTTGCCCGCCAGGCCGGCAAAGTCCTTGATCCCCGAGTCGGCGCGCACGACCACGCCGTTGATGTCATCGCCCTCGGCCTTGGAATCCGAGTAGCCGGAGACGATTTTCATGTCCAGGCCCTTGTCCACGGCGGTCAGCACGGAGAGCGGGTTGCCGACGGCAAAGTTCAGGTCCCCGGTGGAGACAGCGGGCAGCATCGCGGCACCGGCCGAACTGGTCGTGAATTCCACGTCCAGCCCGTGCTTTTCGAAAATCCCCTTGTCGATTCCGTACTTCACCGCCACGGACGGAGCGATGGGCAAGACCCCGACGACCACCTTCGTCAACGCGCCGTCGCCCGAGGCGCCCGCCGACTCGCTGTCGGACGCGGCCGAGCCGGAAATCGAGCCCTGGCCGCAACCGGTCAGCGCCAGCGCGGCAATCGAGGCGCCTGCGATGAGCGTGGAAAGACGCTTCTTCATGAGTTCTCCTTGCTAGTCCGGGGGCCAAGAAACCCCGGCTTCATTTGCGATGTGTGACCCTCGCCACAGGCCATATCTACAACCTAAACCAAACCATTGAGTAAATCAATAATTGTTCATTGAATGCTCTGGTCGGTCTTGGCACATGGGCTGCGGGGCCCGTGTCAGCGGGCAGGAAGGCAGGTGGCCGTTCGCCCCGCAGCCGGGAAACGCCGGAGGCGGGGGAAGACACGCTTGTGTCTTCCCCCGCCTCCGTAGTCTTGCCCCGGGCTCAGGCCAGGGTGCTCTTGCGGTGGCTCTCGCGCAGGTCGGTCTTGCGGATCTTTCCGCTGGCAGTGCGCGGCAGGTCCGCAACGACCTCGATGGTGCGCGGGATCTTGTAGCGGGCAAGCTTCCCATCGAGGTGGGCGGCGATGTCCTCGCGCGTGACGTGCTGTCCCTCCGCGGGAACGATGACCGCATGCACGGCCTCGCCCCATTTCTCGTCCGGAACGCCGATCACCGCCACGGAGGCCACCGCGGGCAGTTCCATGATGGCCTGCTCTACCTGGGCCGGGTAGACGTTTTCCCCGCCGGAAATGATCATGTCCTTCAGGCGGTCCGAGATGAAGAGGAAACCCTGGTCGTCCAGGTACCCCATGTCGCCGGACTTGAACCACGTCCCGTCCTGGAAGGAGGACGCCGTGGCGTCCTCCCGGTTCCAGTAGCCGGGGATCACGTTGGGGCCCTCGATCAGGATTTCCCCGACCTCGTGGGCTGGAAGGTCCTCCCCCAGGGCGTCGACGACGCGGATGCCGGTGAAGAAGTGCGCAAGCCCGGCCGATCCGGCCTTTTCGCGGGAGTACTCGGGTTGCAGCGACGTGGCCCCCGGGGCGGTTTCCGTCATGCCGTAGCCCCCGGAAAAGGACAACCCGCGGGCCTCGTAGGCCTCAAGCACCCGCATCGGGACGGCGGATCCGCCGCAGGTGAGCATGCGGATCGAGGAAAGATCGGTGGCATCCCACGCGGGGTGCTCGGCGAGCATTTGGTAGGTGGTCGGCACCCCGGAGAGCGCGGTGACGCCGTGGCGTTCGATGGCCGCCAGCACAGCCGAGGGCTCGAAGCGGTCCTGCAGGACCAGGGTTCCGCCCTTGAGCAGGGTGGGCAGCGCGCCCATCCCCAGGGAAGCGACGTGGAACATCGGTGCGATCATCAACGCCACCTGGGTACTGGTGACGTCGTAGTCGACCAGCACGTTCAGCGAATTCCACGTCATGTTCCCGTGGGTCAGGATCGCGCCCTTGGGGTTCCCGGTGGTGCCGGAGGTGTAGAGGATGATGGCGGTGTCCTCAAGCGCGACGGGCTCGTCCCGGTGTTCCGCCGAAGCCGAGCGGATGGCCGCCTCGTAGGACCCCGCGGTCTCGGGGTTCTCCTCCACGACGAGCCGCGCGGCGACGGGGGCGATCTCGGTGGCCGCCACGGCCAGGGACTCCAACTGGCGGGCGTTGACCAGCAGGCTGGTTCCGGAATCCTGCAGGGCAAAGGCCACCTCGCGCGGTGCCAGCCTGGTGTTGACCGGAACAAATATCGCGCCGAGGCTGCCGCAGGCAAAGAGCGTCTCGAGGAAGGCGGGATGGTTGTTGCCCAGGTAGGCCACGCGGTCCCCGCGCCCGATCCCCGCACCCGCGAGCGCGTTGGCCAGCCTGTCGATGCGCTCGGCCAGCTCTTCGTAGCGCAGCGTCACCGCGCCGTCAATGACGGCCGCTTGTCCGTGCGACTTCACGCGGCGTTTGTGGATCCAGCTTCCAAGTCCTTGGTTCAACATGAGCGTTTCTCCTTCCATCCACCGCTGTTTCGATGGCGCTGCCGAGGTGTGTTCAAGTGTGGGGGCTGTGCAATTTCGGGCACAAGGGGGGCGCCCCAGGTGGGCGCGGGGCTTCCCGCGCTCACCTGGGTCAGCCGCACCGGGCCAGCCGCCGCGCGGCGTGCCCGGAACGACGGCTAGGCGTAGAACCGGTAGATGCCGCGGGACACCACGGCCGGCTTCGGGGCGCCCTCGACCTCGACGACCTGGTCGACGGCGATCTGGTAGCCGCCCTTGACCTCTTCAACCTCGGAAATCTGAGCCTTCATGCGGATCTGTGCACCGACGGGCACCGGCGAGGGGAAGCGGACCTTGTCCAGGCCGTAGTTCACGCGGGTGGAGACCCCGGTGACGTCAAAGAGCTCGGACCAGAAGGCGATCTGCAGGCTCAGGGACAAGTATCCGTGGGCGATCGGTCCGCCGAAGGGTCCGTCCTTGGCCTTCTCCGGGTCGGTGTGGATCCACTGGTGGTCATCGGTCGCGTCGGCGAACGTGTTGACCTGGTCCTGGGTGACGGTGCGGAAGTCGCTGTAGCCCAGGTCGGTGCCGGCGGCGGTTGCGAGCTGTTCGTAGGAAAGAACTGTCTGGCCCATGATGGGTACTCCTTATGTATTAAGTGGTTTGTGTTGACGTGTTTGGTAGGAATTTTGGCGGTGCCGGGGCCCTGGCCTAGCGGAAGGCCCCGATGCCGGTGATGGCCCGGCCGAGGATCAACGCGTTGATCTCGTCGGTGCCCTCGTAGGAATAGATGGCCTCGGCGTCGGCGTGGAAACGGGCGACATCGTAGTCAAGCACGATGCCGTTGCCCCCGCAGACCTCCCGCGCCAGGGCAGCGGTCTCGCGCAG
This sequence comes from Paeniglutamicibacter sulfureus, assembly GCF_039535115.1. Lineage (NCBI taxonomy): Bacteria > Bacillati > Actinomycetota > Actinomycetes > Micrococcales > Micrococcaceae > Paeniglutamicibacter > Paeniglutamicibacter sulfureus. The sequence goes on from NZ_BAAAWO010000001.1 coordinate 2,760,685, forward strand.
CATGCGCGCGGTGAACATCTTGGCCATGGCCGAGTTCTCGTCCTTGTAGATGCCCTCGTCCTGGGCCTGGGTCAGGCTGGTGACCATGGCCAGGGAGGCTGTCACGTTGGTGAGCATCGTGGCGAGCTTTTCCTGGATCAATTGGAAGGACGCCAGCGGCTTGCCGAACTGGTGGCGTTCGGTGACGTATTTCAGCGCTGCCTCGTAGGCGCCGGCCGCCGCGCCTGCGGCGATCCAGGCGACGTCCGAGCGCATGTTGCGCAGGCACGCCGCGACGTCGGCGAAAGAGTTGATGTTCGCCAGCCGCGCCGTCTCCGGAACCGTGACGTCAACCAATTCGATGTCGGCGTTCTGCATGATCCGCAGGCTGGTCTTGCGCTCGATCTTGCTCAGCTTCAACCCGGGGGCATCGGTGGGAACCAGGAAGCACTTGACCTTTCCGTCCGCGGTGTCGCGGGCGAAGACGGCCAGCACGTCCGCCTGGGCCGCTCCGCCGATCCAGCGCTTGGCCCCGTTGATGATCCAGTGCCCGCCGTCGGCCCCGGGCTCGAAGGTGGCAGCGGTATCCAGTCCCCCGGCGATGTCCGATCCATGGTCCGGTTCGGTGAGCGCGAAGACGCCCTTGTATTCGTAAGAGGCGATGCGCGGATCCAGCTCCGCGGCCTGCTCCGGACTGCCGCCCAGGTTCACCGTGGTGCGGAACAGCCCGGACTGGGCGTTGTAGAAGGTGACCACCGAGGCGTCCACCCGGGCCAGCTCGAAGTTCCTAAAGCCCCCGAAGAGGCCGCGAACCTGTTCGCCGGCGGCCAGCACCTCGGCCGGGCGCATCATGTCCAGCTCGATCAGCGGGGCGACGATGGATTCGGGGAATTCCCCGCGCTCCCAATGGTCGGCGAGCACCGGACGCACGTGCGTATCAAGCACGGCGCGCAGGCGCAGCAGCGCCGCCCGTTCGGCGTCGGACAGCATCCGGGCGAAGCCGTACTGGTCACTGGGGTAGAAATCGGTCATGACTTGCCCAGTCCCAGCACCCGCACCGCGTTCTCCTTCAAGATCAGCGGGCGAACCTCGTCCTTCAACGGCAGCTCGGCGAAGGCTCCGAGCCACTTTGCCGGGGTGATCAACGGGTAATCGGTGCCGAAGAGCACCTTGGTCGAGAGCACGTTGTTGCTCATCTTCACCAGCGATGCCGGGAAGTACTTCGGGCTCCAGCCCGAAAGATCGATGAACACGTTCGCCTTGTGCGTGGCGATCGAGTTGGCCTCGTCCTGCCACGGCACCGAGGGGTGGGCCATGATGATGGTCAGCCCCGGGAAGTCCGCGGCCACGTCGTCGAGCAGCAGCGGGTTGGAGTAGCGCAGCTTGATGCCCCGCCCGCCGGGAAGCCCGGCGCCCATGCCGTTCTGCCCGGTGTGGAAGATGCACGGCAGCCCCAGTTCCTGGAGCACCTCCCACAGCGGGTAGAACTCCTGGGAGGAGGGGTCAAATCCCTGCAGCGAGGGATGGAACTTGAAGCCGCGCACCCCGAGCTCGTCCGCCTGGCGGCGCGCCTCGGTGATCGCGGCCGGGCCGGTGCGCGGGTCGACGGAGCCGAAGGGGATCAGCACGTCGTTGTTGCGCGCGGCCCCGGCCACCAGGTCGTCAATGGAGTTCGGCTCGTGGCCCAGCGCGGTGCGCGCGTCGACGGTAAAGAGCACCGCGGCCATCTTCGCGTCGCGGTAGACCTGCGCGATGCGATCCACCGAAGGCGTGCGTTCCTCGGACTTGAAGTACGCGGCCGAGGCCTCGAAGAGGTCCTCCGGCATGGCCTTGTGCCCGCAATCGTCGACCTCGACATGCACGTGCATGTCGATTGCGGTGATCGCCTCAAGGTCGATCCTGGATTCGTAGCGAACGCTCATCGTGGTGCGGGTGCTTTCTACTTGGCGGCCGGTTCGGGCTGCAGCTCGGCCGGCAGCTCGGGGAACGTCTCGCCGACCGACTGCAGGTTATCGGAGAACGGGAAGCGTTCGCGCAAGGCGGCGTAATCCCAGCCGCCGTCGTTGAATTCCGAGGCGATGGCCTCCGGGTGGCTCCAGAGCTGCAGGCGGTCCCCGCCGGCGCCGATCGCCTGGCCGGTGATGTTGCCGGCTTCCTCCGAGGCGAGGAAGGCGATGAGTCCGGCGACGTCGTCGGCGGTGCCGAAGCCCAGTTCCTTGCGGAAGAAGTCCGGCATGGCTTCGCCGCGCTCGTCGGCCTCGACGGCCTTGGCGAAGAACGGGACGGTCTTGGTCATGGCGGTGGCTGCCACAGGGATGACGGCGTTGACGGTGACCCCGGCGCGCTTCATTTCCATGGCCCAGGTGCGCACCATGCCCACAATGCCGGCCTTGGCGGCGGCGTAGTTGGTCTGGCCGAAGTTGCCGCGCTGCCCGGTCGGCGAGCCGATGGTGATGATGCGGCCGGCGATGTTGTTTTCCTTGAAGTAGCCGTAGGCCTCGCGGACGCAGGTGAAGGTGCCGCGCAGGTGCACGTTGATGACCAGGTCGAAGTCCTCGTCGGTCATCTTCAGGATCGACTTGTCGCGCAGGACGCCGGCGTTGGTGACCAGGATGTCCAGGCGCCCGAAGTTTTCCACGGCGGAGGCCACGAGCGCCTTGGCGGTTTCAGTGGAACCAACGGGGGCCACGACCGACACGGCCTTGCCGCCCGCCGCGTTGATCGAGGCTACGGCCTCGGCGGCCACGTCTGCATCGACGTCGTTGATGGCCACTGCGGCACCCTGGCGGGCCAGTTCCTGCGCGTAGCTCAGGCCGAGTCCGCGGCCGCTGCCGGTAACGATTGCAACTTTTCCAGCCAGTGACATGTCTGCTCCTTCAAGGGTAGTTATTGCCCCCGCCGACCCTGTCGTGGGAACCTTGCTATATACATAACAACTTAAACTCTTGATAAAGTCAACGATTAAGTTTCTTATCAATCCCGAGGGGCAGCAGCATGGCGACCAAGCCGGGCACCACCATGAACACCATTGACCGATTCCTGGACAGCGAACTGGCGGGAGACATCGAGTTCCTCACCGCCCGCACCCGCTCACTGGGATCGGCACGCGCCAACAGGCTCCTGGCCCCGCTGGGGCTAAAGGTCCGCTCCTACTCGGTGCTCTCGCTGGCCTGCAGCGGGCTGGCACCCACGCAGCGCGAACTGGCGGAATTCCTTTCGCTGGATCCGAGCCAGATCGTGCCGCTGGTGGACGCGCTGGAGGGCGAGGGGCTGGTCGAGCGGACCGCCGACCCCAACGACCGCCGCTCGAAGGTCATCACCGGGACGAAGGCCGGCGAGCAGCTTTACAAGAAGGCACGGACGGCCACGGCCGAAGGTGAAGCCATTGCCATGGCGATGCTGAGCAAGCCCGAACAAGAGACCCTGCGCGAACTGCTCTCGCGCATTGCCTTCCGTGATTAGACCGAGTCCCCCGGCAACGCCCGCGCAGCCCCCGCACCACTGCGCAACGAAGGAACCACCCGCCCCTCCGCAGCACCGTTTGGTCTCGACAGCATCCTTCGGATTTGGAATTTGCGACGATATCAACCTCAAATCACCGCAAATGAGGCATTATTGAACCATGCCGAAAATTCGAGTCTCCGAAGCAGCCCGCTTCCTCGGTGTCAGCGACGACACCATTCGCCGCTGGACCGACAACGGAACCCTTACCGCGCATAAGGACGATTCCGGTCGCGTGGCCGTGGACGGACTCGAGCTTGCCCAACTGTCACGCAGCCAGGCCCAGCTCCCCGATGACCAGTCGCTGGTTGGGTCCTCGGCCCGCAATAGGTTCGTCGGATTGGTCACCGGCATCACCATGGATACCGTCATGGCCCAGGTCGAGCTGCAATGCGGCCCGTTTCGCGTCGTGTCCCTGATGAGCAGCGAAGCCGCCCGCGAACTGGGACTCGAGCTGGGATCGATCGCCACGGCAGTGGTCAAGGCGACCACCGTCATCATCGAATCCCCGCAGGGAAAGACGGGGACATGAGCGCCCGCCGCAGGATCGGCGCTGCAATCGTCCTCGCCTTGGCATGGGTCCTGGGACTGGCCGGATGCGCATCCCCCGCTCAGCCACCACCGGTCGGCGCGGGCCCGAGCGGGGAAATCACCGTATTTGCCGCGGCCTCGCTGAAGGGCCCGTTTACCGAGATCGCGGAAGGATTCGAGGCGAAACACCCGGGCACGGCGATCGGGCTGAGCTTCGCCGGGTCCTCTGACCTAGTCACCCAAATATCCGCCGGAGCACCCGCCGATGTGTTCGCGTCGGCCGACCCAAGCAACATGGACAAGCTTTCCGCGGCGGGTCTCGTCGACGGCGCGCCCACAACCTTCGCCACCAATACCCTGGCCATCGCGGTCCCACCGGACAACCCGGCCTCGATCGCCACGTTTTCCGACCTTGCAACTCCGGGGGTGAAGGTCGTCATCTGTGCGCCGCAGGTGCCGTGCGGTGCAGCAACCAAGAGCGTCGAGGATGCCGCAAGGACAACGCTCACTCCGGTCAGTGAGGAATCCTCCGTCACCGACGTATTGGGCAAGGTGACCAGCGGTGAGGCGGATGCCGGGCTGGTCTATGTCACTGACGTCTTGGCGGCCGGCGACAAGGTCAAGGGAATCAAGTTCCCCGAATCCAAAACGGCGGTCAACGCCTACCCGATAGCCGGTGTCGCCACCAGCGCCAACAAGGATCTGGCCAACTCGTTCATCTCCGCCGTGACCGGCCCCGAGGGCAGGAAGGTCCTGGCCGATGCCGGCTTCGGAAAGCCGTAGGGCCCCGGTGTTTCGCCGCAGCGGCACCGGGTACTCCGCCGTTCCCCCGTGGATTTACGTCCTCGCCTGCGCGGGAGCATTGTTTGTGCTGCTCCCGCTGCTGGCGATGCTCGCCAGGGTTAATTGGCCCCAGTTCATTCCCCTCATCACCTCCGAATCCTCACTGAGCGCGCTGGGGTTGAGTCTGCGCACCTCGGCGGCCAGCACCATGCTGTGCATCCTCTTGGGCGTTCCGCTGGCGCTGGTCCTGGCCCGTGGAAGCTTCCCGGGCCAGCGCGTGCTGCGGGCCTTCGTGCTCCTGCCACTGGTGCTGCCGCCGGTGGTGGGCGGCATCGCCCTGCTCTACACCTTCGGGCGCCAAGGCCTGCTGGGCCGCAGTCTTGAGATTGCGGGAATCCAGATCGCGTTCTCCACTACAGCGGTCATTCTGGCCCAGACCTTTGTTGCCCTGCCGTTCCTGGTCGTCAGCCTCGAGGGCGCGCTGCGCACCGCCGGGGGAAAGTACGAAGCCGTTGCAGCAACTCTGGGCGCACGGCCGACCACGGTGCTGCGTCGGGTGAGCCTGCCGCTGGTGCTGCCCGGCTTGGCCTCCGGGGCGGTCCTCTCCTTTGCACGCAGCCTCGGCGAGTTCGGGGCAACGTTGACCTTTGCCGGTTCCCTGCAGGGTGTCACGCGGACCCTGCCCCTGGAGATCTACCTGCAGCGCGAGACCGATGCCGATGCGGCAGTGGCCCTGTCCCTGGTCCTGGTTGCAGTGGCCGTCATCGTGGTGGCACTGTCCTATGGCGGGCACCGCACGAAGAAGGCCATGCCGGGGGCCGCACAGTGAGGATCCGCTTCGAGGCCACGCTCACCGCACGGCATTTCGTCGTCTCCCTGGATCTGGCCCGGGGGGAGACCCTCGCGGTCTTGGGACCGAACGGGGCCGGCAAGTCGACGTTGCTCTCGATCATGGCCGGGTTGCTGCGCCCGGATTCCGGAACGGCATCCATCGGCGAGCGCACGCTCTTTGACCTCGATTCCGCGCGCCCGCAATGGTTGGCGCCGCACGCGCGGGGCACCGCGTTGCTTGCGCAGGAACCACTGCTCTTTCCGCACCTGAGCGTTCTCGAGAACGTCGCGTTCGGTCCGCGGAGCAAGGGCACCGGCGCGGCCAAATCCAGGGTGGCGGCCCGTCGGTGGCTCGAAGCCACGGACACCCAGACCCTGGCCGCACGGAAACCCGGCGAACTGTCCGGCGGACAGGCGCAGCGGGTCGCTGTCGCCCGGGCGCTGGCAGCGGGACCCGACCTGCTGTTGCTCGACGAGCCCATGGCGGCCCTGGACATCCACGCCGCGCCCCTGATGCGTCGGTTGCTCAAACACGTCCTCGCCGAGCGCAGTGCCATCATCATCACCCACGACATCCTCGATGCGCTCATGCTGGCGGACAAGGTCGTCATCTTGGAGAACGGACGTATCACCGAGAGCGGTCCAACCCGGGACGTACTGGGAAGGCCGCGATCCCGCTTCGCCGCCGGGCTCGCCGGGCTGAACCTCGTCACCGGCACCGCGCACGGGGATGGAATCGACACGGCCTTCGGGCGGATCTTCGGAACTCGTGAATCCGAGCTGGTCCCCGGCGAGGCGGCGGCCGCGGCATTCCCCGCTTCCGCCGTCTCGGTGTACCTGGATCCGCCACACGGAAGCCCGCGCAACATGCTCGAGGCAACCGTGACGGACCTGGAGCCGCACGGCGACGCCATCCGGGTGCGCGCAGGTGACCTGGCCGCCGACATCACCCCGGCGGCGCTGGCGGACCTCGGGCTGGTGCCCGGAACCCTCGCCTACTTCGTGCTCAAGGCCACCGCCGTCACCATTTACGCGGCCTGATCTGCCTTTCGGTCTTTGCGGGGACGCCGGGAGACGCGGCAGATAATTCTCATTCAATGAGATGGTCGTGGCCGTTTGGTGTCCGCGCCCACAGACTGGATGCAGATACCCCACAAACCCAGATCGCTGCCGGGCGCACACCACACGACGACGTGCCGCTGCCACCCGCCGATCCGCCGCACCAAAGGAACGCGATCCCCCCATGGCAACAGCGCGCACCATTCTCAAGACCCAGGTCGGCATCGTCGGCGGCGGCCCCGCCGGCCTGATGCTTTCGCACCTGCTCGCCAAGACCGGCATCGAGAACATCGTCGTGGAGGCCCGGGACCACGAGACCATCCGCAACACCCACCGCGCCGGGATCCTGGAGTCCCAGGCCGTGAAGATGCTGGTGGACTCCGGTGTCGAGGGACGCGTGCTCACCCACGGGGACAAGCACGCCGGGATCGACCTGCGCTTCAACGGCGAATCCCACCCGCTGGACTTCCGCGACCTGGTCGACGCCACCGTCACCCTCTACGCGCAGAACGAGGTCTTTGTCGACCTCGCCGCCGCACGCAAGCGCGATGCCGGGGACGTGCGCTACTCCAGTGAGGTCACCGAACTGCTGGACCTGGAAACCGACACCCCCAAGTTCCGCTTCACCGACGAGACGGGTGCCGAGTTCGAGGTGCACTGCGACGTGCTGGTCGGCGCGGACGGCTCGCGCTCCTTCTGCCGCCGGCAGATGCCCGACACCAACCGCAAGGACTTCAAGGTCGAGTACCCCTTCGCCTGGTTCGGGATCCTCACCGAAGCACCCAAGTCCGCCCCCGAACTCATCTACGCCAACTCCCCGCACGGCTTCGCGCTGATCTCCCAGCGGTCCGAGACCGTCCAGCGCATGTACTTCCAGTGCGACCCGAACGAGAACGTCGATGACTGGTCGCAGGACCGCATCTGGAACGAGCTGCAGCGCCGCGTCGACGGACCCGACGGGTTCACCCTGAAGACCGGGAACATCTTCGACAAGACCGTGCTGAAGTTCCGCTCCTTCGTGCGCGAACCGCTCTCCCACGGCCGGATGTTCCTCATCGGCGATGCCGGGCACACCGTCCCGCCCACCGGCGCCAAAGGCCTGAACCTCGCGTTCGCCGACGTCAAGGTGCTCTTCGAGGCCCTCGACTCCTACTACTCCACGCAGAACGAGTCCCTGCTGCACGGCTACTCGGACAAGGCGCTCAAACGCGTGTGGAAGGCGCAGAACTTCTCCTACTGGATGACCTCGATGCTGCACACCCCGGTGGACGCCGACCCGTTCATGGCCAAGCGCGCCCTGGGCGAGCTCGACACCGTCACCTCCTCGCGCTACGGACAGCAATACCTGGCCGAGTCCTACACCGGCTGGCCGCACGCCTAGCCCCGCCCCCGTTCACCCCCTTCACCACATCCGCACGCCCCACCGAAAGGAGCACGCAGTGAGCACCCAAACCACCGCGAACGAGACGTTCAACGATTCGCACGTCCTGGACCCCGCCGCCACGACCGTCTCGCAGGAATCCATCAGCAAGGAAATCACCGACATCCACGCGGCATACCGCCAGTCGGTCGTGGACGGGAAGAAAGCCGAGACGCAGCCGCGCATCGACTTCGCCCCCTACCGCTCCTCGCTGCTGCGCCACCCCACCAAGAACCTGCACCACGCGGACCCCGAGACCATCGAGCTGCACTCCCCCGCCTTCGGCGAGCGCGACGTGCACGCCCTGGAATCGGATCTGACCATCCAGCACAACGGCGAGCCCATCGGCGAGCGCATCGTGGTCACGGGCCGCGTGCTCGATGGAGACGGCCGCCCGGTCGCCGGCCAACTGGTGGAAATCTGGCAGGCCAACGCCGCCGGACGCTACATCCACAAGCGCGACCAGCACCCTGCCCCGATCGATCCGAACTTCACCGGCGTGGGGCGCGCCATCACCGGACCCAACGGCGAATACTCCTTCACCACCATCAAGCCGGCCCCATACCCGTGGAAGAACCACCACAACGCCTGGCGCCCGGCGCACATCCACTTCTCGCTCTTCGGCACCGACTTCACCCAGCGCATGATCACCCAGATGTACTTCCCGGGCGATCCGCTCTTCCCCCTCGACCCGATCTACCAGGCGATCACGGACAAGGATGCCCGCGACCGCCTGGTCGCCACCTACGACCACTCGATCACCTCCCACGAATGGGCCACGGGCTACAACTGGGACATCGTGCTCACCGGCAGCAACCGGACCTGGATGGAAGACGAAGAGGGAGATCACTAACATGGCACAGTCACCAAACACCCAGGCCCCCGCGCTCAAGCTCGCCGCCACGCCGGGCCAGACCATCGGCCCGTTCTACGGCTACGCGCTGCCCTTCGAGAAGGACAACGAGCTGGTCAACCAGGCCCACCCTGCTTCGGTGCGCTTGCACGGCGTGGTCACCGACGGTGCCGGCACCGTGATCCCCGATGCCCTGCTGGAAATCTGGCAGGCCGATGAGCACGGCAACATCGTCTCCAAGGACGGCTCGCTGGTGCGCGACGGCTACACCTTCACCGGCTGGGGCCGCACCGCCGTGGACAACGTCGGGCACTACACCTTCACCACGCTGAACCCCGGGGCCACCGAGGCCGGCAAGGCACCGTTCATCATGCTCACGGTGTTCGCCCGCGGCCTGCTCAACCGCCTGTTCACCCGCATCTACCTGCCGGAGGACACAGCGGCACTGGCCAGCGATCCGCTGCTCTCCTCGCTGGACGACGCACAGCGCAAGACGCTGATCGCCACCCGCGAGGAGGACGGTTCGCTGCGCTTCGACATTTCGCTCCAGGGCGAGGACGAAACGGTGTTCCTCTCCTACCCGCGCGAGAGCTAGCCAACGCCGCATCCCGCATGTGACCCCCGTGCGCCACGGAACTCGCCGATCCCCTCCCAAACCGGGATGATGGAAAAGGCGGGTTCCCGCGCTGCGGGGGTTTTGTGGGGTTCACGCCCCCACCGCCTGCAACACCCCCCGAACCACAGACCCACAGGAGAAGCACCGCCCATGTACCCGGCCGATTACGGATTGTTGACCCCGGCATGGGCGGCCACGCCCGTGGCGCAAACCGCCTCGGACGCCGCCTTCGCCCAGGGAATGCTCGATGTGGAGGCAACCTGGGTCAAGGTCCAGGCCGAAGCCGGGCTGTGCAGCTCCGCGGATGCGCAGGCCGTGGAGCAGATCGCCAAGGTCGAACTCTACGACCTGGCCGCACTCGCCTCCGCGGGCCCGGACGGCGCCAACGCGCTGATCCCGCTGCTGGGCATGATGCGCAAGCAACTCGCTGACACGGGGGCACCGGCCACCGCCGCGACCGCCCTGCACCGCGGGGCCACCAGCCAGGACATCATCGATTCCGCCCTGATGCTCGTTGCCTCCCGCTCCATCGCGGGGATCCGCACCGACCTGCTCACCGCAGCCGGCGCCCTGTCCGAGATCAGTGCGGCCCATGCCTCGACGCTGTGCGTGGCGCGCTCGCTCACCCAACATGCACTGCCCACGGTCTTCGGGCTGCGCGCCGCCAATTGGCTTTCATCCCTCACCGCCGCCGGGCGCCAACTGGACGCCGTCGCCGCCTCCCTGCCGCTGCAATGGGGCGGTGCCGTGGGCACCCTGGCCTCGCTGCACCAGCGCCTGGGTTCCGCGCTGCCGTACAAGTCCGAAAAGCGCCTGGCCGAACGCGCCCACGAGCTCACCGCCGCGCTTGCGGCCGAACTCGGCCTGGTCGCACCGATCGCACCGTGGCACACCGTGCGCCAGCCGGTGCTGGGGCTGGGCTCCGCGCTGGGCTCCGTCATCGCCGCCGCCGGCACCTTCGGCGCGGACGTACTCACCGCAACACGTCCGGAAATCGGCGAGCTGTCCGAACCCCGCGAGGCTGGCAAGGGTGGTTCCTCCGCCATGCCGCAAAAGCAGAACCCCGTGCATTCGGTGCTGCTGCGCAACGCCGCGCTCTCCGCCCCTGCCCACGTTGCCGCGCTCTACACCGCCGCCGGCACGGCGGTGGACGAACGCCCCGACGGCGGCTGGCACGCCGAATGGGCTTCACTGCGTGAACTGGTCCGCCTGGCCGGGGGCGCCGCGCACCATGCGGCAGTCCTGGCCACCGGGCTGGGCGTGCACCCCGAGGCCATGTCGCGGAACATGGCCCTGTCCGGGGACCTTTTGGTTTCCGAACGCATCGCCACCGTCGCAGCACCCCTGGTTGCGGGCGGCAAGGCCGCGGTGCAGGAACTGGTCCTTGATTCCCTGCGCACCGGCACCCCGTTGCGTACCCTGTTGCAGGGGGCGCTGCCCTCGGACATGGACAACCAGTTGTTCCTCGATGACCTGCTGGACCCGGCCGGCTACCTGGGTTCGGCCACCGATTTCATTACCCGTATCCGCGAAGACTTCACAGATTGGAAGGACTCATGAGCATTCCCGCCCTGACCCCGTCCCTGCTGCATTCGGCAGCCGACCTCCCCACCCTGGTGCTGGGCCCCTCGCTGGGCACCGGCTCGCTGGCCCTGTGGGGACCGGCCGTGCCGTTCCTCAAGGAACACTTCCAGCTGGTGGCCTGGGATCTGCCCGGCCACGGCGAGTCCGCGCCGTCCACCGAGGAATTCTCCATGGCCGAGCTGGCCGCCGGTGTCATCAAGATGATCGAGGCGTTGGAGACCGACAAAGCCATCACCGCGTCCGCCCCGCTGTTCTACGCCGGCGTTTCCGTGGGCGGGGCCATCGCCCTGCAGCTGGCCAACGACTTCCCCGGTGCCTTCGCCGGGCTCTCGGTCATCTGCTCCGCGGCCAAGATCGGCACCCCGGAGGGCTGGACGGAACGCGCCGAGCTCGTGGCCAAGGCCGGCACCCCGGTGGTTCTCTCCGGTTCGGCCGAGCGCTGGTTCGCCCCCGGCTTCATCGAGGCCAACCCGGTGGTGTCCACCGACCTTTTGCACAACCTGCAGGATGCGGACCGGTTCGCCTACGCGCACGTCTGCGGCGCCCTGGCCGGCTTCGACCTGCGCGAGGCGCTTCCCTCCATGCAGGACCCGATCCTGGCCATCGCCGGTGCCCACGATGTCGTCTGCCCGCCGGCCGACGCGCAGTTCATCGCCGAGCACGCACCCAACGCCCAGGCTGCCACCATCGACACCGTCGCGCACCTGGCCCCGGCCGAGGACCCGAAGGCGACCGCCGCACTGTTGGTCGAGTTCTTTGCTTCCGTCACACAGGAGACCAAGGCATGACCGATTCTTCCCGCCTGCCGGGCGACTCCTACGACGCCGGGCTCGAGGTCCGCATGCAGGTGCTCGGCACCGAGCACGTCGAGCGCGCCACGGCCAACTCGACCAACTTCACCGACGAGTTCCAGGAAATGATCACCCGCTACGCCTGGGGCACCATCTGGACCCGCGCCGGGCTTCCGCGCACCACACGCAGCGCCATCACGCTGACCGCGCTGATCGCCGGCGGCTACTGGGAAGAACTGGAAATGCACGTGCACGCCGCATTGCGCAACGGCATGACCCCGGACGAGATCAAGGAAGTCTTCCTGCAGTCGGCCATCTACTGTTCGGTGCCTGCGGCCAACACCGCTTTCAAGATCGGCAAGGCAGTCCTTGCCGAATATGAGGCGCAGGACGCCAAGTAGCAACTCTCGCCGCCGAAAAATCCGGGCCTCGTCCAATTCAGGGAATTGGACGAGGCCCGGATTTTTGCCCGAAAGGTGTTTGGGCTACCTGGAGCCCTCGGCGCTGTGGGGCAAGATGACGTCGTCCGCGGAGCGTCCCGCGAACGGAAACAGGACAAGGAGCAGGCCCAGGCCCACCGCCGCACCAATCAGCTGCGCCACGATGAAGCCGGGGGCCGATGCGGGGGCGATGCCGGCGAACGTGTCGCTGAAGATACGTCCCACGGTCACGGCCGGGTTCGCGAACGATGTCGAGGAGGTGAACCAGTACGCCGCCCCGATGTAGGCACCAACCGCCGGCGCGGCCAACACGCCCCTGTTGGTGGCGGCCAGTGCGAAGATCAGCAGGACGAGCCCGGCGGTGGCAACCACCTCAGCCAGCAAATGCCCCGGGGTGGCCCGGTCCTTGGTGGAAATTGAGGTGCCCACCTCGAACATGGCGTTCGCCAAGACGCTGCCGCCGATGCCGCCCACCGTCTGCGCCACCACGTAGGTTCCAAGCTCGGGCACGCTCAGCCCGGTGCCGCTGCGCCTGCCCAGGATCGAGTCGACCAGGGAAACCACGGGATTAAAGTGTGCGCCACTGACCGGTCCCAACACGAGGATCAACACCGTCAGGCCCAGCACGGTTGCGGTGCTGTTCTGGAGCAGCTGCAGGCCGATGTCGTTCGGGGAGAGCTGCTGGGCGGCAATCCCCGAACCAACGACGATGGCCACAAGCAAGCCGGTTCCAAGCACTTCGGCGATGGCGCGGCGCCACAATGGCGGCTGGTGTGAAGTCATGGAAATCAGCTTGACAGAATAATTTATCTCAGTCAAAGTTGAACCAATGAATATTGAGCTAACGGATTCCCTGAGGGAGCGTGCCGCAAGGCATGCCGCCCTCGCGGATCCTGCGCGACTGCGCATCGTGGACATGCTGACCCTGGGCGACCTTTCCCCCAAGGAGCTGCAGGCCGAGCTCGGAATGCCCTCGAACCTGCTTTCCCACCACCTGCGCGCGTTGGAAGGGGCCGGCCTCATCATGCGCCAACGCTCCGAGGCGGACAAGCGCCGTAGCTATTTCCGGCTGACCACCGGCGCACTGGACGGGCTGGTCCCGGGCACCGAGCATGGTGCCCACCGCATCCTGTTTGTCTGCACGCGCAACAGCGCCCGTTCGCAACTTGCGACCGCGCTTTGGCGGCAAGTCAGCGAAATCCCCGCGACTTCGGCCGGGACGCATCCGGCGGACCGCATTGCCCAAGGCGCCACCGAGGTTGCCCTTCGCCATGGCCTGGAGCTTACGGGCCTCGCGCCCCGAAGCTTGGAGCAGGTGGCCCGCGATGGGGACTTCATCGTGACGGTATGCGACAACGCCCACGAGGAACTGACCGAGCTGGACGGCATCCATTGGTCCGTGCCCGATCCCCTGCGCCTGGACACCGGCGCAGCCTTCGAAGACGCCTACCTCGATATCGCCCGCCGCGTCCAAGGCCTCGCGCCCCGGCTGCACGCCGCCTAGCCGCGAATCCCCGAACCCAATCCAAACAGACACCAGCCCCGCCCACCACAGGAGACACCCGTGAGCACTGAAACCACCAAGAAGCCATCCGTCCTCTTCGTCTGCGTGCACAACGCGGGCCGCTCCCAGATGGCCGCCGCGTTCCTCACCACGCTTTCCCGGGGCGCCATCGAGGTCCGTTCGGCGGGGTCGCAACCCGCTAACTCCATCAACCCGGCCGCCGTCGAGGCCATGGCCGAACTTGGCATCGACATGTCTGCCGAGATCCCCAAGGTCCTCACGACCGAAGCCGTCAAGGAATCCGACGTCGTCATCACCATGGGTTGCGGCGACGAGTGCCCGTATTTCCCCGGCAAGCGCTACGAAGACTGGGTCCTCGAGGACCCCGCCGGCCAGGGCGTCGTCGCAGTCCGCCCGATCCGCGACGAAATCAAGACCCGCATCGAGGGCCTCATCGAGTCCCTCGCACCAGCTGCCGCCTAATACACCCCGGATCGAAGAGACCACGCCGTGAGCGGACCAGGCAAAACACCGATAGTGCTGTTCGCCTGTAGCAAGCGCGGACTCAAATCCCGGCTCGCCGCGGCACTCAACATCCAATGGTTGGAGGCGCCGGGTTGCCGAGGTGAAAACACCTTGCATTAAAGTGCGTTCCGACTTTCGGGAAGTAATGTTCCGGATCCGCGGTTGTGATGGGGGACAGTCATTATTCCTTGAAGGGACTCCCCCATGACCATTCTCGTCACCGGCGCTACCGGCAAGCTCGGCCGCCTCGTTGTTGAAGCGCTCCTGGAGCGAAGCGTTCCCGCGGAACAGATTGTGGCAGGGGGCAGGAACCTTTCGAGGCTCGCCGACCTCGCCCAACTCGGGGTCCAGGTCCGCGCCATGGACTACTCCGACCCCGCATCGCTGCGCGAGGCATTCACCGGTGTCGAGAAATTGCTGCTGGTATCCGGCAGTGAGCCGGGCCCGCGCGTGGCCCAGCACCTCGATGTCATCGAGACCGCCAAGGAGGCAGGTGTCCAGCTGCTGGCCTACACCAGCATCCCCAACGCCGACACCACCACCATGGCCCTGGCCGAGGACCACCAGGCAACCGAGCGGGCACTGCGCGACTCCGGGATCCCCTACGTCCTGTTGCGCAACGGCTGGTACCTGGAAAACTACACCGACCAGCTGGAAGGATACCTGCAGCATGGCTCGGTCTTCGGCAGCGCGGGCGAAGGCCGGCTCAACGGCGCCAGCCGGGCCGATCTGGCACAGGCCGCCGCGGCGGTGCTTCTCGCGGACGACCAGGCGGGCATGGTCTACGAGCTGGGCGGCGAAGAATCCTTCACCCTTGAGGATCTGGCCCGCGAGGTCAGCACCGCCACGGGCCAGACAGTGACCTACCAGGACCTGCCGGAGGAGGATTTCTCGCGCTTGCTCGTGGGCGCCGGGGTGCCCGAGTCCTTCGCGAGGATCCTCGCCGACAGCGACAGCGGCATCGCCCGCGGCGAGCTGCTCGTCGAGGGCAACGCCCTGAGCTCCCTGATCGGCAGGCCCGCCACGACGTTGGCCCAGGCTGTTCGCTCCGCCGCCGGCGAATTGGCCACCCAACAGGCCTAACCGCCGGGGGGCAGTGGTCCGAGGCGAGCGGCCGGCAGAGGTATCCGCCACGGAACGCCCTGCCGCCCGTTCATGGACTTGTCCGTCTTTCGGTTCGTTCGGCGGCGCGACCGGGCGGCATCTTCCGAGTTCGCGTCGGTGCACCGCGGTCGTGTCTGCACCGTCCCCGCCCCGGGGCTTCTAGACTGGGGCCATGCGCATAGCCGTCCTCGATGACTACCAAGACGTTGCCTCTTCCCTCGCCGACTGGGATTCTCTTCCCGGCGAGGTCGTTTTCTTCACCGCGTTCCTGGGGCACGACGATTCCGCGGTCGCCGCCGCGCTGCGGGACTTCGACGTCATCGTGGCCATGCGCGAACGCACCCCCTTCACCGCGGAGCGGCTGCGCCGGCTGCCGTCGTTGCGGCTGCTGGTCACCACGGGCATGCGCAATGCGTCGATCGACCTGGACGCGGCGAGCGACTTGGGCATCACCGTGTGCGGCACCGCCGGCAGCCCCGCGGCCGCTACCGAACACACCTGGGCGCTGATCATGGCGGCGGCCCGCCGCCTGGATGTCGAGTTGTTCTCCGCCGCACGCCCGGCGGCACCCGACCAACCGTGGCAGCAGACCCTGGGCACCGAGCTGTCGGGAAAGACCCTCGGGGTCTACGGCCTGGGCAAGCTGGGAAGCCAGGTCGCCCGCATCGGCCAGGCTTTCGGAATGCGGGTCATCGCGCACAGCCAAAACCTCACCGCCGAACGCGCCGCGGAGGTCGGGGTCGAGCTGGTCGGCGAGGATGAGCTCTTTGCGCGCAGCGACGTGCTCACCATCCACCTCAAGCTCTCCGAGCGTTCCACCGGCGTGGTGGGAGCGCGGCAGCTGGCGCTGATGAAGCACGGCTCGATCCTGGTCAACACCTCGCGCAGCGCCATCATCGACGAGGATGCCCTGGTGGCTGCATTGGAATTCGGCGCCCCGGCGCTGGCCGCCATCGACGTATTCGACATCGAGCCCCTGCCCGCCAACCACCGCCTGGCCCATACCCCCGGGGTGATCGCCACCCCGCATCTGGGCTACGTGACCGAGGACCAGTTCAGGATCTTTTACACCGGCGCGGTCAAGGACATTGCCGCGTGGGCGGCGGGGACGCCGGTCAACCTGCTGGGCTGAGCCCGGGCGGTGCCCCGGGAATCCTCAGGACTCCAGCACCTCGGCGCCCAGCAGGGCCTCCTGGACGGCGGCCGTGCGGTTCCGCAGCGCCTGCGCCACCGCGGCGACCGCGGGCTGGCGCAGCGAGTCCGGGCGCAGCACCATCCAGTACGGCAGCCGTTCGGCGAAGTCCCCGGGCAACAGCCGCACCAGATCCGGGTGGCGGTCGGCCATGTAGCAGGGCAGGAAGCCGATCCCGGCCCCGGCACGCGTGGCCTCGACGTGGACGAAGACGTTGGTGGAGCTGAGCGCATCCGACATCCCGGGAACCAGCCGGCGCGGGGCATCCAGGTCATCGACCTGCAGCATCGAGTCGACGAAGTACACCAGCCCGTGTGCGCCCAGTTCGGCGACACCGGCGGGCGTGCCGAATTCATCCAGGTAGCGGCGCGAGGCGTACATCCCCAGCGTGTAGTCGCCGAGCCGGATCGCCTCCGCCCGGTGCACCTGCGGCTCGCCGACCACCACCTCCAGGTCCAGCCCGGAGCGGTGCTGCAGCGCCCGGCGGGTGACGTTGACGATCTCCACGCTGAGCTTTGGGTGCTTTCGGCGCAGCTGGGCCACCGCCGGGGCAATGATGAACGCACTGAAACCATCCGTGGCGGAAATGCGCACCACGCCGGCGATCTTGTCCGCGTCTTCATCGCCCGCCACGATGGTGGCCACCGCGGTTTCCACGTCCTCCGCCGCCCGCACTGCCCTTCGGCCCAGGTCCGTCAGATCCCACCCGCCCACGGTGCGCGCCAGCGTTCGGCCCCCAAGGGCCTTTTCCAGGGCGGCGATCCGGCGCGAGACGGTGGTGTGGTTCAGGCCCAGGCTTTCGGCCGCGGTCGTGAAGCGCCCGGTGCGCGCCACTGACAGCAGGATCAGCAGGTCATCGGGGTTGGCGGCGGTGCCGCCGGGTGACGGGGATTTCATATCTGCAATTCTGCACCCAATCTCTGCCTAAGTGGTCATTGTTGCAGAGTCGGGTTCGTGTCCATACTGGGTGCAGTCTTCCTGTGCGATGGGTCACAGGACCACCCGCAACGCCGAGGTCGACGCAGACACCGGCAGAACAAAGGAGTGCGCCGATGAGCGTCAACCAGCCGACGGATGCAGGCACGAAAGAGGACTCGGGGCTGAGAAAGATCGTCGCCGCCTCGATGGTGGGCACGGTGGTGGAGTGGTACGAGTTCTTCCTCTACGCCACCGCGGCCTCCCTGGTCTTCGGCAAGTTCTTCTTCCCCAACGCCGACAGCGAGCTGGACGGCATCATCGCGGCATTCCTGACCTACGCGGTGGGGTTCATCGCCCGGCCGCTGGGCGGCATCGTGTTCGGCCAGATCGGCGACAAGCTCGGGCGCAAGCACACACTGCAGGTCACCATCATCATGGTCGGCGTCGCCACCTTCCTCATGGGCTGCCTGCCCGGCTTCAACTCCATCGGCTACTGGGCGCCGGCGCTGCTGGTGATCCTGCGCTTCGTCCAGGGCTTCGCCGTGGGCGGCGAATGGGGCGGTGCCGTCCTGCTGGTGGCCGAGCACAGCCCGAACAAGTCGCGTGCGTTCTGGTCCAGCTGGCCGCAGGCCGCCGTTCCGGTGGGCAACCTGCTGGCCACCCTGGTGCTGCTGGGCATGAGCTGGATCCTTCCGTCCGACCAGTTCCTTTCCTGGGGCTGGCGCGTGGCCTTCTGGCTGTCCGCGGTCATCGTCGTCATCGGCTACTACATCCGCACCCACGTGTCCGAGGCGCCGATCTTCCTTGAGGCCCGCGCCCAGGTGGAAGCCGACAAGGCAGTCAGCTACGGCGTGCTTGA
Source organism: Paeniglutamicibacter sulfureus (assembly GCF_039535115.1). Classification (NCBI taxonomy): domain Bacteria; kingdom Bacillati; phylum Actinomycetota; class Actinomycetes; order Micrococcales; family Micrococcaceae; genus Paeniglutamicibacter; species Paeniglutamicibacter sulfureus. The sequence goes on from NZ_BAAAWO010000001.1 coordinate 2,779,175, forward strand.
AGTTGTGAAGAAGTACCCCAAGGGCATCTTCGGGGCCATGGGCCTGCGCTTTGCCGAGAACATCCTCTACTACATCATCGTGTCCTTCACCATCGTGTACCTGAAGACCGTGCATGCCTATGACACGAGCCAGCTGCTGCTGGCCCTGCTGGTCGCCCACGTCATCCACTTCCTGGTCATCCCGCAGGTCGGACGGCTCTCCGATGCCTTCGGGCGCAAGCCGGTCTACCTGGCCGGAGCGGTGCTCGGAGCCACCTGGGCGTTCTTCGCCTTCCCGATGTTCGACACCCGCAACCCGGTCGTCATCATCCTGGCCGTCACCATCGGACTGTGCTTCCACGCGCTGATGTACGCCGGGCAGCCGGCCATCATGGCCGAGATGTTCCCGACCCGCATGCGCTACTCCGGGGTTTCCCTGGGCTACCAGGTCACCTCGATCGTGGCCGGCTCGATGGCGCCGATCATCGCGACCGCCTTGCTCAAGGACTTCGGTTCCTGGCTGCCGGTGGCCATCTACGTCGCCGCTGCCTGCGCCGTCACCGCCGTCGCGGTGGTGACCCTGAAGGAAACCCGTGGCGCTTCCCTGCACGACATCGACGACGCCGATGCCCGCAAGCACGGGCTGAACACCGCCCGGGTCAACGGCTAAGCGCCCCCGCGCCCCGCACCCACCACGTTCTACCCAAGGGAAAACACATGACGAACCAGGAAACCGAACGGGCGACCACGTCCGCCCTGCAGCCGCTCTCGGGAAGGCGGGCGCTGGTCACCGGCGGCGCCAGCGGGATCGGCCTAGCCGCGGCGCGCACGCTGGCCGCCCGCGGCGCCCACGTCGTCGTCGCTGACAAGGACGCGGCGGGAGCCGGGACGGTGGCCGCGGAAGTCGGCGGCACCGCCTGGGCGGTGGACCTGCTCGACCCGGCCGCCGTCGCCGACGACCGACTGGAAGAAGCCCTGGACGGGGTGGACATCCTGGTCAACAATGCCGGGATCCAGCACGTCAGCCCGATCCAGGACTTTGCCCCGGAGGACTTCCGCCGGATCATGACCCTCATGGTGGAGGTCCCGTTCCTGTTGATCCGCGCGGCACTGCCCAAGATGTACGCGCAGGGATTCGGACGGATCATCAACGTCTCCTCCGTGCACGGGTTGCGCGCCTCCCCGTTCAAGTCCGCCTACGTGACGGCCAAGCACGGGCTCGAGGGCCTGTCCAAGGTCACCGCGCTGGAGGGCGGGGAGTTCGGGGTGACCAGCAATTGCGTCAACCCCGGCTACGTGCGGACCCCGCTGGTGGAGAAGCAGCTGGCGGACCAGGCCCGCGTCCATTCCATCCCCGAGTCCGAGGTGCTGGCCAAGATCATGCTGACCGAGAGCGCCATCAAGCGCCTGGTCGAACCGGAGGAAGTGGCATCGCTGGTGGCCTGGCTGGCCGGTGACGAGGCCTCGATGGTCACCGGCGCCAGCTACACCATGGACGGCGGCTGGTCGGCCCGTTAGCTTTCACCGTCTCCCGGTGGTCGTGCGCCGTGTGCTGCCGGGAACGGCGCACGGGTCGGCTTGCCGCAGCGTTCTAGACGGTCCGTGGGGCACGCGCCAGGTTTGTCTCCAGCTCTGCCGCATTCTGCCGCACCACGTAGGCGGGGCGGTCGCGCTCCACCCGCCAGCTCTCGGAGAGCGGGCCGATGTCCACGGTGTCAAAGCCGAACTCATCGTAGAGCTCGGCCACGAGTGCCGAGGCGTCTGCATGGTCGCTGGCTGTGGCCAGCGCCCTTCGGTTTTCGGTCCCTTCCGGGGTTCCGGTCGTGGTGATTTCTGCTGCGAGAATATGGTTGAAACCCTTGGCCACCCGCGAGTCCCGCAGGTGCTCCTGGACCATGCCCGAGGTCGTGGCCTCCCCGCGATCCAGGGCCTCGATGTGGCCGTCGCGTTCCCAGTAGTAGTTGTTGGTGTCGATCACTACCTTGCCGGCCAGCGATTCCGCCGAAATCCGGTCCAAGTTTCTCAGCGGAATGGTGAGCACGGCAAAGTCCGCCGCGGTCCCCGCTTCCGAGGCCGTCGCGGCACGCGCCCGGGGCCCCAGTTCGACCACCAGGTCCGCGAGGGTTTCGGGCCCGCGCGAGTTGCCGATGACCACGTCGTAACCCAGTTGCACGGCCTTGCGTGCGATCTGGGAGCCAATGTTTCCTGCACCGATGATGCCGATGGTTGTCATGTGGATCACAACAACGTCACGGCCCTCGGCATTCCATGCGGACCGGCGGGGCCCGGTCAAGCCCGTGTCGGGCGGGGCGGTGCCGGCGTTTCAGCCGTTGGGCAGGCCTATCTGCCCAAAGAGCGAGAGCCGGATCCTGCGCGCCTCGCCCATGTGCCGGCGCATGGCCTCCTGCGCCTCGGCGCCATCGCGGTTCCGGATGAGCCGCACCATCTCGGCATGCTCGTCCAGGGAATCCGCCCACCTGGCGCCGACCGACAGGGTCGAGGAGGGCGCGTGGATCTGGTGGGTCGACAGGCGGTCCAGCAGGTCCTTCAGGATCGGGTTGTGCGCCGCCGTCCAGAGTGCGGAGTGGAACTCGATGTTGGTGCGCAGACGCGTCTGGTCATCCGGATCCGGCAATGCCCTGTCCCGATCAACCAGGCCCTCGAGGCGGATCAAGTCCATCTCGGTGCGCGTGGCGGCCGCTTCCAGGGCGGCCTGCCCCTCCAGCAAGATCCTCAGGTCGTAGACCTGCATGAGCTGCTCGGGGTCGATGTTGCGCACCTGGAGCCCGCGGACCCCGCGTTCGAGCAACCCCTCCTGTGCCAGCCGGCCCAGCGCCTCGCGCACCGGGGTGCGCGAGACGCCGAAGCGGTCTGCCAGGGCCACTTCCTTGAACGCGGTGCCCGGAGCGTGGGAGCCGTGCAAAATTTCGGCACGCAGTTCGGCATGGATCGTCTCCGAATCCACCTTTGCCGCCATCTCAACCCACCTCCGCCCCGCGTAAAAGGGGCTCCGTCGTAATTTCTTGCCTAGGCCAGCGTACCGGCACGGCGCCCGAACACGACGCCGGCCGCAAGCCCTGAACCGCCCGGGTAGTTGGCGGAGAAGAGCCCGCCGAGCATTTCGCCGCAGACATACAGTCCGTCGATGTGCTCGCCGTCCTCGGTCAGCACGCGGCCGTGGGTGTCGGACTTCAGGCCACCGAAGGTGAAGGTGATGCCACAGGTGACCGGGTAGGCATAGAACGGGCCGGTCTCCAGGGGCATGGCCCAGTTGCTCTTCGGCGGGGTCACCTTGGCCGCGCGGCCATCGAGCACGTTCGGGTCGTAGGCGATCGAGGTGTCGATGGAGTCGTTGAACTCGCTGACGGTCTTGGACAGGGCGGCGGCGTCGACGCCCAGCTTGTCGGCCAGTTCCTCAATGGTGTCGGCGATGACCTCGGAGATGCCGGGCATCTCGTATTCCTCGGCCCGCAGCATTGGGCGCAGCGAGGCATCGAAGACTTGGTAGGCAACGGAATCCGGCTGCTGCAGGATGACCCTGCCGTACTTGGCGTAGGTGAGGTTGCGGAAGTCGGCGCCCTCGTCCAGGAAGCGCTCGCCGCGGTTGTTCACGATGATGCCCAGCGGGTAGCTCTGGCGGGTCAGCCGGTTGGTCAGCTCGCGGTTGGATTCGTTGATGGCGGGGTCTGCATCCCACTGCACGGAGTGGCAGGTTCCCCAGTCCCCGCCCTTGGCCGCGCCGGCGGCCAGGCCGGCGGTGATCATCTCGCCGTGGTTGAAGGCGGTGCCGCGGATCCTGGCGTTCTCCCAGCCTTCGCCCAGGTGCTTGCGTCGCAGTTCAGGGTTCGATTCGAAGCCGCCGGCACCCAGGACCACCGATTCGGCGCGCAGCTCCTGCACGCTGCCGTCCTCGGCGCGGACCTTGACGCCCTTGACGGCGCCGTCCTCGATGATCAGGTCGAAGACGTCCTGCCCGTAGCGGACCTCGGTGCCGAGCTTGGCCGCGACGGCGACGTGGTCGTGCATCAGGCCCTCTCCGCCGCCGACGTTTCCGACATGCAGACCGCCCCAGAAGAGGTAGCTGCCGTCCTCGCGCTCGTAGGCCTGGCGCTCGTACATCAGGCGGTACTTCAACCCCAGGCCCTGGAGCCAGCGCAGGCCCGGTGCGGACTCGGTGACCAGCACCTCGGTCAATTCCGGGTCGTTGCGTCCCTCGGTGACCTTCTTGAGGTCGGCAGCGTAGTCGGCGGCGGAGTACGGCGGGACAACGCTCACGGCGTGGCGCTCGTCGGCCTCGATGAAGTCGCTCAGGTCCTCGAGCCCGTCGTGGGCGATGCGGGTGGCGCCCGCGGTGTAGTAGCTGTTGCCGCCGAACTGGTTCTGTGGCGCCTTCTCCAGCAGCAGGACCTTGCGCCCGCGCTCCCTCGCGGCGTGCGCCGCGGTGAAGGCCGCGTTGCCGCCGCCCACGACGATGACGTCTGCCGCGAGTTCGTTGCCTGCTTCGTTTTCCATGCTGCCCATGATCGAGCCTCCCTGTCTTCGGCCCCCGTCCGGAACCTTCTGGATACGAGTGTATACACAAATATACAAAGAGCGCCAGAGGGTGTCGTTCCTTGGTCGGTGAAGCGGGGCTTGGCGCGGCTACCGGCCGGTCCAGCGGTAGCGGTGTTCCGGGCGGCCGGGCGCGCCGTACTTGGGCCGCAATTCCGCCAGCCCGCGCCCGGCCATCATTTCCAGGTACCGCCGCGCACTCACCCGGGAAATTCCGCAGGTCTCGGAGATCTCGGCGGCGGACATGTCGCCGGTCCCGCCCGCGCCAGCCGCAGCGCGCAGCGCCTGGCCCACCAGCTCGACGGTTGGCCGGGAAAATCCCTTGGGCAGCGGCGCGTCATGTGCCGCAGCAGCCGGCACGGCCTGTCCGTCGCCGCGCCGCTCCGGCACCCCGGCCCGCAGCATCGAATCGATGTCCTCCTGGGCCAGGGACGGTTCGGCCTGCGCCGCCTCCACTGACCGCGAAGCCCTGAAAGCCTCGAGCCGGCGGTTGAAATCGGTCACGGTGAAGGGCTTGACCAGGTAGTCGTCGATGCCGCGGCCAACGGCGAAGCGCACGGTGTCGCGCTCGCTGGCAGCGGTGATCATGATGACGCCGGTGTCGTGCCCGCTGCCGCGCAGATCCTCCAGCACCTGGAGGCCGTCCATGTCCGGCAGGTTCACATCCAGCAATACCAGGTCGACGTGCTCCGCCTCGAGAAACGCCAGGACAGGCCCGCCGCGCTCCAGCACGCCGGCCACCTCGAACCCTTCGAGCGCTGCCACGTAGCGGGAATGAAGGCGTGCGATATCCGGATCGTCGTCGACAACCAAGGTCCTGATCATGCCGGTTCCTCCGTTTGGCTTCCCGGCGCCGTCCCCGGCGCCACCCCATTCCACTCGACCGCGAACAAGGCCCCTCCCAGTTCCCCCGTATCCACCGACACCGAACCGGCACGGCGCCGGATCACCCGGTCCACCAGGGCCAGTCCGATGCCGCGCCCGGTGTCGGCCTTGCTGCTCACCCCGCGGCGAAAGATCTGATCCACCTCGCCCGGGTCAATGCCCGGTCCGCTGTCCTCCACCCATATGCCCAGGCGCCCGGGCCCGGCCTTCACCAGCAGCCGCACCGCTCCCCCGTCACCGGCGGCCTCGATCGCGTTGCCCAGCAAGTTCCCGACCACCGTCAGGACGTCCTCGTCCGCACGCCAGCCCGGTTCGATGCGGGATTCCGGATCCACCAGCAGCCTCACCCCGGCTTCGCGCGCACCTGCCGCATTGGCGCCGACGAGCCCGGAGAGCGCCGGATCTTTCAGGATCCCGGCGTCTGCCCCGAGGGCGGCGCCGCTGATCCGCTGCAGGTACTCGGCGGCCTCCCCCGGCTCGCCAAAGGACAGGTAGCCCGAGAGCACATGCAGCCGGTTCGCGAACTCGTGGGCCTGCGAGCTCAAGGCGTCGGCGAGGCTTCTTTGCCCCTGCAATTCGCGCAGCGTTTCCTCCAGCTCCGTGCGGTCCTGCAGCGTCAGCGTCCGGCCCAGCGACTTGCCGTTGGCCAGTGCCTCGCGCCGGGTTGCCACCAGGATGCGCTCCCCCGACAGGACGTATTGCGTTTCCTCGGCCCACGGGTCTTCACTGCCGAGCTGGGCGCTGACCGTGGGATCGAGTACCTCGGAGGCCAGCTTCCCCACGACCTCCCCCGTCAACCCGAGCAGGCGCCGCGCCTCGTCGTTGACCAAGGTCAGCCGCCCCGCGGAATCCACGCCGACGACGCCGTCATGCACGCTGAACAGCAACGCCTGCTGGGACTGCAGCAGGCCCGCCACGGCTTCGGGCTCAACTCCGTAGATCCGCCTGCGGACCACCCGCGCGACCACCGCCGAGGCAACGGTTCCCGCGGCCGCCGCGCCCAGGATCCAGGGAGCCACCTCCGCCACGATTTCCAGCAATTCCCCGCGAATCTCGCTCTGCAAGATGCCCACCGACACGGTTCCGACAATTTTCCCGTTGAAACGCACCGGCTCCTTCGCCCGAAGCGTCACGCCCTGCGGCCCCATCTCCGTGCCCCTGAAGGACTGCCCCTCCCGGACCGCGTCATGGTCGGAGGATACCGGCTCCCCGATGAGTTCCGGTTCCGGGTGCGCCACCCGGATGCCCGCCAGATCCGCCACCGTCACATACTGGACACCGGAAACCGAAGTCGCGAGCTCGGCAATTGGCGCGATCACCTCGGTGGCCCTGGGTCCATCCAGGCTTTCCCGCACTGACCCGTTGGCGGCCATCTGGAGAGCCACGGTGTGAACACGCTCAAAGGCGACTTCTTGGGTCCGGTGGTCCTCGAAGACCAGGATCACCACGGACACTGCGCTCATCAACCCCAGCACGATTCCCAGCTGCATGGCCAAGAGCTGTGCCCGGCGGCGGTGTCTAGACAGGGATCGCACTGTGCTTCGGGCCTCTTTCACTTTTCGTTGACTTTGTTTTCTTTACTGTTCTTATGAACTAAAGCACATTTTCGCTGTGCTTCAGATCACTTCTCTGGCACCTTTGTGGTCGAGGGACCCGCCAATGACACCCGGTCCACCACCCATGAGATTACGGATGAAAATGAGCAAGAGCATAATCAAGAAGACGCTGTACGGCACCGTCGTCGCTGTCGTGGCGGGCCTGGCACTGGTCAATGCGGCCGCAAGCGGAGGCGAGGCGACCGCGCGTTCGAAACTCGTCCTCATGGCCCCGGCGGCTCCCGGCGGTGGCTGGGACGGGTTCGCCCGCGAGTCACAGCAGGCCCTGAAGTCAGGTGGCGTGGTGAACAACGCGCAGGTCGTCAATGTGCCAGGTGCCGGCGGAACCATCGGCTTGAGCCAGTTCGTCCAGATGCACGGTCGCCACGACATGTTGATGGTCACCGGCGGCGTCATGGTCGGCGCCATCGAGCTCTCCGACTCCGAGTCCACCTTCGACGACATCGTGCCCATTGCCCGGCTTGCAGATGACTTCGCCGTGTTGGTGGTGCCGGCCAAGTCGGAGTTCAAGACGCTGGATGACTTCGTCAAGCGCTGGAAGGAGAATCCCGGCGGGACCTCGATCTCCGGCGGTTCGCTGGGTTCCATCGACCACCTGCTGACCGGCTTGGTGGCACAGAAGGTCGGCATCGATCCGATCGAGACCAACTACATCGCCTACTCCGGCGGCGGCGAGGCGCTGACCTCGATGCTTTCCGGAACGACCGTCGGCGGAATGTCGGGTTACAACGAGGTAGCCGATCAAATCGAATCCGGCAGCCTGCGCGCCTTGGCAATTTCCTCGGAAGAGCGTCTCCCCGGAGTCGATATCCCCACCTTCAAGGAACAGGGCGTCGACGCCTCGATGGCCAACTGGCGCGGCGTCGCCGCTGCCCCCGGCATCACCGAGGAGCAAAAGCAGGAATTCGTGGACATCGTTTCCGAATACCGCCAGACCGAGCACTGGCAGGGAGCTCTGGAACGCAACAGCTGGACGGACAGCTTCATGACGGGCGATGAATTCGAGGAGTTCATCGACTCGGAGGTCGCAGTGACCAAGGACATCGTGGAAGGACTGGGACTGTGAAATCGATCGACGAATCCTCCGCAACCGTGCGGACGGCAGATGACTACCCGATACGCATCACCGGCTTCTGGTCGGGACGCAGCGAGCTGATCGTCCCGGCATTGGTATTCATCCTCGCCGGCTTCCTCTCCTACGGGACCGCGACCATGCAGGTGATGGGCACCAGCGTTCCGGGCCCGCAGTTCTTCCCCACCATCGTCTGTGTGCTGCTGTTCTCGGTGGCCGCCATCCACACGGTGCAGATCCTGCGCACTCGGCGTTTCCCGCACGAGGACAGCGAAGGGCAGAACCCCGACTTTTCCACGGACATGCTCGGCGATCTGGCCGACACCGAGCGCACATCCATCTACGGCCCAAGCACGCTGCCTTCGGCCACAGGCAAACGCAAGGCCTACTCGGATTGGAAGACGCTCGGAATGGTTATCGGAGCAGTGGCTGCGTTCATTCTGGCGCTGCCCGTCCTGGGCTGGATACTGAGTGCTGCTGGCCTGTTCTGGGTCGTGTGCCGCGCTTTGGGAAGCCGACGTCCATTGTTCGACCTCAGCGTCTCCATCCTTTTTTCCGCGGTCATCCAGCTGGCCTTCAATGCCGGACTCGGCCTCAACCTGCCCTCCGGCTTCCTGGAAGGACTGATCTAACATGGAATCCTTATCCCTGTTGATGGAGGGCTTCTCGCAGGCCCTGACTCCCATGAATCTTTTGTGGGTGCTGATCGGCGCGGTCCTCGGAACCGCCGTGGGCGTGCTGCCCGGACTCGGTTCGGCTATGGCCGTCGCGTTGTTGCTTCCCATTACCTTTTCGCTTGATCCGACCGCGGCATTCATCATGTTCGCCGGGGTCTACTTTGGTGGTCTCTTCGGGGATTCAACCTCCGGGATCCTGCTTAACACGCCAGGCAATTCATCTGCCATCGCCTCCACCTTCGAGGGCCACCGCATGGCACTTGATGGCAGGGCCGCGAAGGCACTGGCCACTGCGGCCATGGGAGCTTTCATCGGTGGCCTCATTGCGACGACGGTAGTCGTATTCTTCGCCCCGGTGCTGGTGAAGATGGCAACGGCATTCGGCCCCGCCGAATACTTCGCCCTGGCGGTCTTCGCCTTCCTTGCGATTTCCTCCGTGGTCTCCGATTCAGTGGTCAAGGGCCTGATGTCCTTGGGACTGGGTCTCGTCCTTGCCCTGGTCGGCGTGGACGGCCCGTCCGGAACTGCCCGCTACACCCTGGGCTTGCCGCAGCTCTTCGACGGCATGTCCATCGTCGTGATCACCGTTGGGCTGCTGGCACTGGGTGAAGTCCTGCATATCGCCTCGCGTATCCACCGCGACGAGACAGCCGTCCGGGTTGAATCCAAGGGCCGGCCGCGACTGGAACTGAAAGACATCCGCAGGGCCATGCCTGCCTGGTTGCGCGGCACGGCATTCGGTGTTCCCTTCGGCGTCATTCCCGCCGGCGGTTCCGAGGTACCCACCTTCCTGGCCTACGGCACGGAGAAGCGGCTCGCTGCCCGCAATGGAGACACCGATTTTGGCACCACCGGCTCGATCCGTGGCGTTGCGGCCCCGGAAGCCGCGGCGAATGCCACGGCCGGCACCGCCATGGGCGCCCTGCTCGCCCTCGGCCTTCCCACCTCGGCAACAGCTGCCATCATGTTGGCCGCCTTCCAGCAGTATGGAATGCAGCCGGGCCCGTTGCTGTTCGAACGCAGCGGTCCGATGGTCTGGACGCTGCTCGCGTCGCTGTTCATTGGCTTGGTCGTCCTGCTGATCCTGAACATGCAGTTCGCCGTGCTCTGGGCCAAGCTTCTGCTCATCCCCCGGCACTACCTCTATGCGGGCATCACGGTGCTCTCGGTACTTGGCGTCTACGCGATCAGTTCCTCGATCGTCGACCTGTGGATCTTGCTGGTCATCGGCCTGTTGGGCTTCCTGATGCGCCGCTACAAGTTCCCGCTCGCCCCGGTACTGATCGCGGTGATCCTCGGGCCGCTGGCCGAAACGGAACTGCGCCGCGCGCTGACTGTCTCGGAAGGCGACCTGTCGATCCTCATCGACAGCCCGGTCACCATGGTGCTGTACGGACTGCTGGCCATCACCCTCGTGATCACCGGCATTCAGCACCTCCGCCACAGCAAGGCGGCACGGAACCAGGCTATGAAATTCGACTCCGACAAGATCGGCGTCTAGGCATTCGGGCTTGCTTGACCCGAACCACCAGCTAAGGGGGTGAAGGTCGACACGGATTGTGACCGTGTCGACCTTCACCCCCTTTTTTTGAGTTGGGCTGGAACCGACCCCTCGCTGCGGGACGGATCGTCAGTTGGTCCGGTTTAGAACGGGTAGGGCGCGATCTCCGGGCGCATGGTCAGCCACTGGGTCTCGGTGAAGGCCTCCATGTTGGCCGCCGGTCCGCCAATGCGCCCGCCGTTGCCCGAATCCTTGACCCCGCCGAACGGAGAGTTGGGCTCATCGGAGACGGTCTGCTCATTGATGTGGACCTTTCCGGAATCGACCCGGTCGGCAATCTTCATGGCCATCCCCACGTCCCCGAGGATGGACACCGAGAGCCCGTAACTCGACGCGTTGGCCATCTGCACCGCTTCGTCGATGGTGGAGAAACTGCGCACCGGAGCTACAGGTCCAAAGATCTCCTCCTTCCACGCATCGTGGTCCGGGTCCAAGTCCGCCAGGACGGTGGGCGGGTAGAACCATCCCTCGCCGCGCTTCCCGCCGGCCGCCAGCCGGGCACCGCCGGCAACGGCGGACTGCACCATGGAATCGATCCGCTCCAGCTGCCGGCCATCGATGATCGGCCCGATCGCGACCGTGCCGGACTTCGGGTCGCCGACCGGCAAGTTCCGTGCCTTTTCGGCCAGTGCCGCCACATAGTCCTCGTAAATGTCCCGGTGCACAATGTGCCGGCCGGTGGCCATGCAGATCTGGCCCTGGTGCATGAAGGAGCCGAACGCAGCCGCGGATGCCGCCTTGGCCAGGTCGGCACCGGGGAGCACGATCATGGCGCTGTTGCCGCCCAGCTCGAGGTGCGCACGCTTGAGCAGCCGCGCGGCGCTTTCCCCGATCTTGCGACCGGCGGCCGTCGACCCGGTGAACGCAATGACGCGCACCTCCGGTGCTTCGACCACGGCGGCCCCGACATCCGCGCCGCCGGGAAGCAGATGCAATAGCCCCTCGGGCAATCCGGCTTCCTCGAAGATCCGCATGATGGTCACACCCGCGCAGACCGAGGTGCGCGGGTCGGGCTTGAGCAGCACCGCGTTGCCCAGGGCCAACGCCGGCGCAACGGCACGAATGCCCAGGATCAGCGGGAAGTTGAACGGGGCAATGACGCTGACGACCCCGACCGGGCGGCGACGGGCGAAGGACCAGCGTTCTTCGTTGGTGGTGAGCACCTCGCCGGCCGGAAGCGACGGCAGCGCGGAGGCCTCGTAGCACTCGTTGGCCGCGGTGTGCGTCTCGAGCGCAGCCTTGGCGGGAATGCCCCCGGATTCGCGCACCAGCCACTCATTGACCTCGTCCGCGTGCTCCTCCCAGAGCAGGCCGGCCCTACGCAGCACCGCTGCCCGTTCCTCCGGCTTCTTCGCGGCCCAGGCAACCTGTGCCTTGGCGGCCGCCGTGGCAGCACGCAAGACGTCGTCGGCGGAGGCCAATCCGAGGGTGCCAAGTACGTTTCCGGTGGCGGGCTCCACGACGTCTTGGGTGCCGGCGCCGCCGACCACCCAGCCGTTGACGTTGATCTTCGAGTTCCAGAGTGATTCTTCAAGCAATGACACTTTGTGGTTCCTTATCTGGTGGACTGGTGTGCGGTGCATGGGCTTCGCAGGCGGGTTGCTTGGGTCGGGGAACTTGCGGTTCGTTGGTTGCCAGGTAATGGGAACATCCCGCCGGCCGTGACGGTTCGCTGGTTGCCCCTCCAACCTGGCCCTTCTCGTGCGGCCTGCCCCCTATGCCCACGCTAGGCCGGAAACTGGCAACAGTCCAACGAATTTGCCACCCCGTGTACATCGGGCTCATCGATAAGCTCACGGGTCCAGAGATTCTGGGCATTGGCCCCCGCTCGTCGAGGAGTACCTGCCGCGCCTCCATGTGTTCGCCACTGTCTGCCTACCCGGGCGCAAGTTGGTGGCGGAGCTTTCCAGCGCTTAATCACTGGTCGATGAACACAACTCCCCGCTGACGCCGGATGCATTCCACCCGCATCGGCGCACGCCAAGTCGATCCAGACGCCCCGAGGCCAAGCGCTGCCCCAACAGCTCCGGCCGCGATCTTCAGGTGATTCTCAATGTCGCGGCCGGAGGCAGTTAATAAGGTATGAAAATCAGTGTCCACGGTCGCCGGGTGGTAGCCGGGGTCGGGATGGAACGGCAGAATGGGCATATGCCCGAGACCGCATCGATCCACCGGTGGCAGACCCATCCGGTCACGCCCGAGAACTTCGAGGATTTCGCCGACGTCATCAACCCGACCCGGCGGGACACGCACTGCTGGTGCCTCTCGCACCGCTTGGGCGTCAAGGACATCGAGGAGCTCGGCGGCGGCAATCGCGAGACCGCCATGCGCAGGCTCTGCGAGCGGGAGAATCCGCCAGGCGTGATCACATACCGCGACGGCGAGCCCGTCGGGTGGTGCAGCATTGGCCCTCGCGCCGAGATCCCGCGGCTGGCGGCGTCAAAGCTCATCCGGCCCGTGGACGGTGTCCCGGTGTGGAGCATCATCTGCGTGGTGGTGCGCAGCGGGCACCGGCGGCAGGGCGTCATGGCCCGCCTGCTTGAGGGGGCCGTGGAGTACGCGGCTTCCCGCGGCGCGCCGGCCATCGAGGCACACCCCGTGGATCCCCCGGGCAGGATGGACACGACCATGGCGTTCGTCGGAACCCGGTCCATGTTCGAGCAGGCCGGGTTCCGCGTCATCGGCACCACCGACGCGGTGGCCAGCAGGATGCCGCGGCTGATCATGCGCCGCGACCTCCGATCGAATCCCTGACCTACTTCGGGGTTAGGTGAGCGTCCAGGAGCGCTTGGAGAGCCCGAACCAGAAGCCGTCGATGGCGGTCTTGGCCTCGATGCCTCCCGAGGCATATGCCGCGCCAAGGGCTACATAGAGCGGTGCCCAGTGCTCGGAGCGCGGGTGCGCCTCGCGGGCGGCAGGCGCCTTGTGCAGGAAGTCGAGGATGGAGTCCACGTCGCCGCGGCCCATGGCCTCTTCGGCCCAGTGGTCGAATTCGCTCGATGCGGCCGGCGGGGTGACGTCGGGTCCGCCTGCCGGGTTGAACCAGCGCAGGTTGTGCGTGGTGAAGCCGGATCCGATGATCATGGTGCCGCGGTCGCGCAGCGGAGCCAGAGACTGGCCGAGGGCGAAGAGGCCCTGGGGATCCAGGGTGGGCATTGACATCTGCACCACCGGGACATCCGCGTCGGGGAACATTTCCTTCAGCGGCACGTAGGCGCCGTGGTCCAGGCCGCGGGTCTCGTCGCGTTCCACGTGGTGGCCGTGGGTGCCGGTCAGCCGGGCGACCTCGTCGGCCAGCTCCGGTGCCATGGGGGCGTCGTAGCGCACGTCGTAGTAGTGCTGCGGGAAGCCCCAAAAGTCGTAGACCAATTCCTGCTTCCGGTGCGTGGCACTCAGCGACACCGGTGCATTCTCCCAGTGCGCGGAAATCATCAGGATGTCCTTGGGCTTTTCCATGGTCCCCGACCAGCCTGCCAATTGAGATGTCCACGTGGCGTCGTCGGCCAGGGGCGGGGCGCCGTGGGAGAGAAAGAGTACCGGTGGGCGGTCGGCTGCAGTAGTCATGTAATGAGCATACACCTTATTTAGTTGATTCTTCAAGTAAATAAGGTGCTGTTCACCGCTCACCAAACCCCGGAGGTGCCAGACGCGGATTCGTGCGGGCCTGGCGTTGCCTCGACATTCTGCTGTGCAGAATGTCCTGGCACCGGGAAGGAGACCGGCCCTACGGTTGATGAACCAGATCACAACGCCGCCTTTGGGCGCCGGCATACCGAGGAGCAGCATGCAGTTCTACCAGGATGGCTACCGCCCGGGAGACCCCGACATCCGCCCCGCCGCACCCGGCCGCCGCGCACCGGGAACCTTCCCCGAGCAGGTGGACGTGCTCATCGCCGGCACCGGCCCCGCCGGGTCGGTCCTGGCCGCCCAGCTGGCCGAGTTCCCCGACATCTCCACGCTCGTGGTTGAGCGCCGCGAGGCGGCCCTCGAACTGGGGCACGCCGACGGCGTCGCCTGCCGCACCGTGGAGATGTTCAACGGCTTCGGGCTGGCCGAGCGCCTGATGCGCGAGGCCTACTGGGTCAATGAGACCAGCTTCTGGGGCCCGGACTCCGCCGACGGGATCGCACGCACCGGCCGGATCCAGGACGTCGCCGACGGCCTCTCCGAATACCCCCACGTGATCGTGAACCAGGCCCGCATGCAGGACCTGCTGCTCGAGCACATGGCCAACTCCCCTTCCCGGCTGGTCCCCGACTACGGTCTGGAACTCATCGACGTATCCGTCGCCGAAACCGGCGACCACCCCGTCACAGCAACGCTGCGCCGCACCGGGGCCGAGCCAGGGGCGGATATCACCGTGGCCGCGAAGTACGCCGTGGGCTGCGAGGGCGCCCGCTCGAACGTGCGCCGCTCGCTGGGCATCAAGATGCAGGGCGATGCCCGCAACCACGCCTGGGGCGTCATGGACATGCTGGCGGTCACCGATTTCCCCGACATCCGCCTGAAGTCCGCCATCCAGTCGGCCTCCGGCGGATCCATCCTGCTGATCCCGCGCGAGGGCGGCTACCTGGTGCGCCTCTACGTGGACCTCGGCGACATCGACCCCGGTGATCGCGAGGCCCGCGGGCGTTTCACCGCCGATTCGGTCATCGAGGCGGCACAAAAGATCCTGCACCCCTACACGCTGGATGTGAAGGAAATCGCCTGGTGGAGCGTCTACGAGGTGGGCCAGCGCATCGCCGAGCGGTTCGACGACGTGCTTCCCGAGGACCGCGGCACCCGCACCCCGCGCGTGTTCATCGCCGGGGACGCCTGCCACACCCATAGCGCCAAGGCCGGCCAGGGCATGAACGTCTCCATGCAGGACGGCTTCAACCTGGGCTGGAAGCTGGCGGCGGTGTTGCAGGGCCGCAGCCCCGAGGCCCTGCTGGACACCTATTCCGAAGAACGCCAGGTGATCGCCCAGGAACTGATCGACTTCGACCTCAAGTGGTCCACCGCGATGGCTGCCAAGCCCAAGGACCCCGCCAACCCGGATGCCGGCGGCATGGATGCCGCCGAACGCCAGGGCATCTTCACCCAGGGCGGCCGATTCACCGCCGGATTCGCCACCGACTACCGCCCGGGCATGATCACCGGGGAAGGCACCCACGAGCACCTGGCCTCCGGCTTCCCGGTCGGCGAGCGCTTCCACTCCTCACCGGTCATCCGGCTCGCCGATGCCAAGCCGCTGCAGCTCGGCCACCAGGCGCTGGCCGACGGCCGCTGGCGGATCTACGTGTTCGCGGACGCCGCACGCCCCGACGCAGCCGATTCCCGCCTGGCCGCGCTCTGCACCTTCCTGGCCGAGGCCCCTTCCTCCCCGGTGTGCTCCTTCACCCCTGCCGGGGTCGACGACGACGCGGTCTTCGACGTGCGTGCGGTGCTCCAGCAGCACCACCGCGACGTGGAGCCCGGGGACGTTCCCGCGTTCCTGCTTCCACGCAGGGCGCCGCTGGGACTCATCGACTACGAGAAGGTCTTCACCGCGGATGCGGCGAACGACATCTTCGCCGCACGCGGGATCGACCGCGAGCTCGGCGCCATCGTGGTGGTCCGCCCCGACCAGTACGTGGCCCACGTGCTGCCGCTGGATGCCCACGCGGAGCTGGCCGCCTTCTTCGCAGGCATCATGCGCGCCCCGGCGCTCGTCTGACCTTGATGCGGTCGCGGGCTCCACGGAACCCGCGACCACCCGTAGGATTCTGTTGTGCAGAAAACTAATCGGATCGTCAAACGGCCCGTCCACGCCGTCGAATCGGTGGAAAATGCCTTGCGCATCCTGGTGCTGCTGCAGGAACGCGATGCGCTGCGCATCGTCGATGCGGCCAGGGAGCTGGGCGTGGCACCCTCCACCGCCCACCGGCTCCTGGCGACTCTCGTCTACCGGGGCTTCGCGGTGCAGGATCCGCAGAAGCACTACGCCGCCGGACCCAACTTGCACCTCGATGCGGCACGGAATCCGGCCCGAAGACTGGTCGCCGCGGTGCGACCGCAGCTCGAGGCGCTGGCTGCGGCGACGGGCGAAACCGTGAACCTGGTGGAGCGCATCGGGGCGAGCGCCCGGTTCCGCCACAGCGTCGAAGGTCCGCAGCTGGTGCGGATCGGCGACCGCACGGGAACGGTGCTCCCGGCCGGCACGTCCTCCGCCGGATTGGCCGCACTCTCGGTCCTCTCCGATGCGGCCGTTGCCCAGCTCTACCGCCGCCGTGCCACCCGGAGCGAGGGCAACGAGCTGGATGCCGGGGGCCTTGCCCATTTGCTCTCCGAGCTCGCCCAGGTCCGGGCCAGGAACTACGCGATCAACATCGGCCGCACCGAACCGGAGCTCGCGGCCATCGGCGCTCCCGTGGGTCCGCTGGCCAACGGGAAGTCCTTTGCCTTGTCCCTCAGCGCAC
The DNA here is from genome assembly GCF_039535115.1 of Paeniglutamicibacter sulfureus. Taxonomy (NCBI): domain Bacteria; kingdom Bacillati; phylum Actinomycetota; class Actinomycetes; order Micrococcales; family Micrococcaceae; genus Paeniglutamicibacter; species Paeniglutamicibacter sulfureus. The sequence goes on from NZ_BAAAWO010000001.1 coordinate 2,795,956, forward strand.
CGATCTCCCGCGCCGGGGACCTGCAGGGCGCCCGGGTCGTTTCCCTGCTGCTGGCGGCCTGCGCCGCTATCCGCGGCACCCTGGACACGCACCCGGAATGACGGAGCGCCCCCGACACCGAGTGTCGGGGGCCTTTTTTCCGGCGGGCCGGGAACGGCTAAAGCACCAGGAACGGGACCAGCAGCGAGGTCACGAACAGCACCAGCGCGCCGCCGAGCCGGTTGGTCAACGCGGCGAAGGGCATCAGGTGCATGCGGTTCGCGGCGCTGAGCACCGCGACATCTCCGCTGCCACCGGTGTCGGCCATGACCAGGCCCGGGGTGATGGAGGCTTCCACGAAGTTGAACTTCATGAGCCAGCCCAGGATGCCGGAGGTCAACGTCGCGATCAGCACCGTCACGACGGTCAGCAGGATGAACTTCGGGTTGCTCAGCGAGGCTACGACCTCGTCCATGTTGATGTAGCTGATGCTCACGCCCACCAGCAGCGCCGGGACCATGGTGGCGCCCACCATGTCGCCCCAGTCGGCCGTGGATTCCTCGATGTCCTTGGGCAGCCATCCGAAGATCTTCACCGCGGCGGCGGCGATGATGGTCCACGCGTAGGGGTGCAGGACCTCGAGGTAGGAGCCGACCAGCTGCCCGAAGATAAACAGCGCGCCGGCAAAGAGCAGGCCCTTGCCCAGGGCAATGAACGAGGAGGACTCGTTCTTGGGCGGCAGGGAAAGCTCGGATTTCTTGCCCTTGATGCGCATCAGCTCGCCGTGGCCGTTGAACCCGACGAAGAACTGCTTGCGGGTCTTGCCCAGCCCGTTGTAGATGCCGGCAATGATGATGCACACGATGTTGGCCACCACGACGGCCGACATCAGATCACCCATGAACGTCGCCGAATCCTCACCGGTGCGGGCCGCGTACATCTCGCTCATCGGCAGCGCGCCCACGCCCAGCCCGCCGGCCATGATGGGGGCGGCGATGAACAGGATGCCCTCCATGAACCCGAAGCCGGTGGCAGCACCCAGCAGACCGACCAACACGAACGTTGCCACGAGGCAGCCGACCAGCGGCACCGCGAAGCGTGGTCCGGCCTTCAGCAGCAGGGCGCGAGGCATGCCCAGGATGGAGCCGGCGATGATGGTGATGACGAAGAAGTCCAGGAACCCGTGTCCCTTGACGAAGTTCTCCACGACCTCCACCAGGTTCGCAGGCAAGAGGTCGAAGGACATGAGCGTGGCTGGAATGAACGTGCACAGCACCGTGGGCAGGCCGAAGTCGCGCACCACCGGGAACAGGTTGCCGATCCAGATCAGCAGCCCGCCGAGCAGGATCGTGACGGTGAAGCCCGAGAGCATGGAGTCCGGCAGCTTGCCGGTGGCCGCGGCAATGAACACCATGGCGGCAAGCACGATGAAGAGCGCTGCCGGCAGGCTGGCGATCCGGGTGCCGCGCGGGCCGGGGAAGTGCGTGCCGCGCAGCTTGCCGACATGGGGTTCGACGCGGTGTTGGACGCCGGGATCGTCGGGGTGCTGGTTCCCAAGGGTGGAAACGGGGTTTTCAGTCTGAGACATCGTCGTCCTCGCAGAATGATGGGGCGCACCGGCTCCTGGCGGAGGCATCCCGGCGTGCGGTGGATGGGAGGTGTTTCTAGTGCCCGGTCAGGGCGTTCACCGGCAGTGCCGGGGAGTTGGAGACCGCATCGCGGCCCAGCCGTACTGCCCGGTACAGCCCGGCTTCGTCGATGCCGGTCTCGTGCCCGGCGGCGTGCAGGTGGGCCACGAGTTCCTCGGTGGCGAGGTTCCCCGCCGCGCCCGGGGCAAACGGGCAGCCGCCGTAGCCACCCAGCGCGCTGTCAAAGCGCGTGATGCCCGCCGCGATGGCCGCGTCGATGGTTGCCAGCGCCTGCCCGTGGGCGTTGTGCAGGTGCAGGTAGTAGGTCAACTCCGGCTCCGCGTCTTGGACGTGGCGCACACTTTGCATGAGCCGTTCGGTGGGGGTGGTGCCCAGGGTGTCGGCCAGTCCGATCTGGGTGATGCCCATGGCCTTGAAGGCGCGCACCACGCGCAGCAGGTGGCCGGAATCGATCTCGCCCTCGAAGGGGCAGGTGAAGGCGGTGGAGATCCCGGCGAAGAAGTTGATGCCCGGGTGGGCGGCCACGTCGGCGGCGAGGGATTCGAGTGCCTGCTCGATGCTGGACCCGGCGTTCGCGGTGCTGTGTGTCTGGCTGGCGGAGGTCACCACCTGGATGTGGGTGGCACCGGCGGCCACGGCCCGCACGATCCCCTTGCCGTTCAGGGCCAGGGAGGTGAACGTCGCCCCGGTGCCGGTCGGCAGTCCGGTGAGCACCGCGTCGGCGTCGCCCATCTGCGGCACGCGGGCCGGGTTCACGAAGGAGGCGACCTCGAGCCGCTTCACGCCCGAAGCCACCAGCGCTTCGGCAATCGCGAGCTTGTCGCCCGTGGAGACGATGACGTTTTCGTCCTGCAGGCCGTCGCGCAGGAAGACGTCGGTGATGTGGATCTGCATGTCAGTTCTTCTCCTTGACGCCGAGCGAGTCGATGTCCTGGATGCTCAGGCCGGCCAGGTCGCGCAGGACTTCGTGGGTGTGTTCGCCAAGCTCCGGGCCGACCCAGTTCACGCGTCCCTCGTGCCCGGGGATCTTGGGGACCACGCCGGGGAAGCGGATCAACTCGGGTTCGTCCTCGATGATGACCTCATGGGTTTGGATCATGTCGCGGGCCAGGTAGTGCTCGTCCTTGGCGATCGAGGGGGCGTCGTAGACCGGGCCGGCAGGCACCCCGGCGGTGTCCAGCTCGTTGAGCACCTCGGCCAGCGGCATCGAGGACGTCCAGGCGGCGATGGCTCCGTTGAGTTCCTCTTCGCGCGCCCCGCGGCCCTCGGTGGTCAGCAGGGTGTCGTCGGCGGCAAGGTCGTCGCGTCCGATCGCCTTCATGAGGCGGATGAACACGGAGTTGGAATTGCCGCCGATCACGACCTCCAGGTCGTCCCCGCACGGGTAGGAACCGGTGGGCACGACGCCCGGCAACGCGCCTCCGGTGCGCTTGCGGACCATGCCGTAGGCGTCGTAGTCCGGGACCAGGGACTCGAGCAGGGAGAAGACGCCCTCGTAGAGCGCCACGTCGACGATCTGCGGGCCCTCGCTTTTCACGCCCTGGGCCTTTTGGAACATCAACATCAGCGCGCCGATGACGCCGTAGAGACCCGAGACGGTGTCCCCGACGCTGGCTGCCGCGCGGCCCGCCGGGCGGTCCGGTTCGCCGGTGATGTAGCGCAGGCCGGCGAAGGACTCGGCTGAGCTGCCGAACCCGGCACGGTTCTTGTACGGGCCGGTCTGTCCGTAGCCGGAGATGCGGACCATGACCAGGTTGGGGTTCGCGGCGTGCAGCTCCTCGGGACCCAGTCCCCACTTTTCCAGCGTCCCCGGGCGGAAGTTCTCGATGACCACGTCGGTCTTGGCCACGATCAGCAGGACGGCCTCGCGGCCCAGCTCGCTGCGCAGGTCCAGCGCGACGGATTTCTTGTTTCGCCCCATGGTCCGGAAAAGCATCGAGGTGGTGCCGCGGGTCTTGCGCCAGTCGCGCAGCTCGTCGCCGCCCTCGGGCTTCTCGATCTTGATGACTTCGGCCCCGAAGTCACCGAAGAGCCGTGCAGCGAACGGGGCGGCAATGAAGCTTCCCAGTTCCAGCACGCGGATTCCCTCGAGCGGCAGCGTACTGCCCGGGAGGTGGAGATTTTCAGTCATGGTCTTCGCCCTTTCCTAGGTGACTGCATCGAAATTTCCCACACAATGGGATATGATTCCCTGCAGGCAGGAAGACAGTAGCAAGTGATTCAGGACACAGCAAGAGGCGTTGCGGCTAAAGCTTCGCATCCAGCGCCCCTGACCGCGGTCCTTGGGCGCGGAACCCGACATCACGGGCTGTTTTCTTGATTCATGAAAAATTGCGTCACAACCCACGGGCGGCAGACACGCTCGCCCACACCATGAGGAGACAGTCATGGCCGAGTCGGCAGCCACCAGCAACCGCATGCTCGAACGAGTCGCCATGGTCCTTGATGCGGTGGATGGTTCGTCGGCCTCGGCCAGCGAACTGGCACGGCGCACCGGCCTGTCGGTGTCGACGGTCCACCGCTTGGCGCTGTCGATGGTGGAGTACGGGTTCCTGCGCCGGATCGATGACGGCGACTTCAAGCTGGGCCACCGCTTCGTGCGCACCGCGTTGGAATCGATTGCCGCCCCGGTACTCACCGAGCTGCGCAATGCCACCGGAGAGACCGCCCAATTGTGGATTCGCCGGGGAGAACGGCGCATCTGCCGGGTGACGATGGACAGCCAACACGAGCTCAAGGCCACGCTCCCGGCGGGCTCCGTGCTGGAACTGCCCAACGGGTCGAGCGGACGACTGCTCTCCCGCGATCCCGAGGCCCTCGATTCCGTGGAGCAACACGGATGGGTTGAATCGGTGGGCCGGCGAACCCCGGGCCTGGGCTCGGTCAGCGCACCGGTGATGCTGCGCGACCAGATGATCGCCACGCTCTGCCTGGCCATGCCGCTGATCCGGGTTGAGACCTCCCCCGGCCTGGACTTCGGGGAGAAGGTCGTCCGCGCGGCGCGGCTGATCGGCACCGAACTGGAAATGGGCAAGCAACTCTAGGGATGCCTCCCCGGGCTCAGAGGCCCCAGGCCCGCGCGTTCGCCAATGCCTGCTCCACGTCGGAGGCTTCCAGTTTCCGATACAGGCTGCGCATCTGGGACTTGACCGTGTTTTCGGACCGGTAGTCCGCCTCGGCGATCTGACGGCGGGTCATTCCCGCACGCAACTGCCTCAAGACCTCCTGCTCCCGCACTGTCAGCACCGGCCGCCTGGGCAACGGCGTGGGCGCAAGATCCAGCGCGTACCCCAGCCGCTGGAGCTCTTCGGGATCAAGCTCCAGGTGCCGGCCCACCTCGGACCACCCGGGGACCATGCCCAGAATCGCGAGTTCGTAGAGGACCCCCGAGTCCCGATGCTGCTGCTTCACTCGCTGCAATGTCGCCGGAGTCGGGCCCCGGGGGTTCCTGGCGGCGATATCCAAATACAGCACCAGGTTTCCCCGCCGGCGCATGCCCCCGGTGAGCGGAACTTCCTGAAGGGCGGCCAGGGCTGCGTCGGGATTCCCGCCCAGCAGGTGCCCGAGCGCCACCAGCAGGGGGTCCCTGTTTTCGATCCCGGTTCCAGGGCGCACGCCGCCGCGCTCCAGGATCTCGGCCAGCAGCAGCGTGTCGTCGAACAACCGCCGCGCCAGGGGCGCGGCCGCCGCGTAGCGACGCTCTTGGCGCAGGGAGGAGATCAAGTCCCGCGCAGCATCGAAGATGCCGGCATTGAGTTTCTGCAGCGCCAGCAGCTGGACATGTACGGGCCAGAATTCGTCGTTGTCCACGACGGACGGCAGGGCGCCCATCTCCACATCGAAGCCGGCGTAGTCGAGCCGGGCCAGGGCCATGAACGCACGGGCCATTGCGGCCGTGCGCTCCACCATCACCTTTCCCCACCCGACTTCGCCGATGGAGGCATCGTGCTTGGCCAGCCAGCGCATGGCAGAGCCACTGTCCCCTTCCAGCACATCGAGCAGCGCCATCTTTCCTGCCACGTCGGCCAGCAGGAAGGCCTTGCCGGAGACCTGCGCCCAGTGGAAGCCCTGCTCATAGGCCTGGCGGGCCTCGGCATCGCGGCCGGCCAGCTGCAGGGTAATCCCGGCCTGGAGATCAACCATCGACACCAGGGCCGGGTTGAGCCTTTGGGCGTCAAGCGCACGGTGCAGCGCCTCGCGGAGGCGATGGGCGGCGGCCGCCGCTTCCGGGTAAAAGCCTGACTGCCGCAGGTGGAGCATTTCCAGAATGCCTACCGTCAGCGCGTGTGTGTTTGGCTTGGCGTAGAGTCGCACCGTGTCACGATGCAGGCGCTGGGCCGTTTGGTTGGTGGCGTAGTCGGGTTCGAACCCCGGCAGCTGCAGCGCAAGTCCGTCCCGGTCCGCCTGGCCCAGCATCCGCAGGCCGATGCGCATGTATTCGGTCTGGTTCGCAATGAACCGCGGGATCTTGGCCGCGATCACGCCCAACTGCTTGGGGTTGCGCATGAGGATGTCCACCCAGTTCTCCAGCAGCATGTTCAGCAGCGCCTGCCAGCTGCGGCGCGCCACCGCCGACTCCACCGCTGCGCCTACCCCGCGGGTTGCGGCCATCGCGTTGACGGCGGCCTGTTCCAGCACGACGGTGGACTCGCGGCCACGCTGTCCAACCCGTTCCACCAACACCTTGCGTACCATCGCCGGCATCATCCAACCGCCTCGCCCGTCGGCTTGCACCAGGCCCGCCTCGACGAGTTCATCCAGGGTGTGGACCACAGGGGAAAATTCACCGTAGAAGGCCTCGACGGTGCGCCTGTCGTATGCGGGCAGGAACGCCGCCTCCGACAACGCCCCGTCTGGATCGCGGCTGGCCAGCCAGATGACCAGGCCGCTGCGGATGATCTGCTGGGCGCGCGGGCGCGCCTGCGGATCCGCTGCAAGGGCCCGCGTCGCCGCGAGCCACCCTCCGGACAATTCGTGGATGAGACGGGCCTCGTCCCGCTCGGCCGCCGTGCCCGGGCCGACAAGCTGCGCCGTCTCGCTGGCGTCCAGCAACAGGTCGCGGTGTTTTGCCACGAGGCACGGGGTCCGCGAGGAGAGGTCCCAGAGGGAGGCGGTCGGCGCCAGGATGACGGCCACGTGCAATGTGGCATCCGCACGGAGCCGTTGAACCAGCAGGTCCACTTCGGTTGCCTCGTCGATGTCCCCGCCGGACCAATCGAGAACTTCCCCTACCTTGTTCCCGATCCACGAGCGCGCAAAACTTTCGCGGCCGGTTCCGGCCGCGGCGCGGATGAACAGCAACCTGCACGTTCCGTCGTCCCAGGCAAGGAACCTCGCCAAGGCAGGATGAATCGTCTGTCGACCGGATGCGGCCCCCATGCCACCCCTTTCCCCCCCTATGCACTCGTTGCACGTTCACCGGTGCGCCGAGGTGGCACCTCCGGCTGTTCCTCAGGGATCCCGCCAGTGCCACATGGCGACGGGTCTCTTGTTACCTCATCTGTTACCTCATCCTAAACGCCATTTCCCCGTTTTGACCCTCTGTGGCAGCACCTGGACGCCGCCCCCCGATGGGCCGGGAAGCCGGCAGCAATTCACTGCGGCGGTTTTCGGCTCCTTCGGCGCGCGGCAGTTTCGCCAAGCTTCGGAATGTCCTCTCGGACACATTGGCCACCCGCGGTGCCCCCGACTCCCCTAGAATTGGGCTGAATCCCCTGTTTTCGCCGCTTGTGCGACACCCTGCCCCTTAGTTGCGCCGGTGGGTCCCACCGAAGCCGGCGCCCCCGCAAGCCCATTCTTCCGAACGGACCCCCGCATGCCTTCCCTGCCCGCCACCGCAACCGCCGCGCCGACGCCCGTCGAACGCCAGTCGGTGCTTCGCACCCTGCGCTCCCCGAAGCTGCTCGGCGTGGAGGTCCTCGGCGGGTTGGTGGTAGCGCTCGCGCTGATCCCGGAGGCGATCGCGTTCTCCATCATCGCCGGGGTCGACCCCAGGGTCGGACTGTTTTCGGCTTTCACCATGGCGGTGACCATCGCGGTGGTGGGCGGGCGCCCCGCGATGATCTCGGCCGCCACCGGTGCGGTGGCCCTGGTCATCGCACCGCTGGTGGCCAGCCACGGCGTGCACTACCTAGTCGCGGCCATCCTGCTGGCAGGCGTGTTCCAGGTGCTACTGGCGGTGTTGGGCGTGGCCAAGTTGATGCGCTTCATCCCCCGCCAGGTCATGGTCGGGTTCGTGAACGCGTTGGCGATCCTGGTGTTCATCGCCCAGATGCCCGAGCTCATGGGCGTCCCTTGGCTGGTCTACCCGTTGCTGGGCCTCGCCCTGTTGATCGTCTTTGGGCTGCCGAAGATTACGACGAAGGTCCCGGCCCCGCTGGTGGCGATCGTGGTGCTGACCCTGGTGACTGTCTTCAGTGCCATTGCGGTTCCCACGGTGGGCGACAAGGGTGAGCTGCCCTCAAGCCTCCCGGAGCTTTTCTTCCCGCAGATCCCGTTGACCTTTGAGACCTTCCAGGTCATTGCGCCGTACGCTCTGGCGGTGGCATTCGTGGGCCTGCTCGAATCCCTGATGACCGCCAAGCTGGTCGACGACGTGACAGACACCGGCTCCAGCAAGACCCGCGAGGCCTGGGGCCAGGGCGTGGCCAACCTGGTGACGGGGTTCTTCGGCGGCATGGGCGGTTGCGCCATGATCGGGCAGACCATGATCAATGTGAAGGCTTCCGGAGCGCGGACCCGCATTTCCACGTTCCTGGCCGGCGTCTTCCTGCTGGTGCTGGTGGTGGTCTTTGGCGACGTGGTTGCACTGATCCCCATGGTCGCGCTGGTGGCGGTCATGATCTTCGTGTCGTGGGCGACCTTTGACTGGCATTCCATCCGCCCCTCCACGCTGCGCCGCATGCCCAAGAGCGAAACCTCGGTCATGCTCATCACCGTGGTGGCCACGGTTTCCTCCCACAACCTGGCCGTGGGCGTGGGCGCCGGCGTGCTGAGCGCGATGGTGCTCTTCGCCCGCCGAGTGGCGCACTTTGTCACGGTGACCCGCACCGTGGATGCGGCGGGCGAAACCGCCACCTACACGGTCAACGGCGAGCTCTTCTTTGCCTCGTCCAACGACCTTTACACCCAGTTCCAGTACGCGCTGGATCCCGAGAACGTGGTCATCGACATGCACGCCTCGCACCTTTGGGACGTTTCCACGCTGGCGGCACTCGACGCCATCACGGCCAAGTACGAGGCCGGCGGTAAGCGCGTGGAGATCGCTGGCTTGAACGAAGCCAGCGCCGCGATGCGCGAACGCTTGGCGGGGCACCTGGGCTAACGCTTCGGCGCCCTTGGGACCTTGGCACGGTCCTGCTTCGGCCCCGCCCCGCACGTTTAGACCCGGCCGCGCCGGCACGGAACCCGCGCGCCCGCTGCCTTCCCGCCCGGATGGCTCCTACGACGCGGCCCGCGTAGTGCGGGTTGGTTCCGGTCCAGGCCGAATGCATGTCAATGGTTTTGCGATATGGGCGGTGCTGGCATGCTAATGGTGTGAGAACGATCCTGACTGAACCACCCCGTACCGCGCTCAGCTGGAAACTCTTGCCGGCATTGTTGCTCTCGGCGTCCGGAGTTCTGCTTTTTGGGGTCGGCAATGACCCGGTCGGTTACGGCCTACTCGCCCTGGCCCTGATCACGGCCGCGATCATCGACCCCGCGCTCGCGCGCCACTTGGCGCTCATTGCGGTGGGACTGGTGATCATCAGCTTGGTCCCGTTGAATGCTGATTTGAGCATCCAGCACATGGTCCTCATGGGTGGTGCACTCGGGTTGGCCGTGCTGGTTCCATGGCTGACCTCACGTTTTGCCTACCGTGAAGAGATCATCAAATTTCCGGTGAACACCGGCCGCAAATGGCCATTGGCCGCCAAGCTGTACCTGATCGGTGTTGTAGCACTTGGCTACCTCATTTTGCCGGTGTACCTGATCAGCACAGGGGTCTACCAAAACTGGCCGGATGCATCGGATCCCATCATCTTTTGGCGGCTCTTCTTGGGCGTGAATGCTGTTGGCATTTGGGATGAGCTGTTCTTTATCTGCACCACCTTCACGCTGCTGCGGCGACACTTTCCGGACTGGCTCGCCAACGTCCTGCAGGCGGTGATCTTCTCGTCTTTTCTCTGGGAGATCGGCTACCAGGCCTGGGGTCCGCTGTTGACCTTTCCCTTCGCGCTGTTGCAGGGCTACACCTTCAAGCTGACGAAGTCGCTGACCTACGTCGTCTCAGTGCACCTAATCTTCGACTTCGTTTTGTTCCTCGTATTGGTGCACGCGCACAACCGCGATTGGTTGGCGGTTTTCTTGTACTGAGCCCCGACTGTCCGGTTCGGTGGACGAGTTCCCCCGAGGATGGTCCCGCATCAACACCTGTTCGAAATCGGGACGGTTCGGCAATGATGGCCATGGTCCGGCTACGGGTGCAGCCCGGCAAACGCCAATGGGTTGAACCGTTGCTGAAGCATGCGGTGTCTTGACGATCAGGCGGGCAGGCCACCTCCGGCTCCAGACCAGACTCCGCCGATCCAGCGCCCACAGGTAGCGTGAGAGGGTGTTGTGGAAAGTAGCGATGGCTGCGAAAATCGCAGTCATGATCGGCACGTCAAACACGGGCGCTCGCCAATTGCCTCGCCAGGTTCCCGACATGGACCATCACGGTGCCGGACTGCTCTTGGGCCGCTGTCTTGATTTGCTGCGATCCAGCCGAGTTGATAACCAGGAACGATGTCAGGCCTTAGTCGACTGCCATCAAGATCACAGAGAAACCGATGGCGCGGGAATGTTTACAGCCCGACACGGCGTGGACATCTTGTCGCGATAGCCCCGGAAGCGTCGCCACACCCAGTGGGCACCGCCCGCTACCGCGAACAGCGCCGCGATTGGAAACAAGCGCGCGGCGCGGTGTTCCCGACCTTGCCCACACCCTCGGAAATGCCGGCCGGGCAAACCGCCCGAAAAGCCTTCCACATCCACACCCCGACGCCGCACGGCCGGAGCAGCGATCCACCCCCTCTATATTCACCACAGACAGCGAGGACCAGGAAAATGACAAATACGACCCTGGATGGCATCCACCGGCAGGCTTATATCGACGGACAATTCACCGACGCAAGCGATGCCGCCACCTTTGAGACACTCAACCCTGCAACCGGCAAGGCCATCGCCAACATCTCAGCCTGCGGTCCGGCCGACGTGGACCGTGCCGTCGCTTCCGCCCGCACGGCTTTTGAATCAGGTGCCTGGAGCACGGCAGACCCCAACGTCCGGAAGAATACCCTGCTCCGCTTCGCGGCTCTGATCGAAAAAAACGTGGCGGAATTGGCGGAATTGGAAACACTGGATGCAGGCAAACCGATCACTGATTGCCGGGACTTCGATCTCCCAGACGTGATCAATACGTTGCGTTGGTACGCGGAAGCCATCGACAAGGTTTTCGGCAAAACCTCACCCACGGGGTCGGGGCACGTCGGAATGATCGTCCGCGAACCAATCGGCGTTGTCGGGGCAGTACTGCCGTGGAATTTTCCGGCCGCCATGCTGATGTGGAAACTGGCGCCGGCGCTGGCGGCTGGCAACTCCGTAGTGGTCAAGCCGCCGGAACTGGCATCGCTCACTACGCTTCGCATCGCTGAGCTTGCCACCCAAGCGGGATTGCCGGACGGCGTCTTCAACGTCATACCGGGACTCGGCCATGTGGCAGGCAAGGCACTGGGCCTCCACCACGACGTCGACATGATCACTTTCACCGGGTCAACGGAAATTGGCCGCGAATTTCTTCGCTACTCCGCCAACAGCAACCTGAAGAACATCGTGCTCGAATGCGGAGGAAAAAACCCGCAAATCATCACCGCCGACAACGGCGACCGCCTCGACCAGATAGCTGCTGACCTGGCCGATTCGGCGTTCTGGAATGCAGGCCAGAACTGTTCAGCGGGGTCACGGATCCTGGTGCACGAATCCCTCAAGGTCCCCTTTGTCGCTGCCCTGGCCCGCGAAGCCTCGGCGCGCAAAGTCGGTGACCCGACGCTGGACGCCACAGTCATCGGGGCGATGATCGAGGAGGACGCCATGGATCGTGTCTTGGGATTTATCGATCAAGCCAAGACCGCCGGCGCCCGAATCGTCACGGGCGGGAAACGCGTCCTTGAAGAAACCGGTGGCTGGTTCATAGGACCCACGGTCTTGGACGACGTCACCGCCGATATGTCCGTCGCCCGCGAGGAGATCTTTGGCCCGGTCGTCGCCGTTCTTGGTTTCACCGATTTGGATGAAGCGCTTCGTCTGGCCAACGACACAGAGTACGGTCTGGCGGCCACGGTCTGGAGCAGAGACATCGACACCGCACTGCGACTGGCGCGAGGAGTGCGGGCCGGAACGGTTGCCGTGAATGGCTACAGCGAGGGTGACATCACGACGCCCTTCGGAGGGTACAAGACCTCTGGTTTCGGTGGGAGAGACAACGGATTGGAAGCGTTCGAACAGTACACACAGATCAAAACCATCTGGATCACCCTGCACTAACGCGGCCAACCAGCGCGCAAGGCCTCCAGCTGATAAGGGCCACGCCACATTGGCAATCCGCGGCTGGCCACGTCCACAGTCACAGCCTGCGTCATCTGTGGCACCGCACGGCATTCTCCCGCCGCTATGCTGGGGTCATGCTTCCCGAGATACCTGATCCCGTAGTAGTCGCGGCGAAAAAGTCGGTCACGCGACTCGTCATGGCGTTCCTGGCCGTGCAGGCCGCCGTAGTCGGCGCCTTGGTCCTCTACGATGCCTTCAAGCACCGGCAAAGGACGAAGCGCCCGAATTTCCCACAGCCCGGGGTATTCGAAGGACGCGTCGCGGATTCGGAGGTGACCATCTACACCTACGGCGAAGACCTCTACGCCGATATGCTGGCCGCCATCCGGGGCGCCAAGACCCGGGTTTTCCTGGAGACGTTCATCTGGAAGTCCGACGACACCGGGAGGCGGTTTAAGGAGGCGCTGGCCGAAGCCGCCGAGCGCGGCGTGGAGGTCTTCGTCGTCTACGACGGATTCGCCAACCTCGTTGTTCCGCAATCTTTTTACCGGTTCCACCCGAAAATCCACGTCTACCGCTTCCCGGTCCTGCGCCCGTCCAGGTTGTTCACCCCGCTGCGCAGCACCGGGCTGGACCACCGCAAGCTATTGGTCGTGGACGACGAGACCGGCTTCGTGGGCGGATACAACATCGGGGACCTGTACGCCACCGAATGGCGCGACACCCATGTGCGGATCACTGGTCCCTCCGTGTGGGACCTGCGCCAGGCCTTTGTGGGCGTCTGGAATACCGTGTGCGCAGAGCCGGAGATCCCGCACCACCCCCCGCAGTCGTGGGACCCACATATCCGGACGGTGAACAACATCCCGGCCCACCTGGTGTACCCGATCCGGGGCATCTACTTGGAAGCGATCAACCGCGCGCAGAGCCACGTTTACATCACCACGGCCTACTTCATCCCGGACAAGCAAATCCTGCGCGCCCTGATCGCTGCCAGCAAGAGGGGCGTCGACGTCAGGCTTATCCAGCCGGAAGACTCAAACCACGTCCTTGCGGACTGGCTCTCCCGGGGGTTCTACACATCCTTGCTACGCGAAGGAGTGACCGTCCTGCTCTACCGCAACGCGATGATCCACGCCAAGACCGCCACCATCGACGGCCACTGGTCCACGATCGGCACCGCCAACATCGACCGGCTGAGCCTGACCGGGAACTACGAAACGAACTTGGAGATCCACGACCGGGCATTCGCAGCCGACATGGAAAAGATCTTCGAAATCGACAGCACAAACTGCAGGGAACTGACACTGACTGAGTGGAAGGAACGGAACTTCGCCGCGCCGATCAGCGAAACCATCCTCATCCCGCTGCGCCCGTTCCTCTGATCATCGGCCCAGACCCACGCGAAACTGAAGACGCTGTTCCGCCGAGTCTCCTCGCCGATCTCTGGATACTAGGGGAAAAACGCGGTTGAGTGCCGCTGCCCTGCGGACTTGAGCGGCAGTTGAGCTTCGTTTCCAGGAAGAGACTTCCGAAACCTTGAGTTCGGATACGTTAGCTGATGTTCTGGTGCATAACCGAAATTCCGACAAGAAATCAGGAGATTCGAATGCAGCCTGACCGATTAGATCCGGAAAATTTTTCTACAGCTCACATGCTGGCTGCCCGGTTTGGCAGTCTTATCGGACCATCCAACGAGTTCTATCGTCCAGGCATAATTCGCCAGTTGCTCGATGACCGGGCGGCCCTCGTGCGCAAACCGTCAGGGGATGTTGAAAAGACCGAGCATCCGCGTGCGGCTCTTGAGGCTGTCGCTGCATTTCTGTGGTCCTCTGCCCTGCGCAGCATGGATGCTTCCTCAATAATGGGAATAGTCTGCAATGGGTTTCGAGAGTCAGGGATCGACGCCGTTGAAGTGCTTCCCTATCTAGATGGGTATGTGCGCGTCGTTGATGAGCAAAGCGAACACCAAAGCACGTATGTCCGCGCAGCGGAATTGGCACTGATTGAAGCAGTTCAGATTGCCGCGTTGACCGTTATGGAATATGACGAGGTTTTCCAAGATCGTCTGTCTCCCGGGGATTCTCGCGAAATCTAGAACAGTCGATTCGAGCCATTGGTCAGCGACCGAATCCTTCGAGTTCCTTCGCAATGCGTGGGATTACCGGAACCAGAAGCTGCATAATGTCGCCTTGGAAACAACCTCTCGAGTTCCCAGTCGCCGGCCTCTACACCTTGTGAACCCTAGATGGACCGGTATCGGTCAATCTAGGGAAACTAGCGCGAACGCCAAGATCGATCCGCCAGCCGGGTATTGCCCGTCCCCGTACGAAAGGAGTTTCCCGTTGGCCTTGGTCAATCTCTCTCGAGCACTGTTTCGGGTCCGGCTGGGAAGTGACGATGGCGGAACATCATGAATCGGGTAGCGCGGATGCCTACCGATCTGTGATCAGGCCTCGATAGGGGCTGTCCCCCCGTCGCGACTGCAATCTGTCGTCCGAGCACGGGGATACGCCGTTCGTACGGGTCCGAACCAGCACGCGAAGTCCCTCTCACATGAAATCGATTCCTGCATGCGGGTATGGACTTCGGCTACTCGGACCGGGTGCTAGAGGGAATGTCCCCAACCGAGGTACCGCGCTTAAGGCGAATGGGACCACGAACGTTGTCAGCTTCCACCGGGATACCCTTCTGGGTTGCAACGATCTCGCCGTGGCAAGCCATCTCGGACGCGACACGACGGACATCGCTCATGTGGTCTCGCCAAGCATCCCCCTTACCACTCACGATTCGGGCGACTTCGCTCGGGCAAATCGACGAGTCTATGCGCTTGCGCAGAAGTGCTCGGATGGTCGCAGAAATTCTTTCATCGAAGGCCTGGGGCTCGGGCGCCTCCCACCAAGGTTGGCCGCGCTCACCCAGCGCGATCTTTGCATCATTGACTCGTGCCCGAGCCTCGCTCTCATGGGCCTTGACGGCTCGTCGGGCGGCCATAAGTTCCTCGACGAGTTCCTGACGAAGTTTCGGAGGGATGGAGGGATCGCTCGCTCTCCACTTTCTCCCATTGATGATGAGGTGGTGTCCGTCCGGGGTGGTGTCCGGTGTTTTGTCGTTTGTCACGATCGGGCTCCCCCCTGCTGGCTCAGGTGTCTTCGTCTTGGCGTCCTCAACTCATCGAGAGTGTCTCCATGATACTGACGTTGTCCCGGGCCTGGCGCTCAAAAACCAACGAGCCAAAATGGCGCTTTGCGCATTCGTTTGACTCCTTGCTTTCCGAATGCCTAACCGAAGTACGACCACCGGTCCGGTGTGCCGGGATCCGCGTGCCGGGCCTCCGCTTTCAGCTGGATGGCCCCGCGATCTTCCGAAGTTCCCGCACGTGTGCGTCGAAGGCGGACCTCCCCGCCCCGGTGAGGGACAACCAAGTGATCTGGCGAGCGTCGCTGCGATCCGAGGATGCTGCTTTGCCAGAAGAGACGTAGCCTGCCGAGGCGAGGATCTTCACGTGTTTGGAAAGCGTGGCGTCAGCGATCTCCAGCGCATCTCGCAGCACTGCGAAGTCGAGACGGTCGACCCGACGCAGGAGTCCGCAGATGCGCAACCGCACGGGGGCGTGGATGACGTCATCGAACCTAGCCTCGTTCACGTGCCAACAACTCCACCGCCGACCGATAGGCGACACCGGCCAACCACGTTGTCGTTGCAAACGCGGCCAAGCTAGCCAATGCGACCGGCCACCGCAGACCGAACGAGACGAAGCCGAGTGAGACGCTGAAGAGCGCAAGACAGCTGGCAACGATCCCGCCCAGAGCCCAGCTGGCATGCGCGCCCATAGTGCGAAAGCCAACACCGGTCTCGCGCCTGATTAGGTGTGCCACCACAAGTGCCCCGACGAGAGCCAGCCAGCTGCTGGAGGGCGGGTCATAGTTCTCACCGGGGTTGGTGGTCGCAGCCGTTGAGACCCACCACGCGCCTACGGCTCCGAAAGCGGCCAAGAGTACCCACGGTGTCTGAAGGCTCGCTGCGAGGCGCTTACGGTCGAACGCCAGCGTGTCCAGGGCATTTGCCGCCTCTTCTGGCGACGAACCCCTTAAGTTACTTTCCATAGTGGAAAGAGTAATGGTCACTTGCCACTATGGCAAGTGAATCTGGCGGTGATGGAAAATTTGCGCGCAGTTGCTCCCGTAGGATCAGCCTTCCGTGCAGTCGACTTCGACAATTAGACGGCATGTGCCGTGGAGTCATCGATCCGACCTGCGGTCCGCCGGATTCATTTTCGGCTTTTTCGCGCGAGTTTTGCGATACTGCACTCTGGCAAGCGCAACCCATACGAGCGCCATCACCGTGAAAATGACCCCGGCCCCGAATTCATCAGTGGCAAGCTGCCATACCCCGTACTCCAGAAAATACAGGGCAACGACGAGAGCCCAGAGGTAGCTGTTGGATGCCTTAAGCATGGGTCAATTCTCCACCGGGTACCGCCGAACGAAAATGCTTGCGATCGGAATCCGAGGGCGTGGAGAGGATATCGCCCAAGCGTCTTCACCGAACCCGAGATCTTCTGGCGCAAGAGATCCGCTACGGTAAACCTTCGGTGCGGAAAATCAGGTCCGGGCCTGGATCAGCGAACTCTCAAGCCAGCCGCGCTCCGGCTTGCTCAGCGCTCGCGATGACACCCCGTCCTCGGCTAGTGGAACCATCACCGTGGTCCCGTCAAACACCGGCTGGCCGTCCATATAACCGGAGTGGCGCACAGTGAAAGACTTGGTGCCGATGCGCACCACCCCGACCCGAATGCGGATCTCCGGCCGATAGAGAACCGGGCGGAGGTAGTCCACCTGCAGCGAGGCCACGACCAAACCGAATTCGAACCGCCCGGTGTGCGCATCGGGTCGTGACCAACGCAGCCTTGCCTCTTCCATGAGTGTCACAATTCGCGCGTTGTTGACGTGCCCCAGCGCGTCCATGTCCGACCAGCGCAATTGCAAGGAGAGTTCGAAGGGCCCATCTGTCACCCGGCCTGCATTTTCGCGTGAGATTTCTTCATTCATCCCATCATTGCACCAGAGCCGCGTGGAAAGTCCGCTGTTGTTTACGGCACCGGGGGGCCCGGTGTTTCCGACGCATCGCTAGGATGGGTGGATGCGCCTATGGAGCCTGCACCCCCAATACCTGGACACCAAGGGCCTGCTCGCCTGCTGGCGGGAGACCCTGTTGGCGCAGAAGGTGTTGGACGGAAAGACCACGGGCTACCGGAACCACCCGCAATTACAGCGTTTCCGGGCCACGGAAGATCCACTCGCCGCGGTCGGAAACTACCTCGAGGGCATCGCCCTGGAGGCAGATGCGCGCGGCTACAACTTCAACCGGGCGTTGGTTTTGCGCCCGCCTGCCCGCGGCCCGATCCGCCTGCTGACGGTCACCGCCGGTCAGGTCGGCTACGAGCGCGAGCACCTGCTGGGCAAGCTGGCGGTGCGCGATCCGGATCGCCAGGCCCTGTTGGCAGCGGCTGACCCGCCCCGGCTGCACCCCGCCTTCGGGGCCGTCCCCGGGGACATCGAGTCCTGGGAACGGCCCGAAGCCGGACGCCGGAGCTAGCCGGCCGGGGTGAAGTCCCGGACCCCGATGTAGTCCGGGCGCGGCTGGTCCGCGCCGAACGGTTCGACCAACGTGTTTTCGACGCTGTTGAACACGATGAAGATGTTCGAGCGCGGGTACGGGCTCACGTTGCCGTTCGAGGCGTGCATGCAGTTCGAATCGAACATCACTGCCCCGCCGGCCTTGCCCTCGAGCACGTCAATCCCGTATTCATCGGCGAACCGGGTCAGCGTCTCCTTGTCAGGGGTTCCTGCTCCCTGCATGATGAGGGACTTCTTGTAGTTGTCCTCCGGCGTTTCGCCACCGCAGGAAATGAACTTCTTGTGCGAGCCGGGCATGATCATCAACGGCCCGTTGAACGTGTAGTTGTCGGTCAGCGAGATCGAGATGCTCACCGCCCGCGGGTCCGGCATGCCGTCCTCGGCGTGCCAGGTCTCGAAGTCCGAGTGCCAGGAGAATTCCTTGCCCTCGAAGCCCGGCTTGAAGTTCACCCGGGACTGGTGGATATAGACCTCCGAGCCCAGGATCTGCCGGGCCCGGCCCACCACGCGGGGGTCGTTGGCGATCTTCTTGAAGACCTCGCTGGTCCGATGCACGTCGAAGATCGAGCGCACCTCCTGGGACTTCGCCTCGATGATGGTCCGCTCGTCGGCCCTCACCGACGGGTCTTCCGACATCCGGCGCAGCTCCACCCGGAGAACCTCCAACTCCTCGGGGTCCACCAGCTGGTCGATGGCCAGATAGCCCTTGGACTCGAAACCCTGCAGGGTCTGCGCGTCAATGGGTCCATCGGCCGCGGTTCCCCAGGCCACCGGGCCCGGGCGATCAAGCACCATGTAGTTGCTGCCTGTTCGTGTTGGATACGCATCGTGGTGGCGACGCAATGTCTCCGTCATGTCCGTTCCTCCTCGGTTTTTTAACTTGTCTGCGCCGTACCGCGCAGACACGGATGTGCCGGACCCTTCGGGGCCGGCACATCGCACTGCCCTGCCCCGTGGGGCAGGCAAGTCCACGGGGGGCGAATGGCCCCCCGATGCGGGTCAGGAAGCCGAAACCGCCTCTTCGACGATCAGCGGGTAGACGCCGTTCTCGTCGTGGATCTCGCGGCCCGTCACCGGCGGGTTGAACACGCAGGCCATGCGCAGCTCGGTGGTGGCGCGCACGGTGTGCTTCTCATTGCCGTTGAGCAGGTACATGGTGCCGTCGCCCAACTGGTGCACCTCACCGGTCTCCTCGTTGGTCAGCGTCCCCTCGCCCTGCACGCAGTACACGGCCTCGATGTGGTTGGCATAGTGGAACGTCGAGGTGGTCCCGGCGTAGATCACGGTGTCGTGGAAGGAGAAGCCGACGCCCTCCCCCGCAAGCACCATGCGGCGGCTGCGCCAGGTCTCCGACTTGACGTCGCGGTCGGTGTCGTTCAGGTCGTTCAGGTTGGTAACCAGCATGTGTCCTCCAAGGGGATCGATAGTGTACTCGGCGGCCGTTGCCGGCCATGGAAGTCGGGGGGGTGATTAGGCGGAGGCCAGCGCCGGGGTGCCGGCGACGGTGCGCACTGCCGCGGCGAGGATCGCCAGGCCGCGGCCCAGTTCCTCGTCGGTGACGGTCAGCGGCGGCATGAGCTTGACGACCTCGTCATCGGGACCGGAGGTCTCGACCAGCAGTCCGTTCGCAAAGGCCTCGGCGGCGACCTTGGAAGCCGTCTCCAGATCCGGGAAGATGATGCCCACGAGCAGGCCGCGGCCGCGGAGGCCCGCGCCCTCGACGGTGCCAGCGATTTCCTCGAGTCCGCGGTGCAGCGTCTCGATGGTGCCCGCCAGCTGCTGCTGGAACTTGTCGTCGGCCCAGTAGGTGCGCAGCGCGGCGGTGGCGGTGACGAAGGCCGGGTTGTGGCCGCGGAAGGTTCCGTTGTGCTCGCCCGGCTCCCAGACATCCAGTTCCGGACGGAACAGCGTCAACGCCATCGGCAGCCCGTAGCCGGAGATCGACTTGGAGACGCATACGATGTCCGGCTCGATCCCGGCTTCCTCGAAGCTGAAGAAGGTGCCGGTGCGGCCGCATCCGGCCTGGACATCGTCGACGATCAGCAGGATGTCGTGGCGCTTGAGCAGCGCCGCGAGGCTGCGCAGCCATTCGATGCGGGCGGCACGCAGGCCGCCTTCGCCCTGCACGGTTTCGACGATCACGGCGGCCGGCTTGTCCACGCCGGAGCCCGAATCCTCCAGGACCCGCTCGAGCCACATGAAGTCGGCGGTGGTGCCGTCGAAGTAGTCATCGTAGGGGATCTTGGAGCTGTTGGTCAGCGGGATGCCGGCGCCCTTGCGCTTGAGCGAGTTGCCGGTGACCGACAGCGAGCCCAGGGTCATGCCGTGGAACGCGTTGGTGAAGGAGAGGATGTGCTGGCGCCCGGTGACCTTGCGGGCCAGCTTCAGGGCGGCCTCCACCGTGTTGGTGCCGGTCGGGCCCGGGAACATGACCTTGTAGTCAAGGTGGCGCGGCTTGAGGATCAGTTCCTGGAACGTCACAAGGAACTCTCGCTTGGCCGGGGTCATCATGTCCATCGAGTGGACGACCGCGCCGCTGGAAAGGTAGTCCAGCAACGGCTTGGTCAGCGCGGGGTTGTTGTGCCCGTAGTTCAGGGCGCCGGCGCCGGAGAAGAAGTCCAGGTACTC
This sequence comes from Paeniglutamicibacter sulfureus, assembly GCF_039535115.1. NCBI lineage: Bacteria > Bacillati > Actinomycetota > Actinomycetes > Micrococcales > Micrococcaceae > Paeniglutamicibacter > Paeniglutamicibacter sulfureus. The sequence goes on from NZ_BAAAWO010000001.1 coordinate 2,816,417, forward strand.
GGTCCCGTCCTCGGAAGTCTGCGTGGCGCCTTTGGCGTGCGTGAACACGACGGGCCAGCTGCGGCAGTAGCTGCGGACTTCGGATTCCAGGGTTTCAAAAATATTGCTCATGGTCTTTCCCTTCAATAGGTATGACAAAGCTGCGGCCGGTCCTCGAAGGAGCTGGCCTCGGTGCGAAGATACTGATGGTGGTGCGGGCAGGTCGGGCCGCCCGCTGGCCGCAATGGATACGGCGTGGTCAGGAAATGGTGCCGCTAGCGGCTTCCGGCGGCAGCCAGTTCAGGCACCGGTGAATTGGTGCCATGCCCCAGCGGGCCGATCCTGTACAGGTACTCGGTGTCGTGGTCGTCCGGGTAGAGCTCGGGGGTAAACAACGCCGTCCGGGTCAGTTCGGCACCGTGCCGTTCGGCGAAACGGGTGAACAGCCGGTTGGAAGGCGCGTTGTCATCGGTGACCGTGGTCTCGAGCAGTTCCGCGCCGCTGCGTGTTGCCAATTCGTCGAGCATGGCCGCAGCCAGGCCGCGCTGCTGGAAGTCGGCACCCACGGCGACCTGCCACACCATGAGTGTTCCCGGGTCCTCGGGGCGCAGGTAGCCGGTGACGAAGCCGGCCGGGGCACCGTCGATTTCGGCGATGAGCGACGTCTCGGCGAAGTCGCGGGCCCAGAGCAGGTACGCGTACGAAGTGTTCACGTCCAGTACTTGGCTGTCGTGGGCCATCTGCCACAGGGCGCGGCCGTCGGATACTGCTGGTTGGCGGAATGTTGCCTCGGACAATGTGTTTTCGAGTTCTTCAACCATCCATTCCAACGTAGCCATATGTCAGCAGAACTCAACCCCGAGTCCGGGGATTTGACAAGAATCGGCCAACGCCGGGGCTGCCGGCCCATTCGGAGGCATCCCATGGGCGACTAAGGAAGCGCGGGGGTCGAGCGGGACCCGAAAAAGGCCCGAAATACCGTTATCATTTTGTTATATTACGAAGGGTCCCACGGCCCCGGGCGCGATCCGGGGGCAGAGTGGTCGACATTGAAGGAGCGGACTGGCATGCGGGAAAGCTGCAACGTCGCCGAATGAATCCGCTCATCGGAGCATCTACCTCTGTTGCGGGCGATCGCCGGAGACCCGAAATCGACGCCACACCGGGTATGACGCCACACCGGGTATGCAGAGACCCGTTCCCCGTGGCCACCGGGATCCAGGGAACCCTGGCCGTCAATCCCGACCCCGCTTTCGCCTGCCAATGGAGTTGGCCAAACCGGGCGCCGCTTACCCCCCTAAGGCTTGCACGTAAACCGCGGCCTAGCTTCCGGGATACGTGCCTGACGGTACGCTGCGGTGCTTTCCTGCGGGTGGGAGCCGCCTTTAGCGTTCAGGAAACTCGATGATCTCGCTGCGGATCAGGAACCTCTTGCCCTCGGGCGCTTCCACGGAGAACCCCGAGCCTCGTCCGGGAACCACATCAATGGTCAGCTTGGTGTGCTTCCAGTACTCGAACTGCTCCCGGCTCATCCAGAAGTCCAGGGAGCCCAACGCACCGTCCTCGCCGTCCGGCAGCGCGAACGTGCCCAGCAGGATGTCCGAATCGCCGGTCTTGAACTCCCCGGCCGGGAAGCACATGGGCGAGGACCCATCGCAGCAGCCGCCGGACTGGTGGAACATCAGCGGCCCGTGCCGGTTCCAGAGCTTGCGCAACAGGTCAGCGGCCTCCTGCCCGAGCGCCACCCGCGAAAATTCCTCGCCGGCAATCGCCGGCGCCGACTCGATGACGTTTTCCATGGTCGTGCTCCCTTGTGCTTGTGGGTGTTTCCAATGGCAGACACCACCGCCCGGCACCGTCTTGGGGGATCGGTGCCGGGCGGGAGGTGTGGAACGGTTCCTGCACTGGCCCTGCCCTGGTTCCACGGGGCAGGGGGCTGGGCGTCCGCTACTTGTTGACGTAGTCGATGACCACGCGGCCATCGATCTTGGCGTGCTTCATTTCGTCGAAGACCGCGTTGACGTCCTCAAGCGGGCGGGTGTGGAAGGTGGGCTTGATCTTGCCGCGGGCGTAGAACTCCAGCGCCTCGTCCATGTCCTGCCGGGTGCCGACGATTGATCCGCGGATGGTCAGGCCCTTGAGCACGATGTCGAAGATCGGTGCCGGGAAGTCCCCCGGCGGCAGGCCATTGAACACGATGGTTCCGCCGCGCCGGGTCATGCCGATGGCTTGGCCGAATGCCGCCGGGTGCACCGCGGTGACGAGCACCCCGTGGGCGCCGCCGGTGGCCGCCTGGATGGCCTCGGCCGGGTCTTGCGCGAACGCGTTGACGGTGACCTCGGCGCCGTGGCTGCGGGCCAGGGCCAGTTTTTCCTCGGCGACGTCTACCGCGGCGACCCGCATGCCCATGGCGACCGCGTACTGCACTGCGATGTGCCCGAGCCCGCCGATGCCGGAGATGACGACCCACTGGCCGGGCTTCACTTCCGTCTGCTTCAGGCCCTTGTAGACGGTCACGCCGGCGCAGAGCACCGGGGCGATCTCGTACGGGTCCGAACCCTCGGGGATGTGTGCGGCGAACTTCGCATCCACCAGCATGTATTCGCCGAAGGAACCGTTGAGAGAGTATCCGCCGTTCTGCTGCGACTCGCAGAGGGTTTCCCAGCCGGTGCCGCAGTACTCGCAGCTGCCGCAGGCGCTGGCGAGCCAGGCGTTGCCGACCAGGTCGCCGACCTTGACCTCGGTGACGCCTTCGCCGATCTTCACGACGTTGCCGACGCCCTCGTGTCCGGGGACCAGCGGGAGGATCGGCTTGATGGGCCAGTCGCCCTCGGCGGCGTGGAGGTCGGTGTGGCAAACGCCGGAGGCGATGACCTTGACCAGCGCCTGGCCAGGGCCTGGCTCGGGGATCTCGGTGGTTCCAACGGTGAGTTCGTCGCCGAAGTTCTCGACTATGGCTGCGCGCATGGTGCTCATCAGTATTTCCTTGTCATTGGTTGATGGCGCGGGGACAGGGGGTTCGTGCACCGGAAGGTGACTGGCCCCTGATCACGCACCACGGAAGCAGGGCGGAAAGCGGGTGGTGCTCACGTGCGGGGGTGGTGCGCATTGGAGGGGTCGGCGGCTTTCCGGCCGCCGACCCCAGGGCGGTTTAGAAGAAACCGAGCTTGTTCTCGGAGTAGGAGACCAGCAGGTTCTTGGTCTGCTGGTAGTGGTCCAGCATCATCTTGTGGTTTTCGCGCCCGATGCCCGAGGACTTGTAGCCGCCGAACGCCGAGTGCGCCGGGTAGGCGTGGTACTGGTTGACCCAGACGCGGCCGGCCTGGATGTCGCGGCCTGCGCGGTATGCGGTGTTGCCGTTGCGGCTCCACACCCCCGAGCCCAGCCCGTAGAGGGTGTCGTTGGCGATCTCGATGGCGTCCTCGTAGCCGGAGAACTTGGCGACCGAGACGACGGGGCCGAAGATCTCTTCCTGGAAGACGCGCATCTTGTTGTGGCCCTCGAAGATGGTCGGCTGCACGTAGTAACCGCCGGCCAGGTCGCCCTCGAGTTCGGCGCGGCCGCCGCCGGTGAGCACCTTGGCGCCCTCGGCCTTGCCGATGTCCAGGTAGGAGAGGATCTTTTCCAGCTGGTCGTTGGAGGCCTGGGCACCCATCATGGTCTCGGTGTCCAGCGGGTTGCCCTGCTTGATGGCCTGCGTGCGCTCCACGACGTCGGCCATGAACGTGTCGTAGATGGATTCCTGGACCAGGGCGCGCGAGGGGGCGGTGCAGACCTCGCCCTGGTTCAGCGCGAACATGGTGAAGCCTTCCTTGGCCTTGTCGTAGAACGCGTCGTCCTTGGCCGCGACGTCCTCGAAGAAGATGTTCGGGGACTTGCCGCCGAGTTCCAGGGTGACGGGGATGAGGTTCTCGGAGGCGTACTGCATGATCAGCCGGCCGGTGGTGGTCTCGCCGGTGAAGGCGATCTTGCGGATGCGTTTGTTGGAGGCCAGCGGCTTGCCGGCCTCGACGCCGAAGCCGTTGACCACGTTCAGCACGCCGGCCGGGAGCAGGTCGCCGATCAGTTCCATGAGCACCAGGATCGAGACCGGGGTCTGCTCGGCGGGCTTGAGCACGATGGCGTTACCCGCCGCCAAGGCCGGGGCCAGCTTCCACACGGCCATGAGGATCGGGAAGTTCCAGGGGATGATCTGCCCGACCACGCCGAGCGGCTCGTGGAAGTGGTAGGCGGTGGTGTGCTCGTCGATCTGCGAGAGGCCGCCCTCCTGGGCGCGGATGGCGCCGGCGAAGTAGCGGAAGTGGTCGACGGCCAGCGGCATGTCGGCGTTGATGGTCTCACGCACCGCCTTGCCGTTGTCCCAGGTCTCGGCGACTGCGAGCATCTCCAGGTTTTCCTCGATGCGGTCCGCGATCTTGTTCAGGATCACGGCGCGTGCCGCCGGACTGGTCTTGCCCCAGGGTCCGGCTGCGGCCTCTGCCGCGTCAAGGGCGGCCTCGATGTCCTCGGCGGTGCCGCGGCCGACCTCGCAGAAGCCCTTGCCGGTGACCGGGGTGATGTTCTCGAAGTACTCGCCCTTGATCGGGGCGACCCACTGGCCCCCGATGTAGTGCTCGTAGCGGGACTTGAACTGGACCAGGGAACCCTCGGTGTTGGGGTTGGCGTAGACCGTCATGACGACTCCTTGCAATCGGTGGTGTGGTGCGACTCTGGACGTGAGCCTACTCACACCAACGTTGCGGCAAGGTTGCATCAGTCCCTTCCACGGCGCCGGGCACCTCCGAACTATCCCCGGCACCCGTCATGTGCCGGCAATCCACGTTGCACCATGACCCGTTTCGCCCGCCGCCACAGTTGCCCGCGTCCACTCTCCCCCACATTTCCCCGTTCCGGCAGCGGCCCGGGTCGTGGGCGGAGCACACTCGAGCGCATGAGGACTTCCGCTGCACCGATCCCCCCGAGGGGGCATGCGCGCACCGACACCGCGATCCGCCACCTCGCCGACGCGGTGGCCCGGTTGCGTGCCGCGCAGCGGGAGCTCGACGGGCTGGAGCCGGACGCGGCATCCGCCGCACTGTTGCTGGGCCTGCTGGAACAGGGGAACCGGGCGATCGCCTACGAGCAGCTGCGCACCGCCTTCCGAGCCGATGCGAACCAGGTGCACCGGCTGGACCCGGACACCGCGGCCGCCATCGACGCGCTGGCCGCCGACCCCGGCGCCTTGGCCGAGGGCACCGCGGAAGTTCCTCCTGAACGGATATGCCCGGGGATGGCACCGCACCGCGACACCGCCTCCTGGTTGCAGGCGCACCTGCACATCTCGGCCACCGAAGCCCGCCGCCGGATCACCGGCGGCCGTTTGCTCGTCGCACCGGCACCCACCCCGCCGGAGTCTCCCGACCATGGCCAGGACCGCCGGTCGCCAGATGAACCCGCAGCACGCGTGTCGGCGCCCCTGTTCCCGCTGCTGGCCGGGGCCGCGGCCGACGGGTCCGCCGACGTGGGCACCCTGGCGCAGCTGGCCGGGCGGCTGGAGTCGATGCAGCCGCGCATCGCCGAACGACCCGACGCGGCGAACCTGAACACCGCCATCGAAGAATCCCTGGTCCACGAGGCCCGCACCCGGGAGCCGAGGCACTCCCACAAGGCTCTCGCCGACTGGGGCACCTATCTGGCGGAGAACGGCGCCCCGATCACCGACGAGGAGATCCTGGCCAAGCGCGGCATGGTTTACCGCGGTTACCGCGACGGCTGCGACGAGTACCTGTTGCGCTGCGACCCCATCGACTCCGAAACGATCCTCGCCTTCGCCGAGGCCTGGACCAACCCGCGCTCCGACAAGCTCCCGCCCGCCTCCGCCTCTACCGGCGGTCTCGCCATCGATCCCGGCACCGGCACCACGGGCGCCAGCGGCCCGGGTCCCGACGCAGCGCAGGTCTCCGACGCCGCCGCTCCGGTCGGCATGCCCGCGCCCGAGTGGGCAGTGGCCCCGGGCACGAGCCCGGACCTGGTCCCGCGAAGCGAATGGGCGTGCGGACCCCCCGCCACCGCCGACGGCACGAATGCTGCGAACCCCACCGCCAAACCCTGGGACACCTCGACGTGGTGGGAGGCCCGCGACCCGCGCACCGCCCCCCAACTGCTGTTGGACGGGGTAATCGCCGCCATCAGCGGCACCCTGAACGGCACCGGCGTCCCCGAATCCGGGGGCCTGCGCGTGAAGGTCGGGGTGCTGATCGATTACCGCGCCCTGCTGGGCCAATGCGAGGACGCCGGGATCACCGACCACGGCCGCCCGATCTCCGCCGCGAGCATCCGCCGCCTCGCCTGCAACGGCGACATCCTCCCCGCGGTGCTCGGCACCGAGGGGGAGATCCTAGATCTGGGACGGGAGGCACGCAGCTTCTCCCCGGCGCAGCGCAAGGCCCTGGCCATCCGCGACCGCGGCTGCGTGGTCCCCGGCTGCCACCGTCCTGCCGCAACCACCGAGGCCCACCATGTGAAGCCCTGGCAGGAGGGCGGGCCCACCAGCGTGGACAATGGATGTCTGACCTGCGCTTTCCATCATCTGCAGGTCCATTCCGGCCTGATCACCCTAAGAATGGTCAACGGGATCCCGTACGTCATTGCCCGGGCCGGGCAGCCCCGCGGAGACCCGGAACGAAACCTGTACTGGCACCCCGAACTGCGCACCGCCGGCTACACCCCGCCGATGTTCACCGACTAAGAACGGGTTTCGAGCCGTTCAAGCGCGGCAACCACCATGGCCCGGCGGGGCGAGCGGGCGGGCAGCACCTGCAACGTGGTTCCGAGGACCTCCTCGTCGTCCTGCACCTCGGGCAGCTCCAGGAAGCGAAGAAGTTGCGCATCGGTGCCATCCTGCAGCATCCCCTGCCGCAGGGCGGCAAAGACCTCGTCTCGGATCACCTCGATGCCCGGGGCCTGCGAGCGCGGGAGGACCGGACCCGCAAAATGGGCCAACGCTGCGTCGAGGTCACCGCCTTCTATGGCTAGCAGCACCTCCCGGGCGTCGCTTTGCGGCATACTCCCGAGCCGATACGGGCGAGAAAGGGGTACCAGCAGTGGATCGAATTCCGCCAAGACCTTGCGCAATCTGACCATTTCCGCCCGGAGCGTTCCCACATCGGCGGCATCGGGATTGAGATGCAACAACTCGACCAATTCCTCGCCGGTTAGCCCGCGGGGATGCCAACTCAGCAACGCGAGCAGTTCCGCGTGCCTGGTACTTAGATCAATGACCTTGTCGCCGCGGTGGAGCTCCGCTCCGGCGCCGGAGGTCAGCCGAAGCATTGACCTCGATACCGGTTCGGATTTCACCCGGGAGGCCGAAGGAACAATAAAGGACCTTTGCGACGGTTCGACTTTTTCCTGGTGCCAGCGCAACTCGGACTCGGCCGCCGCCACCGCCGCTTTCAGGAGTGCCAGTGAATGTGCGGCGACGGCTTCCTCGCCGCCGGTAATGTCCACGACGCCGAGTATTTCCCCGGTGCCTGGCGCATGGATGGGGACAGCTGTGCAGCTCCAGCGTTGGGCAATGGGGTCGAAGTGTTCCGCACCTGAAACCTGCACTCCGCCTCGGGTGGCAAGCGCCGTGCCCGGCGCCGAGGTACCCACTGTGCGTTCGGACCAATCGGCACCGGGCACAAAAGCCATGGATTCGGCGTCCTGCAAGGCCTGGCTGTCTCCTTTGACCCAGAGTAGGCGTCCCGTGGGATCCCCGATGGCCAGGATCAACCCGGTCTCCCGTGCCGGTTCGAGAAGGAGCCGGTCAAAAACCGGAAGAACAAGCCGCAACGGCGAGGTGCTCCGCAATTCGCGCAGGGCATCGTCGCTGAGCACCGTGTGGGCGTTGGATTCGGCCTTGCCCTTGTATTCCAGGGACCGCAGCCATGATTCGCGAACAACGTCGCGCAATTTCCAAGCCACGTGGTCGAGCGCCCCGATTCCCAGCGTCTCGTGGGCCGCCAGCGCACTGCGCTGCAGTGCCGGCGATGCCGGAGAATTGAGACGCATTTTTCACCTTCCGGGGAACAAGGAGCCAAGGCGTGGAGTACCGACTGACACCCAGTGTGATCCCCTTCACCATGCGCTCCCCAGCTTAGGTGAGATTCCTGGTCAGCTGAACCCCAAATGCACCCACGGCGGTCACCACATTCCCCGTGCAAGCGCAGGGATCCCGCAACCCTTGCCCCGACCCCCATGGCCCGAGCATTATGGGTTCGTGACGGTTTCGCACTTCACGCCCATGCACCCCCTTTCCCCCAAGCAAAGGAGCCGGCCCCATGGCCCGCATGATTTTCGTCAATCTTCCCACCAAGGACCTCACTGCCTCGGATGCGTTTTATGCCGGGCTGGGATTTGAAAAGAACACCGACTTTTCCAACGACGTGGCCTCCGCATGGATGATCACCGAGACCATCTGGGTCATGGTGCTCACCGAGGAGTTCTACTCCTCGTTCCTGCGCAACGGAGACAAACCCACCTACGGCGCCGGCCCGCGTGAGGTGCTCAATGCCATCAGCGGGGAAACCCGTGAGGAAGTCGACGAGTACGCACGCCGCGCACTTGAACATGGCGGAACCATCTACCGCGAGGCAGCGGAGGAGTTCCCGGGCATGTACTCGGTGGCCTTCCTGGATCCCGACGGCCACGAGTGGGAAGTGGGCTGGATGGACATGTCATCGGCCCCCGGGTCCTAAGGAACCTGAAAAGAAGAGGCAGTCGTTCCTTGCGCTCCATAGGTCGCAAGGAACGACTGCCTCGTGGTTTCCGGTGCAGGGGCCTCCAGGGTCACCCCGTGCAGGCCTCGTTGGAACAACCTGCATCGCGTGGTGCCCAATGGGCCTCGTTCTCGCCCTTGTCCTCCCACACGATATGGCGATGCTGCCCGCATCGTTCGCAGGAAGGCGCCAAGTAGGTGGCGCGCTCGGCATCCGTGTACAACTTGTAGTCACCCATGTTTTTCTCCCTTGAACCTTGCGGAACTAAAGTGCAATCACTCTACGCCCGAAGGGGAGGGGAACTCTAGGATGCCGGGTGGTGGCGCTTGAACTTGCGGTAGTGGTTTACCGTGCTCACCAGGATGTAGAACCAGCGGCGGGGATTGGTTTCTTTCTTGTAGTACAGCGGGTGGCTATAGCGCTTGGCCGAAATGAGTTCCTCGACCTCGTTCTTCATGTCGCCCGGAAGGTAGCGACGCAAAAGGCGCAGCGGGAGGATGTTGTAGAGGTGGAAGTTCTCCGCGACCTCTAGCTCCGCTCCCCCGGATAATCCGCCGCGAAGGTATTCCTCGACGTAGAAGCGCGTCACGTTGTGGCCGGCAGCGGTGATATAGAAGTGGTTGCGGCCCAGGCGCGGGTTCAGTTCGAAGAACTTGTAGGTCCCGTCGCGCGGGTCCAACTTCATGTCGAACATGGAAAAGCCGGTCCAGCCGAGGGCGTCGAGCAACCGGGACCCTTCGGCAACCGCCGTCTCGTTGGGCTGAGTGACAATGGCAGCGGAGTTTCCCAGCGCGCCGGGGGCATGCTCCTCGACGATGACCCGCCCGCAGGAGACAAATCGGACCTTGCCGCTTCGGTCGCTGAAGAACGTGGCCAGGTGCATGCCGCTGTCATCGCCCGGGATCAGGTCCTGGATGACCAAGGTGCCGGCGTACCCGGCGTTGGAGGCGTTGGCGATGAGCTCAGTCAATTCCGCCAGCGATGCGACGGTGTGGACCTTCTTCTTGCCCGCGAACTCCAGTGCACCCCAGGCCACTCCGTCCGAGGGCTTTACGATGGCCGGGAACGGAACCCCCTCGGCGGCAAGCTCCGCCTCAAGAGCCACCGGATCCGCGGATGCCCCGGCACAGTCGTGGACCACGGTGGCCGGGTAGCTGACGCCAAGGTCGCGGCAAAGTTCGTAGAAAGCATCCTTTTCCGTGGCCCGGTCCAACTCCGCATTGCCCACATAGGGGATGGTGAACCATTCGGCGAGCTCTTGGGCATGGGTGGCGATGAAGCGGATGTGCTGGTCGGCGGCACCCAAGAGCAACAGCGGCCGCTTGGCACCGTTGGTGCCGCCGAATTCGCGTCCCAGCCCGGACACGAAGGCGGCGAACGCCGCCGGATCGTCCTGCCGGGCGAAGGGCCGCGGCACCAGGACCCGCGAGTGCTCGGTAATGCCGGTCATCACCGAGGGGACGACCACCGAAAGCACGTCGTACTGCTCGTGGAACTCGCGCGCCAACGAGTACGCGCCGATGTCACCGCCCAAAATGACAGGGACGAAGGGCTGGTTCTCGTTGATCTGCATGATCCAAAACTATCAACCCGGCACAAATCGGATACCCCATGGGGGTACTTGACTTAATACCCTCAGGGGGTATTATTTGGGGTATGGAAAACATCACCCTTCCGATCGACGAGCATGTCGGCCACGGATACACAGCCAACAAGGAAGCGCTGCTGAAGCGCCTCAACCGCATCGAGGGCCAGGTCCGCGGCGTCAATCGGATGGTCAATGGAGACAAGTACTGCATCGACATCCTCACGCAGATCTCCGCCATCAACGCTGCCCTGCACAAGGTCAGCCTCGGCCTAGTCGAAGAACACGTCTCCCATTGCGTCGTGAACGCCGCAGCGCAGAGCATCGAAACCGGCGACCAGTCCTTTGTGGACGAGAAGGTCGCGGAGGTCACCACGGCCATTGGCCGACTGCTGCGCTAGGGGGGCTGCGCTAGGGGGGCACACGCGATCCCTGAATTCCACACACCCAAGAAACCACTCCCCAGGAGAAAACATGAGCGATACATCTAACGGCGGTTGCTGCGGCGGGAGCTGCGGATGCAACTCGAATGAAGGACTCACCATCACCACGCGACCGGAGGGCATCATGAGCCAGAACAACATCACCCTAAAGATCGACGGCATGACCTGCGGCCACTGCGTCGCATCCGTCACCGAGGAACTGCGCGAAGTTGAAGGCGTCACCAATGTAGAGGTCTTCCTCTCCGCAGGAGGCACCTCGACCGCCAACGTCACCACCAACTCACAGGTGGATAACGCAGTGCTGACCCAGGCAGTCCAGGAGGCCGGCTACACCGTCGTCTCCACAGACGCCTAGGCCCACTCCCGATTGCCAACGCACGGGGCGAGCACCCAGATGCACGGACCATCGCCCGCCCCAGGAACGGAAAAGATGAGCAACGAAACAACCTTCCCCGCCAACCAACGCATCATAGAACTAGATATCCAGGGCATGACCTGCGCATCGTGCGTGGGACGGGTTGAGCGCAAGCTCGGCAAGATCGACGGCGTCGAGGCCCTGGTGAACCTGCCGCTGGAATCGGCGCGGATCACGGTCCCGGAATCCATCAGCGACGAGCAGATCATTGCGACCGTGGAGTCAGCCGGATACCAGGCCAGCCTGAAGGCCGACCGCTATGCCGCCGCGCCTTCCCAGGCGCAGTCGGCTTCCATCGGCACTGTCGAACCGCCCAAGGCCCCGCGCACGGACCACATCACCGGGCACGGCGGAAACGACCTGAAGAAGCGACTGGTTGGTGCCGCGATCTTCACGGTTCCGTTGTTCATCATTTCCATGATCCCTGCGGCGCAGTTCCCCCACTGGGGTTGGGTCGCGTTGGTTCTGGCCACGCCCGTAGTCTTCTGGTCGGCCTGGCCGTTCCACCGCGCCGCCGCGATCAATGCGCGGCACCTGGCCTCCACGATGGACACGCTGGTGTCGATCGGGGTGCTCGCCGCGTACTTCTTCTCCCTGTGGCAATTGGCGGTTGACCCGATGCTGACCGCCCACATCGGCATGCCGATGAGCGAACACGCCCTGTACTTCGAGACCGCAGGCGTCGTGGCGACGTTCCTGCTTTTGGGACGCTTTCTGGAGGCGCGCGCCAAGTCGAAGGCCGGGGACGCACTGAAGACGCTGCTGGACCTCGGCGCGAAGGAAGCCGTCGTGCTGCGCGATGGTGTCGAAACGAAGATCCCCGCCGCCGAACTGGTGCCCGGCGACGAGTTCGTGGTGCGCCCGGGTGAAAAGATCGCCACCGACGGCTTCGTGGTCACCGGCCACTCCGCCGTGGACACGGCACTGGTCACCGGAGAATCGGTGCCTGTCGAGGTCGGACCGGAAGACACCGTCACCGGCGCCACCATCAACACTTCCGGCCGCCTGCTGGTGCGCGCCACCCGGGTCGGCAAGGACACCACCCTGGCCCAGATGGGCCGACTGGTTTCCCAGGCGCAGACCGGCAAGGCCCCCATCGCCCGGCTCGCCGATAGGATCTCCGCCGTCTTCGTTCCGATCGTGCTGGCCATTGCTGTGCTGACCTTCGTGTTGTGGCTGGTATTCACCGGGGATATCAACGCCGCGGTTGCCGCCTCAGTCGCGGTGCTGGTCATCGCCTGCCCCTGCGCGCTGGGCCTGGCTACCCCCATCGGCCTGCTGGTGGGGTCCGGACGCGGGGCCCAACTGGGCATCTTGATCCGCGGACCACAGGTCTTGGAGGACACCCGCAAGATCGACACCGTATTGCTGGACAAGACCGGAACCATCACCGAGGGCAACCTCGCGGTCACTTCCACCGTCCCGGCCGCCGGTTTCGATGCCGCCACGCTGCTGGCCCTGGCCGGCGCCGCGGAATCGGGTTCAGAGCACCCCATTGCCCACGCCATCGTTGCGGCGGCGCGTGCAGAGGCACCGTTGGCAAAGGCCACAGCGTTCACCTCCGCCCCCGGTGGCGGGGTCAAGGCCCGCATTGGAGACCGGACCGTGGTTGCGGGACGGTCGAGCTGGATGCGGGAAAACGGAGTCCAGCTCAACGAGTCAGACCACCTGAGACTGCGCGAGGCCCAGCAAACCGGTGCCACCGCCATCATGATCGGTGTCGACGGCGCCTTCGCCGGACTGGTCAACCTCTCCGACACCATCAAGGAGTCCTCCGAGGCGGCGATTGCCCGGCTGAAGGAACTGGGACTGCGCCCGGTGCTGTTGACCGGCGACAATGCCGCAGTGGCCGCGCAGGTTGCATCCCGGGTCGGCATTGCCGAGGCCGATGTCTTTGCCGATGTCTTCCCCGAGGGCAAGGCCCAGGCCGTGCGCAAGCTGCAGGCCGAGGGCCGGGTCGTTGCCATGGTCGGCGACGGGGTCAACGACGCTCCGGCACTCGCCCAGGCGGACCTCGGGATCGCCATGGGATCGGGAACCGACGTCGCCATCGAGGCTGCGGACCTGACCATCATGGGCAATGACCTCAACCAGGTGGCCCAGTCCATCGAGCTGTCCCGCAAGACGCTGGGCACCATCAAGATGAACCTGTTCTGGGCCTTCGTCTACAACACCGCCGGCATCCCGGTGGCGGCACTCGGGTTCCTGAACCCGATGATTGCCGGGGCTGCCATGGCCGCCAGCTCCGTGCTGGTGGTCGCCAACTCACTGCGACTGCGCAGCTTTGGGCGCAAGTAGCAACGTCCGAGCCACGACGAGGCCGGTGTGTGGCGGCAGCGCTTCCCGTCTGGGGCACTGCGGCTGCACACCGGCCTTGCGTGTTGGCCGCGCTGGCTACCGGCTGCGCAATTCGTCGGCCCGTACCAGCAGCACGCCGCCGACGATCAACAGTCCTCCGAGCAACTGGACTCCTGCGGGCAGCTCACCCAGCAGAAGCCACGCCCACAGCACGGCGAAAAGCACCTCGGTGAGCGAGATGAAGGAAGCAAGCTTCGAGCCCAGTGTCCGGGCTGCCATGATGCCGGTGACATAAGCGATGACCGTGGAGAACAGCACCAGTCCGCCCAGTGCCACCCACCACTGGGTTTCCCAACTGGCCAGCTTCACGGGCACGAACCTCACCTGCATGTCCAGCAGGCCGACCACACCCAGAATTCCCATGGCCGCTGCCCCCACAAGCAGCCCGCCGGTGGCCAGCACGATTGGAGGCAGTGCGCCATCGGCTCGGGCGCTGACGAAGAAGTAGACCGTCAAACCTACGGCAGCACCCAGTCCCCAGAGCACCCCAATCGGGTCAACGCGCGTCTCACCCGCCAGATCCAGGACGGCGACCAGGCCGGCGAGGGCAAGGAGCGCGCCACCGATCGTCATGGCCTTGGGAGTCCTGCGGTGGCGAACCCACAGAAAGAGCACGATCAGCACGGGGGCCAGGTACTCCAGCAGCAGCGCCACTCCCACATCGAGTCTTTCGACGGCCAGGAAATAGCAGAATTGGCAGGCGCCGACGCCGAAAAGCCCAAAGAGCAGGATCGACTTCCAGTTGCGGGCCAGCAGCGACCACTTGCCACGCATGATCAGCAGCGTGGGAATCAGCAACACCAGTGCTGCGCCTGCCATGCGCAGCGTCACCGCCGCGGCGGGACTCCAGCCCGCCTCCAGCAGCGACTTGGCGAACGAACCAGACAGGCCGAAGACCGCCGATGAAAACAGCGCAATGCCGACGCCGCCCAGGCGTGGGCGCGAGGACGACACCGGGACTGCAGGGGGTGACAGCTGTGCCAACTGTGTGGGGATTTCTTCTCTTGGCACGGCGATACGCTCCTTGGCAAAGTCGGCCCGACGCGCGAAGGGGGCTTGTGGCCGCAACGACTGTCAGGAGTAAAATTATGTATGATCATGACACTAGATCCACGGGGGTTTCCCCGTCAATCCACAGTGCACCACAGGAGTCACATTGATCTTTGCCCCTGACACAGAGGTTGCCCTGGGCACTGTCGTTGCCCTCATCAACTCATCAGTCCAAGCTTCCGACGGGCTGCTCACGCGTGCCGACCTCAACGAGTTCCTCAACGAGCAGGGGTTCACCGGCTCTCGGACCCACAATGACGCGGAGCTGCGCTCGGTACGCCAACTGCGCTCCCAGCTGCGCAAGCTGTGGTCCGCCTCCGAGGAGGAGGCCGTGGACAGGGTCAACAACATCCTGCGCAACGCCCGCGCCCTGCCGCAATTGGTCAAGCACGACGGGTGGGAATACCACATCCACGCCACCACGCCGGAGGCGCCACTGAGCGAGCGCATGGCGGTGGAAGCCGCCATGGCCCTGGTGGATGTGTTGCGTTCGGGCGAATTGTCGCGCCTGCGGGCCTGTGCGGCCGAGGACTGCGAGGCGGTGCTGTTGGACCTCTCGAGGAATCGTTCGAAGCGCTATTGCGACACCGGCAACTGTGCCAACCGGGAGCACGTGCGCGCATACCGCCAGCGAAAATCCGAGCAAAAACCCGGGCTGTGAACATACACTGGAGCCAGGGCCGAAAGTGTATTAGGCCCGCCGATCGGAGGAGCCACCGTGAACAGCGAAGAAGCCCCGCAACCACACGCCGCTGACGAGTACGAAGTCGACCTGGAGAAGTCCCATGACGGCCCGGCAAGAGCCGCCGCCCGCTGGGCCGCCGCGCTGGTCAATGGCTTCTTCGGCGGAGCCGGATCCGACGCAGTCGGTGCTGCCGTCGTCGTCCACCGGATCGACAACAAAGCCGAGGTGCTGCGCATCAATGCGGGCAGCATCGAGGATGCCGAGTCAATGGTGGCGATGGTCCGCTCGGACCTCGAGGAGCTGGACCACGACGAATTCCTGGATCGCTGGGGCGGGCGCGACGGCGCCGAGCCCGCGCTCTAGCCCGTCAGCAGCACAAGCCATGCCGTGGAGGCAACCACCTGGCCTTCACGGATCTATCCTGCGGGAAAGCCTTGCCGGCGCCTGAACCTGTGCTCGGAGCCCTTGATCATCGGGACAAACACCAAAAGACCACGCGCGAAAATGAAGGCGCCCGTCAGCGCCGCCGTGCGGAAGCGATGTACGTCCGGTCGCCGTGAGGGACTGGGAAGAAGCCTTGTTGCAACAAGGTTGCCAAGAAATCGACGCCCGCACTTTCTTCACCGCCACCGCCGGTTAACCAACGATGCCGCCCGGGATTCCCGGGCGGCATCGTCCAAAAGCGTGGTTTATCTAGTTCTTCTTCTTGGGCTTCGCGTCCGGGGTTTCCGACGAGCGGTTGACTCCGGATCCGGTTCCCATTTCCTCGGGGTTTTCCTTGCCCGCCATGGTCATCACGGAAATAATCAACAAGCACGCGACGAAGGCGACGCCAAAGGCCACAAGCCCGATGTCGATACGCAACGGGTTATCCGAGCCACCGGTTGACGAAATGGTGGCAATGACGCCGGCAACGATGCCCATGACCAAGGAGAAGGAAAGGGGTGCCTTGATGCTCTGCTGCCAAGATTTTTTCTCGGCTGGGGTGTTGCCCACGAAAGGCCCTCCTACAGGTTTTTGGTTCAACATTTATTCTAGCTCCAAAGCCCGGTCTCGGGTTCCTTCGCGGCATGGCGCAGGCCGAAGGCCGAGATCAGTACGAACACCGCCAGGATAATGGCGCCACCGCCTGCCAGACCGAGCAATCCGTGGGCGTCCAAGTGCAGACCCATCAGCAGCGACGCCCCCGCGCCCAGGGACACGAAGCCGGTGACCAGCTGATCCTTGAACGGGACGAACTCGGCGCGGTGCCGAATGAAGACCACGATTTCCAGTGCGCCGGCGAGGATCCACGCGGCGGCCCCGGCGATCGCGACCACAAGGGTCTCGGGACGGAACGCCATGACCAGGCCCGCGAGGATCATGGCCACCGCGGAACCCGCATAGAGCCCGCGCACGGACTTCGGGGCGCTCGGGACGCTGGCATAGTCCCAGAGGAACTTTGCGCTGATCACCATGAAGGCAGCCAACGAGTAGGCCAGCACCTGGTTGTTGGCGGCGGGCCAGAATATGGACACGAGCGCAAAACCGGCGGCCGTCGCGGCGCGCCCCATCACTGGGGTGGCTACTTCGGCGGCAATGGTTGCGGGGATTTTTACTGCAGGCACGTCCACAAGTCTACCGGCGATGGAACCTCCGGCCTCATTCGCGCCCGGGCCGCCGACGGATCAACCCCGGGCCGAGGTCGGCGATCGTGGCCGCTCCCATGAGCTGCATGTTGACCTCGATTTCCTTGGCCAGCAGTTCGATGACCCGCGCGACGCCTTGCTCGCCACCTGCCATCAGCCCGTAGAGGTAGGCGCGGCCAATGAGGACGAAGTCGGCCCCGGCGCAGAGCGAGGCGACGATGTCGGCACCGGACATGATGCCCGAGTCCAGGATGATCTCCACCCCCGCACCGACTTCGGCACGCACCTCGGACAGCGCTTCGAAGGAGACCGGGGCACGGTCCAGCTGGCGACCGCCGTGGTTGGAGACCACCAGTCCGTCGGCCCCGGCGTCAACGGACTTGCGCGCGTCCTCGGTCGTGAGCACCCCCTTGACGAAGAGCTTGCCGTCCCAGATCGAGCGGATCCATTCCAGGTCGGCGAAGGAGAGCGTCGGGTCGAACATCGAGTTGATCAGGGTGGGCAGGTCGGTGGCGCTGTTGGACAGCGAGGCGAACTTCAACGAGTCGGTGGTCAGGAAGTTGAACCACCATTCGGGGCGGTAGGAGGCATCCAGCACCGTTTTAAGGTTCAGCTTGGGCGGGATGACCATGCCGTTGCGGGCATCGCGCAGGCGCTGGCCGGCCACGGGAGTGTCGACGGTGACCAGCAGGGTGTCATAGCCCGCGGTCCTGGCACGCTCCAGCAGCTGGCGCGACTTCTCGCGGTCCTTCCACAGGTAGAGCTGGAACCAGCGGCGGGACTCCGGTGCCGCCTCGGCGACCTCCTCCAGCGAGCGGGTGCCCATGGTGGACAGGGAGAACGGGATGCCGGCGGCCGCGGCGGCGCGCACCGCGCCGGTCTCCCCCTCGGCATGCATGAACCGGGTGAACCCGGTCGGGGCGATGCCGAAGGGCAGTGCCGAGGACGCACCGGCAATGGTGGTGGACAAATCCGCCTTCGCGGTGCCGTGCAGGATGCGCGGAATCAGCTCGATCGAGTCGAGTACCTCCCGGGAGCGGCGGTAGGTCAGCTCGCGCTGGGCCGCGCCGTCGACGTAGTCGAACGCCGGTGTGGGGGTGCGCCGCTTGGCGATGGCGCGCAGGTCCCACACGTCGGCGGCCTTGGCCAGTCGTGCCGCCCGCCTGTCCAGGGTGACGGGCTCGAAGTTCATCAGCGAGCGAAGTTCGGATATCTGCGGCAGGCGGCGCTTCATGGGGGGGGTGTCCGGCTTTCTGTGGATCGTGCGTGGGGGGATGGTGCGTGGGGCACGGGGAAGGGCGGGTCAGTGGTTGGCGGGAACCCTCAGGGAGAGCAGAACGGCGATCGCCGAGAGCAGGCAGCATGCCAGCAGGTAGCCGGCGGCCAGGTGCGTGCTGCCGTCCGCGGCGTTGACCAGGGCGGCGGCTATCAGCGGGCTGAGCCCGGCAACCACGGCCCCGTTGGTCTCGCGAGCCACGCCGATTCCGCTGAGTCGGCGCTGTGGCGGGAAGAGGTTGGTGAGGAATGCACCCTGCGCACCGCTGGTGGCCGGGATGACCAGCCCGTAGCCCAGCGCGATCGCGGTGAAGGCCAGGGCGAAGCTGCCGGCGCTGAGCAGCCCGAAGATCGGGTAGGCCAGCACCGCGCCCATGACGGAGCCGAAAAGCAGCACCTTCGCGGCGCCGAACCTGTCCGAAAGTCGGCCACCCACCGGGGTCAGCGCGACGGAGACCAGCGAGCCGAGGGTGACGGCCAACAGCGCGTCGGACTTGGCCAGCCCCACCAGCGGGGAGGTCATCAGGCTCAGCGCGTAGACGGCCAGGATGTAGTTCATGGCATTGTGCCCGGTGATGGAGAAGAACCCGATGAGGACCTGGCGCCAGTCGCGGGCCAGCACGTCGCGCAGCGGCAGCCGCGACTTCGTGCGTTCGGCCGCCGCCTTCTCGACGGCCCGGGAGTACTCCGGGGTTTCCTCGAGCCGGTTGCGGATGTACAGGGCCAACAGGAAGAGCACCGCGGAAACGAGGAACGGGACGCGCCACGCCCAGCCCAGCAACGCCTCGGTGCCCAGCGAGGACACGGCAAAGAAGGCGAAGGTGGCCAGCGCGATGCCGGCCGGCGGGGTGGAGAGCACCAGCGAGGTATAGAAGCCGCGGCGCTTCGGCGGGGCGAATTCGGCCACCAGGGTCATGGCCCCGGCCAGCTCGGCTCCGGCCCCGAAGCCCTGCAGCAGCCGCAGGATGACCAGCAGCAGCGGGGCGGCCGCCCCGATTGCCGCGCTGGTAGGCAGCAGCCCCACGCCGACGGTGGCCACGCCCATCAGGACGATGGTGAGCATCATGGCCGGGCGCCGGCCGTACTTGTCGCCGATGTGCCCGACGATGACCCCGCCCAGCGGTCGGGCGACGAACCCCACCGCGAAGGTGGCAAAGGCCATCATGGCGGCGGCCGAGGACACCGCCTCGGAGAAGAAGAGCGGGGCGATGACCAGGCCGGCCGCCGCTCCATAGAGCGCATAGTCGTACCACTCGATGACCGTGCCGAGAACCGCGGCGAAGACTGCCCGGCGTCCGGCCGGGGTGAGCCGCTGGTTCTCGGCGCGTTGTTCCTCGGCGCGAAGCCCGGGGTTAGTGGTCATCGTTGACATCCATCCGTCCAAAATCCTGAAAAATCCCTGAAAGATATTTCTAACAGGGAGGTAGTATCTTTCACAAGGGCCGCGGAAGCATCCGGCCCAATGTGACGCGGGCACCGACGCCCGCCGACCCGAGGGAGTTTCACCGATGAGTCCATCGCTCACCGATCGCCTGGTCGTGCAATTGCGCGCGGCCATCCTCTCGGGACGGATCGCCCCGGGAAGCATCGTGGTCGAGCCGCGCCTGGCCGAGGAGTACTCCGTTTCCAAGACGCCGGTCCGCGAGGCGCTGCGCCTGCTGACCTCCCAGGGCCTGCTCACCGTGTTGCCCAAGAAGGGCTATCTGGTGCGCACCATGGGCCTGCACGACGTGCAGGAAACCCTTGACCTGCGCATGCTCCTGGAACCGCACGCGGCGGCCGCCGCCGCCGGATTCCTGCCGCAGGAACTCACCGTGAAGCTGCGCCAGCTACTCGATACCCAGGCAGCGCTGTCCGCCGCCGACCCGCTGGGGGCCATGAAGGCGGCCCAGGACTTCCACCAGGCCATCGCGGACGCCTCGCGCAATTCACGCCTGGCCGATTCCCTGCGGCGCTGTTTCGACGAGACGGCCCGCGCCCACCACGTGCTTCCGGGGCTGCAACACTATATGGGCGCCCCCACCGAGCTGGCCGAGCACGAGGCCCTCTACGCCGCGATCGCCGCGGCGGACGCGCGGGCGGCCGAGGAAGCCATGCGCGTGCACCTGCGTTCCATCCGCACCGCCATGGCCCAGCAGTTCACCGACCCGGGGAGCCTTTGGGCCTGATTTTCCCGCGGCTCAGGCTCCCAGGCGCATCCATTTGTCGTTGCGCACCCGCCACGTGAGCGTCGCGGCGCGGGCGAGCATGAAGCCCAGGCCGAATGCCACCCAGATCCAGGCGACGGCCGAGACTCCGGCGTGCTCGAAGCGCGTCACGATGAAGAGCAGCGGCAGGTAGACCAGCAGCGTGACGACGCCGGCGACCGCCAGGTAGCGCGCGTCCCCGGCACCGATCAGCACCCCGTCCAGCACGAACACGAGTCCGCAGACCGGTTGGGACGCTGCGAGGATCCAGACCCCGACCATGGTTGCCTCCCGCACCGAGTCATTCGTGGTGAACAGCGCGCCGACAAAGGGGGCGATGACCGCCAGCAGCGCGCCGGTTGCCACGCCGAAGTACAGGCCCCAGCGGCACATGGTCCTGGTCAGCAGGTTGGCCCGCACCGCGTCGCCGGCCCCCAGCTCCTTGCCGATCAGCGCCTGCGCGGCAATGGCCAGCGCATCCAGCGCAAAGGCCATGAAGGTGAAGATGGTGAAGACCAGCTGGTGGGCGGCGAGCGTGAGAGCCCCCTGTCCGGTGGCCACCCAGACCGTGGCGAGCAGCGCCAGGCGCAGCGACAGCGTGCGCAGCATCAGCCAGGATCCGACCTGCCCGGTGCCCAGCACCCCGCGCCCGTGCGGCGCCAGCGACTGTCCGGCATTGCGGATCCGTGGAATGAGCATCCACAGGTACACCGCGGCCATCCCCCATTGGGCGATCGAGGTGCCCAGCGCGGCACCGGCAACGGACATCCCCAGCGGGTAGACCAGGATGAGGTTAAGCGCGATGTTTGCGGCAAAGCCTATCCCCGCCACGTAGAGCGGGGTCTTGGTGTCCTGCATGCCGCGAAGCACCCCGGTCGCGGCGAGCACCAGCAGCATCGCGGGTATGCCGAAGGTGGAATATTGGATGTAGTCCACCGCAAACCGGAGCACCTCGCCCTGGGCTCCCATGGCGGCCGCCAGCATGGGTGCACCGAAGAACCCGGCCAGGCCCAGGACCACGCCCAGGCCGAGGGCAAGCCAGATCCCGTCGCGCCCGGCGGCCATGGCCCGCCCGAGGTCGCCGGCGCCGATGGCCCGGGCTACGGCGGGGGTGGTGGAGTATGCCAGAAAGACCATGAGTCCCACCGCGGTTTGCAGGACCGTGGTCCCCAGCCCCGCGCCGGCAAGTTCGTTGATGCCCAGGTGCCCGACGATGGCCATGTCGGCCAGCAGGAAGAGCGGCTCCGCAATGAGAGCGCCCAGCGCGGGAACGGCCAGTGCCAGAATGGTTCGGCCCAACCCGCGGGACGCATCGGGGGTGACGACCTGTTTCCTGCCTGCTTCTTTCACCCCACCAGCCTACCGGGCACGGTCTCGCCCACGATTTCCCCACAAGCCATTGACACAAACAGGTTTGTGTCACAAACTTGTTTGCGGTCGATTGTCGTTTCATTCCATCCCCCGGCACCGCGAAGGAAAGGCATCACCATGAACACAAACCCTGCCCCCGACTCCCACCAGCAACTTGATCCGCGCGCCGCACTGGCGGCGATCAACCAGACCGCCGCGGTAACCCGCGCCTCCATTGAACCCAACGTCGCGCTCATCTACTTCGTGTGGGCCCTCACCTACCTGGCCGGCTACGGGCTGCTGCACGGCGCAACGTTCGGCTGGATTCCACTGGCCTACACGACCGCGCTGGTCCTCGGCGGGATAATCCTGCTCGCCGCCGTGGCCTACACCGCGGTTCTGGGCATCCGTTCCGGATCCCAGGTGCGTGGGGATTCCAAGTTCGCGGGCATGGCCTACGGCATGAGCTGGATGGGCGGCTTCGCCACCGTGGCCGTATTCAGCATCGCCTTCGCCAGGCTCATGCCGGACTCCGCGCAGTTGGCGACCGGCTGGCTGATCAACGCGGTGGCCATCCTGGTCGTCTCCCTGATGTACATGGCCGGGGCCGCAATCTTCCAGGACCGAGACATGTTCATCCTCGGTGTCTGCTTCACCGCGCTGAACGTCGCCGGGCTTGTCGCCGGACCCGGGACCTTCATTTCCATCTTCGCCATCGGCGGCCCGGTCCTCTTCATCGCCGCCGGACTCCTCGCACTTGCCCGCCGCCGCGCTTCCTCCCGGGCGGCGAAGTAGCCATGGCCGAGTTGGATCCACTCATCCACGCGGATGCCCGGTTGCGGGTCATGTCGGCGCTGAACACCCTGGGGCCGAAGGAATCCATGGCTTTCCCCAAGCTGCGCGAAATCCTGTCGATGACCGCGGGCAACCTTTCCACGCACCTGCGCAAGCTGGAGGACGCCGGGTACATCTCCCAGGTGAAGGTCATCGAGGGCCGAAGCCCTGCCACCTATGTCGGCATTACCGCTCGGGGCGTCGCCGCGTTCGAGGCCTACAAGGCCCAGCTCATCCAACTGCTTTAACTGCGCTTTCCCCGCATGCAGCAAGCCCCGTCCATTACTGGACGGGGCTTGCCGTTAACTACTCAGAGACGATGCCCTAGATCGCAGAAGCGATCCAGATTACCAAGGCAACGGCGACGAGAACGCCTACGATTGTCCATACAAGGTTGCTTCCACGCATGTGGTCCACTTCCAATCTCTTCGTTGTTACTTCTCAATATGGGTATACAGAGAACTTCTTTAGCATAACGGGTGGCGGCGCCGGAGCCAGCACGATTTGCACAGACTCGCCGGGAAAACCCGTCGTCGGGCCCGCTTTCCCCGCCAAGCCTAGGGGTGCCGACGCAGGCCCCCGAGTGCCAGCAGCGCCGCCAGCACCAACAGGGAAACCACCGAAACCACCAACCCCGGCCAGTTGGCGGCGTTGAACGCCATGCCGATGGCCCAGCCAAAGAGCGAAGACCCGGAATAGTAGGCCAGGTTGTACAGGCTGGCGGCCTGTGCCCGCCCACCGACGCCGAGCATTGGAATCCAGCCGCTGGCCACCGAATGGGCGGCAAAGAACCCGGCGGTGAACACCAAAAGCCCGAAGACGACCGTGGGCAGGAAATCGACCAGTGTCACCACAAGGCCCGCGGCCATCAACGCAATGGAGGTCAGCAGCACCGGCAGGCGGTTAAAGCGGGCCACCATCGCCCCGGACTGGCGCGATGACCAGGCTCCCGACAGGTACGCGACGAACACCAGCGAGGCCAGCGAGGCGGGGATCAGGAAGGGCGCGGCCTCCAGCCGGAATCCCAGGTAGTTGTAGACGGCCACGAAGCCGCCCATGAGCAGGAAACCCTGCGCATAGAGCACCAGCAGCGGCCCCTTTCGCAGGTTCATCCACAGCTTTTTCCACAAGGGAATCCGGTTCGGGCTGCGCCAGGGCACGGGAGTGAAACCGCGCGGCTTGGGAGCCACCGCGATGAAAACGCCCGCGGCGACGGCTGCCATCACCGACACCACCAGGGTGCCCAGGCGCCAGGAAACAAATTCACTCAGCGGCCCGGCCACCAGGCGTCCGGCAAGCCCGCCAAGGGTGGTCCCGGAAATATAGGTCCCGGCGGCAACCGCCGAATGCAGGGGCGACACCTCTTCCGATAGGTACGCCAACGCCACCGCGGGGATCCCGCCCAGGGCCAGGCCCTCGATGAAACGCAGGGCCAGCAGCCATTCGAAGCCAGGGGAAAATGGCACCGCAAGCCCCAGCGCCACGGCCGCCGTCACGGCGATGGTCATGGCGCGCAGCCGTCCCATCCGGTCGGCCAGCAGCGACCAGAAGAGCACCGAGGCGGCCAGGCCCAGCGTCGCGGCGGAAACCGCAAGCGCCGCATCGGCTTCGCTCACCGACAGGTCGCGGGCCAGTTCGGGCAGCACGCCCTGGACCGAGTACAGCTGGGAGAAGGTTGCCACCCCGGCGGCGAACAGCGCCAGGATCATCTTGCGGTAGCCGCGGCTGCCATGGGCATGGCCGTGCCAGTGCGCTGAATCTTCGGGAACGCTACTCACCTGTGCGACGGTCTTTCGTTGGATATCTACTGCTGGAACAGCGGCAGCAGCGTATAGGACAGGATCAGCGCCACGGCATTGTTGAAGACGTGTAGGACGTAGGAGTAGGCCAGCGACTTTCCGGTGACAACGTAGGCGAGCGACATCATGATCCCCAGCGTCGTATAGGGAATCGCGCTGGTCAGGTCGAAGGAACCGGATCCAATGAAGTGCAGCGAGGTGAAGAGCACCACCGAGATCGGCACGCAGACCCAGACGTTGAGCTTGCGGCTGAGCTTGCCGATCAGCAGGTGGCGGAAGATGTATTCCTCCACGAAGGGGCCAAGGATCACGGTGACCACGAACATGGTCGCGAACGGCACCGACCGGGTCATGCCCTCGATGGCCAGCTGGTTTTCGCTCTTGACCGGATTCCCCATGGCAACCAGCACGATGGCGCTGACGATCAGGGACCCCAGCCAGCCCCCGGGAACCATCAGGGCCTTGGCCCACGGGTGGTACTTGAACGTGGCGAATGAGGAACGCAGCGCCTCGAAGCCCATGATGATCGCCCCGGTGAACACCACGACGTAGATGATGAGGTTAACGCCGAATTGCGCCGAATCCTGGTTCTTGAAGGCCTCGACGAAACCCGGGACCAGCGCCAGCAGTCCACCGGCGCCCAGGACAAAGAGCACCAGGTAGGTGCCCAGCACCACCACGTCCCCGCGCCGCATGGGCCCGGCCTCGAAGACCGGTTGCCGCTTGCGCGGCAGCGGGGCGTATGGGTATGGGACAGGAGTTTGCTGCATGGTTTCCAGCCTACCGAGCGTTCCCAGGTCCGGAATCCACTTCCGCGCCCCGCACACTTCTCACTCGACGCGAAGGCCCAGTTCGTTGGCGAGGATCGGGGCCAGGTCCAGGAGCTGCTCGTAGCTCACCGTGGCGCCCTTGAGCGCAGTGATTCCGGAGAGCGTGCGCAGGCGCGCCCCGCGCAGGTCCACGTCCTTGAGCTTGGCGCCGTTCAGGGCCAGGGTGTCAATGGTGCAGTCGATGAAGGTGACCCGTTCCAGGTTGGCGCCTCCTGCATCGAGCTCCTCGATGTGCACGTCGCGGAATTCCACGTCCTTGATCCTCGCGCGGCGCAGGTTCAGGTAGCCGAGCTTGGCCCGCTCGAACTTCACCGAGCGGAACGTGGCTCCGTAGAGCTCGGCCGATCCGATGCGTCCACCGACCACTGCGGTGTTCCACCATCCGGAGTCGGGTGCCTCGAGCACCGGGGCATTGACCTCCTCGATGCGGCAATCCCCGAAGGTCACCCTGGCCATGGGTGCGCCCTGCAGTGAAACCGAGCGGAAGATGCATTCGGTGAAGACCGCGTCCTCCAGGTCCACCCCCGCCGCGTCGTCGGATTCGAAGAGCAGGCCCTCGGCGCGCCCGTCGGTTTCCAGCCCGGTCAGGTCCCCGGACCCGGTGGTGGCCGGTTCCTTGAAGGCGGGCAGGCGGGGGGCTTTCACGGATGCAGGCATGGGCATCATTTTATGCCGCACACCACGCCGGCACCGGGCAGGGGCGTGGGTAGGCGCACGTTGGCTTTCTCACCTCGGTGACAACTTGACGGGAGGTCCGGGGCAGTGTCGACGCGACGGTGGAGGGGGTTCCCCACCGCCGGCCCTAGCCGCCGGTGCCGAAGACCGGGTTTTGGTCCAGTTCCCTGGCGAGCATGGGCGCCAGGGACGCCGAGAAGTCGTGGGACAGATGTGACTGGTCGTAGTAGGTGATCAGCGAACCGATGACGGCGAAGCAGGTCTCTTGCGAGCAGATGGAATTGGTGAGGTCCGCGCGCACGATGCCGCGTGGGGCGGCATCGCTGTCCAGCGCCTTTTGCAGGTTCTCCCTGATCGACAGGCCCTCTTTGCGGGGCACCGCGCAGGCCAGCGGGTCGCGGGGGTTCGAGGCCACGCACGTGGGCACGTTCACGTTTCCCAGCCGCGGCACCTCGTGGATCACCGCGACCGTCTTGCCGGCATCGATCCAGGATTGCCACAGGCTGGTGAAACCCTCGGTGGCCGGGTCGGCGAATTCGTAGCCCGGGGAGGAGATCCAAGAGCGCTTGTTGCCCTGCGCGGCCACGATCACGGCGTCAATGTCCCGATCCGCCGCGAGCCGCGGACCCAGGGCACGCACCGATTCGGTGCATAGGCGCTCGGCCGTGCCGCTGAGTTTTTCGGAGCCCTTGAGCGCGGCGACCGAGGGCGAACAGCCGGAGCGGATGTGGGTCACCAGTTCCCAGTCGCGCTCCTCGGCGATTTCCACCAGCGCCGGCAGCCAGGCCGAGGCGTGCGAGTCCCCCACCACGGCAACGCGCAACCTGGGGTCAGTGGTCTTGCCGAGACGGCAGCTGGATTCCGCCACCTGCAGGGTGTCGGTTTCACAGCCCGGGAACAAGGGGCTGCGCACCTGCTGGGAGACGGCAACCGCCGAGGGCCAGGGTGCGAAGTCCGAGGCGACGGGCAGGCAGTCGGCCGCGTGTTCCAGCGTCCCGGCGCCGTAGCACGTGGAGGCGGTGTCCATCCGCGGCAGGTTCGCGCTCTGCGCCGACGCAGTGGTGCCCGCCCACGCGATCGATGCCAGCAGCATCATTCCTGCCAGCGCAAAGACCAACGTGTTGCGCACCGGCTTCAGCATTTTCCCGAAGCGCAGCGGATCCTCGATCAGCAACTGCGATAGCCAGGCCAGCAGGAGTGCCAGTCCCAGGATGCCTGCCTCGTGGTACCACTTTGGTTCGGCGTGCAGCACGAAGGGTGCAACGATGATCAGCGGCCAGTGCCACAGGTAGGCCCCGTAGCTCACGTCCCCGACCCGGCGCACGGGGTGGATCGAGAGCCAGCTGGCATGGGAGAACCAGCGCATGCCCGGGAGCTGCGTGCCTGCGGCGGCGAGCAGCGCGGCGGTGCCGAGCACCGGAACCAAGGCCATGGTTCCAGGGAAGCGGGTCTCGGTGGGGATCAGCAGGGCACCGGCCAGCAACAGTGCGAGTCCGCCCCAACCCAGCAGCGCGCCGCGAAGTCCACCGACCCCGCGATTCACGCAGAACAAAGCGACCACGCCGCCGGCGGCAAACTCCCAGGCCCTTCCGGCCGTGTCGAAGTAGGCTGCCGAGGGGTTCGCAGTGGTGACCCAGAGTCCGTAGGCAAAGGAAAGGAGCATGATCGCTCCGATGGCGACCAGGAAGAGCCTGCGGGTCCCTGGTCCGGAGAAGCCACGCCGGTTGATGCTCGCCCGCGGCAGCAGCTTGCCGGCCACGAACGCGGCGCCTAGGATCAATAGCGGCCAAGCGAGGTAGAACTGTTCCTCCACGGAGAGCGACCAGTAGTGCTGCACCACGGTGGCCATTTGCCCTGCGGCCGAGTAGTCGGTGGCGTCGGCCACCAGCGCCCAGTTCTCAATGTAGAACCCGGCGGCGGCAACATGCTTGAACATGGTGCCGTGCTCGGTGGCAGGGATGAAGAAATACACCAGTGCGGCGCTGGCCAGGAGCACGGTGAACGCCAGGGGCAGCAGCCGCCGGATGCGCCGGGCCCAGAAAGTTGCCAGCTTGATGGTCCCGGTGGCGCGCATTTCCCGGAACAGGTGCGCGGTGATCAGGTAGCCGGAAATCACGAAGAACACGTCAACGCCGATGAATCCGCCGGTGAGCGCGCCGGGGCGCAGGTGGTGGATGATGACCATCAGCACGGCGATGGCGCGAAGTCCCTGGATATCGGCCCGGAATCCCATCGAGGAGCCGTTGGTGTTGATCCGTGGACCGTCCGCGGATGGGGTCCCGTGCGGGGATAACTGAGGGGCGGAACCGGTTCGAACTGTCACTCGGGCAAGCCTATCCCACCACCCGAACCCTCGATCCGTCGTGGGGCCACAAGTTGATACTTCCAACAAATGGCGGTGGCCCCGAAGGGTGCGGATCCTTGGGATCCGCACCCTTCGGGGCCATCTGCGCGCTGGCAGTGCCCGGCGCGCTACCGGCGCACCGGTTCTAGCCTTTCAACTCCGCTTCGGCGTCCTGTTCAAGGGCGGGCTCGCTGCCCTCGAGCACCGGGGCGCCGCCGGGGGCGGGTTCCGTGTCGAGAACCTCGGCCGGGCCGGCGAACTGCGACTGGTACAACCGGTAGTACGCACCGCGGGCGGCCAGCAGCACCTCGTGGTTGCCCTGTTCCACGATCCTGCCCTCCTCCATCACCAGGATGGTGTCGGCATCGCGGATGGTGGAGAGACGGTGGGCGATCACGAAGCTGGTCCTGTCGCTGCGCAGCGCCGCCATGGCTTTCTGCACCAGCAGCTCCGTGCGGGTGTCAACCGAGGAGGTCGCCTCGTCGAGGATCAGCAGCGACGGGTTGGCCACGAACGCGCGGGCGATCGTGATCAGCTGCTTCTCGCCGGCCGACACGTTGGTGCCTTCCTCGTCGATGACCGTGTCGTAGCCCTCGGGCAGGGCGCGGACGAACCTGTCAACGAAGGTGGCCTTGGCCGCCTCGACGACCTCCTCGTCCGTGGCCTCCAGGCGCCCGTAGCGGATGTTCTCCAGGATGGAACCGCCGAAGAGCCAGGCGTCCTGGAGCACCATGCCGACCTTGGAGCGCAGGTCGGCCCGGCTGATCCGGGTCACGTCCACCCCGTCCAGGGTGATGCGCCCGGAGTTCAGCTCGTAGAAGCGCATGACCAGGTTCACCAGGGTCGTCTTCCCCGCGCCGGTGGGGCCGACGATGGCCACGGTGTGCCCCGGGTGCGCCTCGAAGGACAGGTCCTCAATCAGCGGCTTGTCCTCCGAGTAGGAGAAGGTGACGTGCTCGAACTCGACGTGGCCGTCGGTGCGGGCCGGCAGCGACGCGGTCACGGTGTCCTCGTCCTGCTCGTCGGCATCCAACAGCTCGAAGGTGCGCTCCGCGGAGGCAACGCCGGACTGGAGCATGTTGGCCATGCCGGCCATCTGCCCCAGCGGCTGGGTGAACTCGCGCGAGTACTGGATGAACGCCGTCGCGTCTCCCAGGGACATCTGCCCCGAGGCCACGCGCAGCCCGCCGACCACGGCGATGCCGACGTAGGCCAGGTAGGAGATGAAGTTCATGACCGGGAAGATCATGCCGGAGACGAACTGGGCGCCGAAGGAGGCCTTGTAGAGCTCCTCGTTCTTCTCGTGGAAGCGGTCCAGCATGTCCTGCTCGCGCCCGAAGACCTTCATCAGGTCGTGGCCGGAGAAGGACTCCTCGATCTGCCCGTTCAGTGCACCGGTGTTCTTCCACTGCGCGGTGAACAACCCCTGGGCGCGGGAGCCGATGACGCCCGCGGCGACCGCGGAGAGCGGCAGTGCGATGAGCGCAATCAGCGCCATCTGCCAGGAGATGATGAACATCATGATGATGATGCCGATGACCGTCAGCAGCGATTGCACCAGTTGGCTGATCGCCTGCTGCAGCGCGTTCTGGATGTTGTCCACGTCGTTGGTGACGCGGCTGAGCAGGTCGCCACGCTGGCGCGTGTCGAAGTAATTCAGCGGCAACCGGTTGAGCTTGTGCTCCACGTCGCGCCGCAGGCCGTAGACGACCTTCATGACCAGGCGGTTCAGCAACCAGCCCGAGGCCCACATGAACAGCGAGGCCACGAAGTACATGGAGAGCACGATGAGGATGTAGCGGCTGAGCAGGGGGAAGTCGATGCCGACGCCCGGGACGAGGTTCATCTTGGACATCATCTCGGCCAGGTCATTCTGCCCGGAGGCACGCAGCCCCTCAATGACCTGCTCCACCGGGACATTTGCGGGCATGTTCCCGCCAATGGCGCCGGCGAAGATCACGTCCATGGCCTGGCCCAGGATCTTCGGTGCGATCACCGAGAGAACCACTCCGGCGGCCGCCAGCAGCAGGACCACGGTCATGCCGAGTTTTTGCGGGGCCAGCAGCCCCACCAGGCGCTTGGCCGAGGGCCAGAAGTGCTTGGCCTTGCGGACCGGGAGCGAGTCGCCGAACATGTCGGAGGCCCCGGCCGTGTCGAACTCGTCGATCTCGTCGGTCGGTTCCACGACTGCCGTTGTTTCCTTCTTGGTGCGTTTTGCCATTTAGGCCACCTCCTCCACTGCCAGCTGGCTGGTCACGATTTCCTGGTAGGTTTCCGAGGATTCCAGGAGTTCCTCGTGCGTTCCGCGGGCCACGATTTCGCCGTGGTCCAGGACCAGGATCTGGTCGGCGGCGGTGATCGTTGAGATGCGTTGGGCGACGATGATGACCGCCGCATCCTTGGTGGGTTCCTTCAGCGCGGCCCGCAGGTGCGCGTCGGTTGCCACGTCGAGTGCGGAGAAGGAGTCGTCGAAGAGGTAGATCTCCGGCTTCGCGGCCAGGGCCCGGGCGATGCACAGGCGCTGGCGCTGTCCTCCGGAGACGTTGGTGCCTCCCTGGGAGATCGTCGAGCCGAGGCCGTCCTCGCGTGCTGCGACAAAGTCTTCGGCTTGTGCGGTGCGCAGGGCATCCCACAGGTCCTCTTCGCTGGCGTGTTCCGCGCCGAAGCGCAGGTTGGAGGCAACGGTTCCGGAGAAGAGGTAGGGACGCTGCGGCACGGTGGCCACCGCGGCGGAAATCTGCGCGCGGGTCAGCTCCGTGACCGGAGCCCCGCCCACCAGCACCTGGCCCTGCCTGGCGTCGTAAAGCCGCGGGATCAGGTTCAGCAGCGTGGTCTTGCCCGAGCCGGTGGACCCGACGATGGCGGTGGTCTCGCCGCGTCGGGCGGTGAATGAGATGTTGTTGAGCACCGGCGCCTCGGCACCCGGGTAGCCGAAGGTGACGTTGCGGAACTCGATGGTTCCGGGGGCGTCCATCTCGGCGACGCGCTCGGTCTGGTCGGTGAGCGACGGGACCATGGTGGTGACCTCGTCGATGCGCTCGGCGCAGACGATGGCGCGCGGGATCATCATGGCCATGAAGGTTCCCATCATCACCGCGATCAGGATCTGCAGCAGGTACTGCAGGAACGCGGTCAGCGCACCGACCTGCATTTCGCCGGTCTCCACGCGGTGTCCGCCGAACCACAGCACGGAGGCGGTGGCGATGTGCAGGATCATGCCGATCAGCGGGAACATCAACACGAAGAGGTTGCCGACCTTCACGCCCACGCGGGTGAGCTTGGCGTTGGCCTCCTCGAAGCGCTCGGTCTCGTGGGGTTCGCGCACGAAGGCACGCACCACGCGGATGCCGGTGATCTGCTCGCGCAGCACCCCGTTGATCCCGTCGATGCGGTCCTGCATCTGGCGGAAGAGCGGCATCAGGAAGATGACCAGCACGCCGACGACCACCAGCAGCACGGGCACGGAGACCCAGACCAGCCAGGACAGGCCGACGTCTTCGCGCAGCGCCATGATGATGCCGCCAACGCACATGATGGGTGCCGAGACCATGAAGTTCAGGCCCATCAGCACCAGCATCTGCACCTGCTGCACGTCGTTGGTGCCGCGGGTGATCAGCGTTGCGGCGCCGAACTTGTTGACGTCTTGCGCGGAGAACGCGGTGACCGCGTCAAAGACGGAATGGCGCAGGTCCCGGCCGATGGCCATGGCGGTCTTCGCGCCAAAGTACACGGCGGCGATGGCCGTGAGCACCTGGACGAACGCGACGGCAAGCATCACGCCGCCGGTGCGCCAGATGAAGTCGGTGTCGCCCTTGACCACGCCGGTGTCGATGATGCGGGCGTTGAGGCTGGGCAGGAAGAGTGTGGCGATGGTGGTGGCGAGCTGGAAGAACAGCACGGCGGCAATCCACCACTTGTAGGGTTTCGAATGTCTAAGTATGAGCTTTAAGAGCATCAGGCAGTGTCCTCATGATTTTTTAGCCGCACGAATCCACCATGGTTTGGTGGCCCTTCGAGGGCGGCAACATGGCATTTTTCAGCCAAGCATTGGTCACTCTACCCTCGATGTCCCCCGGTTTGACCCTCCCAAAGACTGATTTTTCCAAAGGGTCTACATCGCAGGATGTAGGGGTGAAACGGCGACGACAACCATCATGCCTTGCAGCGCACGGTTTTCTCCGATTCCCTTTCAGTGTCCGCGAGAAAACCCTAGGCTGGAAACGACATCAACAATTTGCTTGATCGAATGGAGAATTTCATGTCCTTGACTTCAACACCCTTGTCCGCCGGCGAGCGCGCACCCAAGTTCACACTGGCCGACGCGCACGGCACGCAGGTAGCCCTGGACGACTATGCGGGCAAGAACGTTGTGGTGTACTTCTACCCCAAGGCGGCGACGAAGGGATGCACAACCGAGGCCTGCGATTTCAGGGACAACCTCAACTCGCTGCGGGCCGCCGGCTACGAGGTCCTGGGCATTTCCCCGGATGAGGGCGATGCGCTGGCCTCGTTCGCCGAGGCCGAGTCGCTGAATTTCCCGCTGCTCTCGGATCCCGATTTTGCGGTGGCCACTGCCTATGGTTCGTACGGGCAGAAAGAGGTCAACGGCAAGAAGTACTCCGGCACCCTGCGCAGCACCGTGGTGGTTGACCCGGACGGGAAGGTGGCCCTGGCCGAATACAACGTCGCCGCCGACGGCCATGTGGCCCGCCTGCGCGAGGAACTCGGGGTCTAGGAAGCCACCCGCGCACGGCTCCGCGGTCCCGGCGCCGGTGCCACGGCGGTTAAAAAGGCGGCACCGGCGCGGATCGTGTCCGCGCCGGTGCCGCCCCCGTCTTCCTACTGAGAGTCGGAAGCCCCGTTGACAGAGAACTCGTGGTTCTCCGTCGGGTCGGAGAGCGCATCGGCGTTCGCCCGCGCCGCGGCAATGTCCCGGATGCGCCCGCGCGAGGCGTACCAACCGATCATCAGCGCCGGGATGATGACGATGATCGAGGCAACGGTCCAGGTGCCCACCGGGGAGTCGAAGGCCATCAGCACGATGACAGCGGCCAGGAAGGCGAGGGTCAGGTACCCGGTGTAGGGCGCCCCGATCATCCGGAAGGCCGGACGCACCGCTCCCCCACGCTTGGCCAGACGATAGAGCGCCAGTTGGCAGAGCACGATCATGCCCCAGGAGGCGATGATGCCCAGCGCTGCCATGTTCAGCACGATCTCGAAGGCATTGGCCGGAACAATCGCGTTGAGCACCACGCCGAGGCCAGCCACCGCGGCGGTCAGCGCGATGCCGCCGTAGGGCACACCCTGCTTGTTCAGCTTGGCGGTGAAGCGCGGAGCGGATCCGGCCAGCGCCATCGAGCGCAGGATGCGCCCGGTGGAATACAGGCCCGCGTTCAGCGAGGACATCGCCGCTGTGAGCACCACTAGGTTCATGATCGAGTCCATGCCGGAAACTCCGATGGAACCGAAGAACGTCACGAACGGGGACTCGCCGGCCTTGTAGGCGGTGTAGGGCAGCAGCAGCGAGAGCAGCACCAGCGAGCCGACGTAGAAGACGGCGATGCGGATGATCACGGTGTTGATGGCCTTGGGCATGACCTTCTCGGGATTCTCCGTCTCGCCTGCGGCGGTGCCGATCAGTTCGATCGAGGCGTAGGCGAACACGACGCCCTGCATCACCACGACCACCGGCAGCAGGCCGTTGGGGAAGAACCCGCCGTTGTCGGCGATCAGGCTGAAGCCGACTTCGTGCCCGGGAATCGGGGACCCGAAGATGACGAAGTAGATGCCCACCGCCAGGAACCCGACCAATGCGAGGACCTTGATCAGCGCGAACCAGAACTCGAGCTCGCCGAAGACCTTCACCGAGACCAGGTTCAGCCCCAGCACGATCAGCAGCGCCGCAAGCGCCCACACCCACTGCGGGACCGAGCCGATCCACGGCACGTACTTGGCGAAGAAGTTCATGTACAGAGCGATCGCGGTGATGTCCACGATGGCCGTCATGGCCCAGTTGAGCCAGTACAGCCAGCCGGTCACGAATGCTGCCTTCTCCCCGAAGAACTCCCGGGCGTAGGAGACGAAGGAACCCGAGGAGGGACGGTGGACGACCAGTTCGCCCAGGGCGCGCAGGATCAGGAACGCGAAGAACCCGCACACGGCGTAGCTGAACATCAGGGCCGGGCCGGCACCGGCCAGGCGGCCGCCAGCGCCCATGAACAGCCCGGTGCCGATGGCCCCGCCGATGGCGATCATCTGGATCTGGCGGGATTTCAATCCCTTGTGCATTCCCTTGTCCTCGGCGGTCAATGCCGAGTTGGGGGTGTCGGGTCGGTGCGTGGTGCGGGTTTCTGGGATTTCACGTGTCATGCGCAGGTGCCTCTCGGGGAGTGTCTGGGGGCTTGCTCAAGGGTGGAACGGGTTGAAACGCTGAAAACGGCCGGGCGGCCTATTCGCTGAGGTTGGCCAGTCGCTCGGGACGCAACAGCTCGTTGAGCTGCAACTCGGTGAGCAGCCCGTGCTCCAGGACCAGCTCGGCCACGCCGCGGCCGGTGGAAAGGGCCTCGAGCGCGATCTTCGTCGAAGCCGCATAGCCGAGCTGCACAGTGAGCGCGGTGACCAGGCCGATGGAGTTCTCCACCTGGCCCCGCAGCTTCTCCTCGTGGGCGGTGATGCCGACGATGCACTTGTCTGCCAGCGTGATGCAGGCGGCCTCCAGGTGGCGCATCGACTTGGTCAGGCTGTGCACGATGATCGGCTCGAAGGCGTTGAGTTGCAGCTGCCCGGACTCGGCGGCCATCGTGATGGTCACGTCGTTGCCGATGACCTCGTAGGCCACCTGGTTCACGACCTCGGGGATCACCGGGTTGACCTTGCCGGGCATGATCGAGGAGCCGGACTGCACCGCGGGCAGGTCGATCTCGCCCAGCCCGGCGCGCGGGCCGGAGGAGAGCAGGCGCAGGTCGTTGCAGACCTTGGAGAGCTTGACCGCCACGCGCTTGAGCACCCCGGAGAGGTGTACGAAGGCGCCGACGTCGGCGGTGGCCTCGATCAGGTCGAAGGCCGTCTCCAGCTTCAACCCGGAGATCGCGGCCAGGTGCGTGCAGGCCAGGGCCGAGTAGCCGAGCGGCGCGTTCAGCTCGGTGCCGATGGCGGTGGCGCCCAGGTTGATCTCGTGGATCAGCAGCGTGGATTCGGCCAGGCGCGCGCGGTCCTCGCCGAGGGTGACGGCGTAGGCGTTGAATTCCTGTCCCAGGGTCATCGGGACCGCGTCCTGCAGCTGGGTGCGTCCCATCTTGACCACGGTGCGGAATTCCACGGCCTTGGCGGCGAAGGCGGCGCCCAGGTGCTCCATGGCGGCGACCAGCGAGGTGGCGCCGAAGATCGTGGCCACGCGCACGGCGGTGGGGTACACGTCGTTGGTGGACTGGCTGAGGTTGACGTGGTCGTTGGGGTGCAGGTATCGGTACTCGCCTTTGGTGTGGCCCATCAGTTCCAGCGCCCGGTTGGCGATGACCTCGTTGGCGTTCATGTTCGAGGAGGTGCCGGCGCCGCCCTGGATCACGTCAACCACGAACTGCTCGTGCAGGTTCCCGGCGATGATCTCGCGGCAAGCCTCGATGATGGCGGCGGCGCGGGTCGCGTCGAGCAGCCCCAGTTCCAGGTTTGCCTGGGCGGCGGCCTGCTTGACCATGGCCAGCGCCGTGACCAGATGCGTGTTGGTGGACAGCGGCTGGCCGGTGATCGGGAAGTTTTCCACGGCGCGCAGCGTGTGCACGCCCCAATATGCCTCCGCGGGAATGTTGCGGTCCCCGATTAAGTCGTGTTCGCTGCGGACCGCGCGGGGCGCGGCGACCTGCAAGGTGGCGGTGGATTCGGACATGGCTCTCCTAGGGGTGGCGGTGAGGCGGAAATGCAAGGGGTGGAAGTTTTTGGGCGCGCGCCAGCGCGGGCGGGAGTGCGGTGGAGCGAGGCAGGGAGGTTGCTAGGGGAAGGGCAGACCGGCCAGCGTGCCGACGGGGCTTCCGCCGCCGAGCACGGGGAGGTGGTCGAATGCGGCCAGCTTGGCCGGATCCAATCCCAGGGCCAGCAGGGCGGGGACGGCGGCGGGCATCCGGGCCCGGTCGCCTCCGTCGGAGATCTTCAGCGCCACGGCGGAGCCATCGGGCAGGGCGATGAGCTGGATGCCCTCGAACCCGTCCTTGGCAAGCACTCCGGGGAAGGCCTCCATCAGCGCGGTGACGTCGCGCCCCAGCCCGGCCACCATCACGGGGTGAGCGCGCATGGCGGCAGCGACCTCGTACTCCGCCGTGCCAGCGGGTGCGGTGACGAGCTTGCCGAAGGCCCTGGCCATGGAAGAAAGGGAGAGCGCGAAGACCTCGGTGCCGCAGCCGTCGGCGCTCACCACGGTGATGGGTTCGCCGGTGAGTTCGGCAACGACCTCGCGGATCAGGGTGGGCAGCGGGTGGTCGTGGTGCAGGTAGGTCTCGGTGTCCCAGCCGTTGAGCAGGCAGGTGGCGAGCATCGCGGCGTGCTTGCCCGAGCAGTTCTGCGCCAATTGGGTGGGACCGTTGCCTTCGCGGAGCCAGGCCCGCTGTTCGGCCACCCCGTAGGGCAGGTCGGTGGAGTTGCGCAGCGCGCCGGGTTCCAGCCCGGCGTCGGCGAGGATCTTCGCGGCCAGGTCGCGGTGATCGACGGAGCCCGAATGGCTGGCGGAAGCCAGTGCCAGCTGCTCGGCGGAGAGCCGTAGTCCGGCGCGCACCATGGCAACTGCCATCAGCGGCTTCAGGGCCGAGCGCGGATAGTTAGGAGCCGTCGGTTCGCCGCGGGTGAGCACGGTCCTGCCATCGGCGCCCAGGGCCACGAGCGAGCCGAAGTGGACGCTTTCCACCAGTTCGCCGCGGGTCTGCACGGCCAGCGGGGCGTGGGCCGGGAAGGTGGAAGTGCTCATGCGGTTTCTGCTCCGAGGATCTTGGTCAGCGCTTCGTCGACCGCGGCTAGGTGCCCGGCCATGGCCTTGCCCGCCGCGGCGCCGTCGCGCGCCTCGATGGCGGCGAGGATCTCGCGGTGTTCGGCGTGCGAAGGGTGCTGGCGTCCGGTGATGAGGTTGATGGTCTCGGACTGGTTGACCATGGCCTCGCGGATGTCGCCCACGACCCGTTCAAAGACCCCGTTGCCGCTGGCCGCGGCGATCGTGGCATGGAAGCTGGCATCGAGGGCCACCCACCGCTGGGCGTCGTCCTCGTCCTCCATGGCTTCGATGATGCCGCGCAGCTCCTCGAGCTGGTCGGGGGTGGCGCGGGTGGCGGCGAGTTCGGCCGCGGGGATCTCGATGTGCGGGCGCGCTTCCATGAGGCTGCGCGCGGAGAACTTGCCCAGCACCAGGTCGTCGCTGGCCTTGCCCGCGATGACGAAGGTTCCCTTGCCGGTGTGTGTCTCGGTGAGGCCAAGGGCGGCGCAGGAGCGCAGGGCCTCGCGAACGACCGAACGGCTGACCGCAAACTTTCCGGCGAGCACCGATTCGGAGCTCAGTTTGTGCCCCACGGGCAGCTCCCCGGACTCGATGGCATCGCGGATGGCAGTGAATACGGCCTCGGCCGCGCTGACCCGGACGATGGGCTGCGGTCCGGCCGTCCGGCTGTCTGACAGGTTCATGCGTTGAACTATGTCACTCCTCACAAAGTGCTGTCAAGGCGCCGCCCGGCCGCCCCGTCGGGATCTACTCTCACCCGGCACCGGGGGCGCCACAAACGTGCCCGTCAAGGCGCAGATTCAGGCGCGGCGCCTTCTGA
Source organism: Paeniglutamicibacter sulfureus (assembly GCF_039535115.1). Classification (NCBI taxonomy): domain Bacteria; kingdom Bacillati; phylum Actinomycetota; class Actinomycetes; order Micrococcales; family Micrococcaceae; genus Paeniglutamicibacter; species Paeniglutamicibacter sulfureus. The sequence continues at coordinate 2,854,385 of NZ_BAAAWO010000001.1, forward strand.
AACCACAGCCCGCGCAGCTAGTTCCCGGGCGGGATCGGGGCGGCCTTCCGACGATGGTCAGGCGAGTCCGCGGAGGCCCGTCCATGGAGCCGATTCAGACAGGCGAGGTCTCCGCGCCCGCCCAATGGGTGCGCCCGAGCCGCGGGCAACAAGGTCACGGGACTGTTTTTACCAAATCGCCAGTGCGCTTGGCGATCCTGCCCGCGATGCCGTGATCGTGCCGCGGGAACACGGCAACTGCCGCCCCTGACAGCAAGGGCCCCGTCCGTTGGGACCGAGCCCTTGGTGTCACCTGCGCGGTTGGGAACATCGGTGGATTTTTCGGGCTCCATCAGCGCAGAGGCCGCGTCGGCTGCGCCATCGGACAAGGCCGGACGCTTACCCGGATTTAGGCGCGCGACGGAATCAGTGCCCGCATGTAGTCTTCGCTATTCGCTTGCGCTGCGGTTCGCTCCAGTGCCGCGGCAATGCGCCCCTGCGGCACCACCACGATGCCGTCGTTGTCCCCCAGGATTGCGTCCCCCGGGTGGCAAACAACATTGCCGCAGGCCACCGGAGCGCCGATGGTTCCCGGTCCGTATTTAAAGGGGCCCGCGGGGCTGATCCCGCGCGCGAAGACCGGAAGCCCCATGGCCAGCAATTCATCGATGTCACGGGTCGCTCCGTCAATCACGACTCCTGCAATACCCCTGTTGATGCTGATCTCGCCCAGAATGTCGCCGAAGCACGCCCTGCCGGTGTCACTGTTTGCGTTGATGACCAGGACGTCGCCTTCGCTTGCGTCATCGAGGGCCCGATGAATGGCGAGGTTGTCCCCTTCGCGGGTGTTGATCGGAAGAACCGTGCCGGCCATTTTCAGTCCGAGGGTCACCGAGCGCAGGGCCGAGTGCATGACGCCCATGCGCCCTGGGCATCGCCGATCAGGACGACAGGGAACTGGGCCAGCTGCCTGACACCGTGCAGGTCCGGTCGCTCCCATTGCGGGCTGAGGTGGAGGGACTCCGTGGGTGCGGTGATGATCATCTGAAACTCGTTTCCGGTGCTATTTTGTTTGCAGACCTGTTGACCACCAAGTTTCGTCGTATAGACATTCGTCGGCTCCTTATAAGCCTGAAGACCTAAGGATATTTCTCAAGCGTGAATCATAAAATTGCCTATCAGGGGGAACCCGGATCCAATTCGAGCGTTGCCGGCCAGGAGATGTACCCGGATTTCGAGCCCCTGGCCTGCTCCAGCTTTGAGGAGGTTTTTGCCGTCGTGGCCGACGGTTCGGCGGAGCTGGCGATGATCCCCATCGAAAATTCGATAGCGGGTCGCGTTGCGGATATCCATAGCCTTCTGCCGGCTTCCAACCTCCAGATCGTTGGGGAATACTTTCTGGGTATACGCTTCGACCTGCTCGGAATCCGGGGCAGCAAACTCGAGGATGCAAGGGAAGTGCACAGTCACATCCACGCGCTGGGGCAATGCCGTGGAATAATCCAGTCGCTCAAGTTGACTCCCGTCATCGCCGGAGACACCGCCGGTTCGGCGCGGGAGGTAAGTTCCTGGAACGACCCGTCCAAGGTTTCCCTCGCACCACCGCGCGCCGCTGAAATGTATGGTCTTGACGTGCTTGCCTCCGGAGTGGAGGACGACCCCACCAACACCACGCGATTTGTGGTCCTTGCCAGGGAAAAACCACTGCCCGCGCGCAACGAATTGCCCGAAAATGTCATCACGACGCTGGTTTTCCGGGTTCGAAATGTCCCGTCGGCGCTCTTCAAGGCCCTCGGTGGATTTGCCACCTGTGGAGTCAACATGACGCGCATTGAAAGCTACATGGTGGGCGCGGAATTTGCGGCCACCATGTTCTTGGTGGATCTTCAAGGACACCCGGAGGACGGGCCCCTGAAGACTGCATTGGAGGAGCTTGAGTTTTTCACATCCGAAATCAAGATCCTGGGCGTCTACGCCGCACAGGACTACCGAATCCGGGGAAACGGCGAACGCTCATAGATCATTGGGTCCGCCAACTGCTACTTCAGTCTGGCACGGACGCACCTCGCCATTCCGGGGACGGGGTCTCCTGCGGGGAACACTAAATGAATATTGCGTCACGACATGGACAAGCGCTGACCTGCGGGGATACGTTGAATAACCGGATCCGCAACCAGGCCATGGCAACCCGCAGTGCCTGTGCGCGGCCAGAACGGAAAGGCGATCCCCGTGGTTGACCCCTCACTTCTTGACTCCCTGGACGGCCAACTTGAGTGGCAGCGGGAGCTCTACAAGCACTTCCACCGCAACCCCGAGCTCGGCCTCCAGGAGCACCAGACGGCCGCACGCCTCGAGACGGAGCTCGCGGCCCTGGGCTACGACGTGCAGCGCATCGGCGGAACGGGCGTGGTCGGGGTGCTGGCCAACGGCGAAGGGTCCGTGGTCCTGGCCCGCGCCGACATCGACGCGCTTCCGGTCACCGAGGACACCGGACTGGACTATGCCTCCACGGTCGAGGGCGTCATGCACGCCTGCGGCCACGACATGCACATGGCCACCCTCCTGGGCGCCGCGAAGGTGCTCGCGGAGAACCGGGAGGCCTGGTCCGGCACCCACATCGCGCTCTTCCAGCCCGCCGAGGAAACCGCCGCCGGGGCCAGGGCGATGGTCGCCGACGGGCTGGTGGACAAGCTGCCGCGTCCGGACGTCGCGCTGGCCCAACACGTCATGCCAGTGGAGGCCGGACTCGTCGGCACCGCCGCCGGGCCGATCCTCTCCGCCGGGGACAGCCTGAAAATCACGGTTCACGGCCGCGGTGCCCACGGTTCGATGCCGCACAACTCCGTGGACCCCGTGGTGCTTGCGGCCTCGATCGTGCTGAAGCTGCAGACCATCGTGTCGCGGGAAACCATGCCCGGACAGTTCGCCGTGGTGACCGTCGGGTCCTCCAACGCCGGGACCGCGGCCAACATCATCCCGGCCACGGCCGAGCTTCGGCTGAACATCCGCACCTACGACCTCGCGCTGCGCAAGCACGTCATGGCCTCCATCGAGCGGATCGTGCGCGGCGAATGCGCCGCCGCCGGCTCGCCCCGGGAGCCTGACTTCGAGTACTACGACCAGTTCCCGCTCACCGACAACGACGCAGAGGTGAACGCGCGTGTGACAACGGCCTTCACCGAGCATTTCCCTGCGGGACAGGTCTACCAGGCCACCCCCGCGACGGCATCCGAGGATTTCGGCGCCATCCCCGGCGCCTTCGGCATCCCCTACAGCTACTGGATGGTCGGCTGCGTCCCGGCCGACGACTACCGCAAGGCGGTGGCCAACGGGACGGTGTCCTCCGACATCCCGGCGAACCACTCCCCCTTCTTCGCCCCCGCCATCGACCCGACCCTGGAAACCGCAACCCGCACCATGGTCCTCGCCGCCCTGGCGTACCTTGGCAAGTCCAACTGATCGAAGGAACGTGGAACACCATGGGCGCTGAGACCCACTCCCCGACAACCACCGCCTGGAAGCCCACCGACAAGTGGCTGCTGGGCATCGTCCTGGCGGTCATCAACTTCTGGCTCTTCGCCCAGACCCTGCTCAATGTCATCCCCGGCATCCGCGGCCAACTCGGCGTCGAGGAGACCCTGGCGAACCTGGCGGTGTCCGTCACCTCGCTGTTCTCCGGCATCTTCATCGTGGTGGCCGGCGGCCTGGCGGACCGACTGGGCCGGGTCAAGGTCCTTTACGCCGGCATCTGGCTCTCCATCGCCGGATCGCTGCTGATCGCCCTGACCCCGGAGAACCTCGGCGGGCTGACCAGCACCATGTTGTTGGGTGGCCGGGTGGTCCAGGGGCTATCCGCGGCCTGCATCATGCCCTCCTCGATGGCGTTGGTGAAGACCTTCTACGAGGGCAAGGCACGGCAGCGTGCCCTGTCCTTCTGGTCGATCGGCTCCTGGGGCGGGTCCGGCTTCTGCTCGCTCTTCGGCGGGCTGATGGCCACCAGCGCACTGGGCTGGCGCTCGATCTTCTGGATCTCCGTGGTGCTCTCGATCCTGGCGCTGGTGCTGCTGCGCGGCACCCCGGAGTCGAAGGCCGAAAGCGACCCGGCCGCCGCCAAGCGCGGTTTTGACTGGGGCGGACTGGTCGCGTTCATCGTGCTGCTGGTCTCGATCAACGTCTACATCTCACAGGGCCCGGCACTGGGCTGGCTAAGCCTGCGCGGACTGGGACTGATCGCCCTCGCCGCGGTCTCGGGACTGGTCTTCCTGTACATCGAGACGCATCGCGCGGGTGCCTTCGTGAACCTGAAGCTGTTCGCCAACGGCACCTTCACCGGCGCCACGCTCTCCAACTTCCTGCTCAACGGCGCGGCCGGCACGCTGATCGTCTCCCTGGGCTTGGTGCAGATCGCCGCGGGCATGAGCTCCCTGCAATCGGGCCTGCTCACGCTTGGCTACCTCATCGCCATCCTGTCCACCATCCGGGTGGGCGAGAAACTGCTGCAGCGCTTCGGGCCGAAAAAACCGATGCTCTGGGGCTCGATGATCACCGGCGTGGGCATCCTGCTGTGCTCGATGACGTTCCTGTACATCGACCAGTACATCGTGCTCTCCGTTATCGGCTTCACGCTCTTCGGAGTCGGGCTGGGATTCTACGCCACCCCGTCCACCGACGCGGCGCTCTCCAGCGTCCCGGACAACCAGGTGGGCGCGGCCTCGGGCATCTACAAGATGGCCTCCTCGCTGGGCAACGCGATCGGCGTCGCGATTTCCGCGGCCCTGTACGTCGCCGGGCAGGCGGTCAACCCGGAACTGATCCAGTCCTGGGGCCTGTTCATCGGCCGGCAAGACAACGTGGCGTTGCGCTTCGGAGGGGCCATCGGCCTGCTGTTCAACGTGTTGATGGTGGTCATCGCCATTGCCGCCATCATCGTCACCGTTCCGGCAGAGCCCAAGGACCGGGTGCCGGAGCCCGAACCCAAGGAGCCGCACGACGTCGCTCCCCCGGCGTTCGGGAACTAAACAGAGCCCCGCGACAGCGGGTTCGAGGGGCCGGGACATGCCATGTCCCGGCCCCTCGCGCGTCTCGACGAGCCCGCCGGGCGCTTCGAGGGGAGCTCCACATCACAATGAAATTGGTTGCGCTTTAGCAACCAATTTCATATGGTTGATATCAATCAACCATATTCCTGCTGTTTTTGGAGCCCCGTTTTGTCCCAGACACCCACCCCCACGAAGGCGGAACCGGAGAAGTCCGAATCGGGCATGACCCACCGCCAGGTCATGCAATCACTGACCGGACTGCTCATGGGCATGTTCGTCTCAATCCTCGCCGGAACCGTGGTCTCCACCTCCCTTCCGGTCATCGTCTCCGACCTGGCCGGCGACCAGACCTCCTACACCTGGGTCGTCACCGCGACCCTGCTGGCCACCACGATCTCGACCCCGATCTGGGGCAAGCTGGCCGACCTGGCCAACCGCAAGCTGCTGCTGCAGCTCTCCCTGCTGGTGTTCGTGGTCGCCTCGGCCATCGCCGGCTTCTCGCAGGACACCAACATGCTCATCACCATGCGCGTGTTCCAGGGCCTGGGCGCCGGCGGGCTGACCGCGCTGACCCAGATCGTCATGGCCGACATCATCTCCCCGCGCGAACGCGGCAAGTACATGGGGCTCTTCGGCGCCGTCATGGCGCTGGGCACCGTGGGCGGCCCGCTGATCGGCGGCTTCATCACCGACGCCATCAACTGGCGCTGGAACTTCTTCATCGCCCTGCCCTTCGCTGCAGTCGCGATCATCTTGATCCAGAAGACGCTTCACCTTCCGGCCCAGGCCAAGCGCAAGGTCTCCATCGACTACGCGGGCATCGTCCTGCTTTCCGCCGGCGTCTCGTCGCTGCTGATCTGGGTTTCCCTGGCCGGCAAGGACTTCGAGTGGGCCTCGGCGACCACCGCATGGATGGTCGGCGGCGCCGTTGCCTCCCTGGCCGCCTTCGTGATCGTCGAGTTCAAGGCCTCCGAGCCGATCATCCCGTTGACGATGTTCAAGAACCGCACCTTCACCCTTTCGGTCATCGCCTCGATCTCCGTGGGCGTGTCGATGTTCGGCACCTCGGTGTTCCTGGCCCAGTACATGCAGCTGGCCCGCGGCGCCAACGCCACCCAATCCGGGCTGATGACCATCCCGATGATGGCCGGGTTGCTCATCATCTCCACCATCGCCGGGGCGATGATCTCCAAGCACGGCAAGTGGAAGGCCATCATGGTCGTCGGCTCGGTGCTGCAGCTGGCGGGCCTCTACCTGCTGGGCACCATCCACTACGACACCAACTTCGTGCTGGTTTCCGCCTACATGTTCCTCCTCGGCGCGGGCCTGGGCATGGTCATGCAGAACCTGGTGCTGATCGTGCAGAACGCCGTCACCCCGGCCGAGATCGGCGTGGCGTCCTCCGGCATCGCCTTCTTCCGCTCTCTGGGCGGCACCATCGGCGTCTCGGTCCTCGGGGCCCTGATGGCCACCAAGGTCGCGGACCTGATGGGTTCCAAAAGCGCCGAACTGGGCGCCGCGATCGCTGCCCTGGGTGAGAAGGGCAAGGACCTGGCAGAATCGCTGGCCTCCGGGAACATCCCCGCCGTCCACTCCCTGCCCGAATCGGTCCGCACCATCATCGAGTCCTCCTACGGCGACGCCGTGGCCCACGTCTTCATGGTGGCGGCCCCGTTGAGCATCCTGACCATCCTCGCGGTGGCCTTCATGCCCAACCTGGAGCTGGGCAGCCAGACCCGGCACCAGCGCGAGGAAGCCGAGGCCGCGGAGCGGAACCTGGCCGAGGTCAGCGAGGCCGCCATCGCGGCGACCCCGCGACTCGCGGACGAAGACACCTCGGCCCGCCACTGACATGGACGCTCTGGCCGATCCCCTCGCCGTCACGGAACGCGCGGGCACAGATGACGCCGTGATGTCGTCCCTGATCGACGAGGTCGAGCACCAATTCGCGACGATGTTCGTCAACGCCCGCAACAGCATCCGCTCCAGGGCCGCGGCCATTCATCCCGAACTGCACCCGCTGGGGTTCAGGGTCCTCACGATCCTCTCCCGCTCCGGAGCCCGGCAGCAGGGGGCCCTGGCCGAGGAGACGGAGGTGGACAAAGCCATGATGAGCCGGACCATCAAGCAGCTCGAGGCCCTGGGCCTGGTAGAGCGGAGCATTGACCCGAACGACGGCCGCGCCCTGCTGGTCGCCATGACGGATCTGGCCCGGGCGCGCTTCGACGCGACGCTGGCCAATGCCCGCCGGGTCTTGCACGACCGGCTCGCGGAGTGGGAACCGGGCGAGGTCCGCCGCTTCACCGACCTGCTGGCCAAGCTGAACGACTCGGGCATTTAGCCCCATCCCCCATCCATGTGGTCCTTGGTCCCGGAATGAAGATCTTCCGGGGCCAGGGACCACATGCGTATCGGGTAGCGTTTCAGTCAGCGCCACCGGTCCCCCGCACGGGATCCCAAACCAAGGAATACCCCCATGGGATTGCTCTTCAGCCACGACACCCTGCCCCAACGCGTGCTCTTCGGCACCGGCAAGGCCGCCGAACACCTCGCCGCGGAGGTGGCTGCATTTGGGGCCACGCGGGTCATGATGATTGCCGGGCGGCGCGACGCCAACACGGCCGCCGGCCTTTCCGCCCGGCTCCCGGTTGTCCTGCACTATTCCGACATCGTGCAGCACGTGCCCATCGAAAGCGCGGCACGTGCCCGCGCCGCCGCCCGGGAGCACCGCGTCGACCTGCTCGTGTGCCTCGGCGGCGGGTCGGCCGTGGGACTGGCCAAGGCCGTCGCCCTGGACACCGGATTGCCCGTCATCGCCATCCCCACCACCTATGCGGGCTCCGAGGCAACCAACGTCTGGGGCCTGACCGAGGACGGCCGCAAAAAGACCGGTGTCGACGCGCGGGTGCTCCCTGCCACCGTCATCTACGATGCGCAGCTCAGTCTCTCGCTGCCCTCGGGGCTCTCGGTCGCCTCGGGGCTGAACGCCATGGCGCACTGCATCGATTCGCTGTGGGGGCCGCGTGCCGACCCGATCAATGCGGCACTCGCCGCCGAGGGAATCCGCGCCCTGGCCACCGGCCTGCCGGCCATCACCGACGACCCGGCGGGAATCGAGGGCCGTGAGCAGGCGCTCTATGGCGCCTACCTGTCGGCGGTGGCCTTCGCCTCGGCGGGTTCGGGCCTGCACCACAAGATCTGCCACGTGCTGGGAGGCACCTGGAACATGCCACATGCCCAGACCCACGCCACGGTGCTGCCCTACGTGTTGGCGTTCAATGCGCCGCACGCGCCCGAAGCCGAGTCCCGCATTGCCGCGGCCTTTGGCAGCCCCACGGCACTTGAGGGGCTCAACGCGCTGCGGAAGCGGCTGGACGCACCGCGGGCGCTGAAGAACTACGGATTCGACGCGGCGGACATCCCGGAGGCGGTGTCACTCATCCTGCCGCAGGTTCCTGCCATCAACCCGAGGACCGTCACCGGGGAAAACCTGACGGAGCTGCTCACCGCTGCGCTCCACGGCACCGACGCGGCCGGCCTCTCACCGGTCAAAGCCTGAACGCAGCCAAGCCACCGGCGGCTCGAACCTTGGCCGCGGCGATGTTGCGGCCTGTCGGCACGCCACCGGCATCCGGCTGGCCGTCGGGCAGGTTGCCGGGCGGCATGGCGTTCCCCTTACTTCCTTACCTCGCATGAACCGGAATTGACCCCGCGTCGGCCTCGCAATTTATAGTCGGGGTATGGAACAGCGCGTATTGGGCAAGACCGGACGGAACGTTTCAGTCATCGGACTGGGCACCTGGCAGCTCGGGGCCGACTGGGGCAACGTCGACCCGGGGCAAGCGCGGACCATCCTCGCGGCTTCCGCCGAGGCCGGCGTCACCTTCTTCGACACGGCCGACGTCTACGGGGACGGCCGCAGCGAGCAGGCCATCGGGGCGTTCCTCGCGGAGAACCCCGGCACCGGCATCACGGTGGCCACGAAAATGGGCCGCCGGCTGGAACAACGGCCGGAGAACTACAACCTGGCCAACTTCCGCCAATGGGTGGACCGATCCCGCCGCAACCTGCGGACCGAAGCCCTGGACCTGGTCCAACTGCATTGCCCGCCCACCGCCGTCTACAGCCGCGCAGAGGTGTATGACGCGTTGGACACCCTCGTCTCCGAGGGCGCCATCAAGAACTACGGCGTCAGCGTCGAACGGACCGATGAAGCCCTCGAGGCCCTGCGCCACGACGGCACCGCATCCGTCCAGATCATCCTGAACGCCTTCCGGCTCAAGCCGCTGGACGAGGTGCTCCCCGCCGCGAAGGCCGCGGGAGTGGGCATCATCGCCCGGGTTCCCCTCGCTTCCGGCCTGCTCTCGGGGAAGTACACCAGCGAAACCAGGTTCGCCGAAGACGACCACCGCAACTACAACCGCACCGGCGCCGCCTTCGACGTCGGGGAAACCTTCTCCGGCGTGGATTTCGAGCTGGGTCTCCAGGCCGTGGCCGAGTTCCAGCAGCTGGTGCCGCAGGGCGTAGGCACAGCACAGGCGGCCATCGCGTGGGTGAGTGCCCAGGACGGCGTCACCGCGGTCATTCCCGGTGCCCGCACCGTGGAGCAGGCCCGGGCCAATGCCGCCGTCGGGGCCGCAATCACCCCGGAGTTCGACGAAAGCGTCCGCTCCATCTATGACCGCTACTTCCGCGAGGCGGTCCACCCCCGCTGGTGAATGCCCGGCGGGGCCGCTTGGGGTCCCGCCGGAGCCTCGGCGCGATCGTCGTTGCGCTTTCCGGATGCCGCGCTGCGCTATTGCGGTCTTTTGCCGGCCGGCCGCCGGCTACCGGATGGATTGCGCAGCGGCGGCCGCGGTAGCGGCCGGATCCTGCGCGGTCGGGGAGAGCTTCGCGGGGTCGCGGCGCCCGGTGCGCGTGGCACCGATCCCGGCAACAATCACCAGCACGATGCCCGCGATCGCGGCCGGGCGCGGGACCTGCTGCAGGAAGATAAACCCGACGACCATGGCGATGGCCGGCTCCAGGCACATCAGCGTGCCGAATGCCGCGGTGGTCAGGCGGCGCAGGGCCAACAGCTCGAGGCTGAACGGGATGACCGGCAGCAGCAGCGCAAGGGCCAGCCCGATGGCCAGCACCTGCACGTCCATCCGCCCGATCACCTCCGGCCCCACCACCAACGTGGCGGCCAGCGCCGCGACGGGCATCGAAATGGCCAGGGCACCGATCCCGTCGACGGCGTCCCCCGCACGCTGGGTAAGCAGGACGTAGAGGGCCCAGCAGCCGGCGCCGGCCAGGGCGAAAAGCACCCCGGCCAGATCTGCCGCACCGTGCCACGGTTCGGTCAGCCCGAGCACGCCGGCCGCCGCGACCAGCGCCCACCAGCGCCCGGCACCCCGACCCTGGACGATGGCCACGGCCAGCGGGCCCATGAATTCCAGGGCGCTCGCGGTACCCAGCGGAATGGTTTCCACCGCCTTCATGAACGCCAGCGTCATGCCCGCGGTGGCCAGGCCCAACAGGGCGCAGACCCCCAGCGTGGCCCGGGTGAACCGCATGCGCCACGGGCGGGCAATGGCCACCAGGATGACGGCGGCCCAGGCCAGGCGCAACCAGGCAACGCCCTCGGACCCCAGGGATCCGGCGAGCCCGATCGACGCGGCAAGGCCCAGCTGGACACAGCCCATCGCGGCAAACGCCATCAGGGAACCGACGGAGGCGGACGTGGCGGCGGGTGCGGGTGTGGAACTCATGGATTCAAGTAGATCCGAGACGGGTTGTCCATGTCCACGCGAGAATCATCAACATATCGTTCGTTATTACTGCACAATGGTTGTCATGGAAACCCGGCGCCTGCAATACCTGTACGAGCTCTCCCGCATGGGATCGATGCGCGCGGTGGCGGACATCCTGGGCACCACCACCTCGACCGTCTCCCAGCAGATCGCACAGCTGTCGCGGGAGACCGGGGCCCGGCTGCTGGAGCCCGACGGACGCGGGGTACGCCTCACCCCGGCCGGACGCCGACTGGCCGAGCACGCGCAAACCATCCTCGCTGCCGTCGACGCCGCCCGCCTCGACCTGGATTCGGGGGCCGAACCCTCCGGAACGCTGCGCGTGGCCGGATTCGCCACCGCGATCCGCAGGACGCTGATGCCGGTGATCGAGGAACTGGCCGAACGCCATCCCCGGGTGCGCATCGTGGTGCTCGAGCACGAGCCGGCGGAGTCGCTGAAGCTGCTGGCCGCGGACGACCTCGACCTGGCCCTGACCTACGACTACAACCTCGCCCCGGACGAGGTGGGTGCGGACATCGAAACTCTGCCGCTGTGGAGCACCGCGTGGGGGCTGGGCGTGCCGACCGCCGAGGCGCAACGGTTCACGGCCGGTGGCCTGATGCCTGACGCCGCGGCGGTCTTCTCCGCCTTCCGAGAGCGCGACTGGATCGGAAACTCCCGCAACATTGCCGATGAAACCGTGCTCCGGCTCATCTCCTCGATGGCGGGCTTCGAGCCGGCCTTGCGCCACCAATCCGACAGCCTGGACCTGGTCGAGGACCTGATCCTCGCCGGCCTGGGCGTGGGCCTCCTTCCGGCCGACCGGCCGCAACGCGAAGGCATCGCCATCCTGCCGCTGCACCACCCGGACCTGCAGCTGCGCGCCTTCGCCCGGACGCGCCGGGGACGCAGCGCCTGGCCTGCACTGGCCCTGGTGCTGCAGCGGCTGGGCAACGGCTGACCGTACCGACATACGCCAAGGCAGGGCCCCACATGTGGGCCCTGCCGTCGGTTGCGAAGCCAGGTCCGGCTAGCGCACCGCGCGGAACTTCACGGCGGAGGCCAGCGCGACGATGCTGACACCGGCGAGCACCGCCAGGTAGTAGCTCGGTGCCATCGGCTGGCCGGTGACCTCGATCAGGTAGGCGCAGATCATGGGCGTGAACCCACCGAACACCGCCACCGCCGCGTTGTAGCTGAAGGACAGCCCCGTCGCGCGGGTTTTGGCCGGGAAGACATCCGCCATGACCGAGGGCAGGGCGCCGAAGTAGACGGACTTCATCAACCCAAGAACGATCATGACCAGTGCCAGCACCAGGAAGGTCCGGCCGGCAATGAGCCACATGAACAGCGGGATGGTCAGCACGGCAATTGCGATGGCCGCCGGAACCATGATCCGGATCCGCCCGAACCTGTCCGAAAGGTGACCGACCAGCGGGGTGAGGAAGGTCAGGATGACGCCGGTGAGGATCAGCGAGGTGAAGGAAATCGACGGGCTGATCCCCAGCTGCTTGATGCCGAAGGTCGGCATGTACTGGATGACGAAGTTCAGTGCGGTGGAGATCGCCAGGGCGCCGCCGGCCATGAGGACGCCTGCCTTTTGCGAGACGAAGACATCGCGCACCGGGGTGTGCTTTTCCTCCGGCGCCACCGCGGCCAGCGGTGCCTCGTCCACGTAGCGGCGAATCATCCAGCCGGCCGGTCCCACCAGCAGCCCGATGACGAAGGGAATCCGCCAGGCCCAAGCGTTCATCTCGGCCTCGCTGAACACCGAGGTCAGGATGACTACGGTGATGGCGGCCATGAGGGCGCCCAAGCCCTGGCTGGCGAATTGGAAGCTGCCCAGGAACCCGCGCCGCCCCTCGCCTTGCGCAATGAGGTACGAGGTGGCTGCCCCGAACTCGCCGCCGGCCGAGAAGCCCTGGATGAGACGACCAAGGATCAGGCCGATCGGGGCCAGGATCCCGATGGCGTCGTAGCCGGGCATGAAGGCGATCACCGCCGTCCCGAGCACCATCAACCGGATGGTGAGCATCAGGCCCTTCTTCATGCCGTTCCGGTCGGCGTATGAGCCAAGGATCAATCCGCCCAGCGGCCGGATCAGGTAGGAGACCCCGAAGACCGCGAAGGCCTGGATTACCTCGACGGCGGGGTTGTCCGAGGGGAAGAAGTTGTGGCCGATGTAGATCGCCAAAAGGGCATAGATCGACATGTCGTACCACTCGAGGGCATTGCCGATGGTGGCGGCGGCGATGCCGCGGGCCATGGATTGCTTGCGGGGCGCCGGGACGCCCGGTGCTTGCGGGGTTGCGGCGATCTGGTTCTGACTGCGGTTCATGGGAGTTCCCCTCGGGAGGCGGTGTCAGGCGTGGGTGGACAGGACTCTGGGCGCGAACGGGCTGTTGCCGCGGACCCCCAGGTCGTGGAAGAGGCCGCACATGAGTTGCAGTCCCTGGCGGGCGATCGGTTCGAGCATGTGTTCGTTCGGGGCGTGTTGGAGGCATCCGGGGTACGAATGCGGGATCCAGAGGGTTGGCAGGCCCAGGATCGATTCGAAGACGGCGTTGGGCAGCGAACCGCCGATGTTGGGCAGGATGGTCGTTGGCAGGCCGGTGCTTTCGCGCAGGGATTCGGCAGCCCAGGAAACCCAAGGGTCATCAGGTTCGATTCTGCTTGCCGGAAAGCTGGTCAGCACCTTCGCCCTGACCATCGGGAAGCCGTGCCCGTCGAGCGCGCGCTGCACCTGGCTCTCGAGGCCCGTCACGTCGGTGCCCACGACGAAACGCAGCTGCAGAATGGCACGCGCGTCGCCGGGGATGGCATTGACGGGATGGTACGGATCCGCCGCGCCCATGGCCAACACCTCGAGGGTGTTCCACCCGTAGACGCGTTCGGCCGGGGTCAATTCCGGGTCCCCCCAGCCCGCATCCACGCTCGGGTCGTCGGCGCCTGTCGCAACCTGGATGCCTTCCAGTGCGCTGCGGACCGCGGCGGGCAGGGTGGAAGGAAGCAATGCGGGGAGCCTGATCCTGCCGTGCCCGTCAACCAGCACGCCAATGGCGGCGGCCAGGGTGGTGGCGGGATTGCGGATCAGCCCTCCCCAGTTCCCGGAGTGGTAGCTCTCCTCGCGCAAGTCGGCGGTGAGTTCAAACGTGACCCCACCGCGGGCGCCGAGGAAGATGGTCGGGGTCTCGGCCGATAGCCGGGGCCCGTCCGAGGCGATGAAGACGTCGGCGGCAAGCTCCTCGCGGTGGGCTTCGGCGAACTCCGCCAAGTCCGGGGAACCGATTTCCTCTCCGGACTCGAAGAGGAACACCACGTTGAACCCGAGGCTCCCGTGCGCCTCGAGCAGGAATTCCAGGGCCTTGAGATTGACCAGGTGCTGGCCTTTGTTGTCCGCCGAGCCGCGCCCGTACCAGCGTTCGCCCTCGGCGCTGAGGGTGAAGGGATCCCTGCCTTCGTCCCACTGGCCCTCGTGTCCGTCGACCACGTCGGCGTGGCCGTAGCAGAGCATGGTCGGAAGATCCGGGTTCTCGATCCGGCGGCCGACCAGGAAGCTGTTGGCCCCGCCGTTCCACTCCGCGTGGATCCGGTTATCGAAGCCCATCTGCTGGAGCCGGGGAGCGATCTTGTCGGTGAGGTATGAATTCAGTTCAAGGCGGTTTGCCGAGTTGGTGCTGACGGTGCGATGCCCGACCAACGCCGCCAGCTCCGAGAAGAATCCGCCGCCATCGACAAATGACGCCGCCTTCTTCAAGATTTCCTTGCGATTGCTCATGCCCGCACATCCTTTTGGTTGTTGTATCGTGAATCACACTAAGAGCAGCGACGGGCATCCACCAGTAGCATTTTTCGCAACCTCGTTGACTTCAAGTCAAACCGGATGAAATGAGAATTAAATCGTGCAGATGCTGCCCACGTCCCTGGTCTACTTCCATGAAGTGGCCCGCACCGGCTCGATCACCGATGCTGCCGAAGCGCAGCATGTCTCGGCCTCGGCCATCAGCCGGCAAATCACCCAGCTCGAGCACTCCACGGGGGTCGCGTTGTTCCGCCGCCACCCGCGCGGAATGCAGCTGACAGATGCCGGGGTGCTGCTGCTTGCCCACACACGCCGCAGCGAGGCGGAGGCCGAGGAACTGCTGGGCGAATTGCGCGAGCAGGCCTCGGGCAAGCAACGGACGCTTGAAATCGTCAGCTCCGAGGGCCTGGCCGCCTATCGGGTGCCGTCGGCCATCGCAGCATTCTGCCGGGAACACCAGGACGTGTCGATCCAGCTCACGGTGCTTCCGTCGCCGGAGGCAACGCGCCGCATCGTCGATGGGAGTGCAGACGTGGCCATGATCTTCGCCCTGGGTCCGCAGCGCGACGTCACCGTGGAATTCTCCTGCCCGGCACCCGCCTATGCGGTGGTTGCCGACGACCATCCCCTGGCCGCGCATGCCAAGGTCTCGCTGGCCGAGCTTTGCCAATACCCGCTCTCACTTCCCGCCAAGGGCATCAGCCAGCGGGAGCTGTTCGACATTGCCGCCCAAATGGAGGGACTGGCGCCCCGCATTGCGATGATCACCGACCACATCAATCCGGCCATGGAATTCGCTCGATCCGGCGTCGGGGCAACGCTGCTGAGCCATTTTGCCCGGCGCGAGGGCCTCACCGACGGGCTACGTTTCATTCCGGTTGACCACCCGGCGCTCGGCGAGCGCCGGGCACAGATCCTCACCATGCCGAGGCGCCGTCAATCGGCATTGGCCGCGGCATTCATCCAAACCATGACCAAGGTCCTGCGCCAGGACTAACCAGCCGCCGCGGGCCGTCGGGGGAGGTTACTTCAGCAGCGCGACGTCGGAGACCAGGTCGATGTGGGCCTGCATGGCCGCGGCCGCGGCCGCGGCGTCGCCATTCCTGATGGCCCGCGCGATCACCTGGTGCGATTCAAGCGAACGCTCCGGGCGGCCGGGCTGCCCCAGGGACTCGAGCCTGGTCTCGAGAACCATTTCGGCAATGAAGGTCATGAGCTGGGCCAGGACGCGCGAGTGCGCGGCGGCGGTTACCGCCTCGTGGAAGAGTTCGTCGCCTCGCTCACCGCGGCCGCCCCCGGCGATCTCGCCGGACATGACGTCCAGGGCCTTCTCGATGCGCTCGAGGTCGGCGTCGGTGCGCCGCTCCGCCGCCAGCGCCGCGAGCTTCACCTCCAGGGTGCTGCGCGCCTCCACGATTTCGGGCAGCCTGTTTTGGTGTTCCCGGAGGTCGCGCAGGACGGTGGCGATGCTCGGCCGGTAGACCAACACCGCGCCGGTCCCGTGCTGCACGTCAATAACGCCCAGGACCTCGAGTGCCACCAGCGCCTGGGCGATCGTCGCCCGCGAGACTCCCAGCTGGTCGGCGAGGTCCCGCTCGGCCGGCAGGTGGTCGCCGGGGCCCAGCTGCTCGGATTCGACGTAGCCGAGGATCTGTTTCATCAGCTGCTCGTAGAGCCGCGGACGCGCCACCTTGCCCAGCGATGCAGGCTTTTCCCGAGCCACGATAGACCTCCCAGCGTTCAAGTGTTAACTCCAATCTACACCGGACGCCCATTGACAAAGACACCTACTGTCTAGGAGGCTAGTCCAGTGACATCGTGACGCGACTCACACCATTGGATCTGAACAAAGGAATCGCATATGTCCCCCGCCGTTATTTCCATCATCGTCCTGGCGGTGATGTTCTTGATTGCCACGGTGCTCCCCATCAACATGGGGGCACTCGCATTTGTCGGCGCGTTCCTGTTGGGCGCGGTCTTCTTGGGCATGGATTCCAAGGACATCCTGGCCAGCTTCCCCGGGGGTCTGTTCCTCACCCTGGTGGGAGTCACCTATCTCTTCGCCATAGCCCAGAACAACGGGACCATCGACCTGCTGATCAACAAGGCAGTGAAACTCGTCGACAACCGGATCGCCCTGATTCCGTGGGTCATGTTCATCATCACCGCGGCCATCACCTCGGTGGGCGCCCTGGGTCCCGCGGCGGTGGCCATCATGGCACCCATCGGCCTGAGCTTCGCCGCCAAGTACAAGATCAATCCGCTGATGATGGGCATGCTCATCGTCCACGGAGCACAGGCCGGCGGGTTCTCCCCCATTGCCGTCTACGGCGTCATCGTCAACGGGCTCATCGCCGAAACCGGTTTTGCCTTCAGCCCCACCGCACTCTTCCTCTCCAGCTTCGTCTTCAACCTGGTCATTGCCCTGGTGCTCTTCATCGTCTTGGGCGGAAGCAAGCTCGCCGGATCCCGCGCCGGGCAGCTGGCCGAGCGCGTTGCGGAGGCCCGCCTGGAGGTCTCGGTCGGTGCCCGCACCGCCGACGTCGACTTCAAGGGTTCCGGCAGCGGAACCTACGGCCCCCGCGACCCGGCCGGCGACGGCGCCGCCGCGACCAAGTCCTCCGGCGAGCGCTTCCCGCAGGTCATGACGATCCTGGGCCTGATCGCCCTGGCTGTCATTGCGCTGGGCTTCAAGGTCGATGTGGGCTTCGTGTCCATCACCATCGCCGTGATCCTGGCACTGGTGAATCCCAAGGCGCAAAAGGGAGCGGTCAACAAGATCAGCTGGTCCACCGTGCTGCTGATCTGCGGAATGCTCACCTTCGTCGGGGTCCTCGAGGAAGCGGGGACCATCGAGTACGTCTCGGACGGCGTCGCGAACATGGGCATGCCGCTGCTTGCTGCGCTCATGATCTGCTACATCGGCGCGGTGGTCTCGGCGTTCGCCTCGTCCACCGCGATCCTCGCGGCACTCATTCCCCTCGCGGTCCCGTTCCTCGATTCCGGTTCCGTCAGCGCCGTGGGCGTGGTCTGCGCACTGGCGATCGCCTCCACCATCGTGGATGTTTCGCCGTTCTCCACCAACGGCGCACTCGTGCTGGCCAACGCCCCCGAGGGCACCGACAAGGACCGCTTCTACAAGCAGATCCTGGGCTACGGCGGCATCGTCGTCGCCGTCGGACCGCTGCTGGCCTGGCTCACCCTGGTCGTGCCCGGCTGGCTCTAACCTGCTTCTTCTCCCCTCCCCCCCCACCAGTTAAAGGAGTCTTCGTGAGCACCACCGCGTACAAGACGCTGCCAACCATCCCCGCCACCGCCGCCGGACCGCTGGGCGGCTACACCGTGCTGGACCTGACCCGCGCCCTGGCCGGCCCGCATGCGGGCATGATGATGGGGGACCTCGGTGCCCGCGTCATCAAGGTCGAGTCGCCCGAGACCGGGGACGACACCCGAAGCTGGGGTCCCCCATTCGTGGGACCCGAGGACAACCCGCAGGCCACCTACTTCCTGTCCTGCAACCGCAACAAGGAGTCCATCGCCCTGGACCTCAAGAGCAAGGAGGGCAAGGAAACGCTCTCCCGGCTCATCGAGCGCTCCGACGTGCTGATGGAGAACTTCCGCACCGGCGTCCTGGAGCGCCTTGGATTCGGCGTCGAGGCGCTGCACGAGCTCAACCCCCGGCTGGTGATCCTCTCGATCACCGGATTCGGGCACGACGGCCCCGAATCGCACCGCAGCGGATACGACCAGATCCTGCAGGGCGAGGCGGGCCTGATGTCCCTGACCGGGTCCGGGCCCGATGACCCGCAGCGGGTGGGGGTTCCCATCGCCGACCTGCTCTCGGGGATGTACGGGGCCTACGGTGCCCTCGCGGCCCTGCTGGAACGCGAAAGGACCGGGAAGGGGCAGGTCGTCCGCACGTCCCTTCTGGCCGCCATCGTCGGCGTCCATGCCTTCCAGGGCACCCGGTCCACCGTGGCCGGCCAGGTGCCCCAAGCCCAGGGCAACCACCACCCGTCCATCGCCCCCTACGGGCTCTTTGGCTGCCGCAACGGCAAGGTCCAGATCAGCGTGGGCAGCCAGAAGCTGTGGCTGGCCTTCGCCGCGGCCTTCGGGCTCGAGGGTACCCGGCCGGAATTCGCCACCAATGCCGACCGGGTCAAGAACCACTCACTTCTCCTGGCCGAGATCGAGGCGGCCTTCGCGCACCACGAGCCGGCGGACCTGCTGGCGAAACTGGATGCCGCCGGCATCCCCGCCGGCAAGGTCCGCACGCTGGACGAGGTCTACGCATGGGACCAGGTCGCCGCGCAGGGCCTGCTGGTGGATGTTGAGCACCCGGTGCTGGGCAAAATCACCCTGCCCGGCCCGCCCCTGCGCTTCTTCGACCCGGCCACCGAGGCAGAGACCACCCGGACGGCACACACCGCTCCCCCGGTGCTGGACGCCGACGGCTCCTCCATCCGCACCTGGTTGGACGAGGAAACGGAGGCACGGCCGTGACTGCAACCGAACTGAAGGCAAAGCGCATGACGGCAACCGAACTGATCGACACCGTCCTGGATGCGGGATCGTTCACCTCCTGGGACGCCCCGGTCCGGCGCCCGGTCATCGGCGAAAAATACGCCGCGGACCTTGCCGCCGCCGAGTCCAAGAGCGGCGTCGATGAATCGGTGCTCACCGGCGAGGGCCTGATCCGGGGCCGCAGGGTGGCGGTCATCGTCTCCGAATTCCGGTTCCTCGCCGGCTCCATCGGGCAGGCCGCCACCGAACGCATCACCTCGGCCATCGAACGCGCCACCGCCGAGGGGCTGCCGCTGCTGGCGGGCCCGGCCTCCGGCGGGACCCGCATGCAGGAGGGAACCCTGGCTTTCCTCGGGATGGTCGCCATCACCGATGCGGTGCGCCGGCACAAGGAAAGCGGGCTGCCCTACCTGGTCTACCTGCGCCACCCCACCACCGGCGGGGTCATGGCCTCCTGGGGGTCCCTGGGGCACATGACGGTGGCCGAGCCCGGCGCGCTGCTCGGGTTCCTGGGCCCTCGGGTGTTTGAGACCCTCAACGGCACCGCGTTCCCGCCCGGCGTCCAGGTGGCGGAGAACCTCTACCGCAAGGGGCTTATCGACGCGGTCGTGACGCCGGAGGAACTGCCGGCGATCGTCGACCGCGCCCTGCGGATCCTCACGCCCACCCAGGGGCCGGACCCGGCCATCGTGCCGGAGGTACGTGCCGGGACCCCAAGCGACGCGAGCGCCTGGGAATCCATCCTGATCAGCCGGAACCCCCGGCGCCCGGACCTGCGCATGCTGCTGGCCGCCGGGGCGGTCGATGCGCTGCCGTTGAACGGCACCGGCCAGGGAGAAAAGGACCCGGGGTTGATCCTGGCCTTGGCCAGGTTCGGGCAACAGTCATGCGTGGTGCTGGGCCACCAGCGCCCGCGGCACAAAGACACCCCCGCGATGGGCCCCGCCTCGCTGCGGGAGGCCCGCCGCGGCATGCAGCTTGCCGAGGAACTCCAGCTACCGCTGCTGACCATCATCGACACCGCCGGGGCGGCGCTGTCCAAGGAGGCGGAGGAAGGCGGCCTCGCCGGGGAAATAGCGCGGTCGCTCAACGAGCTCATCGGCCTGAAAGCGCCGTCCGTGTCGGTGCTGCTGGGCCAGGGAACCGGCGGCGGAGCACTGGCGCTGCTGCCCGCGGACCGGATCATTGCCGCCCAGCATTCGTGGCTCTCCCCGCTGCCACCGGAAGGAGCCAGCGCCATCATCCACCGCACCGCGGAGCATGCCCCGGAGGTCGCCGCCGCACAGGGCGTCGAGGTGGCCTCGCTTACGCGCATCGGCCTGGTGGACCGCGTGGTCGAGGAATTGCCGGATGCATCCCTTGAACCGCGGGAATTCTGCACCCGGATGGGCCAGGCCATCGAGCTGGAGCTGGCCAACGCCCGGGCGATCCCGGCGAACGAGCGACTGGCCCGGCGCCGGGCAAAGTTCCGGACGCTGGGCGCCTGACGGGAGGCACCGCGGCGCCCGGTCCCTTCGGGGCTGGGCACCTGCTTGTGTCCGGCCCATATTCAGGTCAGACTCGACGTAAAGGGGCGACGCCCACGCCCTCATCCGCCCGGAGGAGCCAAGCCATGTCGCATCACAAGAAGCGCCGCTATACCGGAAAGGTGCCCCACCCCCTTGCCGCGGGGCACGCTCAGATACTCGAGGTCGCCATGGAAGCCGGCCGCAGGGCCGGGCGAAAGGCCGCAAAGAAGAAGTTGAAGCGGGCTTCCCGGCATGACGGAACCAAGCTCTCCAAGGCATTGCGTGAATCGGTGCTGCGGGACGCGGAGAAGGCAGGTGGCAAGGCCGCATACGCGGCCGCCGCCAAGGCAATCCGGAAGGCCGGGCACCGGATCGCCGTTCCGACGGACCTGCACCAATCCACCGGGTCGCCGCTCGCGCCGGGCCCGATCCATGAACCCATGCCGGTCCCCAGGCGGCGGATCAGCGGTTCGCAGATCGTGATGGAAGTCCTGCGTGTGGAAAGGCCCAGCCGCAGCATGGTGCGCATCGTCGCCGGCGGGGAAGGTTTCGACGACTTCGAGTCCAACGGCGCGGCCGACCAGTACGTCAAGCTGTACTTCGCGAACCCCGCCCTCGGGCTGCTGGCGCCCTACGACATGCGTTCGCTTCGCAAGACGCTGCGGCGCGAGGACTTTCCTGCCTCCCGTTCCTACACGATCCGCCGCCACGACCCGGTGGCCCGGGAACTGGCCATCGAGTTCTTCATCCACGAGCCCGCCGGTCCGGCCGCCGCCTGGGCCGCGGCAGCACAGCCCGGCGACCAGCTGGTGCTCTCCAAGTCCAAGGGCAAGTTCCGTCCCGATCCGAAGGCCGAGCAGCACCTCTACGCGGCAGACGACGCGGGGATCCCGGCCATCGCCGCGGCGCTGGAAATGCTGCCGCGCACGGCATCGGGGCGGGTCTTCCTCGAAGTGGAGGGCCCGGAGGACGAACAGGAGTTCGACCTACCCCTGCACATGGAACTCACCTGGCTCCACCGCAACGGCGAACCCGCGGCCGTCAGCAACCTGTTGGCCGACGCGTTGCGGGACATTCCGGCTCCGCATGGACGCGTCGAGGTTCTGGCGCTGGGCGGGCGCGACGCGGTGCGCGACATCCGCAAGCTGGCCTCGCACTGGGACATCGAGCAGCGCAACATCCACGTTTCCAGTTACTGGACCGCGCGCAGGCCCGGGCGCATGTGGCCCGTGCCGGCAGCCGAGGGTCCTCGCCTCGAGGCCGGGCAGCGGAGTGCCGTAACGGACGATTAGGCCGAAGGAAGTCCTCGGGTGATCTGCGACAGGGAACGGTTCACTTGGAAGACCTTCCCGCGGATACCTGTGATTCCCCATCCTGCCAGCCTGGCGCTGTGCATCTTCAGGTACGCCCGGGCGTCTTCCTCCGCGGTGAACAGGTAGACTCCCCCGGCCTCGCCCGTCTCACTGTTCTCGGTCCACAACTTCCAGATCAAGCCGGGTTCCTGTGCGATGCTGTGGGCCAACTCGGCATAGCCTTTGGCCATCTCATCTCCAAAGGGCCCCTCCGTGGGGAAGTCGACCTGAACCATCCACAGGCTCTCTTCCGACCGGAGGGCGTCATTATTTGTAGTAGTCATTGTTTGGCTTCACTTTCCATGGTGGCGAGCAGGATGTACGGCAGTTGAATGAGTTCCGAAGTCCGGCAGGGCGGACGATTGTCACAGGCATCAGGGCCAAGCCCCACCCTATCGGGGGCGTGCCACACGCAAAAAGAGGCCCTGCGGTGCGGTGCGTCAACTATTGACGCTACGCACGGTTTCGTTCATTGTCGCCCGGTGAAGCCTGGGCAACGACGACGCAGTCCAGGGCCGGTCGAAGTTTGCCGGCCACGGCCCTGGTTCTGGTTTCAGCGGACAAGATGGACATGCCCGCAGCGCGCAGCCAGCCGGCCACCTGGGCCGGGGTCTGCAGCACTGCGGGATCCTGCGGACCTCCAGTCCCATGCTCGAGGTTGGAGGCATCGTGGCTGACAAACAGGAAACGGCCACCCGGGGCCAGAGCCCCGGCCGCGACGGTCACCGCTGCCTGGAGCTGCGTTGCCGGCAGCTGCAGATAGGCAACGAGCACCAGGTCCGCGCTTCCGGGCTCCGGTGTGATGGCGGTTGCCTCCTGCACGATCCACTCGATGTTCTCGCCCAGAGCCTGTGCCGTCGCCACGTTGCGTCCCACCTCCAGGCCTGTGGAAGAGAAATCAACGGCCTTCACCTTCCAGCCCCGGTCGGCCAGCCACAACGCGTGGCGTCCCTCTCCCGCGGCCAGGTCCATCGCCCTGCCCGGCGCCAGCGCGCCAAGTTCCTGCACCACCCAGACATTCGGTGCGGCGCCCCACACTCCGGCCGGGTCGGCATACCTGCGGTCCCACGCCGTCGCGTCAAGCGGTCCAGTTGTTCCAGTCATCAGCCAGCTCCTTCATCAGTGGTGCACATCGTGCTTGCTGCCCACCACGGGGATGCCGGCGGTCCCATGGCGCCATGATATCCCCGGGCAAACGTTGTTCGAACCTACGCGCATTGCTCCGCCGGCCCTTGCCGAGATCGACGGCGGTCGCGCTACCTTGGACTCATCGTGTTTCGGCGCCTTCGGGCTTTGCAGGGGATGCCATCCGTCGACGCAGCGGGCACGCGGGGACGGCGAACCAGCAGAGGGCCGCAGCCACGGCGAGGGCGGCGGCGGTGACGACGAGGATGAGGTTCGCCGGTGCCGGCAGTTCCTGAAAGAGCACGAAGATGCCCATGCCAAGCACGAAGAAGCCAAAGCCCTTGCGCAACGAGGATTCGGGGATGCGTCCGGCGAGCCGGGCACCAATGAATGACCCGAGGATCGCGGCCGTCGTGACCCCGCCGACCAGCGCCCAATCCAAGGAGACCGTGGTGAGGTATCCGCCGAGTCCGGCGAAGGACTTCATGGCGATGACGATCAGCGAGGTGCCGACGGCCACCGGCATGGACAGTCCGCCGAGCAGGGCGAGCGCGGGCACGACGAGGAAGCCGCCACCGGCGCCGACCAGGCCGGTGACCAACCCCACGACCAGGCCCTCGAGGATGACTTTGGGCACCGGGAGCTCGCCGTCGTGGGCCACGGACGAGGGGACCTTGCGGCCGCGGATCATGGCCAGGGAGGTGGCGACCATCATCAGCGCGAAGGCGACCATGAGGATGGTTCCAGGGATGTGGCCGCCGAGCAGGCCGCCTCCGAAGGCCCCCGCCATGCCGGCGGCCCCGAAGACCAGCCCGGTGCGCCATTTCACGCGTTTCTTGCGGGCGTGGTCCACGGCGCTGACCGCGGAGGTCGCGCCGACCACAAAGAGCGAGGCGGCGATGGCTTCCTTGGGGTTCATGCCGGCGACATAGGTGAGGATCGGGACCGTGAGGATGGATCCGCCCCCGCCGAGCAATCCGAGCGAGAGTCCGATCAGCACCGACAGCAAGAGGGTGAGAGCGAGGGTAAGGGTCATGGAGAAAGTCCTTGCGGGGTCGGGGGGCAGCTCTGCGCGCGGCGGGTGGTGGCCGTCGGGGAGTTTTCGCTAGGTGACGGGCAAGCCGGCACGCTGCCAGGCGTTCATGCCACCGTCCATGTTGTCGGCGGTGAATCCGGCGCCCGTGAGTGCGTCGGCGACGCGGGTGCTGCGGTTGCCACTGCGACACACCACGATGACGGGACGGAACCGGTCGATCTCCTCCAGCCTGTTGCCCAGCTCCCCCATGGAGATGTGGATGGCGCCGGGGATCATGCCCTCGGCAACTTCGAAGTCTTCGCGGACGTCGAGGATCTGGTCCTCGCTGCGGCGCCGGTCGGCGTCGACGACGGTGATATCGGGCATGGTTGTTCCTTTGGCGCGTTGAGGAATGAGTGCCTTTCCTGCCCCGGGGTGTCAGTCCCGGGGCAGGAAAGGGCTGGGGAAAGGCCGACGGAGCCGGCCGGGGTGGTGTTAGGAGTTCCTGCCGGGCAGCTGGGCGATGACCGATTCACGGGTTGGCTCGTTGCCGGTCTTGTTCCAGGGCATCTTGGACAGGGCCTTGCCCATGGCGCAGGTATTGGTGGCAGCCGAGAAGGTCAGGCCCGCACCGATGACACCGGCAACGGTGCGCAGTTGCGGGGAGAGGAACTTGCCCCCGGCCAACCCGGCGACAACCAGGGAACCGGCGGCCATTCGCACCTGGCGTTCCAAGGCCCAGCGCTTGGAACCCTGGACGGTTTCTCCGCCGGCCTGCTGGTATCCCGGCACGCCCCCAACGAGGACATGGGCATCGTTGAAGCCGACTCCGGCGAGCTTTGAGCGGGCCTCGGTGGCGCGCACGCCCGACTGGCAGACAAGTACCACCTTGGTGTCGATTCTCGCGGCAAGCTCCGCGGTGTGCTCGGCCAGCAGCGGGAGTGGGACATTGTAGGAGCCCTTGATATGCAGGCTTTCGAATTCGGCAGCGGAACGCACGTCGAGAACCACGACATGGTCGCCGGAGGCAATCCACTCGTTGAGCACTCCGGGGCTGGTGGTCTGGGGAGTCGTGTTCATGGCTTTGGGGCCCTTTCCGCCGGGCAGGGTGCCCGGCCGGTCCCGCGTCCGGAAGGGATGATGCGGGACCGATTTATGCTGATCGGGTGGTAGGGGCGTGTGGAGCGCCTAGGCGTCCTGCGCTTGCTTCCAGGCGTTCCATCCGGCGTAACTGCCCTCGAGCTCGATGACCTCGTGTCCGGCGCGGCGCAGGGCGGAGGCTGCCACGGAATTGCGGACGCCGGACTGGCAGTAGCTCACGATCACGCCGTCGGAAGGCAGCTGGTCAGTGTGCCACAGCACGCGGCCGGCGTTGAGCTGTTCGGAGCCCGGGATGTGCCCGGCGGAGTGCTCGGACTTGTTGCGCACGTCGAGCACCATCGCCGCGTCGAACCGCGCCAATTGGGCGGGGGCCAACGTTTCCGGGGTGTAGGTCGGAAGACCCTCGAACGAGGTCACGTAGCCGGCGACGTTGTCGATGCCCACGCGGACGAGGTGGTCCCACATTTCGGTGGCCGTTTCGCTGCCGGCTGCCAACAACACCAGCGGGCGCTGGTCGGTTTCCGGGTCCATGGCCCAACCGCCGTAGCTTGCCGCCTTGTTCCCGGCCGGGATGTTCAGCGCCCCCACCACGGTGCCCTTGTGGACCTCGCTGTGGTGGCGGGTGTCGACTATGCCGATTTCGTCGGCCGCCAATGCCTCAACGACATCGGAGCCGGACAGCTCGACCAGCGGTGCGCGTTCGACCATGATGGCCGGTCCCTGTCGGTTTTGTCGCTTCATCCGGCCAAAGTAGGCGTGGGCGTCGGGCTGCCCGTCGAGCAGGGTCTCAATGAATCCGGTCTCATCGTTTGCCGCGAGGTAAGGGCCCCACCAGGAGAAGTTTCGTTCATATCCGACGGTGGAGGACGGAATGGCGCCCAGCGCCTTGCCGCAGGCACTGCCTGCACCGTGGCCCGGGTAAATCTGCACATAGTCGGGCAGTGTCAGGAACTTGTCCTTGAGCGAGACAAACAGGTCGTGCGCCCCGGCGAAGCGGGTGTCGGTGCCGCCGGCTGCCTCGTCGAGCAGGTCTGGACGGCCCAGGTCACCCGAGAACACGAAATCTCCCGTGAGCAGGAAGCCTGGTTCGTCGCTGAAGGCGCCATCGGTGATCAGGAAGGAGAGGTGTTCCGGGGTGTGGCCGGGGGTGTGCAGCGCTCGGAGGGTGATATTTCCCAGGGTGATGGTGGACTGGTCGAAGAGACGGTTGGCGTCGAATTCATACTGCCAGTCTTCCCCGCCCTCGCCCGAGACATGGATCGTTGCATCGGTGGCGGCCGCCAGCTCGCGGGTTCCGGAAAGGTAATCGGCATGGATATGGGTCTCGGTGACTGCCGTGATCTTCATGCCGTTCTTCGCGGCAAGGTCCTGGTACACCCGGATGTCGCGGCGGGCGTCCACCACAATGGCCTCGCCCTTGGCCTGGCAGCCAATGAAGTAGCTGGCCTGTGCCAGGTCCTCATCATAGATGCGTTCGAGAAGCATGGTCTCTCCTTTGGTTGCTTGAATCAAAAAAATAATACCCCCGGGGGTATCTCGCCATCACAAACAATAATACCCCCGGGGGTATCCGTCAAATGATCTATCGGCCGAACCCTGGGGTGCCCTCTGCGCAGAAAAGCGGCGGTCGGCACCATGGTGAATGATGCCGACCGCCGCCGGGCCTTGGGTGGTTGGGCTTAGCGGCCAAAGAGGCGCGCGAAGAACCCACCGCCCTTGCGGGCTTCCCTCGGGGCACTTGGATCACAGGTGCAGCGCTCGCTGCGTGGCACGTGGGCCATGACCTGCTTGATATGCTGGCCGCATCCGGCCCAGGTGGTTTTCTGGCACTTGCGGCATTTGGTCGCACGGCACATGTGGCGGCTCCTCGCGTTTCGGGTTATCGAGGGCCCATTCGCCCCCTTTGCATTCGAGTATGACACATACCCCAGGGGGTATTTAAAGTCACTGTCCCCGAACCACCGGAAAACCCCCGGGGGTATAGAATTGATGAAACCAACACCCGGGAGGGACCCACCATGGAACTTGAAGCGGACACCATGAAACCGGCCATCAACAGGCTCAAACGAGCCCAGGGCCAGCTGAACGCGGTGATACGCATGCTGGAGGAAGGCGGTGACTGCCGCGCGGTGGTCACCCAGCTTTCCGCAGCCTCCAAGGCCATCGACCGTGCCGGGTTCTCCATTATCGCCACGGGGCTCGAGCAGTGCCTGAAAAGCGAGGACCCTGCGGCCGACCGCGCTGACATGGAAAAGCTCTTCCTCTCACTGGCATAGTTCCCAACCAGCCAACGCCGCAGAATTACTGCAAGGCCTTCAAATTGCATAGGCGAAATAATTCACGCGATCCGTATCGTAGTTCTTTGAACCCGGGAACCCTCGGTGACTGTTTCCGAGACGACTGGCCTCTCGGATTCGGCTGAAGGTCCTGCCGATGCCGACGTTTAGCCGCCACTGGTGGTCTCAGTTCGGCATGGCGAGAAGGATTTCGTCTGCTGCCCGAAGACCGGAACGCACGGCCCCGTCCATGTAGCCGTTCCAGACGGACGAGGTCTCCGCGCCCGCCCAGTGGATGCGTCCGACGGGAGCCGCCAGGGCCTTACCGTACTGCGTCCAGGCGCCGGCACCCAGCCGCCCCCCGTAGCAGCCACGAGTGAATTCCTCCGCCGTCCAGTCCTGCTCCACGATGTCGAAGGGCTTCGCCGCCTTCGGCCCGAAGTACTTCACCAGGTCGGCGACGACCAGCGCACGGCGCTCCGCCTCGCCCAGTGGGCTAGCGGTGCGGGCATGGTGGCCCTCCAGGAAGCCGACCAGCACTCCGCAGGACCCGTCGCGCGGACTGTTGTCCAGCACGACGTTGAAGGGGTCATCGAAACTCCACACCGTGCCGCTAAGCCCCTCCTCGCGCCAAAACGGCGTGTCGTAGCCAACCTGGAACTTGATCACGGCCCCGGCCGGCATCTGCTGGGTAAGTCCGTCGCGCAACGCAGGCAGCGGCGGATCGTAGCGCAGGCGCCCGGCCAGCGTCTGCGGGATGGCGACGATGACGTGCCCGGTCGTGAGACTGCCTCCCTCGTACTCGACCACGACCCCGGACTCGTCTTGGCGGATGGTCCGCACCACGGCGTTGAGCCGCACCGACTCCCCCAGCGCCTCGGCCATCCGCTCGGAGATCAGGTGCGTTCCGCCCACGATCCTCGACTCCTGTGCACCGCCCGTGGTGGTCATCAGGGATTCCAGGCTGGTTCCCGACTTGACGTAGAACAGGAAGTGCAGAAGCGAAAGCTCCGGCGACTCGGCCGAGAACAGCGAGGGCACCAGCAGCCGGAAGAAGCGATGGGCCAGCGCGTCGGAGGTGTTCTCAACCACCCACGAGTCCAGGGTCTGCCGATCCAAGTCCCCGGCTCCGGCCGTTTCCCACGGCTCGCCCAAGGCCACCGTGGAGGCCATCGCCTCCAGCTCCTCCCAGAGCCGGTTCACCTCCGCGGCCGTTTCCGGCGGAAGGCCATAGGACTTGTCCGCGTAGCGCACCACCTTCCCGTCATACGCGGTCAGCGACTCGCCTTCGTCAAAACTGGCGAAGGTCTCCAGCCCCAGTTCCTCGATCAGCCCCAGCACCGCATCCTGCGTCGGGCCGACCCATTGGCCGCCCAGCTCCACCGGCTCCCCATTGCTCAGGAAGCCGCCCATATTGCGCCCCGCCACCCGGTCGCGGGCCTCCAGCACTGCCACGGACCGGCCTTCCGCCACCAACTTCCGGGCAGCGCTGAGACCGGCCAGGCCCGCACCCACGACAACTACGTCCACATCAAACATCCAAAACCTCCACTAGGTCATTGCCTTGGCCACAACACCGGCGCGTTAAACGACTTTGTCCCGGGGCGCTGGCCCCGGGACAAAGTCAGCGGATCTAGCCGGCGACCGGTGCGAACGCGGCGCGTCCCTGGACAGCGGAGGAGCCGAGGTCGCCTTTGGGCAGCTCGGCGCCGCCCTCGACGGACGTCGCCCAGGCGTCGGCGGTGGCGACGGTGGCGAAGTTCGAGTGCAACAGCACCATCAGTGCTTCATGCAACTGCTGCGCATCGACCTGGCCCGCCTCGTTGGCCAGG
This sequence comes from Paeniglutamicibacter sulfureus, assembly GCF_039535115.1. Taxonomy (NCBI): domain Bacteria; kingdom Bacillati; phylum Actinomycetota; class Actinomycetes; order Micrococcales; family Micrococcaceae; genus Paeniglutamicibacter; species Paeniglutamicibacter sulfureus. The sequence goes on from NZ_BAAAWO010000001.1 coordinate 2,883,715, forward strand.
TGGACCGCTCCGCTGGCGTCGGAGAGGATCTCCACGCCGAAGCCCAGCGGTTCTGCGGCCGCGGCGGTGGCCAGGTCGCAATTATTGGTCATGTAGCCGACCAGGGTGATGGTGTCGATCTGGTTCTCCCGCAGCCAGGCCTCGAAGTCGGTGCCGGCGAAGACGCTGGCGTAGCTCTTGACCAGGGACTTCCAGGAATCCTTGCGACGGGCTTCGATCTCCGGGTGCAGCTTCCAGCCCTCGGAGCCCTCGGCGAACACCGGCGCCCCTGCCGGGTACTGGTGCTGCACGGCGACAACGGGCATGCCCTGCGCGTTGGCCAGGTCGATGGCCCTGGTGATGTTGGCCAGGGAATCGTTGCGGTTGGGGTACTGGATGGCCAATGGCCCTTCTTCGGCAAAGTAGTCGTTCTGCACGTCGACAATGACCAGTGCGCGGCGCAATTCAGCCATGGTGGGCTCCCATTCGTTGTGTTTGGTTGGTGATTCCAGCATGGCAGGGCCCGCTCGGGTACAGTGAGTGGCGTATATGCACGTCTTCGATGGAAATGGGCCAGAATGAAGATCGCCATCCACGCCTTCGATGGCATGACCATGTTCCACCTCGCCACGCCCCTGCTGGTTTTCGGCGAAGTTGCGCGGTTGGGTCTCGCCCCGGACTGGACGACGGCGGCATTCAATGACGCGGGGCAGCCGGTGCGCAGCGCCGAGGGCAACCTGATCGGCGACATTTCCGGGCCGGAAACTGCAGCCGACGCCGACCTCGTGGTGTTCCCCTCTTGGCTCTCGGAGCTGCCCGATCCCTCCGGGGAACTGCTTCGGCTGATTCGCGAGGCCCATGGGCGCGGTGCCGCCATTGCGGGCCTGTGCCTCGGCGCCTACCCGGTCGCCTGCAGCGGCGTGCTCGACGGGCGCACGGCCGTGACGCACTGGGGAGCCGCCCGGGAGGTCGCGGCCAAGCCGCATGCCGCGGAATTCAACGATTCAGCCCTCTACATCGACCACGGCGACGTGCTCACCTCGGCCGGCACCGCTTCGGCCCTGGATGCCTGCCTGCACATCGTGCGCACCCGCCTCGGCTCGGCGGCCGCGGCCACCGTGGCGCGCCAGATCGTCATCGCTCCGCACCGCGATGGGGGCCAGGCGCAATACATCGCCCGCCCGCTGCCGGATCCCGAGTTGGACGGGCCGCTGGGCCGGACCATTCAGTGGGCACTGTCGAACCTCGACCAGGACCTCGAGGTGGACGCCATGGCGGCCCATGCAACGATGAGCAAGCGGAACTTCACCCGCAGGTTCAAGGAGGTCACCGGGCTCTCCCCCGCGCGCTGGGTGCTCGGCCGCCGGCTCGACGATGCCCGCCAATTGCTGGAAACCACCAACTGGAGCATTGCCCGCATTGCCGAATCCTGCGGCTTCGGCAGCGCGGTGACCTTCCGCCAGAACTTCGTTTCCGCCTATTCCACCACGCCGACCTCATACCGCCACCGTTTCACCGCCCGCTGAGCGGCGGGCCGTTTACGCCGAGGCGGAGCCCGTGGCGCGACGGCGATCGCCCAGCTGCAATGCGAGAATCACCAGGGCATAGGCCAACGCCGGAAGCAGTGCCCAGCCCCAGTCGCCGAACTCCACCTCGAACGCCTCGGCCGTCGCCCCGCCCATGTTGATCCAGGCGGCGAGCGGGACGCAGAGCGCCCAGGCCAGCCCCACGGCGAGCATGCAGGTGCAACGGGAGGTGAGCCCGAGGAACTTCGCGCCCAATGCGCTGAACAGCGCGGCCAACACCACGAAACCGAAGGCCACCAGCAGCAGGGTGTTGACCATCCGGAATTCGTTCAGGCCGCCGTGGCTATTGCCGGCGAGCACGAAAAGGATCGCGCCGGTGAGGACCGCGGTCACCACCATCCCCAGGCAATTGACCCGCTGCCAGCTCGGGGCCGCCGAATCCCTGCCCGGACCGCGGTCCGGCGGGGTCGCGGAATACGCCTGCGTCCTGTCTGTCCCCGCCATGGCGCTCCCCCGGCTCGAAGTTGTTCGGCCCCACGTCGACGTGGTGCGATGCGTGGTGCAAACCCGCACCACTCCAGCATATAGTCAACCTCTTGGATAAAGCGATTGGCGGGCCGATCCGAAGTTAAGAATACCGGGCCGCTCCGGCGATCCCCGCACCCTCAGCGCGGTCACTGACCAAGGAGACGCGTTGAAGGTGGCGGGAGAAGCCGGGGCGGCCCGGAAGTTTAAGTCGGCTCGGCGGCCTAGACCTCGCCGCGGCGAATCAGCTTGCCCTGCGGGGTCGTGAAGTCGACCTCGGTGCCGCGCACGAAGGTCCGGCGGACCTTGCCGGCCAGGACCTTGCCCTGGTACGGGGAGATCGGGTTCTTGTGGTGCAGCTTGTTCACATCGACCAGGAAACTGTCCTCGGGTGCGAAGAAGGCGAAGTCGGCGTCGTTCCCCAGCGCGATCGCACCCTTGTGCTGCAGGCCGGCGATTTCCGCCGGGCGCTTGGACATCCAGTCCAGCACGGTCTCGAGCTTGATGCCGCGACGCTGGGCCTCGGTCCAGATCAGCGCCAGGCCCAGCTGCAGCGAGGCGACCCCGCCCCAGGCCACGCCGAAGTCGCCGTTCTCGACGTCCTTGAGGTCGATGGTCGAGGGCGAGTGGTCCGAGACGATGCAGTCGATGATCCCGTCCTCGAGTCCCTTCCAGAGCAGTTCGCGGTTGGAGGCCTCGCGGATCGGCGGGCAGCACTTGAACGCGGTGGCGCCGTTCGGGATCTCCTCGGCCAGCAGCGTGAGGTAGTGCGGGCAGGTCTCCACGGTCAGCTTCACGCCGTCGCGCTTGGCCGATTCGATCATCGGAAGCGCGTCGGAGGAGGACAGGTGCAGGATGTGGGCGCGGGCGCCGGTCCAGCGGGCGCGCTCGATGACCTCGGCCACCGCGACGTTCTCGGCGCCGCGCGGACGCGAGGCCAGGAAGCGGTCGTAGTGGTCGCCCTCGGCGTTTGGGGCGCGGTCGATGGCGCGCGAATCCTCGGCGTGGACCAGCATCATCGAGGCGAAGGACACGATCTCGGTCATGTCCTCTTCCATCTCGTCGGGTTCGAGGTACGGAAATTCCTCGACGCCGGAGTGGAGCAGGAAGCACTTGAAACCGAAGACCCCCGCGTCGTGCAGCTCGCGCAGGTCGGACTTGTTGCCCGGGATGGCCCCGCCCCAGAATCCGACGTCCACGTAGGCCTTGGCCCGGGCAGCGTCCTGCTTGAGCTCGAGGGCCTCGACGTTGACGGTCGGCGGGATCGAGTTCAGCGGCATGTCCACGATCGTGGTCACCCCGCCCGCGGCGGCGGCCTTGGTGGCGGACTCGAAGCCCTCCCACTCGGTGCGCCCCGGCTCATTGACGTGCACGTGCGTGTCCACCAGGCCCGGGATCAGCACCTCTTCGGCGGAAAGCTCGATGAGCCGCGCGCCGGAGAGGTTGTTGCCCAGCGGCTCGATGGCCACGATCTTGCCGTCGCGGATGCCGATTTCGCGCGCGACGGTTCCGGCGCCCGTGACGATCCGCTCGCCGCGGATCACCAGGTCGAAGTCCGCGCCTGTGTTTTCTTCCGTCCGTGGCGTCGTTGCCTCGGTGAGCTCGGTGTTGCCCATGGTCTCGTCCTTAGATCTCGTGCGTTGGAAAATGCGGTGGTTGGCGGGGTTACGCGGGGGCCGCGTGGGTGGCCAGGAATTCTTCGGCCAAGAGGGTTGCCGCCCGTTGCACAAGTGGTCCACCCTCACTCATGCAACGGGCAACATCGGGTTCCAGCTCGAGCAGCGACCTGACAGCGGTGAAGCCCGCGTCGGTTGCCTGCTCGGCGGAAAGTTGGTTGCGTCCACAAATTGCGTAGACGGGAATGCCGTGGGCGGCGGCCAGCTGGGCAACGCCGACCGGCGTCTTGCCTTCCAGCGACTGGGTGTCGAGGCTGCCCTCGCCGGTGAACACCGCGACGGCCCCGGACAGTGCTTCTTCCAGTCCGGTCAGCTCCAGCACCACGTCGATGCCGCGGCGCCGGGTTGCTCCCAGCACGGCCATCGCGGCGAAGCCCACGCCGCCGGCGGCCCCGGCCCCGGCGGCTGCGGCAAGCGCGTTAATGTGCCCGGGGCCGAATTCACCGCCCAGCACCTGAGCCCAATGCCCCAGCGCGGCATCCAGCGCCGAAACCAGCTCCGGGCTTGCGCCCTTTTGCGGGGCGAAGACGAAGGCTGCGCCGTTGGGCCCGGTGAGCGGGTTCTCCACGTCGGCGGCGAGGGTGAAGGTGGTCGTGGCGATCCGCGGATCCAGTGCACCGAGCTCGACGCGCTCCAGGGTGCCAAGCGTTCCGCCGCCCAGCGGCAGCTCGTTGCCCTGCTCGTCCAGCAGTCTGGCGCCGAGTCCCTGAAGCATGCCGGCCCCGCCGTCGGTGCAGGCGCTCCCGCCCACGCCGAGGATGACCTGGGTCGCCCCGGCGTCCAGCGCCGCGGCGATTAGTTCGCCGGTGCCGAGGCTGGTGGCCCCGAGCGCATCCTTCCCGCCGGGCAGCCGGTCCAGGCCGGAGGCCTCGGCCATCTCCACGACGGCCACCTCCTCCCGCAGGCCGAAGGCAGCGCGCACCGGCTCCCCGGTGGGCCCGGCGACCGTCGCCTGGTGCAGCTCGAAGCCGCATTGGGCGGCCGCGGCGAGGGTTCCCTCTCCGCCGTCGGCGACGGGCACCGCGAGCGTGCGCGCCCCGGGCATTGCCGCGCGCACCCCCGCCTCGATGGCGGCGGCAACCTGCGCGCCGGTGAGCGATCCCTTGAATTTGTCCGGTGCCACTACTACCAACATGGTGTGCCGCCTCCTCTCGTGTTGTTCCGGCCTAGACCGATGCGCCCACGTGGACGCCGTGCGATGCTTCCAGCGGGGCCAGCGCCGTGGGGGCGTCGGCGGCCGCGGTGGCCAGGTCCTCGAACTCGTTGACTGCATCCAGTTCAGCACCCATGGCGATGTTTGTCACACGCTCCAGGATGACCTCGACGACGACGGGCACCTGGAATTCGGCGGCCAGGCGTCCGGCCTCGGCGAAGCCCTCGGCCAGCTTGGACGGGTCCTCCACGCGCACCGCCTTGCAGCCCAGGCCCTCGGCGACCTTGACGTGGTCAACGCCGTAGCCGTTGGTCTCCGGGGAGTTGATGTTCTCGAACCCCAGGGAGACGTGGTAATCCATCTCGAAGGGGCGCTGCGACTGGCGGATCAGGCCCAGGTAGGAGTTGTTGACCACCACGTGGATGTAGGGCAGCTTGAACTGCGCGCCGACGGCCAGCTCCTCGATCATGAACTGGAAGTCGTAGTCCCCGGAGAGCGCGACGACGGTGGAGTTCGGCTTGCCGCGCACCACGCCCAGGGCCGCAGGGCCGGTCCAGCCCAGCGGGCCGGCCTGGCCGGCGTTGATCCACTGGCGCGGACCGTAGACGTGCAGCATCTGCGCGCCGGCGATCTGCGACAGCCCGATGGTGGAGACGTACGTGGTGTCGCGGCCGAAGGCCTCGTTCATTTCCTGGTAGACGCGCTGCGGCTTGATCGGCATGTTCTCGAAGTTGGTCTTGCGGTGCAGCGTGCCCTTGCGCGCGGTGCACTGATAGGCCCACGCCGAGTAGTCCGGCAGGGAGCCTGCGGCCTTGCGGTCGCGGGCCGCGGCCAGCAGCTGGTCGATCGCGGCGCCGGCGTCGGAGATGATGCCCAGATCCGGGGAGAAGACCCGGCCGATCTGGGTGCCCTCGATGTCGATGTGCACGAACGTGCGGCCCTTGCGGTAGGTGTCCAGGCCTCCGGTGTGGCGGTTGGCCCAGCGGTTGCCCAGGCCCAGCACGAAGTCGGAGGCCAGGAAGGAGACGTTGCCGTAGCGGGTGTGGGTCTGGATGCCGACCATGCCCGACTGCAGGCGGTGGTCATCGGGAATGGTGCCCCAGCCCATCAGGGTCGGGGAGACCGGGATGTTCAGCAGTTCGGCCAGCTCGACGAGCTTGTCCGAGGCGTTGGCGTTGATGACCCCTCCGCCGGCAATGATCATCGGGTGCTTGGAGGCAACCAGCAGGTCCAGGACCTTCTCGGCCTGGCCGCGGGTGGCTGCCGGCTTGTCCGGGGTGAGCGGCTCGTAGGCGTCGATGTCGAATTCGATCGTCGCCATCTGCACGTTGATCGGCAAATCCAGCAGGACCGGGCCCGGGCGTGCCGAGCGCATGATCTGGAAGGCCTTGGCGAAGTATCCCGGGACCAGGCCCGGCTCCAGGATGGTGGCTGCGAACTTGGTGACCGGCTTGGCGATGGACTCGATGTCCACGGCCTGGAAGTCTTCCTTGTGCAGCTTGTCGGTCGGCGCCTGTCCGGTGATGCAGAGCATCGGGATGGAATCGGCGATCGCGGCGTAGAGGCCGGTGATCATGTCGGTGCCGGCGGGGCCCGAGGTGCCCAGGCACAACCCGATCTTGCCCGTGGCCCGTGAGTAGCCGTCGGCCATGTGGCTGGCCCCCTCGACGTGGCGGGCCAGCGTGTGGCGGATGGTGCCGCGGCGCTGCATGGCCGAGTACAGGGGGTTGATGGCAGCACCGGGCAGCCCGAAGGCCTCGGTGGCGCCTTCCTTTTCCAGGATCAGGACAATTGCATCAACGACGCGCAACTTTGCCATGGTGTTCAGCTCCTTGTGTCAATCCCCGGCGCCGGCACTTGCCTGGCGGGAGGAGGGTGTGGGTTTGGGTGGACCGATGGCGCACAGCGGGTGCTGGCCGCGAAGGATCCCTGGGGCGGACGGTGCGGTGCCGGCTTCCGGGCCGGCACCGCACCAACTGCCCTGCTTGCTAGTTGGCGGCTACGGGTTCGGCCGGCACGTCGGCGGATCCGCTGAGGCGTTGTACGCCGCGGAAAAGTCCGGAGTGGTCAAGTGCGCCGTCGCCGCTGGCCACGGTGGAGGCCACGAGCTGGGCGACGAGTGCGCCGAGCGGAAGCACGACGCCCGCCTCGCGGGCGGCGGAGGTCACGATGCCCATGTCTTTGTGGTGCAGGGCCAGGCGGAAGCCTGGCTCGAAGGACCGGTCAAGGATCTTCTGGCCCTTCTGGTCCAGGACCTTGGAGCCGGCGAGCCCGCCGCCCAGGACCGTGAGCGCGGCATCGGTGTCGACGCCGTAGGCCTCAAGGAACACGACCGCCTCGGAGAGCGCCTGAATGTTGGCCGCGACGATCAGCTGGTTCGCTGCCTTGACGGTCTGGCCGGAACCCGAGGGGCCCACCAGCACGATGGTCTTGCCCACGGCATTGAAGACGGCCTCGGCGTCGGCGAAGTCTGCTTGCTCGCCGCCGACCATGATGGAGAGCACTCCGCCGATGGCGCCGGCCTCGCCGCCGGAGACCGGGGCGTCCAGCGGGCGGAGGCCCGCGGCGCGGGCCTCGTCGGACAGGCGCGCCGCCACGTCGGGGCGGATGGAGGAATTGTCGATCCACAGGGCGCCGGACTTGGCGTGCGCGAAGACCCCGGCCTCGCCGGTGACGACGTCTTCGACGTCAGCGGAGTCCGGGACCATGGTGATGACGATGTCGGCGTCGGCCACGGCCTCGGGGATGGACCCGGCACCCTTGCCGCCGGCGGCCACGAGTTCCGCGGTCTTTTCCGGGCTGCGGTTGTAGCCGGTGACCTCAAAGCCTGCCTTGGCCAGGTTGATGGCCATGGGAAGGCCCATGATGCCCAGGCCGATGAATGCGATCTTGTGCGTGTTCGACATGCCGTGCTCCTGAAAACTTGTGCGTGCTGGTGGCTCGGGCAGCGCGTGCCCGAAAGTGTTTGGGGTGCCGGTTAGGCGGGCTGGCGGATGAGCCAGTTGAAGGCGTCGGCGTGCGCCGCCTTGTATTCGAGGGCGACACCGCCGGCGTAGCCGAGGTCGCGTGAGCGGGTGATCCATTCGCCCAGCGGAAGGGTTCCGGTGCCCGGCGCCCCGCGTCCCGGATCGTCGGCGATCTGGATGTGGCCGAATTCGTGGGCGTGGCCCTCGATCAGCGCGGCCACGTCGTCTCCGTTCACGGCCAGGTGGTAGAAATCGGCGAGCAGCTTGACGTTTCCTGCGCCCGCCGCGTGGACCTTGTCCAGGACGAAGAAGGCGTCGGCGGAGGTCTTCAGCGGGTAGGCCTCGGAACCGGAGATCGGCTCGAGCATCACCGTGCCGCCGATGCGCTCGACGCCCTTGGCTGCCGCGACCAGGTTGGAAATGGCCAGCTTGTCGTGCGCCTGGCCGTCGATGCCGGGCTGCCGGTTTCCGTACAGGGCGTTGAAGCCCTTGCAGCCGGTGGCCTCGCCGATGCCTGCCACGACGTCGATGTTGTCGAGGAACTCGGATTCGCGTCCGACCCAGGAAACCAGTCCGCGGTCCCCGGCCGGCATGTCGCCGGCGAAGAAGTTCAGGCCCTCGAGGGTGACGCCCGCGTCCTTGATCGAGGCAACGAAGGCGTCGACTTCGGAGTCGGCGGGTACGGCCCTTGCAAACGGCCACCAGAATTCAACGCTGTCAAAGCCCGCGGCCTTGGCCGCGGCGGCGCGCTCCAGCAGGGGGATCTCTGTGAGCAGGATTGAACAGTTGACGGTGTAGGCCATCTTCGACTCCTTCATGGTTCCAACTTCCATATTGTGAAATATGTTTATTGCTTGATGAGAACTCTAGCGAGTGGGCTTAGTCACTGTCAAGGGTGCCCGACAGCTCCGCCCGTCGGCCTACTAACACGCCCCGGGCGACGGAAACGGACACGAACCGGGCGTGACCAGTCAAATTCGGGTCACGGAATTTTTCCCGGCAATTCCACCAGATGAAAATCCTTTTCTTTTACATGGAATCATGCCATCATCGATCCACGAAGTAATCTCCGTCACACCCCCTGTGGTGAAAGGTACGAGTTCTCATGACCCATCCAGATGTGCGCACAGCGACGTCCGAATCCAGCGTTCCGCCCGTGGTCCAGCACGAACTGAATCCCCATGGACTCAGCGCGTCGCTGTACAACAGCGACCTGGCACCCACCACCAAGGCGGGAAGGACCTGGTCCAGCTACAGCATCTTCACGCTGTGGGCCAACGACGTCCACTCCCTGGGGAACTACGCATTTGCGATCGGGCTCTTTGCACTCGGCTTGGGCGGCTGGCAGATCCTGCTGGCCCTGGGGTTCGGCGCCATACTGCTCTTTGGGCTGTTGAACTTCTCCGGCTTCATGGGCGAAAAGACCGGGGTCCCGTTCCCGGTTATGAGCCGCATTGCCTTCGGCATCCGCGGGGCACAGATCCCCGCCCTCCTGCGCGGTGCGGTGGCAATCGCCTGGTTCGGCATCCAGACCTACCTGGCATCCGTGGTGCTCGTGGTGATGATCCTGGCAGTGGCCCCCTCCGCCGCGAGCCTTAACTCCAACAGCTTCCTGGGCCTTTCCATGCTGGGCTGGATCTGCTTCGTCTCCCTCTGGGCACTGCAGCTGGTCATCGTCAGCTACGGCATGGAAATGATCCGCAAGTACGAGGCCTTCGCCGGCCCGGTCATCCTCGTCACCATGGGTGCGCTGGCCATATGGATGTTCGCCCAGGCCGGCGGCTCCATCGCCTGGTCCACCGGCGACGCCAAGACCGGCGTCGACATGTGGCTCGGGATCCTTGGCGGCGGCGCCCTGTGGGTCTCCATCTATGCGACCTTCGTGCTGAACTTCTGCGACTTCACCCGCAGCGCCACGTCCAAGGGCTCGATCGTGCGCGGCAACTTCTGGGGCATCCCGCTGAACATGCTGCTCTTCGGCGTGATCGTCGTGGTCATGACCGGTGCACAGTTCAAGATCGACGGCACCATCATCGACAGCCCCTCGGACGTCGTCGCAGCCATTCCGAACACCTTCCTGCTGCTGGCGGCATCGGCGGCCCTGCTGATCCTGACCATCGCGGTGAACCTGATGGCCAACTTCGTCGCCCCGATCTACGCATTGACAAACCTCTTCCCCAAGGTGCTGAACTTCCGCCGCGCCGGCATCATCTCCGGGGTCATCGGCCTGCTGATCCTGCCGTGGAACCTCTACAACTCCCCCGCCGTCATCACCTACTTCCTCGGTGGCCTGGGCGCCCTGCTCGGCCCGCTGTTCGGCATCATCATGGCCGACTACTGGATCCTGCGCCGCGCCCGGATCAATGTCCCGGACCTCTACCGCACCAACCCCGAGGGCACGTACTTCTTCACCCGCGGCGTGAACTTCCGCGCCATCACCGCCCTGGGCATCTCCGCCATTGCGGCACTGGTCCTGGCCTTCTCCCCGGCCCTGGGACACGTCTCGGCCTTCGCCTGGTTCATCGGCTCCGGCCTCGGCGCCCTCGTCTACCTGGCCATCGCCAAGCGCGGCCAGGTCCACCAGGACGTCGACGGCGAGGCCATCGCCGTCGCCCCCACCCACTAGGGCCCACCGCCCGCTTCAGATCCACCGCCACACAGGAGTTTCCCCATGCGCATTCTGGTCCTCAACGTCAACACCACCGCGTCCATGACCCGGTCCATCGGCGACTCGGCCCGTTCGGCGGCCTCCCCGGGAACCGAGATCATCGAGCTGACGCCCGACTTCGGCGCCGATTCCTGCGAGGGAAACTTCGAGAGCTACCTCGCCGCCATTGCCGTCATGGACAAGGTCGTGAACTACACCGAGCCCTTCGACGCCGTCATCCAGGCCGGCTACGGCGAACACGGCCGGGAGGGCCTGCAGGAACTGCTCGATGTACCGGTCGTGGACATCACCGAGGCGGCCGCATCCACCGCCCAGTTCCTGGGGCACAAGTACTCCGTGGTCACCACGCTGGACAGGACGGTTCCGCTGATCGAGGACCGGCTGAAGCTGGCCGGGCTCACTGACCGCTGCGCCTCGGTCCGCGCCAGCGGACTGGGCGTGCTCGAACTTGAGTCCGATCCCGAACGCGCCGTGGCCGCCATCGTGGAGCAGTCGCGACAGGCGGTGCAGGACGACAAGGCCGAGGTCATCGTGCTTGGCTGCGGCGGCATGGCTGAGCTTGAGGCCAAGGTCGCCGAGGCCACCGGCGTGCCGATCGTCGACGGCGTGCGCGCCGCGGTGACCATCGCCGAATCCCTCATCCGACTGGGGCTGAGCACCTCCAAGGTGCGCACCTACGCCACTCCGCGACCCAAGGTCGTCACCGGCTGGCCGATCACCAAGGCCGCCGTCAACGCTGGCTGACGCGCCGGAAATCGAGAACCACGCTTGACGGGGGGCGGCTGCCGGTAGGGCAGCCGCCCGTTCATTTGGCCAATGGTCGCAGAATTGGCCTGCAGCGTGAAGCACGCCCGATCGTGCCACCTCCCGCGTCTTTGGGTTCGCCGAGGCCGGAAGACACTTCGCCGCCGCCCTTTGCGGGATGATCGGTAGGTGGAACTTTCAATGGCTTCGATCCCGGCGGGCAAGGCCCGCCTGCGCGACGCCCGATCCGATGCGGTCCGCGAGGTCAGCCTCCGCCCGTTCCATCTCTCCGAGACACCTGTCACCCAGGCCCAATGGGCGGACGCGGGCGGTGCCGAACTCGTCGAGGCCTCCGCGCAGGATGTGCCCGCCCACCCGGTCACCTGGTTCGAAGCGGTGCGCTGGTGCAACAAGCTCTCGCAGGACCACGGACTCGATCTGGCCTACCAGATGGCAGGTCGAGAGATCACCTGGAATGTCGGCTCCGGGGGCTACAGGTTGCCGACCGAGGCCGAATGGGAATTTGCCTGTCGCGCGGGCACCACGGCGCCCACCTATGCTCCGCTGCCAAAGATCGCGTGGACTTCCGGAGACGGAGTCGGCGGCCCGCAACCAGTCGGGCGCAAGGAGCCCAATGGCTTCGGCCTTTTCGACATGATCGGCAACATCTGGGAATGGTGCTGGGACTTTGCGGACACGGCACGCTACGGGGACTACAGAAGTCTGCGCGGTGGCGGCTGGGACGACAAGTCCTGGAGCTGCCGTGCCTCGGTGCGCCGGGGCAGCGCACCCGATGCCGTGCTTGAGGACGTCGGATTCCGGGTGGCGCGGGGAGCGGTCGGCGAGCGCGGCGAGTCCGCTGCACAGGGGTGGTCCGCCACGGCGGATCGCCGGCGGGCCGATATCCGCGGCTCTCTTCCCCTCGGGTGGACGCCATTGCGGAGCCTGCTGCGTGACTGACCGCGTCCCGCAAGTCACCCCATCCGTGCGCGTATACTTTTTCGCATGTCCATTTTGATCTCGTCTCAACCGCCCCGCGGGCGTTCGGAGGTAGCCGGCGTCTTTTCCGCCGGCTCGAGATAAGGCTGTCCACTTTCGGTGATATTTCGCGCCCCTTTGGCGCGCCCACATCCGCCGCCGGGTGATCGGCGACTCGTCGCCCGACCGCGCGCGGATCCTTTGCCCCACCCGAAGCATGCCCCCTCCCCTTCGCCGCGGCGACGAGGCGGCACGACAGTCAGGCCCCGAATTACCATGCATTCACTTTCCGAAAAACAGATCCGTACATCCTTCATCAATGCCTCGATGCGTGAACGCAAGGCCATCACGCTCCCGGAGGACTTCGACTCCCTGGATTGGGACACCTTCGAGTTCCTGGGGTGGAGGGATCCGAAGCTGCCCTTGGTCGGCTATGTCGTCACCGTTCTCGACGATGCACCCGTGGGCATCATGTTCCGCAAGACCGAGGGCAAGATCCGCAACCGGCCCCAGTGCTCGTGGTGCGAGGACGTTGACCTGCCCAACGACGTGGTGTTTTTCAATGCCAGGAAGGGTGGCCAGGCCGGCCGCGGTGGCGACACCATCGGCATCCTGGTGTGCGCCGAGTTCCAGTGCCCCGCCAATGTCCGCATGATGAAATCGTTGCCCTACCTCGGTTTCGATCGCGAGGCGGAGGTCGACCGGCGCATCACCGTGCTGCGCGAACATGTGCTGAACTTCGCCAAGCGGGTGCGCGACGACGCCTGATCCCGGCAGCTGGCCTCTTGCGGAACGACGCAATTAGCCCCGCGACACCAGCCATGCCAGCACGTCGCCATCCAGCTCACGGTCCGCAAGGATGAGCCGGGAAGCCGGCCGGTTCCCGACCGCTGCGGCCGTCTGCGGCGACGGAGCTCCCTCCCAACGAAGTTCGAGACCGGCCTTCTGCGCCACCTTGAGCGATGCGGGGTTGGTGGAAAGAACCCGGGCGATCACCGGCACCGAATCCCTGGCGGCATGGGCGCGTTCCGCCGCGTACCGGGCAAGTTCGGTGGCGAATCCGTGGCCCCAGCAGGCCGGGTCCAGTCGGTAGCCAAGGTTCCATACGGGCTTGCCGGCAATCGCCGCAAGCAGGTGCACTCCCCCGGTGCCCAGTACCTGGCCGGGCTCCAGGGGCGGGTAGGCGCCGGCCTCGCCCAGCCGCACGACCCAGTGCGAGAGGCCGTGCTCCCGCCAGCCGGCGCCAAACGTTTCCAGCGAGGCCTCGGTCTGCCGCGGATCCGTGACCCGTTCGCCGGGGATGTGCGCCCAGGTCCGCGGATCGCCGGAGATCGCGAAGACCTCATCCAGGTCCTCGGGGACGGGTGGATCGAGACGTAGCCGTTGCGTCATCTGCCGGTCCGGGATCATTCCACCAAACTACCGTCCGGCGGCAAAAAAGCCGGGAATGGCGGCCCGGCACCGAGCCACGCCCCTGCATATGAGTCGATACCGGTTCGATATGGATTGGATTCCGGGCCCGTCGCCGGCCCGCTCGTTGGTAGGGTGTCTGCATGATCAACACTGCCCGCCTGCACTCGGACCTTTCCCGACTCGGCCGCGAAACCAACATGATGCTGGCCACGATCGACACCCTGTCCGCCGACGAAATGTCGGCGCCGTCCCTGTGCGAGGGGTGGAGCCGGGCCGATGTCATTGCCCACCTGGCATCCAACGGCCGTTCGCTGGTCAAGCTCATCGACTGGGCCACCAGCGGGGAAGAGCAGCAGCTCTATGCCTCCCCGGAGGCCCGCAACGCGGAGATCGCCGCGCTCGCTGCCCTGCCGGGCCGGGAACTCGTCGAGAAATTCCGCAGCGCCGCGGAGTACTTCGCCGAACAGTGCGAGCGCCTGGCCGGGGAGCTCGCGGTCCAGGAAGTGAACCTGCACGGCAAGGTCATCCCCGCCACCTCCATCGTGGCGCTGCGCATCGCCGAGGTCGTCGTGCACCACCACGACCTGGACACCGCCTGGACCATCGAGGAGGCCGACCCTGACTCGCAGCTGGACGCCGTGGAGGCGGCGGTGCGCACCATGCGCGCCAAGGACGCCCCGGGCATGACGCTGGTGACCGAGGAAGGCGACGAGTGGGTCGTCGGCGACGGCGCCCTGCAGGTCAAGTCGGACCGCGAGGGCCTGATCGAGTGGCTCGCGCGCGGCCAGGCACGCTACATTGAATCCAGCGGACCCCTGCCGGTGCTCCCGGCCTGGTAGCAAACGCCTCTCCCCGGCACCACCCCTTTCCCAACGGGCGCCGGCCGAGATGGGGGGCAGGGGGTTTCCCCTCCCCCAAACACCGTCGGGCCCTTTGAACGCATCGCGTTCGAAGGGCCCGACGGTGTTAAGCGCTGTGCCGCGTTACAAGGCGATCTGGCGGTTCTGGTCCTTGTAGAGCAGGTAGCGGAAGTTCGACGGTCCGCCGGCGTAACAGGCCTGCGGGCAGAAGGCGCGCAGCGACATGTAGTCCCCCGCCTCGACCTCGACCCAGTCGGCGTTCAGCCGGTAGACGGCCTTGCCCTCCAAGACGTACAGGCCGTGCTCCATCACGTGGGTCTCGGCGAACGGGATGGAGGCGCCGGGCTCGAAGGTTACGATGTTCACGCCAAAGTCGAAGGCCACGTCCTGCGGGTCAAGCATGCGCGTGGTGCGCCACTTGCCCTCGGTCTCCGGCATCGCGCCGGGCTCGATGTCGCGCTCGTTGCCGACGACCGGTCCCGGGGCCGCGACGCCGGCCAGGACCTCGTAGCGCTTGCGGATCCAGTGGAAGGTCGCCACCTCGACGCCGTTGTTGTGGGCCTGCCACTGTGTGCCGGCCGGGACGTAGGCGAAGCCGCCCTCTTCTAGGGTGTGCGCGGCGCCGTCGATGGTCACGGTCAGCCGGCCGGAGACCACGAAGACGAAGGACTGGACCTCGGCCTGCGGCTCCGGGTGATCCGAACCGCCGCCCGGGGAGACCTCCACGATGGACTGGGCGAAGGTGGTCGAGCCGCCGGCGACCGGGCGGTTCAGCACCCAGGCGCGGGTGCCGGTCCACTCCGGGAAGACCGAGGTGACGATGTCGCGCAGCACCCCGCGCGGGATGACCGTATAGGCCTCGGTGACGATGGCGCGGTCGGTCAACAGGTCGGTCTGCGGCGGGTGCCCTCCGTAGTTCGTGTAGTAGCTTGCATCCGCACGAGTCTGGATCTTAGACATTCGAGTCCTCCGTCTGTGTTGCTCGCGTCAGGGCGATTGATTCAAGGGTGGATAGGGAAATCTCTGCTTCCGCGGCGATCTCCTCGGCGGTCAGTGCGCCGCAGACCAGGCCGCGGCGGATGAAGTTGGCCAGCGCCTTGGCGGTGGCCGGTTCGTCCATGATGGCCGATTCGATGCGGTGCACGTAGTTGCGCAGGCGCGCCGCCGCGGCGGCAAAGCCCTCGCGGTAGAACGCGTAGGTGGCCAGGTAGCGGGTGGGCAGCTGGTTCTGGTGCAGGTCCCAGCCCTGGTAGATCCCGCGCTCCAGGTGGCGGCGCACCAGCCGGGCATGCAGTGCCCAGGCGGCCTGGACCTGTTCCGGATCGCCCAGGGGCAGGATATTGGTGGAGCCGTCGGAGAGGTGCACGCCGGTGCCGGCGACGGCCACCTGCATGACGTTCTTGGCGTAGTCGGCCGCCGGGTGCTCCATCGACTGGTAGGCCGCCGCGATGCCCAGCGAGGCCGAGTAGTCGTAGGTGCCATAGTGCAGCGAGGTGATCCGCCCCTGGCCCGCGTGCAGCAGCGTCGCCGAGGGGACGGTGCCGTCATGGGCGAGGATCAGTTGCGGGGTTTCCATCTGGACCTCGAAGCGCAGGCGCCCGGCGGGCAGCGAGTGCGCCGCCTCCAGCTGCTCGCAGACGAAGACCATGGCGCGGACCTGGGCGACGGTGGTGACCTTCGGCAGGGTCAGCACCAGGCCCGGCGGCAATTCGCCGGCGCGGGCCAGCGTGGAGACGAACAGATCCAGCGTCCGCAGCCCGCGGGCCCGGGTGGGTGCCTCGAGGCACTTGAAGCGGATGCCGATGAACGGCGGAGCCACGCCCGCCGCCACGGCCTTGGCGACCTGTTCTGCCGCTGCAACGGCAGCGGCGTCCTCGGCCGTATCGCCGCGGTTGCCGTATCCGTCCTCGAAGTCCAGGCGCAGGTCCTCGATGGGCTCGCGGCCCAGCTTCGCGGCAACCAGCGCGGCAAGTTCCTCCGGCCGCGTCAGTCCCAGCTTCCCGGCCAGGTCGGCCAGGCCCGCCACGCCGCCGGCGGCCTCAAGCGCCGCGGCGCCCCAGGCCGCGGGCAGCTCGGGGGTGAAGCGGTCGGCCGGGACGTAGGCGGTGTGGATCGGCTGGCGCCGTCCGTCGTCGCCCGGGTAGTTCTGCTCCAGCAGTTCGTCGGTGGCTGCCAGGTCACTTTCGATGCGTGCCAGTGCGGCCGCGCCCAGCGCGCCCTGGCGGATCATTTTGCCACCAGCTCGGTGCTCAGCAGGCGGTAGGCAGGCAGCGTGAGAAAGTCCTCGAAGTCCTCCTCGCGCCCGGAGACCAGTCGGCCGATGAGTTCGGCGGCCGGGGCATAGTAGGCGGCGAAGGTTTCCTCGTCGTTGACCTCGTCGCGCAGCTTGGCGACCTGGACGGCCAGGGCATCGGCGACGAGTTCGGCGGTGATGGTGTTGCCGGTGTCTGCGGCGACGACCTGGTTGTTGATCTGCTGCCAGATCTGCGAACGGGAAATCTCCGCCGTTGCCGCGTCCTCCATGAGGTTGTGGATGGCCACCGCGCCATTGCCCGAGAGCCAGACGGCGGTGTATGCCACTGCAACGTAGAGGTTGGCGTTGACCCCGGCCTCGGTCACCGAGCCCGGTGCCGAGGCGACGTCGAGCAGTTGTTCGGCGGTGACCGCGACCTCGGGACGCTGGCGGTCGATCTGGTTGGGCTTGGCGCCGAGCACGGAGTCGAAGACCTCCACGCAGATCGGGACCAGATCGGGGTGTGCCACCCAAGAGCCGTCGAAGCCGTCGTTGGCCTCGCGGGTCTTGTCGGCCCGGACCTTCTCGAACGCGGCGGCGGTGACCTCCGGCTCGCGGCGGTTCGGGATGACGGCGGCCATGCCGCCCATCGCAAAGGCACCGCGCTTGTGGCAGGTGGCCACCAGCAGTTCGGTGTACGCGCGCATCATCGGCGCCGTCATGGCCACATCGGCGCGGTCCGGCATGACGAACTTCTCGCCGGCCTCGCGGAAGTACTTGATGATGGAGAAGAGGTAGTCCCAGCGCCCGGCGTTCAGGCCCGAGGCGTAGTCGCGCAGCTCGTAGAGCATCTCGTCCATCTGGAACGCGGCCGGGATGGTTTCGATGAGCATGGTGGCACGGATGGTGCCGTGCTCGATCCCGAGTTCCGCCTCGGCGAAGGCGAACACCTCATTCCACAGGCGGGACTCGAGGTAGGACTCCATCTTGGGCAGGTAGTAGAACGGGCCCTGGCCCGATTCCGCCAACGCCTTGGCGTTGTGGAAGAAATGCAGGCCGAAGTCGACCAGCGCGCCGATTGCCGGTGCGCCGTTGATGAGCACGTTGGCCTCCGGCAGGTGCCAGCCGCGCGGGCGGACCACGACGGTGGCCAGCGGTGCGTCGGTGCGCAGCGCGTAGGACTTGCCGTTGCCCGCGTCTTCGAAGGACAGCGTGCCGGCGGCCGCCTCGGTGAGGTTCACCAGCGCGTCCACGACGTTGTGCCAGGTCGGGGTCGAGGCGTCCTCAAGGTCGGCAAGCCAGACCTTGGCGCCGGAGTTCAGCGCGTTGATGGCCATCTTGGCCGGGGAAGCCGGGCCGGTGATTTCCACGCGGCGGTCCTGCAGGGCGGCCGGCGCCTGGGCGACCTTCCAGTCGCCGGCGCGGATGTCCGCGGTGGCCGGGTCGAAGTCCATGGTGCCGGTCTTGGCGACCTCCGCGCGGGCCTTGGTGCGTGCCGCCAGCAGCTCCTCGCGGGTTCCGGCGAACTTCTCGTGCAGCTTCAGGACGAAGGCCAGCGCCTCGGTGGAGAGGATCTCATCGGCCTTGGCAACGGACGGGGTGTGGGTCAGTGTGATGCTCATCGTGGTGGACCAGATCTTTCTTGCTACTTGTTCTTCACGGCCGCGGAGGAGACGGCCTCGGCAACGTCTGCGGCCACGTGCGGGTCGAAGACGGAGGGGATGATGAAACCTGGGTTGAGTTCATCTTGGCTCACCCGGGCGGAAATGGCATCGGCTGCGGCCAACAACATTTCGTCGGTGATGTCTGAAACGCGTGCGTCGAGCAGTCCGCGGAAGAAACCCGGGAAGGCCAAAACGTTGTTGATCTGGTTCGGGAAGTCCGAACGGCCCGTGGCGACCACGGCGGCATGGCGGCCGGCGGCGATCGGATCGACCTCCGGGTCGGGGTTGGCCATGGCGAAGACGATGGCATTCTCGTTCATGGCCTCGATGTCCGCCTCGTCCAGGACGTTGGGGGCGGAGACGCCGATGAAGACGTCGGCGCCGACCATGGCTTCCCTGAACGTCCCGGTGAACTGTTCCGGGTTGGTGTTGTCGGCCAGCCACTGGCGGTGCGGGTCTGCGGAAACATCGGTGCGGCTGATCGCTCCGTTGCGGCCGGCGGCGATGATGTTCTTGGCGCCACGGGCGGCCAGGAGCTGGATGATGGCGTTGCCGGCGGCACCGACGCCGGAGACGACGATGCGGACCTTGTCGATCTGCTTGCCGACCACCAGCAGCGCGTTGGTCAATGCTGCGAGGGTGACGATGGCGGTGCCGTGCTGGTCGTCGTGGAAGACCGGGATGTCCAGCTCCTCGCGCAGGCGGGCCTCGATCTCGAAGCAGCGCGGTGCGGCGATGTCCTCGAGGTTCACCCCTCCGTAGACCGGGGCGAGGGCCTTGACGATCATAATGATCTCCTCGGTGTCCTGGGTGTCCAGGCAGACCGGCCAGGCATCGACGTTGGCGAACTGCTTGAACAGCGCGGCCTTGCCCTCCATGACCGGAAGCGCGGCGGCAGGGCCGATGTTGCCCAGGCCCAGGACGGCGGAGCCGTCGGTGACCACGGCAATGGTGTTGCGCTTGATGGTGAGGTTGCGGGCGTCCTCGGGGTTCTCGGCGATGGCCATGCACACGCGGGCAACCCCGGGGGTGTACGCACGGGAGAGGTCGTCGCGGTTTCGCAGGGCGACCTTCGGGACGACCTCCAGCTTGCCGCCCAAGTGCATGAGGAAGGTGCGATCCGAGACATTGCGGACGTTCACGCCGTCCAGCGCATCGAGGGCATCGCGGACCGATTGGCCGTGTGCGGCATCGGTGGTGTTGCAGCTGACGTCGACGACCATGTGGTCATGGCCGGATTCGGCCACGTCAAGTGCCGTGATTGACCCTCCGGCGCGGCCCACGGCCGCGGCCAGTTCGCTGGTTGCAGTGATCGAGACGGGCGTTTGGACACGCAGCGTCAGTGAATATCCCGGGCTAGGTACGGCCATATCGTCCTCCTGAAAAAGTTTCCGTATAGTGGATACTATTATCTACGAAGTGAAATTACAAGCACTTATGTGGAGTGGGTCACGGGAATTGTGATCAAAGTTTCGGATCGTGGAAGAAATAGCTTGGGTTCCGGTAGTGTTGCACCACAAGACTTGACCGTTTGCGGGACCTTTTGACGGTTCCCGCCCGCGCACCAGCAGACCCAGGAGCATCGCCATGGCCGAAGTAAAGACGACATCGGGCGTCCAATCCGTCGAGCGCGCCTTCGAGCTCCTTGAACTCATTGGCCGGGCCGGCGGGGAGGCGGCCCTGAGCGAACTTGCCATGGACACCCCGCTCCCGCTTCCCACCATCCACAGGCTGCTGCGCACCCTGGTAGGCATTGGTTACGTCCGCCAGCTGAACAACCGCCGCTACGCCCTCGGCCCGCGGCTGATCCGCCTGGGCGAGGTCGCCAACCGCCAGCTGGGCGCCCTGTCCACGCCCATCCTGCAGAACCTGGTGAACGAACTGGGCGAGTCGGCCAGCATCGCGGTGCTCGACGGCGACATGGTCACCTACATTTCCCAAGCCCAGTCGCCGCACGCGATGCGCATGATCACCGAGGTCGGTCGCCGCTCGTCGCTCCACGGAACCGGAGTGGGCAAGGCAATCCTGTCGGTGCTGGAAAACGACCGGGTCCAGCGCCTGGTCAACCAGGCGGGCATGGCGCCCCACACGCCGAAAACCATCGGCACCATGCACCAGCTCTTCGAGGAACTCGATCAGGTGCGCACCCGCGGCTATGCCATCGACGAGGAAGAGCAGGAGCTCGGCGTGCGCTGTCTGGCGATGGCGGTCCCCGGCGCGCCGACCCCGATGGCGATCTCCGTCTCCGGGCCCGTCACCCGGCTCAACGACGAGTTCGCAGCCAGGGCCGTGCCGCGCTTGCGCGCAGCGACGGCCCAGCTTTCCGCGGCCCTCGCCGTCACGACGGGCTAGGGCGACCGACCGCACGGGACGTCATGGAACCGGGAATTCCTGAATCCACTTTGTACGCACGATCCTTCATCGCGTCGGCGCCTTGGCGCGCGCTGCGTAGGCGAGCCGCCGCGTAGGGCGGGAAGCCGCGCGGCTTTCCATGGCCACGATGCACATGATCGGCGCGTTCTGCGACCGGCCCTGCCGTGCCCAGGCGTCCAGCAGACCGTTGCGTCACTGGACTCGGGGCTGCCCGCCGGCCCGGTACGGTGCGGAAAACGAGGAGGTCACCCTCTTGCCGCCCCTGGGATCCTCACCAGCATGCTCTCGATACCGGTCCCATGCCTACGAAATGTGAACAAGCATCTCGCGGGTTTCCTAAGCCGGAGCCCAACACCTGGAGCTTCCACCTCCAAACTGTGACGACGTGTGGACCGGAAACACTCCCCCGTGGAGCACCGCCAGAGAGCAGTGGCCATGTTGCCCCCTCCTGCCAACGCCGTCTGGCTGCCCATATTGGTGCGTTCTTCGGCATCACCCGCGAATGCTTCAGGAGCCAAGATCGTCCTTCTGCTGTCGGCCGCGGGGCACCACGAAATGGTGCATTTGCATATCCTCGCAAGGGCGGGCGAACGTGCCCAAGGACCGAGTCAGCCAATTTCCTGTCAGGGAGGACGGTCGCTCGGGCCCCAAGGCCCGACGACATGGCAGCGACAACGCTCGTCGGGCCGGGATCCCTGGGCGAAGCCTCCGGATCCTAAGGGCATGGGGAGTCGGTGATCGGTTGGACATGGTCCTTGCTGCCCCGCCAGCTACGACCCGGAAACTGGGCCCACCAACTGACGATTCCTTTGGATTCATCCCTTGAACCTGCCCCCGGCACCGAGCCGCAGGCGGCCGGTTGTCGCCTGCGCTACCGCACGGGGGCACCGGGACCGAGCGGAATGCCCAGCGCCCACCAGGCGAGGAACAAACCGAGCCACACCACGAACATGATCAACGCACACGGCAACGTGAAGGAGATCAGCGTGCCAATGCCCGCCTTCTTGTTCAGCGTCTGGAGGTAGCCCACACAGAGAACGAAGCTGGTGCTCATCGGGGTGATGGAGTTGGTGCACGAATCGGCGATGCGGTAGAGCGCCATCGTGGTGGCAGGATTTGTCCCGAGCAGCATCATCATCGGGATGATGACCGGTGCAACGAGCGCCCACAGGGCCTGACCGGAAGTGATCATCAGGTTGAGGACCGCGATGCAGACGACAACAATCAAGAAGAGGCCAACGCTGTTGATCCCCAGGCCTTGGATGGCATCGGAACCGACCACGGCCACCACGGTGCTGATTTTCGTGAACTTGAACAACGCCAAAAACTGGGAGACGGCAAAGAACAGGACGATCAGCGGTGCAATCGAACGAACGCCGTCGGCCATGAAACGAGGGATGTCTGAGGCGGAGTCCAGTTGCCGGGAACCGGAGGCGAAAGCCGTGCCCAGAACCAGAAAGAACATCGACAGGAAGAATGCTATGCCGTCCAGAAACGGCGATTCCAGGAACTCCCCGCCCGCTCCACGCAGCGGTGATCCCGCAGGAATGATGGCCGCGGCCAGCAGCGCGAGGAAGGCCACCGCGGAGAGTCCCGTGACGCGCAGTCCACGGCGTTCCTGCTCGTCGGAGAGCAGGGCGCTGGGAGCCATGGCGGACATTGCCGCCGTGTCGGCCTGCTCGGTGTCGACCACCAGGGTGTGCTCACGCTTCTTCAGGATCAGCTCGGTGACCAGGGTGACCGTAATCGCCAACACTATGGCTGAGACCGTCGTGAAGTACATGTTGTCCGTGGCTCGAACGGTGACACTCGGATCGATGAGGTGGGCGGCCTCGGTGGCTACCTTTGCAAAGACCACATCGCCGGGGGCGATCAGTGGATTGGCATCTCCGGCTGCATTGATCGAGACGAAGGCTACGATCATGCCCAGCATCGGAGAGCGGCCTACGGCCTTAAAAGCCACCGCGCCCAGCGGAATCAACACCACGTAGGCGGAGTCGGAGAGGAACTTGGAAAGCGCGCCGCCCAGAGCCACGGCGAATACGACGGAACGCGGCGACACATTGCTGAGCGCACGTCGGGCAATGACCTCGAAGAGTCCGGACCTGTCCGCCACGGCAACGCCCAGCATGACGATCAGCACCGTCCCCAGCGGCCCAAACGTGACGAAGGATTCCTCCGCGCCGGTCAGCAGGGAGCGAATGGCCTCGACGCTCAACGCGTTGTTGACCCCGACAGTCTCTCCGGTCGCGGGATCCGTGACGCGCACCCCTGCGCTCGACAATATCCAGCTGGCGACGGCAAGCACGCCGAAGAGAATCCAGAACAGCCAGAACGGATGCGGCAGTGCATTGCCTGCCCTTTCCACGCTGGCGAGCAAACGGAGCCCGAGCGATTCGCTCCGGCCTCCGATTTTGGTGATGGTCATGGATCCTCCAGTAGTGCGGTAACCCTGAGCCGCGGATTGCCCAGTAGCGTGGGAATCGAAAACCCCACTCGTGATTTGTATTACAAGCACCGCGGTGCTGGGAGATGATTATCCAATTTTCGACAATCGTTCCGGAAGTTGCGACGAGGATTTGGAAACTGTCCCGCGAGATGCATAAGGACGGTTCAATGAATGCCAACCAATGATCCCCACCATTCGCCGACGTCGGAAACGTGCCGCCAGGTAGGAGAAGTCATCTGGTCAGGGTGGCCAGCAGGTCCGGGCCCATCCTGAGCACCGTGGCGGTGTCGATGCGGTGGTAGACCAGCTTTCCCTGGCGGTCCGAGACCACCAAGCCCGCTTCGCGCAGTACCCGCAGGGATCGGGAGATCTGTGCCGCGGGTTGACCGAGCCTGACCGCAAGATCGGAGGTCGTCATGGGCTCTGCCGAGATGTGCCGGAACAGCTCCATTCGGGAGTCGGCACTAAGCGCGCTGAGCCTGCCACGCATCTGCTGGATCTGCAGGAGTTCCTCCTGCGGGGTCTGCGCCGGAAAATGGACGATGACCGGGTACCCGGCATTGTCCTTAACCGTGAGGTGGTTGCCGATCCAACGCGAGGGGACCAGCAGCAGCTGGCGTCCTGCCATCTTCACCCGGCGTTGCTGGAGCGTGTCGAAACGGACCTCGGAGGCTCCGCGGAACGCCTTGGCCGTGACGCTGAGCGAGGCGATCGTTGCGATGGGGTCGTCGCGGTTCAGCTTGTCTGCGAGTTGGGCTGCGGCGCCGCTGATGTTGAGGGCGAGATCCTCCCATTCCTTCCTGAAGAACGAACTCCAGCAATCCGAGCAAAATTCGATGATCCTCCGCCTGAACTGCTCCGGGTCATTCAGAAGTTGTTCGGCCAACTCGAATCGGCCCAAAGATCGCGACCGGCACGTGTCAAGGAACTCCCGACGGGTTTTTTCATCATGCAACAGTTCCGAGGCTGCCGGGAGGTCCTTGCTGAAGCCGCGGATGGCTTCGGCCGCCATGGAGACGAAAGCCTCAAGCGGCAGGGCGGCCATGCCAGCGAGTTCACGGTCAAGATTCTGCTTTGGTCCGGTGGACACCGGAAAGAAGAATCGTGCGCGACCGTGCCCACAGGGGCGAGAGAGCGTTGAACTCGGCGATCAGCCGATCGTCCAGATTCCGCGCGATGGCCTGAACTTTTGCGGACGATTCGAAGTGATGGTCAGGTTCCGCCAAGACGTGGAGTACCGCCATCAGTTCGGACAGGGGGGAGACCGATACGCGCAGGTTGTTGATGTCGAATCCTGCAAATTGAAGTGCAATGGCCATGAGACCTCCTCTGCCATGCCGGCCTTGTTACGAACAGTTGACTCAATTCAGCCAACTGTCGCACGCGGCGCCGGTTCACTGGCTAACTTCATGATGTAGGGCTCCGCCGGCGCAACCTAAAAGTAACACCGGGAAGTGAAAATCAAGGAATGAGATCACAGTTGACCAGATATATCGACGACAGATCCTTGCTGTCTGAGGAAGTCGGCCATCCGCAGGAATTCATGGTTGCGATGAGTGATGGATGCCGGCTTGCCACCGACGTATACCTGGGCGATGCTCCCGAAGCGCCCCGGCCCGTACTCTTGGAACGCACACCCTATGGGAAGCGTTCAAGCCGGGATTCGGACCAGTCAATACATGACCAGCCAATACCTCTGCCATCCGAGATCGCCGATTTTTTCGTCCGACGAGGCTATGTCGTGATCCGTCAGGACTGCCGCGGCCGAGGTAATTCGGAGGGCGAATTCGTCAAATACCTCAATGAGGGACAGGACGGGGTAGACACGATCGCCTGGATCGAAGCCCAGCCCTGGTGTGACGGGCGTGTGCTGATGAACGGGGTGTCCTACTCGGCCCATGTGCAAACGGCGGCGGCTGCTTTGGCCCCCTCCGGCCTGGCTGCCATGTTTATGGACTCGGGCGGATTCTCCTCGGCCTATGAGGTGGGCATGCGCATGGGCGGCGCCTTCGAACTCAAGCAGGCCACGTGGGCCTTCCGCCATGCGGTGCGAAGTCCGGCAGCAGCAGGCGATCCCGTTCTCGCTTCCGGGCTGGCCGCGCTGAACGTAGCGGACTGGTTCCACCAGACGCCGTGGCGGCAGGGCAGCTCACCTTTGAGTCTGGCCCCCGATTATGAAGGCTACCTGCTGGAGCAGTGGGCCCATGAGAACTTCGACGACTACTGGGCACAGCCTGCAATCTATGCCCGCGATTCCTACGACAAGTTTCCCGATGTGCCAAGCTTCCACATCTCCAGCTGGTACGACCCCTACATTGCCTCGGCCATCGAGAATTTTCAGCAGCTCGGAGATCGCAAGTCCAGTCCGGCCTACCTGCTCCTGGGACCCTGGACCCATGGGAAACGCTGCCAGAGCTACGCAGGCGACGTCGACTTTGGCCCGGCGGCATATTTTGACGGCAATCTTGCTCCGTCGTACCTGGACTTTAGGGCTGATTGGATGGACGAGGTCCTGGGACGGGACACGAGTGCCGTGCAACGGGCCGCTGTCACCTATTTCCTGATGGGTGGCGGCAGGGGCAATGCCACGGCCCATGGCCGGCTGGATCATGGCGGCCGATGGGAACACGCGGCTACGTGGCCCCCGGAAAACGCGCAAAGGGTCACCCTGTACTGCTCGCCAGACGGGGGACTGATTCCCGAACCGGTCGAACAGGAAACCTCTATCACCTATGCCTTTGATCCGAACGACCCGGTCCCCACCATCGGTGGCCAGGTCACCAGCGGCGAACCAGTCATGCGCGGCGGGGCCTACAACCAGGTGCCCAGCGACGAAATCTTCGGAGCCAGCCAGCCGCACCTACCGCTCAGTGCCAGGCCCGACGTTCTGGTATTCCGCACCCAGCCCCTGCAGGAGCAAGTGGGCATCGCAGGTGAAGTGACCGCGGAGATCTTCCTCTCATCCTCGGCCAAGGATACCGACCTGACCATCAAGCTGATCGACGAGTACCCGCCGAGCCACGACTTCCCCCAGGGTTTTGCCATGAATCTCACCGAAGGAATCCTGCGGGTGCGTTATCGCAATTCCTTCACCAAACCTGAATTAATGGAGCCCCACCGGGTATACCGCGTCACGGTCTCGGCACCTGCGACCGCAAATCTCTTTGCCGCAGGCCATCGGATCCGCCTTGATGTTTCATCGAGCAACTTTCCGCGCTTTGACGTGAACTCAAATACCGGCGGGACGATTGCCACCGACAGGATCAAGATCGTGGCCGAAAACACCGTGCACATGTCGGATGCCCATCCGACGTCGCTTTCACTAGACGTGTTACCCGACTAGCTCCATTGCCTCGCCGGTTGGCAGAACCGGCAATGGAAGCGATGTGTACAACCCGAAAATGCGCGTCCGCACGGACCCAGGGAACCGGGTCGACTGTGGTTCCTGGATCCGTGCCAATGGCCGCACGGGCCAGAGTCGCTCAGTGAAGCTGCGGGGGCTTCCCGGATCGCACGAACTCGGACTCGTCCGGGCACGGGACGCCGGCCGCCTCGCATTTCTTGCGATACTCCTCGACGATGCCCTTGAATTCGTCGTCGTCGACGACGGGGATCTCCTCGCCGTCCGCGGCGATGAGCTTGCCGGACTTGAACCGGTCCCCGTCCAGTAGCCCGCGGACTTCCTCCGCCTTGACGATGCGCGGGATCTGGTCGGCAATGAGCATGCGTGGTGGGGCCGCGGCATAGGCCGAACCGTGTCGCTTCGGGGTGCCGATCTTCAGCTCATTGAACAGCAGGTTCAGTGCCACGGCCATGACCGCGGCCGAGCTGATGCCGGAGTGGAAGATGGTGGCGAACCAGGTCGGGAACGCATCGTAGAAGTCGGTTTTGACGATCGGCAGCGCACCGAAGGCGATGGAGGTGGCCACGATGATCATGTTCAGGTTGTTGTCGTATTTCACGCTCGCCAGGGTGCGGATCCCCGAGGCCGCAACGGTGCCGAAGAGCACGATGCCTGCCCCGCCCAGGACCGGGGTGGGGATCGCGGCGACCACGCGGCCGAGCACCGGAAGCAGGCCCAGGACAACCAGGATGCCTCCGCCGGCCGTGACCACGAAGCGGGATTTCACCCCGGTGATGGCCACCAGGCCGACGTTTTGCGCGAACGCGCTCTGGGTGAAGGTGTTGAAGACCGGGGCCAGGATGCTGGAGGCCATGTCGGCGCGCAGGCCGTCGGCGATGCGCCGCGAATCGACGCGGGTCTTGGCGATCTCCCCCACCGCGAGGATGTCGGCGGTGGTTTCGGTGAGGATCACGATGACGACGATCGTCATCGAGACGATGGCACCGACCTCGAACACCGGCCACCCGAAGGCGAAGGGCTGCGGGAAGGCGAAGATGGCGCCGCGACCCACGGCCGAGAAGTCCGCCACACCGAGGAACACCGCAATGACGGTGCCGATGACCATTGCCAGCAGGATCGACAGGCGTGAGATCGCTGCCTTGCCGACCTTGGAGAGCAGCAGCACGATGACCATCGTCATGCCGGCCAGGCCGATATTGGCCAGCGAACCATAGTCGTCGGCCTTGGCGTTTCCGCCCATGGCCCAGTTGGCCGCTACCGGGATGAGCGAGAGCCCGATCATCGTGATGACCACGCCGGTGACCACCGGCGGGAAGAACCGCACGATCTTCGCGAAGAACGGGGCCACCAGGAAGCCGATCGCGGAGGCCGCGAGGACCGCGCCGAAAACCGACTGGATGCCGCCGTCGCCGTTGACGATGGCCACCATGGTGGAAACGGAGGCGAAGGAGGTGCCCTGGACCAGGGGAAGCTGGGCGCCGAAGAAGGGGACGCCGACGGTTTGCAGGATCGTGGCCAGACCGCCGACAAAGAGGCAACTGGCGACCAGCACGCCGATTTGTTCCGGGGTGAGCCCGGCGGCACCGCCAATGATCAGCGGCGGGGCGATGATGCCGCCATACATGGTCAATACGTGCTGGAGCCCGTAGGCGATCGTCTTGCCCAGGGGCAGCCGTTCGTCCTCGGGACGGTGTGTAGTATTTTTGACTTGCGCGGCCTTCATGTCTGACTCCTTGACGGGTTGCGACGCATCGGGGGTGCGCGCGTTGCACCGCGCGCACCCCCGAGACCTCATCGGCTAGCAGAATCCGGGCGTGTTTTCCCAGATCGGATGGGCTGCGGAGGCGCCCTCGCGGGTGATGGCCGCCTCGATCAGGCCGTACGGGCGATCCGCGGCAAAGAAGACCTCATTCGGGTTGTCCTGTCCAAACGGGGACAGGTCGACGAGGAAGTGGTGCTTGTTGGGCAGCGAGAACCTGATTTCCTCGATCTCCGGATGCGCCTCCAGGACCGCCTCGCCCATGTCGAACATTGTCTGTTGCAAGGCGAAGGAATGCTTGGCCGCGAAGCCAGCCAACAGCAGTTCCCGCACCGAGTCGTAGACGGCATTGAAGTCCACGTCCCCTCCGGCAACCGCGTTGGAGTTGTAGCGCCAGCGGCTGCTGACGTCGGTGGCCAGGATCCGGTCGCCGGTTTCCTGCAAGGTGGTGTAGCGGTCAACGGGGAAGTTGCGGAATTCGCTGGCGGTGGACTTGAGGACCGTGAGGTCCTTGATCCCGGCGAGCACCGAGGCCTCGCCGTCCTTGATTTCCAGGACCGCGGTGCGCACCTCGGACTTGTTCCGGGAGAACGCGTGATCGTGCTCCTGGATCCGGTCCCAGAAGTATTGCTCGGCTGCCCAGCGCCCGCCCGTGACCCAGTCGAATTCCGTGGTGAAGTGCGCACCGAGCCGCAACAGGAACGCCTCCGGCGAGCCAACGCCATCCCGGGCAAAGCCGTAGACCGTGTTTTTCTGTGTATCGGTTGGGACAACGTGCCGGTTGTCGCCGTCGATGTGCGCGGCCAGGAAGTCGCCGTGAAGCTGCGAGGTCACGTTCAAGTCCTCGATCTCGTGCCGCTCGGTGTCCCGGGTGATCTTCACCAGCCGGACCTCGGCCTTGCCGTATTGGTTGGCGCCGAGAACGATCTTGGTGCCGGTCTTCTTTTCGGCTGCAAAGGTGTTCATGATATCTAGCTCCCTCGGTACGTGGAATATGCAAACGGGCTGATAAGAAGAGGTACGTGGTAGTGAGCGGCGGTGTCGCCAACGACGAAATCGATGCTCACCGCGGGAAAGAAGGTTTCCGTACCCGTCTTTCCGAAGTAGTCACCGGTGCCGAACGCGATTCGGTGGTGACCTGCTTCAACCTTTGTCGGACCGAGTGACTCGATGCGTCCGTCGGCATCGGTGACTCCTGATCCGATTTCTTGCCAGCCGGATGCCGTCTTGGCTTCCAGCGTGGCCTTGACACCGGAGGCAGGCCTCCCGGTCCCGGTGTCGAGTACATGGGTGGTGATGTGGCTTCTCGCAGCCTGGTTGGCGCTCATCGAAGGCTCCTTTGGATTCGTTGAGGGGAAGGAAAAAGCTTAAGATTCCGGTGGACGTGATCTAGCTTGAGGGCACGCGGCCGAAGCACGCGTCGAGGCGAAGGAGGGCGATGGCGCGCAGCTGTTCTCCGACTTCCGCCAGTTCGGCCTCGGGGTCGTTGTCCAGTCGGCGGCGCAGTTCAGCGAGAATTTCTTCGCTGCTTCGGCCGGCGGCGCGTATCAGGAAGACGCGTTCGAACCGTTCCTCGTAGGCACGGTTGCCGGAGAGAAGCTCGGCGGCAATTCGCCCGTCGAGATTCAGCGTGGATTGTTCGCCGCGGCTGAGCGTTGCTTCCGCGGATGAACCGGCGGCGCGTTCCCCGATCCGGGGATGGTGGGCAAGCGCCACGTTGATCTCCGCTTCGGTGAACGGGTCGGCGGCGTTTTGCGCGCAGGCCAGGAGTTCATCGATGGAACCAAAGGGGCGGGCGCTGAGAATCGTCTCAATCCAGCGGCCAATATCTGCACAGGGCCGAAGCACTGCGGCCGCGTCAGCCGAGTCGAGGTCGTTGAAACGGGAAATGTCCATGGGGTGATCAGCTCTTTCAATCCTGCGAGGTTTTCCTGCACCATCCAGGGCTGAACACCCTTACCACCGGCTTGGCACCGGCTTCGACTCGATGTTTCTGGATGGTGGAACTTTGCTTTCACACCATGTAACTCGGATCACACCCTTCCCGTCAAGGGTTTGGCCGAATCTTTTCCCGCTGCCCGCCCACCCCTGCCCGGAGGCCGGCGTGAAGCAAGTTGCGGCGAGCCCTTGCCTTTCCCGTGCTCCGCGTACATACTTAATTTCACCAAACAATATTTAGATTTCGCATCTTGGAATCTTTGTCGTTTCGAGGAGGACCGCATGAACACCAGCCAGCCCATCGCTGAAGCATCCAGCGAGAAAAAAGCGCGCGCACTTCTGGAAACCTCGACGGCACTCAGCACCGGAATGTTCCACCCAATCGGCGGATTGGACCCGGACATGAGCCGTGTCCCGCGCAGTCCCAGGCCACGCATCGGACTCTGGTCGTGGTTGCGCGCCGCTCGCAGGTAGCTCCCGGGAGTCCGGCTCGAGGGCCCCGGAGCAACTGCCACGAATTGCACACCACGTCGAAAGAACGACCACGGCGGTGGAACCCCGGCCCGGCACGGGTGTCCCGCCGCTGCGGCGGTCTCCTCAGTAGGCTGGGGTCGAATGCCTGAACGCGAACACTTCGCCTGCAGGCACAGCCGATCAATGCCAGTCTCACTTCAAAGGATGATTCCGCTTGAACCCTGTCCCCAATCAGACCGTACCCGCGCGGCGAACCATGCTGGTCACCGGGGCCGGTTCCGGAATCGGACGCGCAGTCACCCGACGCATGCTCGAGGCCGGGTGGAATGTGGTTCTTGCCGGGCGGCGCGCGGCGCAGCTGGAGCAGAGCGCAGGCACACACCCCAACGCGCTCGTGGTGCCCACCGACATCACCGACCCATCGGCCGTGGAACGGCTATTCGCCGCCGGGATCGATCGCTTCGGCAGGATCGACGCGCTCTTCAACAACGCCGGGGTTTTTGGCCCCTCCGCAACCATCGGCGAGCTCACGGCGCAGCAATGGCAGGATGTCTGCGCAGTCAACCTCGGCGGTGCCATCCATTGCGCGGGTGCCGCGTTCAGGCACATGCAGGCGTCCGGCGGCGGTCGCATCATCAACAACGGTTCGATCAGCGCGCAGGTGCCGCGCCCCGCCTCCGTTGCCTACGCGGTGACCAAGCATGCGATCACGGGCCTGACCAAGTCCATTGAGCTCGACGGCCGCCCCTACGGAATAGCGTGCTCGCAGGTCGACATCGGCAACGCCGCCTCCGAGATGATGAAGGATGTCGGCGCGACCTCGGGCGCGCTGCAGGCCGACGGAAGCCGGAAGGTCGAGCCCACCTTCGACATGGACCAAGCCGCGGCAACCATTGAGTTCATTGCCGCCGCACCGGCGGAGGTGTCGATCAACCACGTCACCATCACCGCCGCCGGGATGCCGTTCATCGGCCGTGGCTAGGGCCGGCCAGTCCGCGGCACCCTAGAGGTGCGCGGCAAACAAACGGTCGAGCTTGATGAACGAGGACTCCCATCCGGCACGCGCCGGCTCCAGGACCTCGGACGGCAGCGGACCCTGGGTGATCCTCAGCGCGGTACCCGCCGGGCAATCGGAAAACTCCACGCGCAATTCGATGACCAGGTTCAGGGTCATTTCATGCGGTCCATCTTCCCCGACCAGCAGCTCATGGTCCCTGACCTCGGTGAATGTCGCATGCACCGGCGAAGTTTGGGTGGGGTCCTCAAGCAAGTGCATCACGAACTTCTGTACGCCGCCGACCCGGGGCTCAATGTCCACCGTGTCCACATGTACGCCCCAGCCCTCCGGGCCGAACCATTCGGCCAGGATTTCCGGTTCTGTAAAAGCTGCCCACACCGCGCCTCGGGGTGCGGAAAATTCGCGATCAATGACGAGTTTGCCCATATCCATGCGCACGAGATTACCCCGGTTCGAGCGATGGACCGAATAATCCGCCGCTTCTGTGGGGGCAAACACGCACCACCGGTTGATGAAAGGATTGGGATCATGACCGTGATGAAATCAATCCTGCTCTTCGGCGTGGCCACCCTGCTCGAAATCGGGGGCGCCTGGTTGGTATGGCAGGGAATCCGCGAGCACCGGGGCTGGCTATGGGTCGGGGCCGGCGCCGTGGCCCTGGGACTCTACGGCATCGTGGCCACGCTCCAACCCGACGCCAACTTCGGCCGCATCCTGGCCGCCTACGGCGGCGTCTTCATTGCCGGTTCGCTGTTGTGGGCGGTCTTCCTTGACGGGTTTCGTCCGGACCGCTGGGACATCGCCGGTGCCATCGTTGCCCTGGCCGGGGTCGGGCTGATCATGTACGGCCCGCGCGGGGCCTAGGAGCACTGCCCGAGCCCGGATGCTGGTCCCACTCCCATCTCCTGGGAGCACCCCACGAGCCGGCCCTTCTCGGCATCGTTCCTCGCCTCGTGCATGAAGCGCACCTCCTCACCCGGCACACCACGGGCCGCCAGGTCTTCCCTCAACTGGTCGAACACGTTCCAGTCCGGGGATGGGGTGCCCAGGTCGCAGAACACGATTTGAAGTGCCCCGGGGCCGGGTGGGGTTCCCGGTGGCCGGGTCTTCGTAGATCCGGTCCTAGTTCTTTTCATACAGCCCAGCGATCAAGTCGACCGCCGCACCGGTCTTGGTGGCCGCTTCCAGCAGCTCGAGAGTCGGGTCCGCCAGGCGCATGCCCAAGGCTGCCTTGCGGCCACCGCTGGCACTTTTCAGCATTGGGATGTCGCCTCCCTTCCGCTCTACGGCCACTCCCCACAGATAAATAACAACCGGTAATAAATATTATGTCAACCAGAATAGAGACAAAGTGCATTTCCTGCACTTTGTTGAAAAATGGAGAATCTTCCTCGATGGAGCATCATCCCTGATCAACCAAGGATTCACCATCAATGATTCGTGGACGGTCGACCCGTCGCGGACGCACTTCACGGCTTCCAGCAAAGGGCGGTTAACCAAGTACTTCATGATTTCTATTGCAATTTACGCAGGAATCATGCAAATATCGCAGGCATGAACGCTGGTCGTTGTCATCGCTGAGCACGGCAATGTGGTGTCCTTCCCGCACCGCGAGCTCGAACCAGATGCCGATGCCTTCCTTGAGGAGATTCTTGACGGGTAGGCACAGGCCCAACGCGCCCGCAGCCTGCGCGAGCACCACATCTCCGTGGGTCGCCGCAACGTCATGCACTTCACGGACTTCTCGGGCAAGTTCCCCTGGCAATGGTTGCCGGTCGACGCCGACGACTGGTTCGCCCACCTACGGTCAGGAGGAAGGGACGGGAAGAGCGTGCGGTCCGCGCTTCCGTGCCCCACCATCCCTGGTGAGAACCGAATGGAGTTCACTCAGACGCTCGCCGAGGACGGCTCTGGCGAAGGGAAATTTCCTGTGTTCGCTAGGTGTCCCGCAACATTGACGAGTTTGATGTTGCTACGGGAACTGGCTTGTGCCAAAAGGGTAAAGGCCTCTGCAGCCGTGAGCTTGTAACGCTCCATGAGGATGCCTTTGGCCTGACCGATGACGTCCCGTGAGGCCAGCGCCTCACGCATCTGTCCAATTTTTGTGTGCCCATGAAAACCACGGTCGCATGCGCCGCAACTAGCATCCCCGCGCGCACCGATTCCCCGTCAAAGGCGTTGACCTGCCGGCTGTAGAGATTGAAGGTTCCCGCATTGTTGCCATCGGTGAATAGCTGGAAGCAGAGCATGCTTGACGCACCCAAAGCGCGGGCCTCCAGAGAAAACCTGGGCCAACGACTCTCACTGGCCATGTCAGGAATCATGATTGTTTTACGTTCGTAGACGGAGTCGAGGCACGGCCCTTGCCCGACCTGCTCCTGCAGCGCATCCATTCTCTGGGCCAAGTCCCCCGAGAAGGCCCTGGCCTCGATCTTCTGGCGATTCACCACCAGGCCGATGGATGCTTCCTGGGCCCCGGGGATGAGCCCAACGGCTGTGCACGCCAGGCAATCAAGTACCGCCGTTTCGTCCATTTCGCTGTGCAACAGGCGGGCAAGCACATCCATCAGCTCTGCCAGGCCACCTTCCAAGGGCATGCATCGGTCCTTTTCGTCTTCACGGATGCTGGTGTCCGCCCGATTCTCGGCCATGCCCCATTCTTGCAACCAACTGCCGAACCACCAACACCGGAGTACTCAATATCTTCACGGCAATCCGATTCGACCGGGCACACGCAATCGGCATCACTGACGAGGGCCCGATTTTTCGGCCCCGGACCCCGTGGTCAGGGGTTCCAGATTTGGTCCCGGTGATGCAGCATGTGAGGACGCAGCAAGTAGCTGCGGCACGATCTCCGGAAGGGGCCGCACCAGGACCAGCCACACCGCACGCACGGGCACCGAGCGCAACAACGTCCAGAAGCCGGCGCTGGCCGTCGGCGCCGTTTTGCTGCTTGTCGGGATCTTGGGATGCGTTCCCGGATTCACCACCAACTACGACCAATTCTCCTTCGCTGGCCACCACTCGGAGGCGATGCTGATGCGCGTGTTCCAGGTGTCCATCCTGCACAACATCGTGCACCTGCTCTTCGGGGCAGCAGGCATTGCGACGGTCAGGACCCGGGACGCGGCCAAGCACTACCTGCTCTGGGGCGGAGTCATCTATCTCGTCTTGTGGGTCTACGGGCTGCTCATCGACCACGACAGCGACGCCGACTTCGTGCCGATGAACGACGCAGAGAACTGGCTGCACCTGGTCCTGGGCCTCGGCATGGTCGCCCTCGCACTGCTCCTCACCGGGACAAGAACAGGACCGCGGGCACGGCCAACACATGATAGACCCCGCTGACACGATGGAATCCGCGGCATCGGAAAGCGCACGAGTACCCATCCGTACCGGCGTTGCACCTGGTCCGCGATGCCATCACCGCCCGAAACCTGAGTGGGATCCGCATCGCCGACGACCGACCATTCGTAGCTACGAGCCCGACCGGCGACTCTGCCGGGGTCCACAAGACCCCGGCAGAGGCCATGGAATACCGGACAGCTCGGGCTCGGGCTCGGGCTCGGGCTCGGGCTCGGGCCAGACTAACCGGTTCGGTGCTACTGCTTCTTGAGGGAGATGTGCGTAGTGAATTTGGCTGGGGCATCGAGGTTTGCGTCATCATCTATGCCTACGCGCAGCCGTCCCACCAGTTCGCCGCCCAACCACCCCGTCCCCATGGCGATGACGGCTGCCAGCAGCGCAAGCACGAAGGCCATGGTGCCAGGCACGTTTTCCTCGGCGTTGCCGCGGAGCCACCAGCTGATCGCGAACAATACGATCATGACGGTGTTGCCGGCACCATGCAGCAACCCGATGCGCTTGGCGCGTGTTTCCTTTGGGATACCGGTGAAATCGATCAGCCCGAATACTGCGGCAAGCAACCCGCTCAGTACTCCGGCGGCGATCATCAGGTAAGAAGCCGTCGTGAACCGGCCGTTGTCGGTCAAAAGTCCGATCACGTCGAACACGACCGCCGTGGCAAGCAGCCCGAGCGGGAAGACAACCAATTGCTGGTGAATAGCATGCCCTGCGGCTTTTGCCCTGCTCTCCATCTCCGCCTCCATTGACGAATGGTTGGGGTGCCCGATATGTATGGCATCCAGTTGCGAGGCTATCCGCCATTTCCCTTAGAAGCCAGAGGCCAGTGTTGGGCTTCAGAACCTTCTGGTCCCGGACGCCGCCTGGCAGGACCTTGACGCAGCAGGACCCTTCGCGGGGTTGACCCACGGTGACCCGTGGACCGAGCATGGCGTCGATGATTCCATCGGGGGCGCCATCTCCATGGGGCAATCGATCTCCCAAGCCAGTTCCAGGGTTCGGTGAACAGTCAGTTGAGAGGTCAATGCCAGGGCCACGCGGCGCTCGGAACCGAATTCGCCCAACACCGGTTCAAGGACGCGCTGAGAGCCTGCCTCTTTCCCTCTAAGCCTTGGATCAGCCGACTTGGTCGATGGCGCGGACAACTGCAGCCCTCGCGGCAGCGTTCAAAACCCTGTCAATGCCTGCGGCGCGCTGTTCTGCCACCTCGATTCTTGCCCGGGCTGCGTGGTGGCCGTTCCCCTGGTCGGCTTCTCTTTGGCCGGGGTGGCGGTTTCAGCTGCGGATCCACCGCGGCGGAGCTCTTCATTTCCGGCAACAAGTGTGAACATACTGGACTGATAAGCATCCATACCGGCGAAGAGGGACTTGATGCAATGAGGGCAGTTACCTGGCAGGGAAAGCGTTCGATCAGCGTGGACGAGGTGCCGGATCCGGTCATCCAGGAACCCTCCGACGCCATCATCAAAGTCACCTCCACCGCAATCTGCGGCTCCGACCTCCATCTATACGAGATACTGGGCCCCTACATGAAGAAGGGCGATATCCTCGGCCACGAACCCATGGGGATCGTCCAGGAGGTCGGCAGCGCCGTCAGGAACCTGAAGGTCGGTGACCGGGTGGTCATTCCCTTCAACATCGCCTGCGGCACGTGCCTGATGTGCCGCCTGGACCTGCAGTCGCAGTGTGAAACCACCCAAGTCCGCGAAAAAGGCCTCGGCGCTCCCATCTACGGGTACTCCGAGCTTTATGGTTCCGTCCCGGGCGGCCAGGCCGAATACCTGCGCGTGCCCTTCGCCGATTATGGCCCCATCAAAGTGGGCCAGGACCTGCCCGATATCCGTTATCTTTACCTCTCCGACATCGTGCCCACCGCCTGGCAGGCCGTGCAGTACGCGAACGTGCCCGACGGCGGCACCCTGACGGTCTTCGGATTGGGACCGGTGGGGCAGTTCGCCGCGCGCGCCGGTGTGCATCTGGGGTACCGGGTGATCGGCATCGAGCCCGTGCCCGAACGGCGCGCCATGGCCGAACGGCACGGCGTGGAAACCCTGGACTTTCACGGGAACATTGGCGATGAACTGCGCGAAATGACCGGAGGCCGGGGGCCGGAATCCGTCCTGGACGCCGTGGGCATGGAAGCCCATGGCTCCCCGGTCGGTACTTTCGCCCAGCATGCGGCCGGCCTGCTGCCGGACCCGCTCGCACAAAAAGCCATCGAAAAGGCCGGGGTTGACCGGCTGAGCGTTCTGCACGCGAGCATTGACGTTGTTCGCCGCGGCGGCACTATCTCCATCAGCGGCGTTTACGGCGGCATGGCGGATCCCATGCCGATGCTGACCCTGTTCGATAAGCAGATCCAGATGCGCATGGGCCAGTGCAACGTCAAACGGTGGATCGATGATCTTCTGCCCCTGGTAGAGGACCCTGCGGACCCGCTCGGCGTCACCGACCTGATGACCCACCAAATCCCCCTCGATGAAGCCCCCGAGGCGTATGAGGTGTTCCAAAAAAAGCAGGACCACTGCATCAAGGTCGTCCTCAAGCCCTGACCGACCCCTCATCTACCCGGAACTGCAACTGAACCGGTGAGAAGGGAATCCTGTGACACATCCCCCGAGAGGTGAAAAACCAGACGGCACAGCATCTCGAGGGCCTTGGGACCTTGGCCTCCGCGGCCCTCGGCCTTCCCGGCCGGCTCTGTTCCTGCCCAGCATGTGGAGCGCCGTGTCGCTCTGTCAGGAACAGGGCCCCTCATGAGGGTGGGCAGTGGAGCGCTGTACGGTTCCGGCTTGTTTGTGGTCAACGAGGCGACTGCTCCTTCGCTGCGTGTGTCCCCGGGACCCAAGGAAAGCCCCTGGCGGGCGAACGCAAGAGGCATGGACGCGCACATGGTTCCCGGAATGGCCAACAAAGCCTGCCGCGTCAATCCGACCGTGCCCGCTGATCATTACCCCGCAGTGGCTGCCCCGCCGGGCCGGCGGGGACGGTGAGAGGCCAAGGCCGCGGGGCACCTGGAGCGGTGGTCGTGATCACGGGTGCTTCCAGCGGTATCGGGCGGGCCACCGCACACACCTTCGCCAAAGCCGGTGCCCGCCTCGTCCTCGCGGCCCGCAGCGCGGAAACCCTTCAAGAAGTCGCCGCCGAATGCACCACGCACGGAGCGCAGGTGATCGCCGTGCCCACCGACATCAGCGACGAGTCCCAGGTCCAGGCCCTCATCCATTCAGCGGTTGAAGCGTTCGGGCGGATCGATGTGTGCATCGGCGGTGCCTCCGTCTACAGTTACGGGACCTTCGAAACCACCCCACCTGACGTGTTTCGCCGAATCGTTGAAACAAACCTTTTCGGTCCCGTCCACACTGCCCGCGCCGTGCTGCCGCACTTCCGGAACCAGGGCCACGGAACCCTGATTCTCATCGGATCGGTCTATGCCAAAATCACCTCGCCATATATCTCCCCCTACGTGACCAGCAAATTCGGACTGCTCGGCTTCACGGAGGTGCTGCGCCAAGAGTTACAAAAATCCAAGCACATCCACATCTGCCTGGTCCTGCCCGCAACAATCGACACCCCCATCTACCAGCACGCCGCGAACTACACCGGCAAACGCGTGCACCCGCTGCCCCCCGTTGCTTCCCCGCATCGTGTGGCCCGGGCGATCATGGGGAACGCGAAACGGCCACGGCCGGTAACCGTAGTCGGCCAGATCCAGCGCACCTTCGTCCCGGTCCACGGCGTTTTCCCGCGGTTCTACGACCGGTGCATCAACCCGGTGATGGACCTGCTCGCCCTGCGAAAAGGCCCCGTCTCCCCTTCGAGCGGTACGGTCTTCGCCCCTGACCCTTCAAGCAACCACGTCACCGGGAATTGGCGGTCCAACCGCATCAGGGGCTTCGGCACTGCCGGCACCATTCTTGGCCTCTGGTTGATTCTCCGGCACAGGCGCCAGCCGGATCACGGCCCTCGGTTCTTGGTGGTACTTCGTTCATCTGGGACCAGAAGCATCGAAAAACGAGGGCGGCTCAAGCGATGCGACACGCCGGAGGGCCAACCACTTTCTTGGTGGTTGGCCCTCCGAAGGTTCAACGTCAAGCTCAGGAGAGTAAATCGAGCTCCCAGTCCTTGACGTCGGCCAACGGGGCAAAAAGGCTCGCGTCCAGCTCGTCGAGAGGCCGCCCGTGGCGGACCCGATCCGGCCAGTCTCTGTTGCCCAGAGCCGCCTTGCCCAAGGCAATGACATCGGCTGTGCCGTCGGCCAGCAGCGCTTCAGCTGTCTCGGGGTCGTCCAGGTGTCCGTTGGCGATCACCGGCAACCCGGAGTGCCGCTTGGCCAGGGCGGCCAGCGAGGGACTCCCGTCGCCGAACGCCGGAGCATAGGCCTTGTACTCGGTGGTGTGGATGAAGTCGACGCCTGTGTCACCCAGAGTGGAGAAAATGATCTTGGCCTCATCAATTCCACCGGCCCACCGGTGGTCGTGGTCACTGACCTTAGCCTGGGAGATCCGGATACCCACGGTCATTTCTGGTCCGACGGCCTCACGCACGGCACGGGCGATCTCCGCAGGGAAACGCACCCGGTTCTGGGCGGAGCCTCCGTACTCGTCAGTGCGGAGGTTGAGGTAATCGGTGAGGAACTGGTCCAGCAGGTAGCCGTTGGCGCCGTGAATCTCCACGCCATTGAACCCGGCAGCCTTGGCGCGCAATGCGGCATCCACAAAGCCTTGTCGAACGTCCTGCATTTGATGCCGAGTGATTTCAGCAGGCACCCGGTAGGGCCCCTCGCCGCGATAGAAGGCCAGTTGTTCCCCCTTGGGCGCGACCTCGGAGGGACCCACCGTGGCGTCCGCAAAGCGGCTTCCCTGCGCTTGGGATCCAGCGTGCATGAGCTGGGCGAATATTGCGGACCCTGATGCGTGGACGGCGTCTACAACCCTGGCCCAGGACCGGGCCTGTTCATCGGTTGCCAGACCAGGCTGATGCAAGTAGCCCTGGCTGTATGAAGTGTCGGGATAGATCCCCTCGGTGATCAGCAGTCCGAAGCCGCCCCGGGCGAAAGCCTCGTAATAGGAGACCATCTTGTCCGTGACCAATCCGTCCTCGGTGGCACTGACGCGGGTCATGGGGGCCAACGCCACACGGTTGGGCAACAACGTGGAACCGATCTTCAGACGCGACCAAAACGGGCTGGGGTTTGTCATGTTTATCTCCTTGGATCTTCAGGGTTGGCGCTATTCCGTTGGGAAGCTTGAGCATATTGGTTACCCAAACGATTGTGTGCGTAAACACGGCCAGCGTTCGGTTTGTTGAATTTTCGGGATTTCTAGTTTGGTCTGTCGGGGACCGCTTTGTCGCCAACTGCACCGTGCATGACCAGGTCCATGCATAGGCGGGGCATGGATCCGCACGAGAGCGGCAGGGCAGAAGAAGCAGTTCAACGGCTTGCGCACTTTAGTGCTAACTCGCACTGCCTTACCCGCGTTCAAAGTACGACATTCTTCATAGTACTAGAACTATCGTACAATAGATTCGCAGTCAATTCAGCAATCGAGGAGGCCAAGTACACGTGCGCGCTCTCGCCCACCCGTCCCAAGCAGAGATGCAGCTGGACACCGTGCTGTCCGCGTTGTCCGACCCAGTGCGACGACAAATTGTTGGCCAACTCGCGAACGCATCAATCGATCAGGCTTGCAGCGCCTTCCAACTGCCAATCAGCAAGTCCACCTCCACATATCACTTCAGGGTCCTGCGTGAGGCTGGCCTGATTAAACAGCGCTACAGCGGCACCACGATCCTCAACACGCTACGAGCAGCCGACATTGAAGTCCGGTTTCCGGGATTGCTGCGGGCGGTTCTTCAAGCCGCCCGAAGTGAAACAGCCGTCGCCACATCCGAAGTGCAATGATGGGGTGCAGTTCCGTCGGTTGGTCGCAGAAGCCCGAAGCGCCCCCAGGGCGGGACTGCCTGACGTGCGGCAGCTCCCGCCTGAATCACCGAGGCTACGCGACGTGCCAGCCTCCACAGTGCTTCATCCGGCGTCCTGGAAACGAGCAGCGAAGTGTCGTTTTCACGGGGCCGGGGCCGGCAGCGGAACAGAGCCCAGGATGGTCCCGTCCACTGCAACCATGGTGAACGGCGCGAGCCGGTGTGGGAATTCCACCGCCGCGCTATGTCCTTCCAATGCCCTGACGCCGAGCCCAAACGCTGCCAGGCGGAGATGCGTTGGAGCAGCACCGGATCGAACAAGGACGACTGCAGATGCGCTCCTGACATCCGCGGGCGGAGGCAGGTAGTCGCTGAATTCCTCGGCTCTTGCGGATCCCCGGTATTCAACAAGAGCCGCATCCAAGGCTTCCCAGCCGGGGACGGCGCAGTGCGGTGCAACCAGGTCGAGCAGTTCGTCAAAGTTCGAAGTGGTGCGAGCCGCACCTGTTTGTCTGGTAACCGTCCACCCGCCGGGGAACGTGCCGACCTTGATCCCACGGCACACCCCAGTGAGGAAACGGCCAATCGAGGCACGCCGGATTGGGCCGGAGACCATGGGTCCGGCCCAATCCGGTGCGATGCGTGCGCAGGCTCCACACATGTGCGGGCCGAATTCCTTCCGGTTACTTCTGGCGCGGGTTGCGCGCCTTGAACTCTTCAGCGATGGAGTTGAAGTCGGTCCACTTCACGCCCTCGTGGCTGTTGATGTGCTCGATCAACCGCTCAAGCATCAGCAGGACCTGCGGCCGGCCGGAGACGTCGGGGTGGATCGTCATGGTGAAGACCGCATGGTCGTGTTCGCGGTACACCCAGTCGAACTGGTCGCGCCACATTTCTTCCAGGTGGCGAGGGTTCACGAATCCGTGGCTGTTCGGGCTGGACTTGATGAACATCATCGGCGGCAGGTCATCGAGGTACCAGTTGGCCGGGATCTCCACGAGGTCGGTTTCCACGCCGCGGACCAGTGGCTTCATCCAGGTGCTGGCGGGCTTGTCG
Source organism: Paeniglutamicibacter sulfureus (assembly GCF_039535115.1). Lineage (NCBI taxonomy): Bacteria > Bacillati > Actinomycetota > Actinomycetes > Micrococcales > Micrococcaceae > Paeniglutamicibacter > Paeniglutamicibacter sulfureus. The sequence continues at coordinate 2,925,819 of NZ_BAAAWO010000001.1, forward strand.
TAATCGATCTTGGTCCAGCTGTCCCCGACACGCACGTAGTACGGCTCGAAGTCGCGGTGCATGAGCGAATGGTCGTAGGCGATGCCGCGTTCAAGCAAGAGCTCATTGGTGACGTTGGAGAACTCCCACCACGGCGCCACGTAGCCGGTCGGCCGTTTCCCGGTGCGCTGCTCGATCAGGTTGATGCAGTGATCCAGGATGTCCGTCTCCTGCTCGCGGGTCATCGCGAGGGGATTCTCGTGGCTGTAGCCGTGGACACCGATCTCATGGCCGGCCGCGACAACCTCGTCGAACTGCTCAGGGAAGGTTTCGATCGAGTGGCCCGGCCAGAACCAGGTTGCCGGCAGGTCGTACTTCTTCAACAAGGCGTTCAGTCGCGGGACGCCGACCTCGCCGGCAAACATGCCGCGTGAGATGTCGTCCGGGGAGTCTTCTCCCCCGTAGGATCCGAGCCAGCCACCTACGGCATCAACGTCGATGCCGAACGCCACGGAAATTTCTTTTGCCATCTTCATTCCTTATCTTGTTTCGGATCGGTTTAAATGTGAGCTGCGAGCAGCTCAGGGTTTGGTTTTTGGCCGTGTGAGAGCATCAATGCCAAGAGCAGGCGGGCCTGGAAAAGTGGCAGCGAGCCGAGCTGCAGCGCGCCCGCCCTGACCACGTCGGCCCCGCCTCCGTTGCCGTAGAACGGGACCACGGGGCCTTCTGGAACCCGGGTGCCCAACCCTACGGTGATTCCAGCCTGCACGGCTTCCTCGACCCAGGCCAGGATCGACGAATTGCCGTTGCCCACGCCGCTGCCGGCGATGATGACGCCTCGGGCTCCCGCCTCAACGGCGGCCCTGGCAAGGGTGGCGTCGGAACCCGGGTGGACGGTAACGATGTCGACTCTGATGCTATCGAATGCGGGCGGGGGCAGGGCAAGAGCCCTGGGCCGGATGGGGGCCGACATGAAATGGGGTTGGCCGTTTGCGATTTGGCCGATTGGTCCGCCGTCCATGGTCTTGAAGGGGGAGGGCGCGACGGTGTGGGCCTTGCGGGTGCCCCTGGCTGCATAGATGTTGCCGGCGAAACTGATCATCGTGCCCTTGTCGCGGGCGGAAGGACTTGCCGCGACCCCGATGGCCTCCTGCAGGTTTCCCGGGCCGTCCGGGCAGGGGTGGTCGGCAGGGCGTTGGGCGCCGGTCAGCACCGCGGGCTTGGAAGAGTGCTGGACCAGGTCCAGGAGATATGCCGTTTCTTCCATGGTGTCGGTTCCGTGCGTGACTACGACGCCATCCACGCCGCCATCGGCCAGTTCCGCGGCGACAGCTTCGCAGATCAGGCGAAGTTCGCGGTGGCCTAACAGGTAGGAACCGAGCCGCATGACATCACGTGAGGACACGTTGGGCCCTCCAGCGGCGATGCCGCCGAGCAGTTCGCCCGCTCCGCGGCTTGCAACCGAGGCTCCTCGATCGTTTTCGCTCGAGGCAATGGTCCCTCCCGTTGCCAATACCGAAACCTGAGGCATGCTATGCACCTTCACCTGGACCCTTCTGTCGCATGGATAGTCCCGCTTCAATTGCTGCCGCGGGAACGAATACCGCTAGCATGCCCCACACAAACGTTTGCCGCAAGTGCGTCATGTCACGTCGCCGCTATGAAATATGCTGGGTCATTGATGAGTGCACAACCGGTCGCGCAGGCAGCCGAGGCACGCGGCACCTTCGGAGGAGACATGGACAAAGGTTCAGGACCCGTTACCTTGCGCATGATTGCCGATGAGGTCGGGGTCAATGTTTCCACCGTTTCGCGGGTCATCAACTCCTCCGACAAGGAGGCCCGGCGCTGGGCCTCCAGCGACATGATAGACCGAATACGAACGGTGGTTGCCGCCCGGGGCTACCAACGAAACCCCCACGCAGCGAGCCTGCGCACACGTCGCTCGGGGCTCGTGGGCGTACTGGTCCCCCGGCTTCAGGACTTTGTCCTGGCCACCGTCTACGAAGGCATCGAAGAAGCCGCAACGGAGCAGGGGATCTCCACCTTTGTCACCAACTCCCTCGACCGGCCGGAAAACCAGGCCTCCCGCACCGAGCTCATGCTCTCGCGGCGCGTTGACGGGCTCATCTTCGGCGATGCCCATACGGGGGACCCGTTTCTTGACACCCTCGCCAAGCGCGGCATCAAGTTCACCCTGGTCTCCAGGCGGTCGGGCGACCACATCTCCGCCACGTGCGACGACATCATGGGCGGTAGGCTCGTTGCCGAGCACCTTCTGGCGACCGGCCGCAGGGACATAGGCATCCTGTCGGGCCGCGACTACGCCTCCACCGGCAACGACCGAACGGCCGGGGTGGTCCAGGCCTGCTTGGAAGCAGGCATCAGGATCCGTCCCGAGCGGATCGTCCACGGAGGCTTCGATGCCCCGGGCGGACGGCAGGCAACCGAACGCCTGCTTGTGCAGGGTGGCTGCCCCGATGCCATCTTCGCCACCAACGACTTCGCCGCCATTGGCGCCATGGGCGTCTTGCGCGATCGCGGCATCACGGTGCCCGACGACGTGGCCATCGTCGGCTACAACGACACCCCACTGGCGGCCGAGCTTTCCATCCCACTGACCACGATCCATTCGCCGATGCATGAGATGGGACGGGCCGGGTTGAACCTGCTGCTCGCGATGCTGCGTGGCGAACCCGTCGAGTCGGTCCGACTGGCTCCTGAACTGATTGTTCGCGCCTCGACCGCAAGCTGAAAGTCAGTAATGCCTCGGTCGTAAGGGTGACAAGCAACACCTTTCCCGTGTATCGTCCCTTTCTGACACATGCACAAACGTTTGTGTATGTGCTCTCACACACTCACGCAGGTTCCCCGCATTCCACGGGCCCATCTTGTTCGACCGTTTGCGCAAAAGTTTGTGAAACTTTCTCCACCCGAAAGGAAAGGAGCAGTCCATGGATTCCACAACATCGGCATCACGCCGCACCCAGACTGCCGCTACAAAAATAGAACCGTGGAACGTGTGTTCCACTCGTGGCAGACCTGGGACGGGTGGTTTCCGAAGCGGGTGGAGCATTCTTCAACCCAGCCATAGTGCTCGGAACACAAGTAGCTGCAAAACTCCCTCACCACGTACTGGTAGGTGCGAATCGTCGAGGGAGCCAGTTGCTTGACTGCCACCAGATGCATCATCCACTTCGTCAAAATCGGCGGCGGTCCAGTTCCAGTTCCAGGGCCAGTCGTTGATATACGCCTGAAACTGCGAAATCTGGCTCACGGTGCCTCGCACGGAGGATTCCTTGAGGTTCCGTCCGCCACGCTGGCGCATCTGCCAGCCCTCCAGCATGGCAGTGAAAACCGATTCTGCGTCGTTCAGGAAGGAGACACCCGGCAAAAGCGACAGCGAGGCAGAACCCGGCGGCACTCCTCGATCAGCCACAATAATCTTCCGTCTAATGCACTATTCCTGCATTAGACGGAAGATTTCTCGGTATGCCCAGAGTGCGGAGTGTTCCGTCCTTTTCGGGGTCGGGGGAAGAATCGCCCGGAAATTCACGCTAAGGAGTCAGCGGCCTGTTGATTGGGGGGCATGGCGGTCGATTTTCTAAGTGATGAGCAGGTCGCAGGGTTCGCGGATTCCCCGACGAGGTACCAGCGGAGGACCTGGAACGTTTCTGTTGGTTGGACGATGCCGGCTTATTGGTGGTCGGTCGCCGCCGGGGAATGCACAACCGCCTGGGATTTGCTGTTCAACTGATCACGGTGCGGGTAGATGATGTAGTCCCCCACGGCCTCCCGGCCTCCTGGCCCAGCTTTTGGGTGAAGGTCTCCTTCACGTTGATCACCGTCAGGACACCGACTCCCTGTTCCGCCAGGGCGCCGCGTGTCCGTTCGACGGCGTCTTGCCAAGACAGCGGCACGGTGATGGCGTGGGTGTAGTTCACTGTGGTTCTCCTCGGGTCGTGGTGTGGAGGCGCGCCGTGGGCAGTTGCGTGCTCCGCTACGGTAGGGGACCTCGGTTCCGTGCCCACGCTACGGGTTGGTGTGGTCGCGCGGCAGCATTGCCGGGGCATCGCCGGCAGGGGTTGGCCGGGGATGCGGTGGGTGCGTTTCATACATGCGGATCGCGACGGCGATCGCTGCGGCCACACTGAGTGCCGCGGCCATCCACAGTGCCGCGTTGAGCCCCACGAGGTCGGCGACGATCCCGCCGATGATGGCACCAACGGCGTATCCGAGGTCGCGCCAGACCCGGTAGATGCCCACCGCTCGTCCACGCCATGAGGGATGGGCGACGTCGCCGACTGCGGCCAGCAGAGTGGGGTACACCATCGCGGTTCCCGCACCGAGCAACACCGTTCCGGCCGCCCACCCTCCAAAGCCGCTTCCGAGCGCGATGATCGCCAGGGCTGTGGCCTGGACCAGCATGCCGGCGGTGATGAGGTGCTTGCGCCCGATCCGGTCAGAGAGGGCCCCGGTGAACATCTGGCCAATGCCCCACACCCCGGGATAAAGGGCGAAAAGCAGGCCGATCTGGCTGGTGCCGAGGTCCGCAGTGGCGAACAGCAGCGGGAACAGGCCCCAGGAGAGGCCGAAATTCAGGTTGTTCACCAGGCCGGCCAGGCTCGCCGAGGACAAGGCAGGTTCGCGGAAGCTGGTCAGGGAGAAGATTTGGCGGTTGGATAGTTTGGCATCCCGACCATGCCGGGCGGAGGCGCCCCGGGAGGCAATGTTTCCGGCATCCAGGAGGGCGTGCGGGCGGGTCTCCCTGACGAACACCCCGGACAGCAGCAGTGCCAGGGCCGTGTAGGCGATCCCCAGGAGGAAGGGCGCGGGTCGCAGCCCGTATTGTTCGGCGTGGTATCCGGCCAGTAGGGAGGTGGCGGCCACGGCCCCGTAGCCGGCGGCTTCGTTCAGGCCCATGGCCAGGCCTCGTTGGGCCGGACCCACCAGGTCGATTTTCATGATGACGGTGGTGGACCAGGTCAGGCCTTGGTTGATGCCAAGCAGCACGTTCGCGGCGATGGCCCAGCTCCAGTCCGGGGCAAGGATGAGCATCAGCGGCACCGGGATGGCGAAGAGCCAGCCGGCCAGCAGCACGGGTTTGCGTCCGTAGCGGTCCGAGAGGGTTCCGGCGAACCAGTTGGAGGTTGCCTTGGCGATCCCGAAGGCGGCCACGTAGGTGAAGAGGAACGTGTATCCGCTGAGGCCGAATTCGGCGTGGGCCAGCAGCGGCAGGACGGCTTGCTGCTGCCCGACCATGCCCCCAACCAGGGCGTTGATCGCGACGAGCAGGGCGAACTGGGTCGCGTTGGCGCGCAGGCCCAGGGCGGTGGCGGCGCTGTGCTGGTTTGCCATCCCCGCATGCCCGCTGCGACGCACGTCCCTGGGATCCCCCGCCACCACCACGGCACCCGAAGCCCACTAGCCCTCCGGCTCCTTGCCGTCCTGCCGCCCAGCCCCGGCACCCCAGGAGTCCGAGCATGAAGCAGCCTGTCGTCGCGCGCACCCCCACCTTGAAATACGTGATTGACCCCGTGCCCATCCTCAAATCCAAGGGAGTGCTCTAATGCCCCGTTCCAGGATCCCCCATGCCCCCGACTCCAACGCACCCGGTTCCACGCCCCCCGGGCGCGGTGCCGGCCTGTGGTCCAGGGTCGCTGCGTTCTCCTGTGCCGGTCTGGCCGTGCTGGCCATCGCCGGCTGCGCGCAGCTGCCCGGCAACGCCGAGGGCACCGCCCAGGTTTCCCCGACCGTGGAGGCCTCGGTCCCGGTGATCGAGAGCCCGGAAGAGGTCGCGGTGAAGGTCATGAGCCTGTTTGCCCGGCCCGATGAACCGGAGCAGCGCTGGCACGCCGAGATACGCCCCTATCTGGAGAAGGAATATGCCATCGAGGCCGAGTACATCGACCCGGCAAGAATCCCGTTCGACAAGATCCTTTCCGGTCCGGTGATGGACGGTACGGAGCATAATGAGCAGGTTGTAACGGCTGATTTCAAGACCGATGCCGGGACTTGGTATGTGGAGCTGCATCAGAATGCACTCGGTGGGAAGTGGCTCGTCGGTGGCATCCACGAACTGATCAAGCAGTAGAGATGAAGAGGCAGTGACCGCTTAGAAAAATAACCGGTCACTGCCTCTTCATCTCTAGCCAACGAATATGGCTATGTGGAAACCCCTGCCGGCATTCGGCGTAAACACGGACCAATTCCATACTGAGGTCAACAACCCAACAAAAGTTCCGAACACTGGGGCCAAAAAAATCTAGACCAATATGGATAAGCCCGCTGATTCTTTAAACATGCACCGCACTAGGATGCCTTTATCTATTCGTATGTCCTTTCGTGGCTATCCGAGGCCGAGCTGCACGAAGATGAACCACACGAGCATAGGGACAACTGCGATCATTGCGATGGCCCAGAGGAGGAGAGCGCGGAAGAAGAGTCGTTCGTCCTTTGGTGGGGCACTAGCCATGAGGAGCGCGCCGCTGGTGGACATCGGACTAACATCCACTACCGAAGAACTGATGGCAATGGCGGTGACAACTCCGATTGGGCTGAGCAGCGGGTCCAAGGAAATAGGTGTAACAATGGGACTGATTACTCCAAGTGTTCCGGTGGTCGAGGCGAAAGCAGAGACTATAGCGACAACATAGCTCGTAATCAGTGCTGCAATTGATCCGTTACCGAGGCTAGCGATACCGGCCTCGAGTTCTTTCAACGCGCCCATCTCTTCGAGCATTCCGACATAAGTGACGATGCCTGTTACGAGGATAATCGCGTTCCAAGGCAGCCCCTCAATAGCAGGCTTTTGAACTCCGGGCTTGATGCAGATCAGTGCGATAGCGATGATCAGGGACGCAACGCCAACATCCAAACTGAAAACCGTGGTTAGAATCAGTAGGGTTCCCACCCCGGCAAGCGTAAGGATCCTCATAGGAGTCGCGTCCACTTTCACCGGTGCCCCGAGCGAAACTTCGATATCGGGTTGCGTGCGTGGGTCGGCTACAGCGACTCCGGTTTGTGTTCCGGTTGTCGTTCGGTACTGACCTGCGTCATGACCCACGGAGTCATCGGCCAGAGTGGTCCTAAGAGCAGTCCCGCTGCTGGTTGATTCTGAGCGGGGGAGAGGCCGTCCGCCACGCCTGTTCATAATGGCCTGGATAGCGACGTAGGCGATGAAGGCGAGGATAGCGTTGAATATGAAGCAGTAGAGGAAGAGCTTCAGGGAATCTCCGGAGGCATCCGCGTTATCGAGCATCACATTGGCTAGAACACCAAAGGGGTTGACCGGAGAGAAAGCACCAGCGTTGGCTCCTTGGACGATGACTAAACCCATTGCGAGCGTACTGATCCTGAACCTAGAACCCAATGCCAACGCCACAGGTGCCACAATAGCGATCGCCGCAGGCGTGAATGCTCCTGCTGAAGCCAAGCCGGCGGTCAGAAGAAACATTAGTACCGGCACTAGGAAGCGCCGGTCTCCGGCGAGTCGCTCGGCCCAGTACGCGAGTAGATCGATCGTGCCGGTGACGCGCACGATTCCAAACAGCAGCGTAGCTCCAAGAAGGATGAAAAACAGGCCGCTGGGGAATTGTGCGATGACGTCTTTGATGGGCATCCCAACAACGAGACCTCCGACGACGAATGCTGCTACTAATGCAACGAGGCCTGCGTTGACGCGCGTAAATGAGCCGAGAGCAAACGCCCCAATCAGAACGAAGAATGCGATCAGAGACAAAGACATGGTGACTCTCCCCTAAGCACGCCGAGAAGCAACAGGTGCGTAGGCTCCGGAGAGCAGACCCCCAGCTCCGGCAATTGAAGGTTCATGCCCGAGCGCTTTCAGGATCTCGTACGCAGTTGCCGTTGCGGCCGTAATGACGGGTACTCCCAGCAGATCCTCTGCTTTCTGGACCGCAGGTAGTGATGGCATCTGCACACATGCCGAAAGAATCACGGCATCAATACCCTCACGATTGAGGCCTTGAGCAATCATCGGAAGTTTCTGTGGATCCAATGCACCAACGGCTAGATTGTCATCAACTTCTAAGCTGATCGCATCGACTACCTCTATGCCGGCACCTTCGATGTACTCACGCACCATTTGGGTAAGGGGCAGCATGTAGGGCGCTACCATCGAAACCTTTCGTGCCCCGATTGATTGCAGAGTACGCACTAGTGCGCCGGCACTGCTTGAAACCGCAGCAGGGTGACCGTTCTCCTCAGCCGCGGACGCAATGATCTTTTCTGATTTTTCATGGGAATTGGGGCCCTGCGCCATCACCGCCACGAGACAGGCGTAAGCAATGACATCGACGGCGGCGTCAGAAACCGCACGAGCGCATTCCCCCGCTTTATCCACCATGGCCAACAGTTCCTCGCGGTTGACGTTCTTCAGTGCAGCACGCGCGGAGTGGAAGGTGTAATGATGACCCGTGGCCTCTGACTGGCGGCGGAACAATTCCGGAAGTTCCGTTTCCATAGTGGTGTTGGAGCTGGGGACAATGAGTCCGATTCTGGACGTTTTGGCATCCTTCTGTTCAGGGAAAGTTTCGCAAGTAACGGCTGACATGTTCACGGGTTCTCCATTGAAAGCGCAGAATCATAAGTGGGGAATCCCACTCTGTAAGTTGTGAACTCAGTATGCGGGTTATTTGTCGATTGTGTCAACTACGTCACACTACGGACACGAGTGATCTGGAATAAGCAACACCGCAGATGCACAGCGAGGTAAAGTCAGGGCTTATGGAAGCAAAGAAAGCGTCTGCAGCCGCGCCGATTCTCGTACTGCAGAAAGTGGTCCAGATTCTTGACTGTTTCACTGTGGAGGATCCTGAACCGACATTGCAGCAACTGATCAAGAAAACACGACTGCCGTCCAGTACATGCCAACGACTGGTTCAGAACATGGTCCGAGAAGGATTTCTAGACAGGGAAGACGACCGTTACCGCATCGGAATCGGTTTGGTTCGTTGGGCTACTCCAGGCACAGTCGGGCTTGATGTCGTTCGTCTCATCAAACCGATCCTTCAGCGACTGAGGGATGAGACCGGTGAGAGCGCCTGTCTCTACACCAGAGACGGAGCTTTTCGAACGGTTGTGGCTGTTGCTGAGACACGACATGTCGTAATGCGCCCATTCATGGTTGGGCAAGTGATGCCAATTCATGCTGGTGCACCTGGGAAGATCTTTTTGGCATACGATCCTGAAGCCTGGGATGCGCTGAGGGACTTGCCATTGACAAAGTTTGCTCCCTCAACCCCGGACAAGCTAGAAATCCTTGAGCGGCAAGTGGAAACTGCTCGCGAACAGGGCTTTTATGCTGCCTTTGGCGAACGCCATGAAGATGTTGGCTCTATCAGCGCCCCCGTATTCGGTCATATGGGGGCCCTCACTGGTGTTCTAGGTTTGGGGTTCCCAACGCAGCGGGTCGGCCCCAACGACGTTGAACGACTCGGCCCCATCATCGCCCGCTATGCGGTTGAGGCTAGCAACGCATTGGGATACTCGAATCCAGATATATAGATGTCTGGCCCACAATACAGTGACGGTCAACACAGGTCGATAGCATTGGCCGCGAACCTTGGGATACTGGCTGTGCGGAAAAAACACATCGGGGCTGTCGATTGATGATTGACTGGACAGATGACTTCGCACTTCTACCGCCCAGCAGAGGGCCACCGGCTTCCGCACGATCCGTTCAATGCAATTGTCGGGCCGCGTCCGATCGGTTGGATTGGGACACTTTCCCCTGCTGGAGTTCGCAATCTCGCCCCGTACAGCTTCTTCAATGCCTTCTCCTACAAGCCACCACTCATTGGCTTCTCAAGTACGACCCGCAAGCACACCGCGCTCAACGCCGAGCTGAGCGGTGAGTTCACCTGGAACCTGGTCACGCGCCCCCTTGCAGAACAAATGAACGCAACGTCAACGACGGCCGACCTCGATGAATTCGTCGCATCCGGCTTGGAAGCCGCCGATTCCGTTGATATCAGTGCACCGCGCGTCGCCGCCTCACCAGTAAGTTTCGAGTGCCGGGTCAGTGACATCATCCCGCTGCGCGGTGCAGACGGGCACGCTTCCACCGGTGTACTCACGATCGGGGAAGTCATCGCGGTGCACATCGATGAAGCCATGATTCCCGAGGGTATTTATCAGACAGCTCTCGCCCAACCTGTCCTGCGTGCAGGTGGGCCAAGTGCCTACTTCGAGATCCTTGCCGAGGGCCGTTTTGATCTCGTGAGGCCACGCTAGAACTTCAGCAACATATAGAGAGCAGACCAGACAGCTTCTGTGGCTTTCTTGGGTCCGTCAATCGAAGCCGAGCGTCGCGTCCGCACGGGAACCTTCACCGGGTCATTGATCGATGAGAGGGCGAGCGTGGACGTCATACGCAAGCCGATAGCTACCGCCCTGTCGGTATTGGCCCTGTCCATGCGGACACGTCCGCCTCTACAGGTATAGCCAATGTTCTAACAGCAGCGCTGCATATGCCCGTTGTTCTTGAGGCACGGATCAGTCGTGGGAAAGTTCGTGTTCTAAAGATGTGCCCTCTCAGAAGCAGCCTGGGTTTCCTCAGCGCTTCAGCTGGCATCGATGCCCCAATCCTCTGGCCGGAGCTTGTCGAATAGAGGGGCCTCTCGTGCCCCACAATAGCGGCATGGTGAAAATTTTGATACGACCCGAACTCACAAGATGAGGTTGAATGCCCGCGCTGCAACGGCCGCGGTGTATTCGGACTCATGGACAGCATGTGTACGTTCTGCCGCGGCAATCAAGTTGTCGCCACAGAATTCGCCGAGGAGTACGACCGAACTCACAAGATGAGTTCTAGGACCACCACTAGGCCTCGATCCACCGACCCACCCCTGACCGCCGTTTAATTTCGGTGGCTTACCCCGAGGTCGCCGCGGGCCACCATGATGGCGTCGAAGGCGTCGATGATTTCCTCCAGAGCGGCCACGGCCTGGGGCTTTTCGATCTTGGCTATGACGGGGGTGCGTCTGCCTTCCTCATCCATGATTTCGTGGACCCGGCGGATGTCGGCCGCATCCCGCACGAAGGACAGGGTGACAATGTCGACGCCGGTGCGCAGCGCCCAACGCAGATCCTCTTCGTCCTTGGGGGCCAGGGCGGGGATGCTGACGGCCACGCCGGGAAGGTTGATCCCCTTGTTTTTGGAGACGGCTCCCGCCACCACGACCTCGGTCACCACATCGGTGTCCGTGACCGAGGTCGCGCGCAGCGCGACCTTCCCGTCGTCAACCAACAGGAAGTCGCCGGGACTCACATCGCCGGGCAATCCCTTGAAGGTGGTGGAACAGATCTAGGCGGTACCTTCGATGTCGTCAATGGTGATGGTGAACCGCTGTCCCGCGGCGAGGTGGTGTGGTCCCTTGGCAAACCGCCCGAGCCGGATGTTCGGTCCCTGGAGGTCGGCGAAGATCCCGACGGGCCGGTTCAATTCTTCTGCGGCCTTGCGCACATTGAGGTATGTCTGCTCGTGCACGTCGTGCTCACCGTGGCTCATGTTCAACCGGGCAATGTCGACACCCGCTTCCAGGTCGGCGAGTGTGGCAGCGTAGCTGCCGATGGCGGGACCGAACGTGGCAACGTTCTTGGCGCGTCTCATGAATGGATGCTGTCCTTGTGCGGGGTAAGGGTGGCGGATATTTGTTTTCCGAGCTCCGTCAGTAGCGCCGCCGAAAGCTCGGGGTCGCGGGAACTATCCAGGGCGGTCATCGAGCTCAGCGAGAAGTACCAGCCGGCCCCTGCTTCCGCCGCGACGGATTCCGAACCTTGGGAAGCCTAGAACAGGGTGGGGGTGTCCGGGTCGTGGTTGAAGCGTATCGCCGCGATCCGTTCCTGGTTCCATCCGTTGGCCAGCAACTCGTCACGCAATCGCCGTGACCTGTCTGATTGGGCGACACGGCCAACGCCCCAATAGCGCAAGCCCGTTCCATTGCTGTGGCGCCTCTTCTTGATCCGGCCGAGCATGTTCTCCCGGTGGCTCCCCGGCACCAGATGCGAACCGGGATCCGCACTGGCATGGATGCACAGTGGTTCGTCGCAGTCATGCATCAACGAGGGCGTATCATCAAGCCACACACCTGTCAACAGCCAGTAGGCGTAGCGGTGCGGGCGCACCGCCCTGGTATGTCCGTCCCGGTTCACGGTGACCCTGCCGTATCCGTCGTCACTGATCGCTCCGACCCAGAACCAGCAGCCCTCAGGACGCGGTCCCTTGATGACCTTGGACCAGAACCGTCCATCGGCTGCGCGCATGCGAGTGGGCTCCTTACTTGGGGGCGTCGTTGTTGTGGGACACCGACAGCATGGCCGAGGCCACGTACAGCGTGGAGCCTGCCCCCATCCGGGAGAGCAGCCCCGCTGCGATGCGTTTGCTCCTCTATTTATCTGGAAAAGCGCGTTCAATCCCGCCAGGATCTCATAGGGAATGTGGCTAGGTTGTTCAATCGCCTGCTCCGGGGAAAGGTGAAGGGGATGTCTGTTCTCTTAGGCTGTCGTTTTCATGGCGGGGGATGTCATTTAGCGTCTTTAGCAACGAAAATGAAACGCCGGGCATAGCCTTCCTCCTCACATGCTTCAAGCGGCAATGGCGCCACAGACGCCCTTGCCGCTTGAATCGGCAGCCCTTCTGCCTGACGCAAGAAGGGAACAACGAGCGAAAGGTGTGGAGCCCGGCACTCAAACCAGCGACCACGGTGTGAACGACGATCCAGAGATCAGGAAACCGCTGAATCCCAAAAAACGGAAATCAGCGGTTTCCTGCACCACGGTAAAACCCCTTGGTTAGTGAGCGTCGCTCTTCGGCACGCCGTCTGTAACTTTAGACAAAGTTTCGTCGATTTTTTGGGCGAGATGCTCAGCAATGGCCAACGCAGATGTCGCACCGGGAGAGGGAGCATTTCTCAGCGCGGTGACTCGACCCAATTGCTCGATCACGAAGTCATCCACCAACTGTCCGTTTTTATCCATCGCCTGCGCGCGGATTCCGCGGGTAATTGGGGTGGACTGTGCTCCGTCCAAGCTCGGGGCGTAGGCGGCTGCGCCCGCAAGGAACTTTTTGCGAGAAATCACTGCGCCAAATTCATGGATGGCGGCCTTGATGTTCCGTGATGCAAACCTCCAGAAGGCTACGCTGAACACCACGTCGAGGCTGTCCTTGATCCCGATGCCCCAGCCCTTGTAGTTCTCTCGTCCAAACGAAAGGAACGCGTTGGGGCCCACTAGCATTTCGCCATCAACTCGCTTGGTGAGATGTACGCCGAGGAACGGGTATGCGGGGTCAGGAACCGGGTATACGAGCCCGTTAAGGATGCTCCGGTGTTTCGAAGCCAGCATCGAGTATTGGCCGAGGAAGGGAACGATCTTGGGATACGTTGCCCCTCCGGCGAGACGGGCGACCCGGTCGGTCTGAAGGCCAGCGCAAACAATGAGATAGTCAAACCGGTGGCTCGATACCTTCCCACTTTGGTCTACGGTTACGGTGCATTCTTCCCCGGTATTGGAGATGTCTGTGACTTCGCTGTCCAGCAGGAGCTTCCCGCCCGCGTTGGTCACGTCGTCCATCAGTGCGCGCGTAACGGCCGCATAGTCGATGATGGCGGTGTGCGGGGAATGCAGTGCCAAGCGCCCGACGGCGTTGGGTTCAATTTCCCGGATCCTATCCGGTCCAATGAGCTCGACATCAGGTACACCGTTGGCCGTGGCCTTGGCGTAGATGTCTCGAACCCTGCTCTCTTCCTCAGCGGTGAGCGCTACGACGAGTTTGCCGCATTCCTCGTAGGGAACGTTCTTAGCAATTGCGTAGTCGCGCAGTAGATCGACGCCACGCCTGCACAGCCGGGCTTTGAGGCTTCCGGGCTGGTAGTACAACCCTGCGTGGACGACCCCTGAATTATGGCCAGTCTGGTGGGACGCGACTTCGCTTGCCTTGTCGATAACGGTGATCTGCGCGCCCGGATGGCGAAGTGTCAGTTCTCTCGCCACTGCCGCACCGATTATTCCGGCACCCACGACGCCGAACGAATATGTAGACATTGCTACGACTCTCCTTATGAATGTGTCTTGGCTCTTACTTAAATTGGGATAATAGGTAAATGGAATCCGTCAATCGCAACGCAACCCTGACTGAGCAAGCTGTCGATTCAATCCGATTGGAAATCGTCCAGGGTTCACTCATTCCCGGCCAGCTGTACACGGGATCAGAGGTCGCCCTTAAGTTGGGCGTTTCCCGCACCCCGGTCCGCGAGGCACTCATGGAACTCGCGCGTCGTGGCATGGTACGTATCGAAGACAAGAAAGGATTTCGTGTCCTCAATACGTCAGTGGAGACCTTGATCCAGGTTTTCCAGATCAGGGTGATGCTTGAAGTGCCATTGTCTCGGCTGGCAACCATGCGAAAGAACCATTTCTCTTCTGTTCAATTCGAATCCTCGGTAGAAAAATTTCGGGCAGCTGCCGAGTCAGGTGATCCTGACGCGGTGCTGCGCGCGGACAGAGACTTTCACCAAACTTTGCTCGCCGGCTCAGGGAATGAAAAGGCGTTGATCATGCTTCAAGAACAACGTGATTTTGTTCTCAGCACCGGCGTCGGGACCGTCCCCACCTCCCGTTCTGCCAGGGAATGCTTCGATGACCATGCCGACATCATCAGCGGCTATCGAGAAGGCAATGCTCAGGCGGTTGAACGTGCGGTGTTCAGACACATCACGAATACCGCACGGATTCTGATTCACCAGGAAACCCAGAATCGTCCCGAATTCGCTATGGCGGACATCGAACATTCATTCGCCTGGTTGTCCGAGCCAAGCAGAGGTGTCCTCTGACTCCGGCTCCCCTTGCAGGTCAGATGTTGAGCGCGATGTACTTTTCGATTTGGTATTCTTCGATGCCCGCGTGCCCACCTTCCTTGCCAAAGCCAGAAGCCTTGATCCCACCGAACGGTGCCGCCGGATCGGCCACCACTGCGCGGTTGACGCCGACCATACCGCTGTCGAGTCGCTCAGCGGCCTTGATCGCCTTGCTCACGTCCCGCGTGTAGACATAGGAAACCAGGCCGAAGGGCGTTTGGTTGGCCAAGTCAAGCGCGGCGTCGTCGCCTTCGACCTCGTAGATGGAGGCAACCGGACCAAAAATCTCACTCGTGGCAATGGTCGAGTCCAGACCAGCATTCGCGACCACCGTGGGGTTAATGAAGAAGCCTGGCCCCTCGGTCGAGTCGCCACCGAAGATGATCTCCGCCCCTTCGGCCACCGCGTCGCTGAGGAGCCGCTGCACGCTGTTGCGTTGCTTCTCATCGACCAAAGGTCCGACATTGACCCCGTCTTCTGTACCTGCTCCGACCCGGAGCTCGGCAACTTTCGCCAAGAAGCTTTCCCGGAAGGCAGGAGCCACGGACTTCTCCACGATGATGCGGTTCGCGGCAACGCAAACCTGCCCGGCGTTGCGGAACTTCGCTACCACCGCACCCGCGGCGGCCTCTTCCACATCCGCATCGGAAAGAACGACAAACGGGCCGTTTCCGCCCAGTTCCATCGACGTAGCCATCACGTTGTCCGCCGCCTGCTTGAGCAGGGTGACGCCAACTGCCGTCGAGCCGGTAAAGCTGACCTTCTTCAGTTCGGTGCGCGACATCAGGGCCTGCGACTGCTTGGACGACGAACTCGTGGTGACAAGGTTAACCACGCCCTTTGGAAGCCCGGCCTCGTGTAGGACCTGCACAAACATGTGGGTCACCAACGGTGTCAGCGCAGCTGGCTTGATGATAATCGTGCACCCGGCGGCCAGGGCCGCAGCCGCCTTGCGCGCGCCCATGAAGAGCGGGAAGTTCCACGGGGTTACCAGGTAGGAAGGGCCAACCGGCTGGCGCGTGGTGATGATTTTGAAGCCGCCGGTGGGCGACTCTGTGTAGGTGCCCTGCTGTTGCGTGACCAGCTCCGAGAACCACTGGAAGTAATCCGCCGACACCTGGACTTCGCCACGCGCCTCCGTGAGCGGCTTGCCCATTTCAGCCGACATCACCCAAGCAATTTCCTCCTTGCGCTCGACCAGCAGCTCGAAGACCTTGCGAAGAATATTGGAACGGTGGCGCGTCGTGGTGCTTCCCCACGCCTCCTGGGCACCGGTCGCCGCGGTCAGGGCATCGAGCGCATCGTGTGTGCTGGCATCGGAAACAGCCGCAATCTCGGTCTCATCTGCCGGGTTCTGCACGGAAAAGACCCTTTCCCCCTCCGCTGCCCGCCATTCACCATCGACGTACAGCCCCAGCGGAACCTCGATCTCTCCAAGCTTCCCGGTAATCTTTTTCCATGGAGCATCAGTCATATGACATCTTCCTTCTATACTAGATTGCACATTTTTCACACTGAATTCAGCAGCGTTCTTGACATACATGTTACATGCAAGGAAGTATGGCTGTGACATAAAGTACATATTTTGTGAAGCCCCCTGAGCGGAGTAATAGATGCCCAACGTTGCGCAGACGCATCGCCATCCGGCGAGACGCGTAGCAGCCGCCTCGATGATCGGTACCACCATCGAATGGTATGACTACTATATTTTCGGCACTGCCGCGGTCCTCGTTCTGAATGACCAGTTCTTCCCCCAGTTGTCCCCTGCAGCCGGGACCCTGGCAGCGCTCGCCACCTTTGCCGTCGCCTTTATCGCCCGCCCTTTTGGTGGCATCCTCTTTGGCCACTTCGGCGACAAGGTTAGCCGCAAGACCATTCTCGTGTGGTCCCTGATACTGATGGGTGTCTCCACTTTCCTCGTCGGCTTCTTGCCTAACTACGATGCCATTGGCATCTGGGCCCCGATCCTCCTGGTCGTGCTCCGTTTCCTCCAAGGATTGGCCGTCGGTGGTGAATGGGGAGGCGCGGTCCTTATGGCTCTGGAGCATGCGCCGAAGAACAAGAAGGCCTTCTACGCATCTTGGACCCAGTCGGGCGTTCCTGCTGCATTGGTTCTTTCCTCCACCATCTTCTTGCTGATGCAGCAGATGGACGAAGCCTCCTTCCATGCGTGGGGATGGCGGGTACCCTTCTGGATTTCGGCCCTCTTGATCCTCGTTGGATTGTTCATCCGCTTGCGGATCACGGAGTCGCCGGAATTCCTCAAGATGAAGTCGGAAAAACGTGAAGTTCGAGTTCCACTCTTCGAGTTGCTGCGCACCGCATGGTGGCCACTAATCCTCGGCACCCTGACGCTGGCATCACCGAACATCATCTTCTACATCTCTTCCGTTTACCTGCTCAGCTACGGTCCCGCTCACGTTGGACTCAACCGTGAATCCGTCTTTATTGCCCTGATCATCGCGGCCAGCATCCAGGTCTTCACCATCCCGCTGGTCGCAATGCTCGCCGATCGGATCGGCAAGAAAACCGTCATGCTGGCCGGTGCCGCCCTAGTCGCTCTTCTGATCTACCCGGTATTCTGGCTTGTCAACACCGGGGAACCGATGGGCGCTCTTGCTGCGATGATCCTGGCTCTGCCCATTGCGCACGCAACCGCCTATTCAGCTGTAGCCAGCTTCATCCCTGAACTTTTCCGGACCGAGGTTCGCTTTACTGGTAGCTCTCTGGCTTATCAACTCGGTGGAATCATCACCTCGGCTCCTGCTCCGTTCATCGCTGCGTACCTGATGCAAAATACCGGCTCTTCCACGGCCGTAGCCACGTACATTGCCGTCGCCGCGGCCATTGGATTCGTGGCCATTGCCCTGGCTCGCAGGGCCAAGGATCCCCGCAGCCCGCAGGAAGCCGACGCCGTTTCCGTCTCGGCCGGCTAACAGTCGCGAAGGCGCAATCGTCGGACGATACGCTTACAAGAATCAAATTAATGGACAGCGAGCCTTTCAGGAAAAAATAAACCTGTCAATGGCCCCAAGAATGGAGTAGTTCCATGCCCAAAGTGGCTGTGTTGAAAGAATTCAATGAATCGGTCGAGTTGCAGGAGTATCCAATGCCCTCCGTAGCACCCGGCGGCGCCCTGGTGGATGTTGCGCTCGGCGGAATCTGCGGCACCGATGTCCACCTGCGCACCGGGCACCTTTCCGTGCCACTGCCACTGGCCATGGGACACGAAGGAGTCGGCCATATCCGGGCACTTGGCGAGGGACTAACCACCGACGTTGAGGGCCAACCACTGACGGTGGGCGACCGCGTTGTATGGGCCAACAACATTCCCTGCGGCAGCTGCTACGAATGCCTTGTGCTGAAAGAACCAACGCTCTGCCTCAACCGCAAGATCTACGGCATCAACCGCAAAGCTTCGGATGCACCACACCTTCAAGGTGGCTGGGCAGAAACCATATCCCTAGAAGCAGGTACGACCATCATCAAGCTGCCGGACACCGTCAGCTTCGAGGAGGTAATCACACTAGGCTGCGCGGGACCAACCGCCATCCATGGTGTCGTTGAAAACCTTACGATCGAACCCGGTTCGATCGTCGCGGTCCAGGGAGCCGGGCCGGTGGGTCTGGCTTCGGCCATGTACGCCAAGGCCATGGGCGCCGCCCAGGTCATCATCCTAGGTGGCCCAACCTCGCGTATTGAGGTGTTTAGGCGGAGCTTTCGGTAGCGCATGTGGAACGAACCGGTAGCAAAAATGTAAGTATCCGGTAGCGCTTCGGGGGATTCAGAGTCAGGATTGCTTTCACCCACGGCAACAGGTCGTGGACAGTGAAAGGAAACCGACCGTAGTGGCTGATTACAAACAAATCATGGCCCTGCTGGTGCAGGGCAATTCGTATCGGCAGGTCCAAGCGCGAGCCGGTTGCTCGCATCGAACGATCTCCAAGGCCCGCCAGGTCCTTGACGACCAGAAACTGACCACCCTTGATCAGGTCGGTGCGCTTAGCGATGAGGACCTTGACCGGCTTTTCAGCGATGGCCGCAAGAACGTGTCCAGCGAGTTCGTTCCCGTCAACATCGATGCCGTGGTGAAGGCCCGGATCGGCCGGAAAAAGCCACCGTTAAAGGTCATGTGGGCCCGCTACCTGGACACCCCGCACACGGGCTCCGCCCGGTTTTACGGGTATGAACGGTTCTGCCAGATCGTTGCCGAGCACGTGAAGGCCAACGACCTGACCAGCCCGCTTACGCACGAACCCGGACGCACGATGCAGGTCGACTGGGCCGGGACCAAGATGCAGCTGACCGACCCCATCACCCGGGAAACCACGAAGGTCTCGGTCTTCGTGGCGTCGTTGCCGTATTCGGGCATGATCTTCGCGTACGGGTCCCTGGACGAGAAGCTTCCAGCGTGGTGCCAGATGCACCGCAGGGCCTTTGAATATTTTCAAGGCGTGACCCAACTGGTCATTCCCGACAATGCCTCGACCGCCTCGAACCAGATCAGCCGCTATGAAAAGGCCCGGGACGTGAACCAGTCCTATGAGGCTTTCCTGGAGTATTACCAGAGCGCGGCAGTCCCGACCGGATCCTACAAGCCGCAAGAGAAAGGCCACGTCGAGGCCGGGGTGAAGATCGTGACGAACTGGATCATCCACTATCTTGCCGACCGGCGCTTCACGACCCTGGATGAGCTCAATGAGGCCGTGGCCGAACAGATGGACATGATCAACGAACGGACGCCCTTCCGCGGTGAGCCCCGCTCCCGGCGTGAGTGGTTCGAGGAAGCCGAGCGCCCCGAGTTGATCGGCCTCCCGGATGAGCCGTGGCGGGAAGTTCAGTGGCGCAAGGCGAAGGTCTCGCGGGACTGGCACGTGCAGGTCGACACGATCAAATACTCGGTTCCGCACCAGCACGCCGGGCAGACCCTGGACGTGCGGGTGGTCGGTGAGCAGGTCACGATCCTTGCCGGCGGGGCAGTGATCGCTTCGCACCAGCGTGGGGCGCGGCGTCATTCCTACGTCACCGACGCCGACCATGCGCCGCACGGGTATGAGGACACCTCACTGCTATGGACCCGGGCCTATTTCATCCGGCAAGCGACCAAGGTCGGCCCCTACACGGTCCAGGCTTTGACCCGGTTGCTGGAGCGGAAGAAGATCGAAGCCCAGGGCTACCGGTCGTGCTTGAACATCCTCGAGCTGGGGAAAGGCAACAACCGCAGCCTGTTGGAACAGGCCTGCCACGACCTCTGCGTGCACGACGCGAGGAACCCGATCAGCTATACCGCGGTCAAGCATCGCATCGCCGTCCTGCGTGCGGACCATGCCGGGCGTCCTGCAACTCTCGCTCCTGGCCCGGGGCCGTCCGCTGCGACGGGGAGAACGGTGGGCGTCCGGGATACCAGCCGTGCCCACCTGGACGGGATCTCGCAGTTCAGTCTCGAGGCGCTGACCAACGCAAGCCTGACCGAGCCGACGACGGGGGAAGGCCGTGCTTGACCACCACCTGACGGAAGATGACATGGGGCTGTTTACCAGGTTGCGGATGACCGCGTTCGGCCAGGCTGTCATCGACATGGCCAACGATCCGGCCTATGACGAATGGACGTTCTCCCGCAAGGTCCGTCACGCCTTGGACCAGGAGACCACGGCCCGGGCCCAGCGTCGGGTGGTGAAACTGCTCAAGGAGTCGAAAACGCCCAACCCGGCCGCTTGCATTGAAGAGATCCACTATCTGCCCGATAGGACGCTGAACCGGGAGGTCGTGGCACGGCTCGCGTCGTGCCAGTGGATTGAGCAGACGACGAATCTGGTGATCCTCGGGAAATCAAGTGTCGGCAAATCGTATTTGGCCCAGGCCTTGGTCAACGCGGCTTGCCGGCACGACCACACGGCACGCTACTTCCGGCTTGATGACCTGGCCAATAAGCTCGCGGTCTATCATCGGGCGGACTCCGAACGGCTGAAGTTCCTCGGAGACCTGCACGACTGCGATGTCCTGGTCCTGGATGATTTCCTGACCACGCCGATCAGCCCGGAGACTGCGAGCGAACTGCTCAATATCCTCGCAGGACGTGAACACCGGGGCGCCACGGTGGTGACGTCGCAGTTCGATCCCGAGGACTGGTACAAGTCGCTGCACGATGCGGTGATCGCCGAGTCAATCCTTAACCGCATTGTTTCCAGCAGTGAACTGATCCAGCTTGACGGGCCGAATATGCGCCGGCGCGCCCACGCCGATCAAGGAGCTGAGCCTGCAAGCTAAAGCGGTGGGGTGCTGGTGCGAGGGTTCGGGCACTACCGGGTCCTCGCACCAGTGCTACCGGTTCGTTCCACAGGCGTTACCGAAAGCTCCGTCCATACAATTGAGGTCGCTTTGAAGATAGGAGCTGCGGATATCGCGATCGATATGGATACCTACCCGACCGCCGAAGCACGTCTTGCAGCTTTCCACGAGATTGCCGGCCAGGGAGCAGACGTCGTAATCGAATGCGCCGGTATACCATCCGCGGTGGCCGAATCCATAGACCTGGCGCGGCCAAACGCCCAGGTACTGGTGCTCGGGCAATACACGGATCACGGCCCCACTCCGATCAACCCCCACCTGATCACCAAGAAGCAGCTCAAGGTGTTCGGATCCTGGGGCTTCTCGCCGGCACACTACGTCAAGTACGTGAAATCACTACCGCAGCTGGTCAAGAATCACGATCTGGCTTCCATACTCTCCGTATACGACTTGGAGAACGTGAACGAAGCACTTGCCGATGTAGCATCAGGCGCGGTTACAAAGGCCGCCCTAAGACCTCAGACAGGGAACTAACCAGAAGTAGGGCCAGGGAAAAATGAAATGAGGGCGTTCGCATGCCAACGTGCGAACGCCCTCATTCTGTCCCCAGCAGAGCCGCTGCCGGCAGGGCTATGGCGGTTCGGGCCAGGTCATCGGCACCGGAGGTTCGGGGATGGTCCTTGATGGGAAGTTCCGTGCGTATCCGCTGCTGGATTTGATCCCGCTGGGCCGGGGTCAGGCGTTCGAAGGCTTCGCGGTGCATCTGCTCTATTTGGTGCGGATCGGCTGTTTCCAGGAGGTAATCGTAGCGCGCGATGGCCGCCCGGTCGGCGTTGCTGATCTCTCCGGATGGAACACGCGAATCGGAGCGGTGCGACTGTGCACGGCACGCATCGGGGGAAGCTGGCCGACGGCCGGCAGAACCCTCGGTGGCGCGTCCGTCGCCGGTCAGGGTATCGGCTTCTGCTGCAGTGCGCACGATCGCACGCCAGTCTTTCTGGCCGGCGCTTTGGGCTGATTCGTCGTACCGGACTTGTCCAGGGCTTTCAGGGCGAGGCCGGTGAGTTTGGAGAACATGCTCATTTGGAGTCATCCTTCGTGGTGGAGGGATCGCTCGGTGCAGGTGCAGCGGGACGCTTTTGGTTGCCGCGGGTCTTGAACAGGCTCGCGACGGTGGCCACGGTGATCGTGGCGGCAATAAAGAGCAGGGAGAAGGAGATCGGGATTTCGGGGATCCACAGGAGCGGCTGCCCGCCGTTGATGAAGGCAAGCTCATTGACGTGCAGTGCGTGGAAGACGAGCTTCACGCCAATGAACGCCAGGATGACGGCAAGGCCTTGGGAGAGGTAGACCAGTCGCTCCAGCAAGCCGCCGATGAGAAAGAACAGCTGGCGTAGCCCCATCAAGGCAAAGACGTTCGCCGTGAAGACGATGTAGGCCTGGTCGGTGAGCCCGTAGATGGCGGGGATCGAGTCGACAGCGAAGATCAAGTCGACGAACCCGATGGCGATGATGGTGAGCAGCATCGGGGTAACGAACCGCTTGCCGTCCTTCTTCACGGTGAGCTTGTCTTCGTGGTACTCATCGGTCACCGCCAAGTGGCGGCGTATGAAGCGCATGAACCGGTTGTTGGCCGGATCGCTTTCGTGGTTTGAGAATGCCTGCCGGTAGGCCAACAAGAGCAACAGGGCGCCGAAGACGTAGAAGATCCAGGACAAGTTCTCGATCAGCGCCGCGCCGACGGCAATGAAGATGCCACGCAGTACCAGCGCGATGATGATGCCTACCATCAGTACCTTCTGCTGGTAGATCTTCGGTACGGCGAACGCACCCATGACCAGCAGGAAAACAAAGAGGTTGTCAATCGACAGTGCCTTTTCGGTAAGGTAACCGGCGAAATATTCGCCCCCGTATGTCCATCCCGAGAGCGTGCCGATACCGACACCGAACAGCAGTGCGAGGCTGATGTAAAACACCGACCATCGGGCGGATTCACCGATGGACGGCTCGTGGGGCTTGCGCACGTGGACGAAGAATTCGTAAACGAAGAAGACGATCGTCACGGCAATGGTGATGATCCAGATCAGGGGCGATACCTGCATGAGGGTACTCCAAAGGGATATTGCGTGGACATGACGCCAAGGTCTCCTCCGCTCTGATCAGATCAGAACCGATGGCCCGGGATGCACCAATGCATACGTATTGACGGACCGATCGCGAACGGGAGTACTCCCCTTGATACAAATCAGACTACAACATCGCCGACCGGTCGTTGATGCCATGAGTCCAAGATTCAGGATTTACCCAGCGAATTCCTGGCGACTGTGGAGCCTTCACGACAGGCCAGTTGGGAGTCCACGATCCGGTTTTGGGCAGGTATTCGGGATTCCACCAGGACGCGGGTGGGGAACGGCGCTGGAGCATGCAGTGGGGTGGCCACCGAAATGATGGCCACCCCTCCGTTGCCGTGACTAGAGTGCGGTGTTGCTGTCGTGGCGGATCTGCCCGACTAGTTCTTCCAGCATGTCCTCCAGGGTCACCATTCCGGTGATTGCTCCGGTTGCCGTGTCTCGCACCAGGGCGAGGTGGGCACCATTGCGTTGCATGGCCTGCAACGCCGGACGCACGGATTGGTCGGCCATGAATTCGGGCAAGGCCCGCACGACATCGTCTTCCAAGGGGAGGATGCGGGCCCCTGGGTCCAGTCCCAACACATCCTTGATGTGAACGTAACCCACCGGGGCGCCGGTGGGATCGGTCAACGGGAAGCGCGAGAAGCCATGTGCGGCTGCTGCTTCGACATCTGCCGCACATACATCCCGCGGCAGCGTCTGGACCCGGGCGAAGTCGATGGCCACCGAACCGATGGTGCGGGCATCGAAGCTCAAAGCCCCCATCAGCAGGCGTTCATCGTGGTGGTCAAGGAGTCCGCCTTCGCGGGATTCGGCGACCATGCTGGCCACTTCGTCCCGGGTGAAGGTACTGGCGACTTCATCCTTCGGGGTAACGCCCATACCGCGCAGCACCAAGTTGCCCATGCTGTTCATCAGCCACAGGACAGGGCGCAGGATCTTCACCAGGACCACCATGCTTGGACCCAAGACCAGGGCCATCCGTTCGGGTCCGGCAAGGGCCATGTTCTTGGGCACCATTTCCGCGAACACGACGTGCAGGTAGGTCACCAAGGCGAGTGCGATCGCATAGGACAGGGGGTCGATCCACGAGGCCGGGATGCCGATCGCCTCGAAGGGACCGGCCACCGCGTACTTCACCAATGGTTTGGTGACGTATCCCAGAGCAAGTGAACACACGGTGATGCCCAGCTGCGCGCCTGCCATGACGAGGGAGACGTTTTCGATGGCCCATAACGCCATCTTGGCGCTGCGGCTCCCGCGTTCAGCCTGCGGTTCGATGATACTGCGGCGCGCGGAGATCAACGCGAATTCTGCTCCCACAAAGTAGAAGTTCGCGGCCAGCAGCACGAGGGTGACAACGATTCCAACCACATCGCTCATCGGGTTTCCTCCAGGTCATCGAGTTCGGTGGCCACCACGTCCAAGGCGGCGATTCGCGCGCCTTGGACCTCATTGACAGTGAAGAGCAACTGTTTCCGCAGTTGGCCGGGCAATCCCGGTACGACCAACGTGACAGCGTCCCCCCTGGAAGCTAAACGGCCCAGATGCAAGGTGACCAGACCGGCGAGGGTTTCGTAGTCGGAATTCTCCGGAATCTCGCAGCCGATCAGATCGTTGGCCTCATCCGGGCGCAGGGAGGCATCCAGGAGCCAGTGGTTCTCCGCGAGGATCTGAACGGTGTTTTCCTCGGGGTCATGCTCGTCGCGAACCTCGCCGACAATTTCCTCGACAAGATCCTCGAGGGTGATAAGCCCGGCGATATCACCGGTTTCATCAATCAGCACGGCCATTTGCATGCCGCCGCCGCGCAATTGATCCATCAGCTCATCCAATTCGATGGTGTCGGGAACCAGGATAGCTGTTTCAGCGTATGCGCCCACCGGGGTGGTGGAACGCCGGGCGTGGGGCACCCCCAAGAGGGTGCGGATATGTACGAGCCCGTCTGCTCGATGACCCTGGGCATCGAGCAGGGGGAACCGGGAATGACCGGATTCGGCGGCCAAGGCCAAGATGCTGTCGACGGATTGGTCGGCGGTGACCGAAACCATCCGGGTTCGCGGAGTCATGACATCATGTGCACGGCGGTTGCCAAAGGCCACGGTGCGCCGGAGCATTTCCGCCGTTTCCGACGGCAGCACCCCTTCACGCGCCGAGTGGCCGACCAATGCCACCAGTTCTTCGGCCGACCGTGCCGATGCCAGCTCTTCCTTTGGCTCGATGCCGAAACGGCGCACGATCCAGTTGGCGTTGCCGTTGAAGAAATACAGAAGGGGCCGGGTCACGACGCTGAACCCGCGCTGGAAACCCACCACGGCCTTAGCCGTGGCGAAGGGCTTGGCGATGGCGAGGTTCTTGGGGACCAACTCACCAAAGACCATGGTCAAGATGGTGGCGATGACCAACGCCAGCGCGATGGAAATCGATCGAGCCGCCGTTTCGGGCATCCCGGCGGACTGCAGTGGTCCAACGACCAGCGCCGCGATGGCGGGCTCGGCAAGAAAGCCGATGCCCAGGTTGGTCAGGGTGATGCCCAGTTGGGCGCCGGAGAGCTGGGTCGAGAGGGTACCCATCCCCCTGAGCACACCGACTGCACGCTTGTCACCGGCGTCAGCGGCCGCCTTGACTTCATTTCGGCTGACCGTGATCAGGGAAAATTCCGCGGCGACGAACAGGCCACATCCGAAGATCAGGATGATGGCCAGAAGCAGTGATATCCACTCCATCTATTTGCACCCCCTGCTGTGATGCATCCCTGGGGCGTGCTTGCCCAGCAGAGGGCTTGGACTGTGATATTGACTGCCGCTTGGAGAGTCCATCATTCCTTTCTGGCCGGAGTATCTTCCTACGGCCTAAATACTTCGACTGATTATCCAGCAGACCAGGATCACTTTCGGAAGGAAGCGGACCTTATTCGCCAAATATCCCACGTTTTCACAGCATATACACATCTCTATCCTGATACGCACCTCCTGCACACCTTCAGATTCAGCCGGATTGGGTGCCGCGACCATGGATCCCCCAGCGCGACACTCGAGCAACAGAAATCCAGCATCAAAAAACATTGAAATTCCACGGATGTAGGATTCCCACGAGCCCCGCCCGAGATAATGCATAACCGGTGAAGGTGGAGCAAACGCTACTCTCAAGTCCTGCCATCGCATCTGGTCGGGTGTGCCCGCGTCTCCACGAACCAACAAGACCTCGCCGCCCAACAAGCCGGGCTCAGGGCACTCGGCGTGCCCGACGATCTGGTCTACGTCGACCACGGGCTCACCGGGCGCAACCGCGAACGCCCCGGCCTCCAGCAGGCCCTTGCCGCCTGCCGGGCCGGGGACACCCTGGTGGTCACCAAGCTCGACCGCCTCGCCCGCTCCCTGCCCGACGCGAGCGACATCGTCGAGGACCTCACCAAGCGCCACATCAAGCTGAGGCTGGGTGGGAACGTCCACGACCCCACCGACCCCGTCGGCCGGCTCCTGTTCAACGTCCTGGCCATGGTCGCCGAGTTCGAGTCCGACCTCATCCGCGCCCGCACTCGCGAAGGCATGCAGATGGCCAAGGCCAAGGGCAGGCTCCGCGGCAAGCAGCCCAAGCTCTCCCCCGCCCAGGAAAAACACCTCGTCGCCCTCCACCACAGTGGAAAGCACACCAGCGCGGAAATCGCCGAGCTCTTCGGGGTCGTCGGCAGCACGGTTTACCGGATTGTTCAGCGGTCGATGTAACCGCGATCGCCTTTCCCTCCGCGTCGAGAGCTAGAGTTATCCCGCCAGCCCAAATTACTAAGAGCTATCTGGAAAAGAACAAAGTCGTCCCGTTGAAAGAGGGCCTTCGTATGAACGATCCCAGCAAAGAGCGCATAACCGTCCTGCTTGGCGCGGGAGCTTCAGTGAATGCTGGAATTCCTGCTTCCGTCGATCTTACGAAGAAGATTGTGGAAACAATCGATACAGCTCAAACGCGGGCTATTCAATGAGAGACGACCATATCAATGCTGCTATTAGACGTTGGATCAACAGTGCCCACGATCCCAGGCTCTCGATAATTGATCCCTATCCACCTGGCTTCACTGGGCACAACAACCAACGCAAAAAATTCTATGTTGACGTTCTCAGAACAATTCACGAATTCGATTCTTCGACTGGGCAACACCGGCTCAAATCAGGTCATCAGTTTCTCGGAACTTTTGCCGCAGATGGACTGTCCTCGAACGCAGCTTCAATGCCCTGAAGCAATGGCGCGGCGTGGCGACCCGGTACGACATGCTCTCGCTGACGTGCCGGTCGGCGGTCGTGCTACATGCCGTGCTCATCTGGAGCACCGCCATCAAAAAATCACGATTAGGAGACGCGCCCTAGGAACCGACATTCCGCTGTCCACCCTGGACCGTCGTTCCCGCAGACGGAGGAGCCTGCCCGGAAATCGCCGTGCTGGCAGGAGGAATCGGCCCGCTCCGCCGGGACAAGCGCCTGATGGCATTGCACACCAGTACCCATCCGAGGACTCCGGCCAGGCAGACCCGCTCGGCAAGCCCGAGCAGATTTTGCCCACTGACGGCCGTCAAACCCAGTGACGCGAATCCGGCCGTAGCCAGTGCCGCAAAAAAGACGATGGTCGGGTAGGCACTTCTAAACCCAGGGCCCGAACGCATCCACTTCGTCAGCACCCAAATTCCTACCAGTGCCGCCAAGAAACCCGTGCCGGCAACGTAGAGATGAACGGTGCCGGCAACCGTCGCCGGACTCAGGCCGGACTCGACGCCAACATCGGTCGGGAAAAAGGCCAAAACCGCCGAACACAGGTCCCCGATACCCAAGAACAGAGTCCCTGTGCGCCGAAGCCTCGAAACCCGGCCGACCCGGTTTATGGCTGCAATGACGCACATGGTGGTGACGGCCCGGCCGAGGAAATTCAGATTCATGATCCACCCGAACGGACCAACCGCCAGGTTGCTTTCGGCGTCACTGACCACGCTGTAGTGCGGGGGCAGAAACTGGAGCACCACGTCGACAAGGACGTAGACGGCGACGCCGACCATGGCTGCGACGGCAAACCTCCGTCGGGCAGTGTCCGGGCTCTGCGGGATCATTGCCCAAGCTTCCCACATTGGCATGTCAGCTTTTTCCGCACGGCTCCGATACCGTGGAACGGACAAGGAAAACACGAAAATGCTCCCCGGAAACAGAGGTTTTCTTGTGAGGCAACACATCGATCCACAACTAGGTCTTTTAAGGGTCACCACAACCCTTGAATCCGGGTCGCCGCGGTGTTGCACTAAATGTCATGGACAACGACGCACGCACCATCCTTGCCATCGGGACCAAGAAGGGCCTCTGGCTGGCCGAAAGCACAGACCGCGAAAACTGGAATCTCACGGGGCCCCACTTCGCCAACCTCGAGGTTCCCTCCGTGGCCATCGACACCCGGGACGGCAAGACCCGTATCCTGGCCGGGGTCAACGACTGGCACTGGGGACCCACTGTCGTCTACAGCGGCGACGCCGGCGCAACCTGGTCCGAACCCGAGCAAGGTGCCATCAAGTTTCCCGCGGACACCGACACCGCATTGGCGCGGATCTGGCACCTGCGCCCCGACACCGCCGATCGTCCCGGTGTCGTGTGGGCCGGGTGCGAACCGATCTCGGTCTTCAAGTCCACGGACTCCGGGGAAAACTTTGAACTGAACCGCGGCCTGTGGGACCACCCGCACCGCAGCGAATGGGGTGCCGGCTTCGGCGGGGCGGCGGTGCACAGCATCGTGCCCAATGTCGTGGACGAAAACGTCGTCCACGCGGCCATGAGCACCGGCGGGGTGTATCGCAGCACCGATGGCGGCGACTCCTGGGAACCCCGGAACAAGGGCATCAAGGCGGACTTCTTCCCGGAACCCTTCCCCGAGTTCGGCCAGTGCGTCCACCACATCACCGCGGATGCCGAAAACCCTAACCGGCTCTACGCCCAAAACCACGGCGGTGTTTACCGGAGTGACGATTCCGGCGATGAATGGAACAGCATCGCCGATGGCCTACCGGCGGAATTCGGCTTTGTCTTCCTGTCCCACCCGCGCACCGGCGGCAGCGTGTGGACCATTCCGCTCAAGGGCGCCGAGGAACGCAACCCGGTGGGCGGAAGGCTCTCCGTCTTCCACTCCACGGACGCCGGGGACACCTGGAACGAGCAACACGCCGGATTGCCCGATGCCGACTGGAACGCAGTGCTGCGCGACGCGGCGGCGGTGGACGATCACCCCGAAACCGTGGGCGTCTACTTCGGCACCCGCGGCGGAGAGGTCTTCGCCAGCAACGACGAGGGCGCGCACTTTGTCACGGTGGCCCAACGCCTGCCCGATGTGCTCAGCGTCCGGGCCGCCCAGGTCAACGGTGCGGGGAAATGACGGACATTACCGTCGAAGTGCCCTCGGTGCTGGCTTCCACGCTTGAGGGCCAACGCAGCCTGCAGGTCCCGCTGCCCGAGGACGGCACGGTGGGTGGGATCCTGGATGCGCTCGGCGAGAAATACCCGCTCTTTGGACGGCGGGTGCGCGACGAACGCGGCGAGGTGCGCCGCTTCGTGAACGTCTTCGTCGGGCCGGACAATATCCGCACCCTTGAGGGCCTGGGCTCGCCGGTGCGGGAGGGGCAGAGCGTGCTGATTATGCAATCGGTGGCTGGCGGCTAGCGGAGGATCACCCGGGCCCGACGGGGCAAGCACCGCGAGTCCCGCGCCGTGGTGCAGGGCGCGGCACCCGGGGCAGGGCGGGTCGCGGGGGTGCCGAAAAGCGCCCCCGGCACTACGCTGAAGACATGAGTAACCTCGAGGCTGCCCCTGACGAGTTGGTTTGCGGATCGGATGAGGCGCACGCCGGAATCGAGTTGCTTCTCCCGCGCAATGTCCCGCTCGGCGGGCCGCGCGCCATGAATGTGCGTCGCACGCTGCCGCAAAAGCAGCGCAGCCTCATCGGCGCCTGGTGCTTCCTTGACCACTACGGGCCGGATCCGGTGGGTGAATCCGGCGGGATGAAGGTCCCGCGCCACCCGCACACCGGGCTGCAGACGGTCTCCTGGTTGTTTACCGGGGAAATCGAGCATCGCGATTCGGCGGGCTTCCATGCCATGGTGCGCCCCGGCGAGGTGAACCTGATGACCGCTGGCCGCGGGATCAGTCACTCCGAGTTCTCCACCCCCGAAACCACGACGCTGCACGGTGCCCAGCTGTGGGTCGCATTGCCCGATTCCGCGCGGCACATGCCGCCGACCTTCGCCCACTACCGCCCCGAACCGCTGGCCGGCGACGGATGGTATGTCAGCGTCTTCCTGGGCGAGCTGTCCGTGGCCAACGACGGCGGAGCCGACCAACACTCCGAATCCCCCGTCGCCACCCACACCGAATTGCTGGGGGCAGAGATTCGCCTGGAACCCGGCACCAGCATCCGGCTGGCGGTGAAGGCGCACCACGAGCATGGCGTGCTGCTGGATTCGGGTTCCCTTTCCGTGGGGGCCGATGAGCTGCCAGTGGACCATTTGGCCTACCTTCCGCCAGGGAGCCAAGAGCTCACCCTCACCGCGGGAGAGAAGCCGGTGCGCGCGCTGCTCATCGGCGGGGAACCGCTCAACGAGCAGATCCTCATGTGGTGGAACTTCGTGGGCCGCACCCACGATGAAGTGGTCGAATACCGCCGGCAGTGGCAGGCGGAGATCGGTGCAGAATCCGGCGACGCTTCCACCAAGCGCTTCGGGGACTTCCCCGCCGGCGAGCCCGCCGCCCTGCCTGCACCGGCGCTGCCATCGGTGCGGTTGCGGCCCCGCGACTGAGCAAGACGCCAACAAGATGAAGGAGCCGGTGGGCATCGTGTCATTGCAAGAGGAACTGGCCAAGCTGCGCCGGGCCCTGGCCGAACGCGCGGCGCTGGGCGACCAGCTTGATGCCAAGCGCGAGTTGGAGCACTTCGTTTCCTTCCGCGCGTTGCGCGAGATGAACGAGGCCGCCGCCCACTTTGAACGCGCCGGATGGCAAGTCGATCGGACCGAGGGCCAGGATGCCAATTCCCGATACCTGCTGCGCGTCTACCGAGACCAGGCCATCGACGTGGAAAGCGCTGAGCATGCCCTGCGCAACGTGCACGCCATCACCGGCAAGCACGGAGGGACCTACGACGGTTTCGGCGCCATGTTCATCGATGCCCCCGACAGCGAGCCCAGGGGCTTCTTCGGCCGACTTTTTGGAAACCAATGACACCCAAGGGACAGGAACAAGGAATGAGCGAAATCCATGTCGAGCACAGGCCCGAACGCAGTCGCTACGCCCTGCTGGACGGGGAAACGGCGATTGGGGCGGCACACTACCGCGAGCTGGAAACCGCCGGCGGTGTTGAGCGGGTCTTCTTCCACACGGTGGTCGACGAGTCCTACGCAGGACAAGGACTTGCCGGAAAGCTCGCTTCAGCCGCGCTTTCCGACACTGTGGAACAGGGCCACAAGATCGTCCCGGTTTGCCCGTACATCAAGGTCTACCTGACCAAGCACCACGAGTTCGACGCCGAACTGGTGAAGCCCACACCCGAGCACCTGGCGATCCTGCCGAAGGCATGAGCCGCGGCCTGCGGATCAGTCCTCCAGTTCGAGTCCAAGCTCGGTGAGCGCAGCGCGCAGGATTACGATGCCCTTGGGCCCGAAGCCGTGCAGGTCCAAGAGCGCACCGGCGCCGTAAGCAGCGGCCTGCTCGAGAGTCGTGATTCCCGCCCCTTCCAGGGCGCGGGCCGCGGGAGCGGAGATCCTGGGCAAGGGATGGCTGGTCATCTCTCCAGCGTAGCAATGCCCTCCCGCAGGTCGCGGGACTGGCGGACAGGCCAGGAACCCGGAACCTGGCCCACTCAGGCGGTCAAACAGTTGATATGCGTGGATATGCTTCAGGAATGGAATTCACCCAGGAGCTCACCGTCAATGTCCCCCGACCACGTTTCATCGAGCTCTTTGACGACCTCGAGAACCTCAAAGTCTGGCAGGAGGGGCTTATTTCCTTTGAGGCCCTCACCGGCACGCCGGGCCAACCCGGGTCCACGTCCCGGCTGGTCTACAAGCAGGGCAGGGGCACCATGGAGATGGTCGAAACCGTGACACGGCGCGACCTGCCAGAGGCATTCGACGGCGTCTACGACGCAAAGGGAGTGCACAATGTCTGCCGGAACGAATTCCATGATCTCGATGGAACCGCCACACGCTGGGTTGCCCACAATGTCTTTGAGTTCACCGGTTTCATGCGAATCGTGGCATTGCTCTTTGCCCCCATGTTCAGGAAGCAAAACCTGAAGACGATGACCGCCTTCAAGGAGTTTGCCGAAGCCCGCGCCTAAGCGCCGTAATGCAGGATCAGCGCCGTGAGGAAACCAAGCGCAGCAATGAATCCCGTGAGCATGTGCTGTTCCTCAAAGGCCTCGGGGATCATGGTGTCGGCGAGCATCGCCAGAATGCCGCCCGCTGCGATCGCGGTGACCACCGCGATGACCTCGCCCGGGGCGTTGTCGAGAGCCAGGAAGCCGATCATGGCGGCCAGCCCTGAAAGCAGCGCAATACTCCCCCAGATCGCAAAGATCTCTTTCGGCCCCTTGCCCGCACGCTTCATGTCGGCCGTGCTCGCCAGCCCTTCGGGCACGTTGGAAATGAAGATGGCCGCCAGCATGGTCGGGTTGACGGCGGTGCCGGAAAGCAATCCCACACCCAGCACGATGGACTCGGGAATGCCGTCCAGCAATGCTCCGAGGGCTACCGCGGCTCCCCCGTTCGGCGCTGCGCCATCGCGGCTTCCGGCCCTCGTGGCGACCTTGCCCCGGCGTCGGTGTTCGGC
Source organism: Paeniglutamicibacter sulfureus (assembly GCF_039535115.1). NCBI lineage: Bacteria > Bacillati > Actinomycetota > Actinomycetes > Micrococcales > Micrococcaceae > Paeniglutamicibacter > Paeniglutamicibacter sulfureus. The sequence goes on from NZ_BAAAWO010000001.1 coordinate 2,958,936, forward strand.
TCCGAACCGCACCAGCAGGGAGTTTACGCCGACATAGATGGTGGCTCCGGCCAGGAAACCCATCACCGTGGCCCCCAGTCCGCCGACTTCCTCGGCCTCGACCACAAGTTCAAAGGCGAGGGCGGAAATCAGGACTCCCGCGCCGAACGCCATAACGCTCGAGACGATTTTCCGCGGAATCTCCAACCACCAGGCCGCGGCGGCACCGAGCAGCAGCGCAGACCCGGCGACGGTGCCCCACATCAACGCCTGCATGGACATCAACATGGCGCCACGCTATCGCATAACGACTATTCATGCAGTGATTTCGCGCAACCCATGATCGACGGACAAGCGCTGGACCCACGCACGTGCCTCGGCGGATCGCTTCGGGAACGCCAAACGAAAGCGGGCGGTTGCTCCGCCCCGAAACGGGGAGGGCAACCGCCCGCCGGGCGCCATGCGGTGGGAATTAGCCCATTCCGTCCTGTGCCATGTTGTTGAAGCGCGAGTAGTGGCCTTGGAACGCGACAACGATGGTCTTGGTCGGACCGTTACGGTGCTTGGCCACGATCACGTCCGCCTCGCCGGCACGCGCCGACTCCTTGTCGTAAATGTCCTCACGGTGCAAGAGGATGACCATATCGGCATCCTGCTCGATGGAACCGGACTCGCGGAGGTCGGAGATCATCGGCTTCTTGTCGGTACGCTGCTCCGAACCACGGTTCAGCTGCGACAGCGCGATGACCGGAACGTCGAGCTCCTTGGCCAACAGCTTCAGCGCACGCGAGAATTCGGAGACTTCCTGCTGTCGCGACTCGACCTTTTTGCCCGAGCTCATCAGCTGCAGGTAGTCCAGCACCACGAGCTTGAGGTCGTGCTTCTGCTTAAGCCGGCGGCATTTGGCGCGGATTTCCATCAGCGACATGTTCGGCGAATCGTCGATGAACAGCGGAGCGTCGTTGAGCCTGCCCATCGTGGTGGCGATCTTCGACCATTCTTCGTCCTGGATCGTACCCTTGCGCAGGTTCTGCAGCGCGATGCTCGCCTCGGCCGACAGCAGGCGCATGGCGATTTCGTTGCGTCCCATTTCCAGGGAGAAGAAAACGGAGGTCATGTTGTTCTTAATGGACGCTGACCTGGCAAAATCCAGTGCGAAGGTCGACTTGCCCACCGCGGGACGTGCAGCAATAACGATCATCTGGCCGCCATGCAGCCCCTGGGTCAACTCGTCGAGTTCGAAGATTCCGGTGGGAACACCGATCACGCCCTCGCCGCGGCTGCCGGCGGATTCGATTTCATCGACGGTGCCCTCGATGATGTCGCGCAGCGGGACATAGTCTTCGGCAGTCCTGCGTTCGGCGACCTTGTAGACCTCGGCCTGGGCTTCGTTCACAATGGCGTCGACTTCGCCGTCCTGCGAGTATCCGAGCTGCACGATCTTGGTACCGGCATCAACCAAGCGGCGCAGGACCGCACGTTCGCGAACGATCTCGGCATAGAAGCCGGCGTTGGCAGCGGTGGGCACGGACTGGATGAGCGTGTGCAGGTAGGCCGGACCGCCAATCCGGGTGATCTCGCCGCGCTTGGTCAAAAGGTCCGAGACCGTAACGGCGTCGGCCGGCTCACCGCGGCCGTAGAGGTCGATGATGGCCTCGTAGATGGCCTCGTGCGCCGGGCGATAGAAGTCCAGTCCCCGCAGCACCTCCACGCAGTCCGCGATGGCATCCTTGGACAGCATCATGCCGCCCAGTACGCTTTGCTCGGCTACGAGGTCCTGCGGCGGGGTGCGTCCATAGTCCGATCCATGTGAATCGGAGCTGGTTTCGGTGCTGGCTAGCGACACGGGTTTTTCCCTTCAAGCTGCGCGGGTTCCCAAGTTTTCCGCATCATTACCTATTCAGTGTCTCAAGGAGCACGGACGATTCGTTAGGTTCAAACTCACACGTGCCGTAGGGCACCGCGAACCTGTGGAAATAGGTGGGGAACACTGTCACCATAGACCTGTTTTCCCACAAACCCAACACGGTTATCCACAGGCCGTGTGGATAACCTGTGAACCTTGCGGCGTGTTGTGTGCACAGTCTGGGGAGAACATTGTGGATTACACCAATTTCCTCTCCACAATAAGACTTTGACTAGGCATTATGTAGATCAACCCCTGTGGATACAAAGTATTTATCCACATCCTCTACACGCGGAAAAGTCGGTTATACACACAAAAACCCCGGGATTCCGGGCTTGGATTGGCCACCATTTCATAGTTACCCACAAGCTATCCACAGACACGCCGGAACTTCCCGCGGATCTGGGGATATCGGGGATTGATGGAGATCACCAACGACTGACATACTGGGCCGCATGAGCGCCAACAAGACCGCACCGACAGCCGTTGACCCGGCTCAATTCATATCGGCAGTGTCACACCCGACTAGGCGCGCGGATGCCGAGGTCTTGCTCCGGATGATGGAAGAGGTCAGCGGAGAGCCCGCGGTTATGTGGGGCCCGACAATCGTTGGGTTCGGCAGCTACCACTACAAGTACGAATCGGGGCGCGAAGGGGATGCCAGTGCCATCGGCTTCTCCCCGAGGGCGGCGAACCTTGCCCTCTACGGGCTGACCATTGCACCGACCGCCGGCCCCCTATTGGAGAAATTGGGCAAGTGCAAACGCGGGGCATCGTGCCTCTATGTGAACAAGCTTGCCGACGTCGACCTGGACGTACTCGCCCGGCTTGCCCGTGACGGCTACCGGTACATGACTGGCGTGGTGCACCACTCGTCTTAGGAAAACGTGTTGGCAAAGGCAAAGGGCTCAGTCCCCGTGGCATCGAATCATGGATTCGGTACCACGGAGGCTGAGCCCTCGCATTTCAGGTTCCCTAGGAGACCAGCTGTTCGGCATCCAGGCGACGGAATGCCGAACCGTGGAACACCAGCGGTGAGTGGGCGTTGTCGTGCGTCTGGTGGCCGTGCACGCGCAGCAGCACCACATGGTGGTCGCCTGCAGGAACCTCTTGCTCGACGGAGCAATCGAGCCACAGGGTGGCGTCATGCAGGAACAGCGCACCCTCATCGGTCGAATCAAGACGAAGCCCGGCGAACCTGTCCCCCGACTTTGAAGCGATCTGCCGGCACACGCCCTCGTTCTTTTCGCTGAGCACTGAAACCCCGATCCGCCCGTTGGTGCGCACCAACGGCCAGGTCTTCGAGGTGTTCTGGACAGCAAACATCACCAGCGGCGGATCCATGGAGACGCCAACCGTAAAGGACGAGGCAATGATTCCCTGCGGTTGCCCGTCAACGATGGCGCAGAGTGCGGCAATGCCGGATGGATGCTGGGCAAAGACGTTGCGCAGGGTGTCGGGGGTGAGGTCAGAGGTGAGTGTCATGGTGCTCAATCCTTCGGCTTCGGCCCACCATCGCGGTGCGTGCTACACACGCGCCAACCAACGAGGTGTGCGGTACTTGCCTCCGGGGTTCCGGTAGGCCGAATCATCACCTGGAGCACCCCACTACCGTGAGAGGGTTGCCGGCCAACGGGCCAGGGCCTTACGTTGACACTCTTGATTCTTCACCAACGTTAGAAGAAATAATTACGTCTCGTCAAAGTTTGTTTCGACATACGAAGTCACGAAGAGTAAGAATCGAAGATTGTGCGATCATTTGCCTCGATGGTGCCACAGTTGCCCGAGACGCCCGCATTCGTTCCCGAACGCGTGGACGACAGCTCTGGGGCCGAAGAAGACGATGACATGGCCCGGAATTATGGTTGGCATACGTGCCACAAACGCGGTGGCCGGCACCTCTTCCACCTACGAGAGGTCCGAAACTCCCGTATAAGTCGCATAGGACGCATCGCCGATGCGCTCGTAGACCAGGATGGCAAGCCCGCCCGGGGTGCTCGTGGTGCTGGAGAGCCGAAGTCCTGTGGGTGCGCCTCCCTCCGGGAAGAGTCGCCTTCCATGGCCAAGGACCACCGGCGCCACCACCAGTCGCAGCTCGTCAATCAGCCCCTCGGCGAGCAATGAAGCGGCAAGCCTGGCGCTCCCGTGGATCTGCAGCTCCTTGCCGGGGCGCGCCTTGAGGTCGGCAACCCGGGTCGCCACGTCACCGGAGAGGATGGTGGTTGGATCCCAGGTTCCCTCGCCAAGCGTTTGCGAGGCCACGTACTTGGGCAGGGAGTTCATGAGCACCGTGAAGGGGTCGTCCGGGTCGGTGATTTGCGGCCAGTCCCTGGCAAATGCCTCATAGGTGCGGCGGCCAAGCAGCAGCCCGTCCGCTTCGCCGAGCCATTGCGCGGCCTGTTCGATGAAGGCCTCGTCCATGTGCGGGACGAACCATCCGCCCTGGGTGAATCCGTCGGTGGTGTCTTCCTCGGGAGACCCGGGGCCTTGCGACACCCCGTCGAGACTCACAAACTCCGTTAATACCAGCTTCATGACCGCGCCTTCTCGCTTGTTTGGCTGCCCTTTCCCGGGATTCGACGTGGCAGTCCATCCAGGAGGGCACTGCCCCATTTGGCCAAGCTACTCGACGGGAACGCCCGGCGCCAGACCCGATGCACCAGAGGAGGCCTTAAACCACTATGGACCCCGCCGAGGGCGGGGTCCACAGTGGTTTGCCGTCACACAAGACGGCGGGTGCACAAGGAATTACTTCTTTGCGGCAACAACCTGCAGTGAAACGGTTGCGGAGACATCGGTGTGCAGACGCACGGTCGCGGTGTAGTTACCCGTCGACTTGATGTGGTCGTTGATCTCGATGTTGCGCTTGTCGATCGCGCCAACGCCGGCGGCTGCAACAGCCTTGGCGATGTCGTCGGTCTTCACGGTGCCGAAGAGGCGACCGGTAGCGCCGGCCTTGACGGTCAGCTTGACCGGCTTGGCGGAAAGCGAAGCGGCAAGTGCCTTGGCGTCTTCCAGGGAAGCAACGGCGCGAGCAGCACGGGCGGCCTTGATCGACTCAACCTGCTTCTCACCGCCCTTGGTCCAGGTGATGCCAAAGGCGCGCGGGAGAAGGTAGTTACGTGCGTAACCGTCCTTCACCTCAACGATGTCGCCTGCGGCACCGAGGCCGGTAACTTCGTGGGTCAGAATGAGCTTTGCCATGTTGGTATACCTTCCTTAGCCGCGGCCAGCGCCGGAGTAAGGCAGCAAGGCTACTTCACGCGCGTTCTTGATGGCCTGTGCGATCTTGCGCTGTTCCTGTACGGAAACACCGGTAACGCGACGGGCGCGGATCTTTCCGCGATCGGAAATGAACTTGCGCAGCAATGCTACGTCCTTGTAGTCGATGACAGTGATGTCAGCGGCCTTCAAGGGGTTGGACTTTGGTTTGGGCTTACGGAGTTCAGCCTTAGCCATCGTGGAGCTCCTTTATCAGGTGGAGCCCGCAGAATTTTCTGCGGGATGGTGAATAATTTTGTTTAGAAGGGTGGTTCGTCGGAACCCGGGTTGCCCCATCCGCCGTTGTTTCCTCCGGCAGGAGCACCCCATGGATCGTTCGCCGGTGCATTCCAGCCGCCGCCGGAGTTTCCGCCAGCGTTGCCGCCACCGAATCCACCGCCGCCGCCTTGGTTGCCACCGCTGAAGCCGCCGGCATTTGCGCCTGCGTTCTGTTGGCCACCAAAGCCACCACCACCGCCGGCGCCGGAGCGCTGGGTGCGGGTGACCTTTGCGGAAGCGTAACGCAGCGACGGGCCGATTTCATCGACCTCAAGCTCGGTGACGTTACGCTTTTCGCCTTCCTTTGTTTCGTAGGAACGCGACTTGAGGCGGCCCTGGGCGATGACGCGCATGCCCTTGGTCAACGTCTCGGCGACGTTTTCGGCAGCCTCACGCCACACCGACGCACGGAGGAACAGCGTGTCGCCGTCCTTCCATTCATTGGTCTGGCGGTCGAAGGTTCGCGGGGTCGAAGCAATGGTGAAGTTCGCCACTGCCGATCCTGACGGGGTGAAACGCAGTTCCGGGTCAGCGGTCAAATTACCAATAACCGTAATGACTGTCTCGCCTGCCATTGGAGCCTCCTAAAGTGTTGTTCTACGAAGATCGAAGAGCAGAATTACTCTGCAACGACCTTTGCCTCTTCCGGGCGGGTGATCTTGGTGCGCATGATGGTCTCATTGAGGCCCAGCTGGCGATCAAGCTCTGCGGAAGTAGCGGGGGTGGCGGTGAAGTTAACTACCGCGTAAATGGCCTCATTCTTCTTCTGAATGTCGTAGGCCAGGCGGCGACGGCCCCAGATGTCAACGTTCTCGATGGTTCCACCATCGTTACGGACAACATCGAGGAACTTACCGAGGGTTGGTTCAACGGTTCGCTCGTCGACCTCGGGGTCGATCAGCACCATCAATTCATAAGCACGCATGTGAACCCACCTCCTTTGGGCTAAACGGTCACGGCATTTCCGCAACAGGAGGTTCTTTGCATTTGCTGTCGCCACAACCCGATTGCCGGGCGCGGCAGAAACAGCCTCAACCATTCTAGCGGAAAATCACTGCCGCGCCCGACTACGCCGGGTGCGGTGCATCACCCGGGCTCACCGCTCGGGGTCGATAAGCCCGTCGGCGCGAAGCAACGCCTCAAGCCGTTCGCCGAAGACCGGGGCCAGCGTCCGTACATAGGTGTCAGAGACATGGTGCTTGTCCCGGTATACCAACACGTTCCCGATGACGGCGGGGCAGAATCCGTCAGCGCAGAACTGGTCGGAGAAATCCAGCACCCCCGCACGTGGCTCCAACCCGGCCGCGGCCAGCGTGTAGTCATTGGCCTCAAAGGCCTCGGACACCGGGGCGCCGCAGGTGGCAAGTTCGTCCGGGTTCTGCGCCACGCAGTCCCGTGCATAGGACTTCGTTCCGGGTCGCGGGGTGTCGATGATCGGGTAGACCCGGATGCCGGCGTCCTCGAGCTTGCCCCAATACTCGGCGAAACCCTCTGCGGCCCCCTTTTCGAAGGTGGCCCCGGCCCAGTGGCTGGTCAACACCGCGTCCACGTCCCCGCGTTCCAGGATGCGCTCCAGCGTGTCCTCGTTTGCCTGGTGGCAGGAAATGCTGCCGTCGGCCTCGGCGGTGCGCTTGGTGGCGTTGAACGGGCAGGAGTTCTTCAGGTAGGTCAGCAGTGTCCAGCCCTGCTCCTTGGCGGTCTCTTCCATCGCCCGGTACCAATGCGTGGCATGCGAGTCGCCCACCAGGGCCACGGTCAGGGATCCGTCCTTGGCGCCCTTGGCGCATTCGACGGTGATAGGTGACTTCGGTTTTTGCACGCACTCTCCCAGGTCGGGCAGGTCGTGCTCTGCGTCGGCGGGGACCGGGACGATCTGTTTTTGGCCCTCCAGGTAGGCGGGGGCACCGGCCGGGACCGACGCCGCGCCAAACCCTGCCGGAGGGGCGGCCAGCAGGGTGGCGACAGCGCGTTCCTGTGCTGCGATCTCGCGCTCGGCCAGCGTCCCGGGGGCCACCGCGAGTGCCGCGACCAGGACCAGGGCGGCCGCACCGGCACCCAGTGCACGCCAGTTCGAGGCGGCGAGCGGGGCCAGGGTCCGCACCGGGGTTTCGATCCAGCGGTGGCTGGCACCTGCAAGCAGCAGCGAAAGGACCAGCAACCCGATGCTCTGGGCGGGTCCCGGCTCGTCCTCGGCGAAGAACAGGAAGAAGGTGAGCGCAGGCCAGTGCCAGAGGTACAGCGAGTAGGACACGTTGCCCACCCATTGCACCGCGGGCAGTTCCAGGAGTTTTTGCGGGGCCAGGACTCCACTGGTCTGGCCGGCCAGGATCACCGCCAGGGTTCCGGCGACCGGCAGCGCTGCCGACAGCCCAGGGAAGGGTGTGCCGGCATCGAAACCGAAGGCTGCCGCCGCGATGGCTGCAAAGCCGCCCCAGGCCAGCGTCGTCCGCACGCCGGGGACATCGAGCCATCGAGCGCCGCGTGCCGCCAGCCCGGGTTCGGGCGGGGCGAGCAGCAGCGCCAACAGGCCACCGGCGGCCATTTCCCAGACGCGGGCGGGGGTGATGAAGTAGGCCGCAGGATTTCCCGAACCCACCAGCCCCATCGAGTAGGCCAGCGAGGCGATGATGACGATGCCGAAGACCAGCAGGAGAGCGGTGCGGGGAAGGCCGCCGCTGGTTTCCCGGCGGCCGACGCGTTCCCGGGCCCCGATGCCACGCAGGGACCGGGCCACCCATACGGCCAGCAGCACCAGCAACGGCCAGACGAGGTAGAACTGCTCCTCCACCCCCAGGGACCAGAAATGTTGCAGCGCGGTGGGCTCTGCATCGGCGGCAAGGTAGTCCACGGCGTCGGCGGCCAGCACCCAGTTCTCCACCGAGAATGCCGAGGCAAGGGCCGCGGTGCCCACGGTCTTCCACTGCGTGGCCGGCAGGAAGGCCATGGTGGCAGCCAGCACCGCGAGGATCACCGCGAACGCGGCGGGCAGGATCCGCCGGACCCGGGCCGCCCAGAAGCCCGGCAGGTCAATGCGGCCGGTCTTGCGGACCTCGCGCAGCAGGTGCCCGGTGATCAGGAAACCGGAGATCGCGAAAAACACGTCGACGCCGATGAAACCGCCCGGGACCAGGCGTGGTTCGAGGTGGTAGGCCACGACCAGCAGCACGGCCACGGCGCGCAGCGACTGGACCTCGGGCAGGAAACGGCGTGGTGGCTTCGGCTCGGCAATCATGTCCGCGAGCAAAGCACGGACCGGTTAACAGCGGGTAACCACCCGGTGTTAACCGCGCGCTTCCCGGCGAACTCTCAGGCTGCGAAGAACGCCTCGGAGATTTTCGCCAGGCGCAGCGGATCGGCCACGCCGCACATCTCGCGCGCCGAGTGCATCGACAGCAACGGGATCCCCACATCCACCGTGCGGATGCCCAGCCTGGTGGCGGTCAGCGGGCCGATGGTCGACCCGCACGGCATCTGGTTGTTGGACACGAATTCCTGGTACGGGACATCTGCCTGCGCGCACAACCTGGCGAAGAGCGCGGCTCCCACCGCGTCGGTGGCGTAGCGCTGGTTGGCGTTGATCTTCAGCAGCGGACCGGCCCCCAGCAGCGGGCGGTTGGCCGGATCGTGGCGTCCCGGGTAGTTCGGGTGCACCGAGTGCCCGGCATCGGCCGAGAGGCAGACCGAGTCGGAGTAGGCGCGGTTGCGGTCCTGGGTGTCGGCGCCCAGTCCGTGCCCGATGCGTTCGAGGACATCCTGCAGAAACGGGCCGGACGCACCGGAGCGCGAGGCCGAGCCGATCTCCTCGTGGTCGAAGGCGGCGAGCACGGCGATGTGCTCGCCGGTGCCCGCTGCCGCGTGGTGCACCAGGGCGGTGAGCGAGGCGTGCACGGAGGAGAGGTTGTCCAGGCGCCCGGAAGCGAAGAACTCGTTGGAGCCCCCGAAGACCTCGCCGCGCTGCGCATCGGCGACCACCACGTCATAGCCGCCGATTTCCGCCGCATCCACGCCGGCCGATTCGGCCAGCACCGCCAGCACGTCGGCCTCTGCCGGGTTCCCGATCCCCCACACCGGGTTCATGTGCTGTTGTTTATCCAGGGTGAGACCGTCGTTCACGGTCCGGTCCAGGTGGATGGCCAGCTGCGGGAAGCGCAGCATCGGAGCGGTGCGCGCCAGCGCCTCCGTTCCGTCAAGCAGCACCAGGCGTCCGGCGAGCAGCAGCTCGCGGTCCAGCCAGGAATTCAGCAGCGGGCCACCGTAGACCTCCACTCCCGCCTGCAGCCATCCGTGGGCCCCGGTGGTGGGCTTGGGCTTGAGCTTGAAGGAGGGCGAATCGGTGTGTGAGCCCACGATGTGGAAACCGGTGGTTGCGGTGGCGTCGACGGGCTGCACCCAGGCGATGATCGCCCCGTCGCGCAGCACGTAGTGCCCGCCGGGGCCCGGCTCCCAGGCCTCGGACTCCGAGAGCTCGGTGAAGCCGGCCGCGGCCAGCCGGCGCGCCGCCTCGGCGGCGGCATGGAAGGAGGACGGCGAGGCGGCGACGAAGGCGGACAGGTCGTTGATGTGCTCGATGGCTGCGCTGGACATTCAAGGTTCCCTTGGACTCGTGGGCGTGCGGGTGTGGTGCGCGGGCCGGACCGGGGTGGGCGGCCGGGGCACCCTAGGTGCGGGTGCGGAGCAGTGCCACCACGAGGGCGCCGACCCCAAGGACGATGCTAGCCCAACCGGGAACGGGCAGGGCGAAGAGCGTGAGCAGGAAGGCCCCGAGGACCCCCAGCACCACGGCCAGCAGCAGCCAGGGGCTGCGCAGGAATTCCGAGTTCATGGTCGCTTGTCCTTAGTAGTCCAGGCCCTGGCTGGGGATGACCAGCCCGGTCTCGTAGGCGTAGACCACTGCCTGCACGCGGTCGCGCAGGTGCAGCTTGGTCAGGATTCGGCGCACGTGGGTCTTCACCGTGGCCTCGGAAAGGAAGAAGCGGTGCGCGATCTCTGCGTTGGACAGCCCCTCGGCCATGGCCCCAAGCACCTCCAGCTCGCGCGGGGTCAGGTCCCCCAGCAGCGGGTCGCGTTCCGGTGCCGGGGCGCTGGAACGGTTCGGGGCACCGTCGCGCACGTAGGTTTCCAGCAGCCGGGCGGTGACCCGGGGGGCCACCACCGCGTCGCCGGAGGCCACCAGGCGCACCGCATTCACCAGTTCCTCGGGTGCCACGTCCTTGAGCAGGAAGGCGCTGGCCCCGGCCTGCAGCCCGGAAAAGGCGTATTCGTCCAGGTCGAAGGTGGTCAGGATGATGATCTTCGCCTCGGGCAGTTCACGCACGATGCGGGCGGTGGCCTCGATGCCGTCCATGGTGGGCATGCGCACGTCCATGAGCACCACGTCGGGCTTTAGCTTGATGGCCTGCCGCACGCCGTCGGCCCCGTCGGAGGCCTCCCCGAGGATCTCGAGGTCGTCCTCGCCCTCAAGGATGAGCCGGAAGCCCATGCGCAGCAGCGGTTGGTCATCGACCAGCAGCACCCCGATGCGGGCGGAGGAGGTGGAAGTGGTTTCGGACATGGGTGTTGTTCTCACGTTCCTTGGTGTTGGGACTTGGGGGTCGGGCGCTTGGCCTGGGACGTCGCGGGGTCCCCGGAACATGGGGTCTGGTGCGGCAGTTTGAGCCTGGCCACGACCGACCAGCCGCCGCGGGATGCGGGCCCGGCGTGCAGCGTGCCATCGAAGAGTGCCGCGCGCTCCTTCATGCCGCGGATGCCCTGGGCCGATCCGATCATCTCGCGACGCGCTTCCTGCTGCGTGCCGTCGTCGTGGATCCGCACCGTGACATCGTCGCGCAGCCGGTGCACGGTGACCTCCACCGCGCTCACGTTGCGCCCATAGCGCAGCACATTGGTCAGGGATTCCTGGATGATGCGGTGGACGGTGAGCTGGAAGGTCGCGTCGTCCGGCAGGGCGGGACCGGACTGGGTGTAGCGCAGCGGCAGGCCGGCCACCTGGAAGCCTGCCAGCATCTCTTCGAGGGATCCGCCTGCGGGCTGCGGTTCCAGCGAGACCCCGTCCCCGGTGCGCAGCACCCCGATGACCCGCCGCATGTCGGCCAGGGCGCGGCGCCCGGTGCCGGAGAGCTCGCCCAGAACCTCCCCGGCCCGCGCCGGGTCGCGCTTGAGCACCACCGCTGCACCGTCGGACAGGGCGATCATCACCGAAAGCGAATGCGCGACCACGTCGTGCATCTCGCGGGCAATGCGGGTGCGTTCGCGCACCTGGGCCAGGGTCTGGACCCGCTTGGCCCAGTTGTCCAGCTCGGCCTCGTGCAGCCGGTTGTTGCGCACCGCAGCACCGATGGCCACTGCCGCGGCATTGGTGCCCAGCAGGAACGCCAGGGACAGCGTGATCGTCAGGGTGCGTCCGCCGATTTCGGCCAGGGCAGCCTGGTCCTCCGGGGAATCGGTGAACATGGACGGCAGCCCCAGCATGACGAAAACCAGCCCCTGCAGGGCGGTGATCAGTACGGTGAGCGCGAACATGCGCCGGGCGGCATATTTGGTGGATGCCGCATACAGTGCGATCCACAGCCCGGCGCTGCCGCCGAAATACGAGGAGTCGAGCAGGGTCGCGACGGTCTCGAAGAGCACCACCACGATCAGCACGAACATGGGCCGGCTGCGGCGAAAGAACAGCGAGGCGCCGGTGAGCGCGAGCAACCCGAGGGTTGGCCAGTGGGACGCCAGCGCCGCCTCGGCCAGGCTCGGCCCGGTCAGCAGCAGGTACAGCAGCACCACGGCGGTGTCGACCAGTAGCGGCCGGCGGCGCATGAATCCGCGCAGCGGTCCGATGCGCTGTGCCGAGATCTCGGCAAGGCTCGCCTCCGGGTCCCCGGAGTCGAGCGGCGCCGTGTTTTCACTCATGTCCCTGAGCCTATCGACCAATGGCCGGTTCTAGATATCGCGGCGCTGCAGCAACATTGCGGCGGCGGCCAGCGGGATGGCGATCCAGGCACCGACCACGAGGCCGGCGGCCCAGGTCTCCAGGGCCCCTTCGGCGCCTGGGATCTGCATCAGCGCGGTTCCGGCGTGGTCGGGTAGGAATCGAGCGGCATCGGCCAGCCATTCCACCATGCCTGAGAGCCCGTCGACGGTGATGGGAAGCACGAAGAAGAGGGCTGCAAGCACCACGATGCCGCCGGCGGAATTCCTCAGCATCGCACCCAAGGCCAGGCCGATCAGCGAGACCATCACGACGTAGAGCACCCCGAACCAGAGGTTGCGTCCGAAGGCCTCGGAGGCGAAGTCCAGCGGAAGGTTGTAGTTGTCGGCGATCGGCTTGGTGACCAGGAAAGCGGACAGGATCGATGCCAGCGCGACGAGTGCCGAAACGATGGTGACCATCAGGGTCTTGGCCCAGAACACCGGCTGCCGCGTGGGAGTCGCCACGAAGGTGGAACGGGCCGAGCCCGTCGCGAACTCGGAACTCATCACCATGACGGCGAGTGCGCCGATGATCAACTGGGCAACCATCAGCCCGCTGACAGGCAATGAGGCGGCAAGGACATTCATGTCCCCCATCTGCGCCGCCATTTCCGGTTCGGACGCCATGGCCTCCAGGGATGCACCGACGCCCCAGGTGCCGAGCGCGGCGATCCCCGTCATGGCCACGAAGGTGGCCATGACCAGGATCAGCGTGGAGGGCAGCGAGAAGAACTTGATGAACTCGCTGCGCAAAACGCCGGCGAAGCTGAGCTTTCCGCCACCGGCGGCACCGGGTGCGGCGGTACGTGGTCGTTTCATGGTCGTGGTGCTCATGGCTGGTCCTGCTTTCCGGTGGTCGCGGCGGCAAGCTCGTTGCCAAGGTGGGAGTGGTACTCGACCTCGTCCTGCGTCAGCGCCATGTAGGCGGCTTCGAGGGACTGCTGGATGGGCGTCAGCTCGTGGAGCAGGATCTGCAATTCCATCGCGCGGGTTGCAATTGCCCGGCCATCGAGTCCGACGACCTGGATGGTTTGCGCATCGACTCGGGTCAGGTGAACGTCCTGCGCGGCCAACGCATTCATCAGGTCCTCGGCCGAATCGGTCTTGACCTTGCAGGTGGGCACATTCGCCCCGTCAATGATTTGCTCGATCGGGGCATCGGCGAGGATCCGGCCGCGGCCGATGACGATGAGGTGGTCGGCGGTCAACGCCATCTCGCTCATCAGGTGCGAGGAGATGAACACCGTCTTGCCCTGTGCCGCTTGGTGGCGGGCGAGGTTCCGGACCCACAGCACGCCCTCCGGGTCCAGGCCATTGACCGGTTCATCGAGGATCAGCGTCTGCGGGTCGCCCAGCAGTGCCACGGCGATGCCCAGGCGCTGGCCCATCCCCAGGGAAAAGCCGCCGACCTTCTTGGTCGCGACGGAACCGAGTCCGGTGAGCTCGATGACCTCGTCGACGCGGGTATTGGGGATCGAGTGGGTCGCGGCAAGGGCCCGCAGGTGGGTGCGCGCGCTGCGCGACCGGTGGACGGACTTGGCTTCGAGCAGGGCGCCGACCTCGCGCAACGGCGCATGGTGTTCGGCGTACCTGCGGCCGTTCACGCTCACGCTGCCGAAGGTCGGCCGGTCGAGGCCGACGATCATGCGCATGGTGGTGGATTTTCCCGCGCCGTTCGGGCCGAGGAATCCAGTGACCTTGCCTGGCTGGACGGTAAAGGAGATCCCGTCCACCGCACGCTTGGTGCCATAGTTCTTGGTCAGTGCCGTTGCTGTGATCATGTCTTCAACGTTACGGAGGATCGCCTCCGCGGTCGCCGCCCAAGCGGATGATCTTCACGGAATCGACAGTCACTCTTTCGGCGTACGGGTTTACCCTGAGGGATACCGGCGCCCAGGCGCTGGTGCCGCCCGACGAGGGCCTGGGATCAGCCGGCCTGGGCCCGCCCCAGCTTGCGGGCGTATGCCCGGGCCGCGCGCACGCGGTCGCCGCAGCGGGTGGAGCACCAGCAGCGCCGGGCGTGCGTCCGCAGCAGGAACCGGTCGCAGGAGCTGGCCTCGCATTGTGCGATCAGCTCGGCCTGGCCGCCGGTCAGCAAGGCGGCCGCGTCCTCCGCGATCTGGGCCATGGCGTGTTCGACCAGTTGGGTCACGGGATGTCGCAGGACCCTGCGCAGTCCGCTGCCGGTGTCATACTGCAGCAGCGGTGCGCTGGGCACCTTCACCAACGCCTGGTTCACGCTCTCCACTGCCTCCGGCGCCGGAGCGCCGCCCGCCACCTGGGCGGTGAAGAGGGTGCGCAAATTTCCGCGCAACTTCGTCAGCTGGTCCTGGCAATAGGCCAGCAGGGCGGTTTCGGCCGGAACCAGTCGCTGTCCGACGAGCCACGCGGTGGCTTCGGCCGGGCTCCCCAGGTCGTCCGCCACGCGTCCGCCGGGAAGGCTCACGACGCTATTGACCAGGGCGAGGCTCGGGTGGTCGTCGGCGCCGGGCGCGGGGGGAAGCGGGATCCTTGACATAGATCTCATGTTACCAGCTGTATTTTCCCGTGATAAGCCGGTAGGCTGACTATCACGCCTATCTGATACTTCTTCCGTGATAATTGAGAGAGAACCCATGAACCAGTCACGCCCCCTGGGCAACGCGCCCTTCGTCTTTTCGGTGCTCGACAATGCCATCACCGGTGTCGGGCAGACGGCGCAGGAGACCTTCGAGGAGATCATCGCACTGGCGCAGTTGGCCGAGAAGCGCGGCCTCGAGCGCTTCTGGATGTCCGAGCACCACGCCATGCCCGGTGCCGTGACCTCCTCGCCCCAGCTGATGGTGGCCCGCCTGACCGGCGAGACGCAGCGTATCCGGCTCGGGGCCGGTGGCGTCATGCTGCCCAACCACTCACCCTTGGTGATCGCCGAGCAGTTCGGCATGCTCGAGTCGCTCGCCCCGGGGCGCATCGACCTCGGCCTGGGCCGCGCGCCGGGAACCGACGGGCAGACGGCGGCGGCACTGCGGCGGCGCCACAACGCCAACGACGACTTCCCCCAGCAGGTGCTGGAACTGCTCGGCTTCATCGAGGACGACTTCCCGCAGGGGCACCCGTACCGGGACGTCCACGCCGTGCCGGGTCCCTGGCTGGCGGAACAGAACCGGGTGCCGCGGCCCGAGACGAATCCCGAGGTCTGGATCCTGGGCTCCTCCCCGTACTCGGCGCAGCTGGCGGGCCAGCTCGGCCGCCCTTACGCCTTCGCCCGGCAGTTCGGCAGCGCCGACGTCGTCACGGCCATGCGGCTGTACCGCGAGAACTTCCGGCCCTCGGCGTTGCTGGACCAGCCCTACAGCCTGGTCAGCGTGGGCGCGATCGCCGACAACGACCCGGCCGAGGCGCGCCGCCAGTCCACGTCCACGGCGATGGCGATGATGCGCATGTTCCAGCGCAAGCCCTTTGCCATGCTGCCCCCGGACGAGGTCGCGGCCTACCCGGCCAACGACCACGAACGCGCGATCCTCGAGGAATGGACCGACCGCACGCTCCACGGCACCGCCGCGGACCCGGCCCAGGGCCTGGAGCTGCTCCACCGCCAGACGGGGGTCGACGAAGTGATGCTCGTGGTCGGCGGCCACTCGCGCCAGGCCCAGACCCGGACCGTGGAGCTGATCGCCGACCACTACGCCCTTCCCGTGTTGTAGTCCGGGACGCTAGCGGTCCTCGGATTCGAAGACGCAGAGCGCGACCTGGACGCGGTTGTCTGCGTCGAGCTTGTCCAGCACCCTCCCGATGTGGGTTTTCACCGTTGCCAGCGAGATGAACAGCTCCTCGGCGATTTCCTGGTTGGAGCTGCCGCGCGCCATCGCCGCGGCGATCTCGCGTTCCCGCTCGGTGAGCACAGCTAGCCTTTCGAGTGCTGCGTTGCGCCGGGTGGATTCCGGCCGCGAGCCGGCAACGGCGATGAGCTGCCTGGTCACCGACTCCGAGAGCATGGTGCGCCCGGCGGCAACCTGGTTGATCGCCTCCATGAGCTCGGCCGGCGGTGTGTCCTTGAGCAGGAAACCGCTGGCTCCCATCCTGAGCGCCGAAAGCACCATGTCGTCGGTGTTGAACGTGGTCAGGACGAGGATCTTTTGCTCCGGGCTGGCCCGCAGGATGGCCTCGCTTGCGGCCAGCCCGTCCATGACCGGCATCCGGATGTCCATGAGCACCAGGTCCGGTGACAGTTCCGCGACCATCGACACCGCCGAGCGGCCGTCGGCGCATTCGCCGACCACATCGATGCGCGGGTCGGATTCGAGGATCATGCGCAGTCCTGCCCGCACCAGGTTCTCGTCGTCGACCAGCATGATGCGAATCGACTCGCCTACTGTCCCCACGGCAGCCACACCTTCAGCACGAATTCTCCCTTGGTCCCCGGATCGATCTGCAGTTCCCCGCCGGCCAGCCGCACCCTCTCGGCCAGGCCGGTCAGCCCCAGACCCGAGCTGGGCAGGGACCCTGCACCCGAGACGAGGGACGGAACCTCGGTCAGTCGGTTGGAGACGCGCAGGGACAGCCGGTCCTCCGCGTGGCCTCCGATCTCCAGCATGACGTCTTGCCCGGGCGCGTGCCGGCGGGCATTGGTCAGCGCCTCCTGGACGATCCGGTACAGGTGGCGCCCGGTGGACTCGGACAGGACGTCCAGGCGTTCTCGCGTTTCCGCTTCCAGGACCAACTGGACTTCGGTGCCCACCGCACGGCTGGCATCCAGGATTTCCTGCAACTGCCCGAGGTTCGGCTGCGGCCTGGCCAATTCGCCGTCAAAGAGCGTGTTGGGGTCGCGCAGCATCCCCAGCACCTCGCGCAGCTCGCCCAGGGCCAGGTGGGAGTTTTCGCGGATGACGCCGGCCGTCTGCCTCGTTTGCTCCGGCGTCAGGTCGCTGCGGAATTCCAACGCCCCGGAGTGCAGGGCGACCAACGAGAGCCGGTGTGCCAGGACGTCGTGCATTTCGCGCGCTATGCGGGTGCGCTCGTCGGCCTTGGCCGCGTGGAGCTGTGCCTCCCGTTCGCGCTCGGCACTGTGCACTTGCCGGCGCAGGGAAACGGCGAGCTGCCGCCGACCCCCGACGTACATCCCCAAAAGCACCATCAACCCGACCATGACCAATGCCACGATGCCCACTTGCCACCAAGTGGTCGTGTCGTCTTCCGCCACCAGCTCGGCACCCACCAGGTACTCCCCCAGCGGCACGGCGGCCAGGAACATCGCCGAAATGCCCGCGATCTCCCAGGGCCTCCTCCGGGTGGCCAGGGAAATCACGCCCAGCACAGCGAACCCTGCGCCGATGGAGGACGGAATCGACAGCAGCACCAGGGCCGCCGAGATGGGCACCGGGTAGCGATGGCGGAAGGGATAGAGCAGCAGGGCGGCCAGCCCGCACAGCATGTCCAGGCCCACCAGCAGGCCCACCGCGTCCATGTCCGCCTCGGAGTCCGGCGAATACGATTCGTAGACAAAGGAAAAGAAGACGAATCCGAGCACGAGGCCCAGACCCACGCGCCAGGCCTGGGACAGGAACCGGCGCAGTCGGGTGCGCGGGGCGGTCGGTTCGAGTTCCGTGGTCATGGGCTTAACGTTACCGGCGGGGCCCGTGGCCCGGTATCGACCGAAAGGACCACGTGGGACCGTCTTCCTGGCCGCGGAAAGATCGTCCCAATTGGCGAGGCGCCACGGGCCCCTGGTGATACAGAATGGTGACATGAACACGATCCCGCCGCCGCAACTGCCCCCGGCACAGAACCCGCAGCCCGGCCAGCACCCAGCCCAATGGGTTCCGGTGCCCCCGGCGCCCCCGGTCCCGGCCGAACCGCTGCCATTCCACCGGCTGGCCCGCACCTACTCCGCCTACCGCTGGTGGAAGACGCCGCTAGTGGGGCTCATTGCCCTGGGCCTGTACCTGGGCCTACTGCTGCTGGCTGCGATCGTCTTTGTCTTCGTCGCCATCGGAAACCCGGAACTGGAGAGTGCCGCCGACGAAGTCATGATCTCCATCGATTCGATCGACATGTCCGACCCGTTCGTTTTTGTCATCTCCATGGTCTCCCTGATCCTGATGCTGCCGGTGATCCTGCTGGCAACCCGGATGATGAATGTCCAGAAGGTCGGATCGCTGACCTCGGTGGCCGGACGCATGCGCTGGGGCTGGCTGGGGCTGTGCGCGTTGGTTGCCCTCGGCGTGCTGGGGCTAAGCTTCGGCATCACCTTCGTCGTGGACGCCTTGTCCGGGCTCGGCTTCAGCCCGGATTTCAACGCCCCGGACATGTGGCTCTTGCTCGGGCTGACCATCCTGCTCGTGCCGTTCCAGGCCACCGCCGAGGAGTATGTGTTCCGCGGGTACCTGATGCAGCTGGTGGGCGGCTGGCTGCGCCATCCAGCCTTCGCAATCCTGTTGCCCATTCCCCTCTTCATGATGGGACATGCCTACGACATCTACGGTCAGCTGGATGTGGGTTTCTTCGCTCTGGCCGCAGGTTGGCTCACGTGGCGCACCGGCGGGCTGGAGGCGGCCATTGCCCTGCACGTGGTCAACAACTCCGCCATCTTCTCCCTGGGCGCCATCGGCCTGGTCGATGTCAGCGTCACCGAAAGCAACCTGCCCAGCCTCATCGCATCGATGGCCACCACGACGGTCTTCGTCCTGGTCATCGTCTGGCTGGCGAACAGGCGCAAGATCCAGCGGCTCAGCGTCCCGCCCGCGGCGGCACCGGCGATCGCCCCACCGGGTTATTGGGTGCAGCCCGGGGACGCACCGCGCCAGCCCTGAGCCGGGTTGCCGGGTTCGGCGGCGCATCCCGGTGTAGGTTTGGGCAAACATCGTTGAAAGGGTTCACCGTGAAGGCAACCGGCCGCAGCGCCCGCAGGACCTCGATGGCGATCCTGCCGCTGGCAGCAACGATGCTGCTGCTGGCCGGATGCGTTCCGTTGGACGGACCGGCGCCAACCCCCTCGGCGTCCGCATCGCCCTCGGCACCGGCCAAGAGAGCCGGAGGCGACCCGAACAATTGGGCGAGCTGCGAGTATCCGGTCATTACCTCGGGTCCACCTCGCGAGGAGGACTGGAGAATCATCGGAGCCATGGAACTGGACACGACCTCGGGTGGGAAGAAAACCACGCAATACCTCAGCGAGAGCTATGAAGCGACGATCAGTTGGGACGGGGCCGGCCCTTCCACCGGTAGGTTCACCGAGGATATCGGCGACACCATCGGCTACCCCACGCTGGGCGGCATTGAAGGGCTGGACGGCGTTGTGGAGTTGCTTGAGTCCATCGAGGAACCAACCAAGACACTGGGCTACCAGGCCGTAAGACAAGTCTCCGTGCCGATCACCCTGGAGTGCGGAAACCTCTCCGACCAGGGAAGGGTCAACAGCTGGAAAGACAAGGAGCGGGGAGTCTTCGATTGCTCGGAGAACGAGGGCGAGATCGTCGATTCCCCCATTCCCATGGCCCGGGATAAATACTGCCCCGAAAGCTGATCCCAGGCCCGCGCGCCGACGCCCCTGCCGACGCCAAGACGCTGCGCGTACGCTGGGGAGCGACAGTCGTTTTGAAGGAGGGCGCCGCCAAGGCGGCGTACCTGGTTCGGCCAGAAAGGGACCAAACATGGAGCATGCTCCGCGGCGATGGCGCCAAGCCCCCGTTCCTCTGCTGCTGGCACTGACGGGGGCGTTGGTCCTTGCCGGCTGCCAAGGCACCGGGTCCACGACCTCCACCCCGGACTCCTCGTCGGTGTCGGCCTCGACCTCCGTGCGCAGCGTGGTGATCATCGGCGATTCGCTGAGCACCGGTTTTGGCACCAGCGCCGAGAACGCCTGGCCGAACCTCATCGCCATGGCGCCCGGGGACGACTCGATGCAGCTGAATCTGCTCAACGCTGCGCAAAACGGCAGCGGCTATCTCAACGTCGGCGTCACCGGCTCCACCTTCGCCCTTCAGGTGGAACAGGCTCTGACACCGGACGCCGACCTGGTGGTGTTCTTCGGCTCAATAAACGATCTTCACCAAGACCCCACGGAGCTGGCGGCTGCCGTGGGCCGAACGTACGCGGCGGCCAGGGAGAGGGCGCCGCGCTCCGCATTCCTGGTGGTTGGGCCACCGGCGTACAGCACCCGGCCGGAGGCAAGGTTCCTGGCGCTGCGGGACGCGGTCAAACAAGAGGCGCAAGCCGCCGGGGCAATGTACGTCGATCCCATCGAACGGGGCTGGGTCGTCGCTGATGCCGAGCGATTCGTGGGCCCGGACGGACTGCATCCCTCGGTGGAGGGGCACCGCCACCTGCGGGAAAAGATGGAGGCGCTCATTCTCGGGGCGCTCAAGGGGCAGCCCGACGTCGCGGCCCGGTAGCCGGCCCACGATTCAGCGAATGACCCTGTTCGCCCGGGCCCTGTCGATGGCGGCGGTGCGGTTGTCCACCCCGAGCTTGTCGTAGATGTGGATCAGGTGCGTCTTGACCGTGGACTGGGAGATGAACAGTTCCGCGGCGATCTCCTTGTTGCTCCGCCCGCGGGCCAGCAGCTGCAGCAACTCGAGCTCGCGCGGACTCAGGTCGGTGGAGTTGGCACGGGCCTCGGGGGTCACCCTGGCGGCAAGGTCCGCCGAGAGCACCTGCTCCCCCATTGCGGCGGCCTCGACCGCCGCGAGCACCTCGGGCAGCGGGGCGTCCTTCAGCAGGTAGCCTGCCGCCCCGGCATCCAGCGCCGCCCGGATGTCGGCGTCCGAGTCGTAGGTGGTCAGGATCAGCACCGGCGGGCCGTTCTCGGCACGGATCTTCTTTGTGGCGGTGACACCGTCCATGCCGTCCATCTGCAGGTCCATGAGCACCACATCCACGCGCTGGCCCAAGGTCTTCAACCGCTCCAGCTGCGCCAGGGCCGCGGCCCCGTCGGAGGCCTCTGCCAGCACCGAGAGCCCGCCCTGTTCGGTGAGCACCGCGCGAAGGCCCGCCCGCACCACCGGGTGGTCATCGACCAGCATGATCTTCAGATTAGGCATCGTCCTGGCTTCCTTCCGTGGTGAAGGGGATGCGAACGCCCAGCACCGTTCCCTCCCCGGGGGTTGATTCGATCTCCAGGGAACCCCCCAGTAGTCCCAGGCGCTCGCGCAGCCCGGCCAGCCCATAGCCGGTGCCGTCGGCACGCGGCTCAAGAGGAAGTTGTGCGAGGTGCATGCCGTCCCCGTCGTCAAACACATCAAGGGTCACGGCATCCGGCAGGTACCCCAGGCTGAGGACAGCGCGTTTGGCGTGCGCGTGGGCAGCGACGTTGGCCAGCCCGGACTGGGCGGCGCGGATAAGTGCCGCGGAAACCTCGGCGGGAAGCGCGGTGGCCGGGCCGTCCTGCCGAAAGGTGATCTCGAAACCGCGGCCGGCTGCCGCCGCGGTGCGTTCGGTGGCGACACAGAGTCGGCGCAACTTTCCGACCAGGGAATGGGCTCCGTCGCCGGCCGTGGATAGGTCGGCCACGAAATCGCGGGCCTCGGCGAGGTTTTCGGCGGCGGTGGCGCCGATGGTTTCGAGGCGTTCGGCCGCAGCCCGGGTGTCCCCCGCCGCCAGGGCTGCCGTGGCGGATCGGGAAACCAGCACGATGCTGGAGAGCCCCTGGGCCAGGGTGTCGTGGATTTCGCGGGCCAACCGGGTGCGTTCGCCCAAGGTCCCCGCGCGGTGCTGTTCCTCGGCGAGCGCCGCCCGGGTGGCCCGCAATTCGTCCAGGGCAAGGCGCTGGTTAACGCCCTCGGTGTACAACGCCCGATAGGCCATGCCCATGATGACCGCGAAGATCGCCCCGACCATCGGTCCCAGGATCTGGGGAAGGGCGAGGGACCCGGAGTGGAACCATCCGGCCGCAACGACCGAGGCGGTCAGCAGCGCCACGGCGATCAGGGAATGGCGTTGGCCCAGGATGTGCAGGTGCAGGAAGAAGAGTGGGAACGCCAGCCAGGAATAGTCCGCGTGCAGGTAGAGCAGCACGAGCCACAACAGCACAACCCCTGCAAGCCACCAATTGGCCCAGCGCACGGTATTTGGCGCCCGTCCGGCGGAATGGCGCTTTTCCGCGATGGTTCCGGCCAGATACAGCGCTGCCAACAGACCGGTGAGGGCGATGGCCGTGATCAGCCGGAGCATCGTCGTTTCGGAAAGCAGCGCGCGCACCAGCCCGACGCCCAGCAACACGGCGAAGCCGACGTGCAGCCCCA
Organism: Paeniglutamicibacter sulfureus; assembly: GCF_039535115.1. Taxonomy (NCBI): domain Bacteria; kingdom Bacillati; phylum Actinomycetota; class Actinomycetes; order Micrococcales; family Micrococcaceae; genus Paeniglutamicibacter; species Paeniglutamicibacter sulfureus. Next base: position 2,981,538 of record NZ_BAAAWO010000001.1, read on the forward strand.
CGCGCAGAACGCGCAGCACCATCTCGCCGGCCGAGGCGGTAGGGGCATCTGCGAGGCTCGGCTCGGCCCCGAGGCTGGGTTGCGGGGCAGGATCTGTCACAACACCCAGCGTAGCCGCGCACCTTCACGGACCGGCTCCACCAAATGGTTGATCCCACGCTTCGTCTTGCTCGGGAAATGGCCCGAGCTCCCCCGGTTCATGGCGGAATCTAGTGAAGTCCAAGGATGTATAAGGGAGTATAGGTTTTTTCCTATTCTTTTTACCCGCGGATTCCCGCTGCCTACCTGTGGATCCCGAACTCGTGGTCAAGGGCGCTCAGCGCCGCAAGGTGGCCGCTCATTCCGTGCACCGACGGACCCGGCGGGGTTGAACTGGAAGCCAGATAGATCCCCTTGGCCCGGGTCCGCCACGGATCGGTGGACAGCGTGGGGCGGACCAGCATGCCGCGCATGTCGGTCGCCCCGCCCGAGAGGTCCCCGCCGACCAGGTTGGGGTTCTGAGACGCCAGTCCCGGCGCGGTAACCGCCTGGCTGTATTCGATGGTGTCGGTGAAGCCCGGGGCCACGGCCTCCAGTTGGCGGTCCATTACGGCGGTGAGGTCCGCGGGGTTTCCGTTGGGCACGTGGCAATAGGCCCAGAGCACGTGCTTGCCCTCCGGCGCCCGGCTTGCATCGAAGCGGCTGGGCTGGGAAACGATCGCGTAGGGCGCGCTCGAAACATCGGTGCGCACCCGGCGCTCCTCCCTCCCAATCTGCGCGGCGGTGCCACCCAGATGGATAGTGCCGGCATTGGCAAGCTCGGTGTTGCGCCACGGCACGGGTGCGTTGAGGACATAGTGGATGAGGCAGGACCCCGGAGCCCGGCGCGTGCCGGTGAGGATGTTCTTATATTTCTGCGGCAGCACCCGCCCGGCAATGGAGGCCAGTGCCTCCGGGGAGGTGTCGAAGAGGACTGTCTTTTCGGGGATCTGGGCCAGGTCGGTGACCTCGGTGTCCAGCTCGATGCTCCCCCCGGCCTCAACGAACATGCCGGCCAACGCATCGGCGATCGCCTGCGAGCCACCGATGGGGATCGGCCACCCCCCGGAGTGCGCAGCGGCAGCGAGGAAGAGACCGGCACCTGCGGTGGCGGGCCCGCGGCCGCCGCCGGCGGTGTGGGCTGCGCACCCGGCAATCATCGCAGCGGCGAGTTCGCCGGTGCCCAGGCCCGGGACCATGAGTTGGGCCGCGCGCAGCCCGAAGACCGTGAGTGCACCGAGTTGCCGCGGGAGGCGCAGCAGCGGATGCAGCAACAGGTCGGAGGTTGTTGCCATGCGCTCAACGACGGGCCCAAGGATTCTGCGGTAGCCGTTGCCGTCCGCGCCCAGCGCCTGAACGGTCCGTTCCAGGTCCCGCCAGGCAATTCCGGTCCGGCCGTCGGGAAACGGGTGGGCGAAGGAGATCTCCGGAACCACGAAGTCGACGCGGTCCCGCAGGCCGATCTCCGCAAAGAACGGGGAGAGCAGCGCCATCGGGTGCACCGCCGAGCCCAGGTCGTGGATTGCCCCGGGGTACCCCAGCCCCCTGGTGCGCGCGGCACCTCCCACGGTGTCGTTGCGCTCAAGGAGCCGCACCGAAAGCCCCGCCCTGGCCATCGTCAGGGCTGCGGCCAGCCCGTTGGGCCCGGCCCCGATCACCGCAACGTCATGCGCCATGCTTTGCTCCCAGAACGAACCGGTCTTTCGCCCCGGCAAAGGCACCTGCCTGCGGATCGGACTGCCCCACCCGGCGCACCGGGTCCAGCTCGGGGTCGTACATCGACTGGACCACCCGGTACATCAGGTACCCGGTGGCGATCATGTGCCCCAGCACGGCAAAGACGTAGAAGGAGGTGGGGAACGTGTTGGAGGCCTGGATGTCGGCGGTGGTGGCGTAGAGGTACATCCAGATCGCCCAGAAGTGCAGCACCTCGAAGAGTTGCCAGATGAGGAAGTCCTTCCACTTCGGCCAGGCCAGTGCCGCCAGCGGGATCAGCCACACCACGAATTGCGGCGAGTAGACCTTGTTGAACATGATGAAGGAGGCGACGATGAGGAACACCAGCTGGCTCAGCCGCGGGGCCACCGGGGCGTTGAGGCCGAGATAGGCAATGAAGGCACAGCTGGCCACGAAGAGCCCCAGGGCCAGGGCATTGATGGTGGCGGCATCCAGCTCCGCCATCTGCGGCACGACGCCGGCGGTGACGTTGAAGATGTGCCAGAAGGAGGACAGCCCCGCCCCGCGGTCCTCGGTGAAGGTGAAGAAGTGCTTCCACGCGTCGAAGTTCACGAGGGCCATGGGCAGATTCACCGCCAACCAGGCCAGGGCCGCCCCGGCCAGCGAGACGATGAGCGGCTTGTACCTGCCCGTGCGGATGGCCAGCACGATCACGGCGCCGAAGAAGAGCAGCGGGAAGACCTTGATCGCGGTCCCCACACCGATGAGCACCCCGGCCAGGAAAGTGTTTTGCCGCGAGAAGGCCAGCATCGCCAGTGCCAGGCACGCCACGGCCCACATGTCCCAGTTGATCGAAGCGGCAAGGATCATCCCCGGGGCCAGTGCCACCATGGCGGCGTCCCAGGGGCGGCGCCCGGCGGTCCGTGCGGTGGCCACGACGACGACGAGCCACAGGCCCGCCACCAGGAAGAGGTTTAGGTCGAAGAAGGCCAGCGACCTGTCGAATTCACCGGCCGGCACCAAGGCAGCGGTGAGCGAGGCGATGACTGACATCAACACGGGATATTCGAACTCGGCGCCGGCGGCGAAGGGGGCGAACGCGTTCTCGGCAAAGCCGCGGGCGTGGAAGAGTGCCGTCCAGTCCGAATAGCAGGCCCACGCATAGGGGTTGGTGCCGCCCCAGCCATTGAGCCTGCAGGCATTCTTCGCCAGAACCGCCAGCAACGCACCGATCACCGTGAGGATGACCAGCACGCGTTCGACGGTGAAGAACCCGGGGGCGATGCGCCCCGGGCTGGAGTGCCTGCCCAATGGCCCGCCGATGACCTCGGTGAACTTGCGCAGGAAGGCGTCGCTGCGGCTCGGCACGGTGATGCGCATCGGTGCGAGCCGTGGCTTCGTCGGGCCCGGGGCGGGTGGTTGGCTCATGGCTTTTAGCCTAGTGCCCGGCGCCGGGAGGTGCGTGATGCGCGGTGGCGCACGGTGTTTTGCCCTTCCGGAGTGCCCTACTCGGCGCGGCCGGGGAATTGCGCGGCGAGCCGCTCGAGCGTCCGTTCCATGTTCGGCCCGGTTCTCCGGGTGAAGCCCAGGAGCCGAAGCATCCACTGGTGCCGCAGCCGGCTGGCGTCCCAGGTTTCGCTGACCAGTGTCCCGGACCCTTGGGGTTCGAGTTCGTAGCGCCAGCGGTGTCCGCTGAAATGCCTCCACGCGATCGTCCGGTCCTGCTCGAATTCGACCACTGTGTTGCTGATGCGATAGGGAACGCCCAGACGCATCTGCATGCCGAATTCGCTGCCCAGGGTCAGTCGCTGTGACCGGCTGCTGGAGGCCCGCACCGTTCCGGAGCCGTCGATGACAGGGTGCATTTCGGGATTCGTGAGCAGCTCGAAGACCTCGTGCGGTGCAGCAGCGGGGATGAAGCGCCGGCGGGTCTGCAGGTAGCGGGAGTGACTCATCAGCCCATCCTATGCACTGCCCGCACCGCGCAGCGGCACATCGGGCCAGGACGAGAGGGCGGGGTCCGGGTTTTGGTGGAATTCCGGTCTATGCCGGAGGTTTCCGGTGTGCCATTCTGGGTTGACCGGCACCACCAGGGAGAATTCCGATGAGCACTGGAACCACACCGGCCGGCCTCGGCCCGGAGACCGCCCAGGGCCTTTTGCTCGGCCCCATGCTCCGCCACGTGGACAACACCTCCGCCAGCATCTGGGTCGAAACCGCCATGGCCTGCACCGTCGAGGTCCGCTGCGGCGCGGACTCCTGGCAGGCAGCGACGTTCGGTGCCCACGGCCACCACTACGCGCTGGTCGAGGTATCCGGGCTAAAGGCGGGAACCGTCCGTCCCTACACCGTGCACCTGAACGGAAAACGTGTCTGGCCCATCGAGGACGGGTTCCCCGACTCCATGATCGCCACCCTGGATCCGGCCAAGGAACCCCGGCTGGCCTTTGGATCCTGTCGCACCAGTGTCCCGCATGACGAAGCGGGCAATCGTACGCACGGGGTCGACGCAATGCGCGCCTACGCCCTCTCCATGGCCGGGCTCGAGCACGGCCGCTGGCCCGACCTGGCATTGTTCCTTGGCGACCAGGTCTACGCGGACTCCACGAGCCTGGAAATGCAGGAGTTCATCCGCAGACGCCGCAACATCAAGGAAGCCCCCGGGGAAGAGCTGAAGGACTATGAGGAATACGCCCACCTCTATAGCCTGGCCTGGTCGGACCCGGCCAACCGCTGGCTTCTCTCCACGCTGCCCAGCGCCATGATGTTCGACGACCACGATATCCGCGACGACTGGAACTCATCCCTGGAGTGGAAACGTGAGATGCAGAAGACCGGCTGGTGGCACGAACGCATGGTTTCCGGGATCGGTTCGTACTGGATCTATCAGCACCTCGGAAACCTCTCCCCCGATCAGCGGGCTGCCGATCCGCTGTGGCGGCGCATCGCTGCCCACACGGGAACCGGCGAGCTGGACCTGACCGCCGAGCTGGACGAATTCGCCGAGCGCGTCGACGCGGAACCCGAAAGCCACAGTTGGAGCTACTGCCGGGACTGGGATGCGGTGCGCCTGATCGTGGTTGACTCCCGGGCAGCACGCACCTTGGACCCCGGGCGGCGTGCCCTGCTCGACCCGACTGAACTTGCTTGGCTTGATGGGCGGATGCGCGGCGGCTTCCGCCACCTGCTGATCGGCACCTCGTTGCCCTTCCTGCTGCCCATGGGCCTGCACCACGTGGAATCCTGGGATGAGGCCATCTCCAGCGGGAGCCGCAGAAGCCTCCGGGGCTGGCTAGGTGAGCGGTTGCGCAGGACCTTCGACCTTGAACATTGGGCGGCCTTCCAAAGCAGCTTCCAGGAGGTCGCCCGGTTTGCCACGGAGGTCGCCGACGGCAAGCGCGGACCGGTCCCGCAGACAGTCACGTTCCTCTCCGGGGATGTGCACTTTTCCTACGTTTCCGAAGTCGAACGACAGGGCGGCAGCAGAATCCTGCAGGCCGTGTGTTCCCCGATCCGCAACCCGCTGCCCCGGTTCCTGCGGTACTTTGCCGCAGCCTTGGCGCTGGGTCCCGCGGTCCCCTTCGGGGCCTGGATGGCGAGCCAGGCGCACGTGCCCAACCCCCCGTTTGCCTGGAGCGGCATCAAGGGGCCGTGGTTCGACAATTGCCTGGCCATCATTGAGGCCACCGGCGACGGACTGGAAATCAGCTGGGTCACCGGGGTGGTCCGGGATGGGGACCATATGCATCCGAGGTTGGACACCGTGGAGGTTGCCTCGCTTCGGGCGCGCGGGGACCACACGCATTCGCCGGAATCGTAAACGGGGCGGGGATCTCCAGGGCACCGCCCTGCCGGCAACCGCGGGCACCGTCCGATGCCCGGCCGCACCTGCCCCGTACGGTATTTGCCGCCGGCTCAGTACACCCGCTCCGTGGCGAATCGCAGGGGGCTCAGTTCCGCCCGCCGCCGGACCAGGTCCACGGCGTGCGCATCCAGCCGCCGGTCCTCCTCGCTGACGGGCACCAGCTGCCGCACCGCGGAAGCGCGGCCGGACTCGTCACGGGCGACGAAGATAGTCATGCACTGGGTGGTGTCGCGCCACTGAGTTTCGCGGGGGTCCCGGGCGCGCACGTGCACGGCGATGTGCATGGAATGCGGTCCGGTGTGGATCAGCCGCGCCTCGAGCTCGACGACGTCGCCGATGTGGATGGGATTGGTGAAGTGGATGCCCCCGGAATAGACGGCCACCGCATCATCCCCGCACCACCCCATGGCGCAGGCCCGGGCGACCTCGTCGATCCATCGCATCACGATCCCGCCGTGTGCGTTCCCTCCCCAGTTCACGTCCGTTGGGGAGGCCAGGAACCTGAACTTCTCGCGAGGCGCGGTGCCGGCCTCCGTGTACTCCTGCGCCAGCATGGCCTGGCGGATCTCGGCGCGCGCGGCCACGCGGTCGGCCGCCCCATGTGCCAGTTGGGCCGCTGCGGCATCGGCCGGCTTCCAGGGCGGGACCGCCTTGGCGCGGCGTTGCTCGTCCATTGCCACGAAGACCAGGATGCAGTCCATGGCGGGCTTGAAGACGCGTTCGCGCACGTCGGCGGCGTCGACGGTGACCACCACCTGCATGCTGCTGCGCCCGGTGTGCACGATCTGGGCGGTGACCTCGATCAGGTCGCCGTTTTCGATGGGCCGGGTGAAGTGGACGTTCCCGACGTAGGCGGTGACGCAGTAGCCGCCGGAGTAGCCGACGGCGCAGGCGTAGCCGGCCTTGTCGATCCACTCGAGCACGCGCCCGGCCTGGACCGTGAGCCCGTCTTCGGAAACATCGGTCGGTGCGGCCAGGAAGCGCAGCGTCATCACGTCGTTCATGTGCCAATACTAGCCATGTGCCGCCGCAACAGACGCTTGTGGCCGGCACCCGAAACAGGTACCGGCCACAGGTGCACTCATCGACCCCGAAGGGTCAATGCCATTTCTGGACTAGTTGCTTTCGGCGGCGGCGCGGATGCCCTCGAGCACTGCCGAAACCTGGCCAACAACCTCTGCGTCGTCCTTCGGGTGGGTCTCGGCGAAGCGGACCAGCGAACCCGGGATGGAGAGCTTGACGTCTTCCAGCACGGTGGCGCCGGCGATGCCGACGGCCTTGCGGGCCTCGTCCTGGGCCCACACGCCACCGAACTGGCCGTAGGCGGTGCCGATGACGGCGGCGGGCTTGCCGAAGACGGCGCCGGCGCCCATCGGGCGGGAAAGCCAGTCGATGGCGTTCTTCAGCACTGCAGGCATGGTGCCGTTGTACTCGGGGGAAACCAGCAGCAGGGCGTCGGCCGCACCGGCGGCTTCGCGCAGCGCGACGGCAGCAGCCGGAACCTGTCCCTCGACGTCGATGTCCTCGTTGTAGAACGGAATGTCCTCGATGCCGGCGTAAAGGTTTACCTCAACGCCCTCAGGGGCGTTCGCGACGGTGGCCTCGGCCAGCTGCTGGTTGGTGGAACCGTTGCGGAGGGAACCGACGAGGGTCAGGACGGTGGTTGCCATAAGAGGAAGTCTCCTGTTTTTTCGGGGGGTGCTGCTTGATGCGTCAATCAATGCCAACCACGCAATGGGCATCTCGATTCCCCACACGGCCGTGACGAGCAACACATTGGCGGATGCTCGGAAGCGGCCGCGTAGGGAGAATCGTGGGCGTTCTTGCGGTCATTGCCGTGGTGATCTGCATCGATTCAGCTTTGCAGGACGCCTTCTCGAGGTATACGAAATGAAGTCCGCCAAAAATCGGCGAGTCCTGGCCGTTACAGCCAGCCCTCGGGATTGACCCACTTGCCGTTGACGATGACCTCGAGGTGCAGGTGGGGGCCTGTTGAGTTGCCCGTGCTGCCAGCCAGGGCGACGACCTCGCCGCGCCCGACCTTTTGTCCCACGGACACCTTGAGGGCCGAGTTGTGGTTGTAGCTGGTTTCCAGCCCGTTGCCGTGGTCGATTTTGACGCGGTTGCCGGAGTGGCCGGCCCATTCGGCCTGCACGACGGTGCCGGCGGCGCTTGCCTTGATCGGTGTACCCATGGGAACTGCGTAGTCCAGGCCGTTGTGGTTCATGTACCCCGGACCGGTCGGGTTCTTGCGGAAACCAAAGCGCGACGTCAACCGGATGCTGTCCACCGGCTGGGCGAGCTTGGTGACTTTTCCGGTGTCAGCGGTGGCGGCGGGCGCCGGCTTGGCGTCCTTGGCGACCTTTGCGGCGGCAACGGTCGTGACAGGGGCCGGCTTCTTTTCCTTCTTTTCCACCTTGATGAACTTGCTGGTCACCGAGGCGCGATCGACCGTGAGCTTGTCACTGGCCGGGGCTTTGACATCCGCGACGGCGGTCTGGGCGACGCGCTGGGGCTCTGGGGCAACCTCCTCGGCCTCCTGCGCGGGGGCGGCAGCGAATGCCAGGGCGGACACGGCGGCGACTGCTGCGAGCTTGTGCGCCAACCCGAGGCGGGGGCGCCGGTCCCGGGGGGCGAACTTCCGAACGCTGTCCAGTTTGCCGGCTTCCGCAGGCATCGGCAGGGGCACCGACTGTGCACCAGATGCGGAAGGGACTTCGGCGGCGGCCATGGATGAAGCGTCCGGGGCCGCTCCATAGCGGAGGCTTGCCACGAATCGGCGGCCGGCATACTCCGTGTCATTCGGGGATTGCGCGGAATCCGGGACCGCGCCGAGTGCGCGGCGGCCCGACCGCCGGGAAGTGTTTTCGCCGCTCGCGATTTGCTCCATGGAAGCGTTGGCGGGCTTGGCATCAACGGGGCCGGACGCGCGGCGGCGCGCGGAATTATGGTGCTGGGTCAAATGATTACCTCTCATGTATCGCCTGCGAAGTTAGCTGTCGGATTCGAGTCATGAGATTAACTCGGCCGAGCCCACCAAGGTGGACTCAACTTCACCCCGAGATCCATGGTGCAAGACCAGGATCGGTTGATTGGGTCCTCCGCCCCTACCGGGAATTTTTACTCCGCGATCCGCCGGTAGGGTTGGGCGAACCGGATCGGGACTGGGTTGCCTAGATGCGACCCGATGTAAAACCCTACGAGGGTAAATACAAAAGTTACAATTCCGTTATCAATCCATGCGGCGGACAAATACGTGGGCGCCGACACCGGTCGATGGCTCTCGCTCCCTCGATCCCGTACACCCGCACAAGTGCGGACTTCCGGCACTTTCCATGGTGACTAGGAGCCCGGTCGGATGGCGTCATAGTAGGGCTGCGCCAGCAGCCCGGATTCCATCTGGATGGCAATAGTCAGGAGCTCCCCCGGGACGGTAGCTTAAATGTGATCAAGTAGACGGTGGGCCCGGGCTCTGCGGCGGTGCGGATGGTGCAGTCCAAGCCGGTCGTCGGGCTGATTCCCTCCATTGCGGCTCACCACGCCTTCAACCAGTTGCGGATAATGCGGCAGGTTCAGTAGGTGAAGACCCGCAAATCCATCCTGGGTTGGACCTTCTTCCTTAACGGGAACATTGTGGCCGCTGCGAAGTCCTTGTTGATGGACAGGACTATCACCTGCCTGCGTCTCGGCGTGCGGAAAAGGGAACACTGGCACCTCCACGCCTCGGGCAAGAAGGACCACCGTCCCCCACGAGCCGCTTGCCTGAAGGGCAAGCGGGCGGGTGACACCCTGAAGCAGGCATATTCCGTGCTGCCGTGCTGAAAGCATCTCCAGGCCGTCGCCCCCGGCATCTCGCCGTCGGCGAACATTGCCCCGCCGGAATCACGCCCGGGAATATCCTGTTGGCATCCGCGTTAACTTGAGCCAAGGGCACTCAAGTATCCAATAGGAGGAAACATGCCAGCATTCTTTGGCCCATCCGGCGCCGGCAACGGCTCTTTCGAGGATTTCCTGGCGCGCTACCTGCAAGGCCAGCGCACCAGCCGCTTCGGGCGCCCCGTCGACATCACCCGACTGCTCAGCCGCCACACGCACGAGGTACTGACCCGTGCCGCGCAATTCGCCGTTGAACACGGCCACCCCGACATCGACGCGCTGCACTTGCTGCGCGTGATGCTCGAGATCGAGCCCGTCGACGAGGCCCTGCGCCGCTCCGGGGCCGACGCCGGGGCGATTGCCCGCGACGCCGAACAGCGCTTGCCCGAAACCGGGCCGCGACACTCCGAATCCGCTCCCGCGCTGACCCCATCGGCCCAGCGCGCCCTGCTCGACGCCTACCAGGTCGCCCGCGCCTTCGGCTCAACCTACATCGATCCCGAACACCTGTTCCTGGCATTCGTGCTCAACACCGAATCCCCGGCCGGGCAGGTGCTCGGCGCCGCCGGAGTCACTCCACAGACCCTGCAGGCCGCCGCCGAGGGTGCCGATCAACAACGCTCCGGTTCCGCTCCGACCCAGCGGAAATCCGCCGAGGCCAACCAGCCCGCCAAGGGTGAGACGCCATTGTTGGAGAAATTCGGCATGGACCTGACCGCCCGGGCCGCCGAGGACGGGCTGGACCCGGTGATCGGCCGCACGCAGGAGATCGAGCAGACCATCGAGATCCTGGCCCGGCGCACGAAGAACAACCCGGTGCTGATCGGCGAGGCCGGCGTCGGGAAAACCGCCGTTGTCGAGGGCCTCGCCCGCGCCATCGTCGCCGGCGAGGTGCCGGATCAGCTGGCAGGCAAGCGCATCATCGCGCTCGACTTGCCGGCCATGGTCGCCGGCACCCGCTACCGCGGCGACTTCGAGGAGCGCCTGACCCAGACCATGGACGAGATCGCCGCGCAGGACGGGGAGGTGATCGTCTTCATCGACGAGCTGCACACCGTGGTCGGCGCCGGCTCAGGCGGCGAGGGCTCCATGGATGCCGGCAACATCCTCAAGCCACGGCTGGCCCGCGGCGAGCTTCACCTCATCGGCGCCACCACGCTGGCCGAATACCGCAAGGTCGAGAAGGATCCCGCCTTGGAACGCCGCTTCCAGCCTGTGACCATCGGCGAGCCCTCCCTTGAGGACGCCGTAACGATCCTGCACGGATTGAAGGAAAGGTACGCGCAGCACCACCGGGTCACCTACACCGACGAGGCGATCCGCGCCGCGGTGGAAATGTCGGCCCGCTACGTGACCGACAGGTTCCTGCCGGACAAGGCCATCGACCTGATCGATACCGCGGGTGCCCGGCTGGGCCTCAAGCGCGGACCGGGCATCGACACCGTGGCGCTGAAGTCGCGGATAGCCGAGCTCGCAGCCGCCAAGGACCGCGCGGTGGCAGAGGAACGCTACGAGGACGCTTCGCGTTTGCGCGACGAGGCCGAGGAAATCTCTGCCCGGCTGGCCGAGACCGAGGAGTCCGGCACCGGCACCGCCGACACGGTGGTCGACGAAGCCCAGATCGCCGAGGTCATCGCCCGCGCCACCGGCATCCCCGCCGCGCGGCTGACGGAGGACGACAAGGAACGCCTGGCCCGTCTGGAGGACGAGCTCCACGACAGGGTCGTCGGGCAGGACGATGCTGTGGCTGCCGTTGCCAAGGCGGTTCGCCGCTCCCGCACCGGGATGGGCGACGAAAACCGCCCGGTCGGCAGCTTCCTCTTCCTGGGCCCCACGGGTGTGGGCAAGACGGAGCTGGCCAAGGCGCTGGCGGCCTCGCTCTTCGGCGACGAGTCCGCCATGGTGCGCTTCGACATGAGCGAGTTCGGCGAGCGCCACACGGTCTCGCGGCTGGTCGGCGCCCCTCCGGGATACGTCGGCTACGACGAGGCGGGGCAACTGACCGAACGCGTCCGGCGTCGCCCCTACTCGGTCGTGTTGCTGGACGAGGTGGAGAAGGCGCACCCCGACGTGTTCAACCTGCTGCTGCAGGTGCTCGACGACGGCCGTCTCACCGACGGGCAGGGCCGCACCGTCGACTTCCGCAACACCGTCATCATCATGACCTCCAACCTGGGATCCGAGTTCCTGGCGAGCCGAGGCGCCCCGCTGGGCTTCGGTAGCGATTCCGGCACCGGCTCCGAGCGCGAGCTGCGCGCAAAGGTCATGGGCCGGCTGCGTGAGACCATGCGTCCGGAGTTCCTGAACAGGATCGACGAGACGGTGCTCTTCCGCAAGCTGGAGGCGGAGCAGCTGCGCGGGATCGTGCGGCTGCAGTTGCGCCGCACCGAGGCCCGGCTTGCCGCCAACGGCATCGGCCTCGAGGTGGACGAGGCGGCTGTCGCCTGGATCGCCGCCGAAGGCCACGAGCCGGAGTTCGGCGCCCGCCCGCTGCGCCGGGTCATCCAGCGCGAGCTCGACGACAAGGTCGCGGACCTGTTGGTTACCGACGAGTTGGCCGCGGGAGGCACCGTGACGGTGACAGCCGACGAATCGGGCCTACAGGTTTCGGCAGGCCGGGAAGCTGCACTCGCGGCGTAGCCGGGAAGGAAGCCAGAGGGGGCGGGAAGAATTTCCCGCCCCCTCTGTCGCGTCTTCGGCCCGTGCTGGATTGTGTGGGGGCTGGGGAGCCCCACACAGGCAGAAACCTTGGGGGTTAAATGTCGCGCAAGAAAAGATGGGAGCGCAGTTCCGGGCGTGTTCGCCGCACATGGAACCTCGGACTGGTCATCGCCCTTCTCGCGCGGCTCTACCTGCGCGGCCCGACAGTGGAGGGGCCAAGCAAGGAACGGAACAGGTACCGGCCCGCGTGCCGCAGCTCTGAGTCGGCGCCGACTGTTGAATGGCCTAGGTGTCGCGTAGCTGGTCCAGCGCCGCCTTCAGGCGGGTATCGGCATCGGCGGCTACCTCGCGAATGGCAGGGTTCCCACTAATGCGGGACAGGACCTGCGCGTCAATGGTCTCTATCGTGGTTTCGGTCGCGTCCAGTGCCCTGCGGACCACCACGTTGCACGGCAACAAGGCCCCAAGTTCGGGTTCGGTGAGCAATCCCCGATTGGCCAGATGCGGATTGCAGGCCCCAAGTATCAGGTAGTCGCCGATCCGGTCGGCCGATTCGGCGCTGATCTTTGCCGTCAGGACGGCACGCACATCGATTTCGGTCAGCACCCCAAAGCCCTGGCGCCCCAGTGCATCCTTGGTGCGGGCCACTGCTTCCTCCCAGTCCAGCGAAACGGTGATGCTGTGCGTGTAGCCCATGTCAGTGGTCCTCTCGCTCCCCCCAGCGCCGTGCGCGTCGGGTTGCCGGTGTTTGCGGCCCAGCCTAGCCGCGATCCAAGACGCTGTCTGCCCCTCGGCCAACAATCACCACGCCTGGCACTGCTTGGGGGTTGTTCTATTCATGGCACCTGTCCCGTGGCGGTCTTTCGTTCCACAGGCACGAAGGTGTCCCTGGGTCCAGGGTTGCACATTAGCCAGAAATCGTAGTCGAACCGTCGGTTCGGGTCCCCCACGACGAACCATGCAGCCATGATCCGCCGACATTCAAGAGCGTTGGTGCCATTGCGCCATAAGGCAAACCTGGCAGCGACATTGATTTGGTGGGGCGATGCAGCACGTCCCACCCCCAAGCATTCATAGTGATCCATAGCTTCTCCCCCAAGGAAACGCCCGACAGTCCCCCAAACCTATGCTCCACCTGGCGAACCAGGCAAGGGATGCGTGAAAACATCGCACAACAGGCGAGCATCTGGGAACCGCCGGACCCTTTCCGGCCTATCGAGGTTGCGATGAACCGAGCTCAGGCGTGAAGGGACTTGAGGCCAACAACGCCGCCAATGATCATCAGCAGAAAGAGCACTTTCAGGATCGAGATCGTCTCGGTGCCAGTGGCCATCGCGTAAACGACCGTCAGCGTCGCACCGATTCCGACCCATACCGCATAGGCGGTACCGAGTGGCAGTTCCTTCATCGCATAGGCCAGGCCGGCCATGCTCAACACCAGTCCCACGGCGAATACAACGGTAGGAACCAACCGGCTTAACCCTTCGGATTTACCCAACGCGGTGGCCCAAACGGCTTCGAGAACACCGGAAACAATGAGAATAAACCAAGACATGACTGACTCCTCGCGGGCCGTCTTGTCGCACACCGGGTACGGCACCCATCGTCCGGAACCCCTGTCATGAGGCTTCTTCCCAGATTTTCACACATCGCAGCCCCGAGGCAAGGCGGACGTCGAGCCGGAACGCCCACCTCAACAGGGCTCCCCGCGGTCACCGCATGTTTACCGGCGCGCCATCTTCGGTTGGTGAGCGTCGGGGAGGATGGGTTCGCGCGCCGCTCCCCCGGCCGCGCCAATCCAACACCGCACCGTGAGGCAAAACATGAAGAAGTCCCTGTCCGCTGCCCTGGCACTTGCCGTTCTGGCCACGCCCCTGCTGGCCACGCCGGCCGGCGCCACCACAGCATCGGCCAACAGCACCGTCGGCACCCGCGACGCCCAGCCCGGCTTCCGAGTTCTGCCCTACCTGCAGAACCCGAAGCCGGATGCCATGACCATCAGCTGGATCAGCGAAACCGCCGACCCGGGAACCCTGAGCTTCACCGGTCCGGGCATCGGCAACGGCAAGGGCAAGGGCGCGGGCAACCAACGGGTGCTCACCTCGACCCCGAAGTACATGCCGCTGATGGAATACACCCAGAAGGAACTGGACCAAAGCATCAGCGGCCTGGTGAAGGGTTCCTGGCTCAAGGCCAACACCAACTACAAGCACACGCTCACCGTCGAGGGACTGAAGGCCGGCAAGGACTACGACTACACGGTGGACCAGGGCGGCAAGCGCCATGAGGGCACCTTCACCACCGCACCCGACGCCGAGTCCTGGGAAGACCTGCGGCTGATCGCGTTCTCTGACTCCGAGACCGAACCCACGGGCCGCGTCGAGCACCGCGAGTGGGAACTGAACCCGGTCAACGGCTACACGCCCGACTCCGAACAGCGTCCCGGAAGCGATTCCGTCTGGGCGCAGAAGTTCGGCTCCACCACCCGCTACGGCGACTTCACGCTTCGCTACCCGCTCAGCCAGGACACCGCGATGCGCGAGAACATGGCGGCGATCGAGGCGGCCGACCCGGATTTGATGCTCATCGCAGGCGACCTGGTCCAGGGCGCGGGCTACCAGCCTGCCTGGGACGAATTCTTTGGCTACTTCGCCGGCGAACACGGCGACCTTGCCTCCAACGTCCCGCTGGTGACGGCGCTGGGCAACTGGGAGACCTATGCGGGGATCAACGGCGGCTACGGCTCGCCCGCCGACCAGTCGCCCGCGGTCATTTCCCGGAACAAGTACCTCTCCTACTTCGACAACGACGGGGACGCCGCCAACCCGGCGGCCAAGGGCTCCTACTACCGCACCGACCACGGGCCGGTGACGGTGCTGACCCTGGACTCGACCAATGGCGAACCGGACGAGAACACCAAGACCGGCACCCTCTCCGGCGAACCCTTCTCCGGGGACGATTCCAACCTCACGGCGGAGAACCTCTCCACCGACACCCAGGGCGAGTTCACCGACGCCGACTACGACAAGGCCTACACCGAACTCTTCGCTGGCACCACCGCGGAGGATTCCGACCTGCCCAACATGTCGGTCGGCGGCGAACAGTGGAAGTGGGCCGAGAAGCAGCTGGCCGAGGCCCGCGAACAGGGACAGATCGTGATCGTCCAGTTCCACCACGCCGCCTACTCCTCGGGCGTGCACGGAACGCCGCCGAACCACGAACACGCTGACAACCAGTCCGGCACCGCAATGCGCGCCTACTCCCCGCTCTTTGAGAAGTACGGGGTGGCCACGGTGCTCTCCGGCCACGACGAGATGTTCGAGCGCTCCTGGGTCGACGGCGACGGCGACGGGCAGGGCTTCCACTCCTACGACGTGGGCGTCGCCTCCGACGGGCTGCGCGGCGAGCAGCAGGTGAAAAACGAGAAGGGCGAGTACGAGCCGCTGCGCTTCAACACCCACTCGAAGTGGTCCGCCGCGGCCAACCAGCCCGAGACCTGGGCCACCGACGAGAACGGAACCCCGCAGCTTCTTGACGGCGGCCTGCACTACGGCCACCTGCAGATCGACATCACCCGGCAGGGCGACGGGGCGAAGATCAAGCTCAGCCCCATCTACCTCTTCCCGATCTTGGACGAGGACTACAACCTGGTCAAGACCGAACGCCGCGTCTACGACGACGTCGTGGAATTCGCCGTCGGCGCCGACGGAACCGCCAAGAAGTAGTCAGACGAAGCAAGGGAGCCCCGGCGGGATCCGGCACTGGCCGCATTGCGAGAAGAGGGCGTCGTGGGGCTTTCTGTCGTTTCAGTGAGATGATCGAAGGGGCCCAATGGGGTCCCTTGCGGAGAATGAATGTGGGGGGGAAATGGTAGGGAAGAGAACGCCGATAGAGCGGGCTGTCTGGCTGGCGAGCGGGGGCCCCATGCGTGACCACGAAGAGCGCATGCAGCGCATACTGAAACTGTCTAGCGGAAACCTCGCCAGTGAGGCCGTGGCGAAGACGAGCATCGAGGCAATGGGCGACCTGTTGCAACGAGTCGAAACGATGACCACTGTCAACTCCAATGACATAGTGGCCACCGCCGACAGGCTTCTCCGGCGAGTCGCCGATCAGTCGAACCTGACCCCAAAAGCCATAGCTAACATGGAGGCCGCGCTGGAGCGGGCCACAAGGGTAACCTCTATGGCTGCACTCGAACGCCTACAGGGGAACCTCGACTCCAGCCGACTGGTGAAGTCCTCGCTCTTCTTGGACAACTCTCGAATGTACGAGCGCCTGGTCACCGGAGTGCTCGCGGCGTACGTGAAGCAAGGCGGCCTCGCTTTGGCGATCGAGACCGCCACGCGCCTGGCGGAGCGAGAGGCTGGGGCCGAGGTTGATGAGGGCGTCTTCGTTGAGGCCGAGGAGCTGGCCGCAGATGAGAAGCGTGTTGGCGAGGTCATCGGCATCAAGGACTTCTCCTGGGAGTCCGAGTCTGATCTCGAAGCTCTGGACTCCCTGGGGGAGCAGATCAGGGTGGGGGGAGGTTGGCAGGCCGACTTCATAGCTCGCGTGACCGAGCTCTGGATCGGGCGGGGCTTCGCGACATCCAACGCACCCCGAGGCTGGACCGTCGAGCGACTCGGCACCCTGGTAACCGCACTCTCTCTCATGACCCTCTACGTCGTCGGCATTCCGGCAGTCGAACGTGCTGCCGCAGAGGCGGCTCCCGTGGCGCAGGTCGTTGCGAAGGGAGCCGCGGATGCTGCCGTAGCTTCGGTCGAGCTTGCCGGAGAGGCGTGGCGGGGTGCTGAGAAGGTGGCCGATGTTGTTCGGGAAGATTTCTACGTCCCGGCCAACGAGTGGTGGGGCGAGCTCGGGCTCCTCAAAGACATGGTCGAGTTTGGGTCGGGCGCATGGGTCGGGGCCCGCAGGCCCCGAGAGCCGCGGAAGTTGAAGAAGTCGAAGCAGCCGCGGCGCGCCGCGAGGCGCTCTAGCCCAGCACTCCGCAGCGGTGTTCTGGCGAAGCGTCGTCGCCAGCGCTAGCCACAACGCAAAAGAGCCCCAGGGCAACCTCCACTCGCGCCGGGGCTTCGTCGTGGTTGCCTTCCGGCTGAAGAGCAAGCCACCCCGGAATCTACTCGCCTACAGGCCGGGTGCGACCTGCTCACGGACCTGCTTGCGCAGGATCTTGCCGAGCATCGAGCGCGGCATCGCCTCGATGGCCACGATCCGCTTGGGCACCTTGTAGCCCGCCAGCTGTCCGCGGCAGTGCTCGCGCAGGCCTTCCTCGTCCAGTTCTGTCCCGGGCTCGAGTTCCACGGCGGCAACCACCATTTCCCTGCCGCGTTCCAACGCCTTGCCGAACGCGGCTGCGTCGCGCACGTCCGGGTGGGCGCGCAGCACGGACTCGACCTCGGTGGGTGAGACGTTGAAGCCGCCGGTGATGATCAGTTCCTTGGCCCGGTCCACGATCGTGGTGAAGCCCTCGGCATCAACCGTCACCACGTCCCCGGTGCGCAACCAGCCGTCGGCGGTGAGCGTCTTGGCAGTCTCCTCCGGGTTGTTCCAATAACCGGCGAACACCTGTGGGCCTTTTAGCAGCAACTCGCCGGGCTCGCCCTGGGCCACCTCGATCGACGGGTCATCCAAGTCCACGACCTTCATGCCCGTCGAGGGGAACGGCACCCCGATGGTCCCGGTGCGCCGGGTCGGGTGGAAGGGGTTGCCCAGGGCCACCGGGGAGGACTCGGTCATCCCGTAGCCCTCCACCAACAGACCTCCCGAAACCGACTCCCACAGCTCTACGACTGAATCGGGCAGGTTCATGGCCCCGGAAATGCAGTACTTGGCCGAGCGCAGCGACACGCCCTTGGCCTTCGCAGCCATGGCCGTGCGCTCGTAGATCGGCGGGACGGCGCAGTACACGGTGGCCGGTGACTTCTTCATGGCCTGAAGCACCAGGTCGGGGTCGAACTTGGGGAAGAGCACCAGCAGGCCCTGCTTTTTCACGCCGAAGGTCAGGTACAGGGTCATGCCGAACGCGTGGAACATCGGCAGGATCGCGTAGAGAATCTCCTGGCGTTCCCGCGCCCCGGCCATCCAGGCCTCGCCCTGCAGGGCGTTGGAGTACAGGTTGAAGTGGGTGAGCATCGCACCCTTGGGCCTTCCCGTGGTCCCGGAGGTGTATTGGATGACCGCGAGGTCCTCCACGCCCGGGCGCGGATGGGCGGCATCGATCCGCTCGGCCTTGAGCAGGTCCTTGAAGGCCATGGTCCCGGGGGCGGGCGCGGTCAGCGCGGCCTTGGAGGCGCGGAGCTTCTTCACTGGCAGGTTAAGCGCCATGCGCTTCACGGCCGGGAAGGCTTCGAGCAGGTTCACCGAGACCACGGTGTCGATGCGCATGTCCTTCGGGAACTGACGCACCGATTCGGCCGCCTTGTCCCAGGCGATGACGACGCGGGCCTGGTGGTCCTCAAATTGGTGGCGCAGTTCGCGCGAGGTGTAGAGCGGGTTGTGCTCAACGACCACCGCGCCCAGCCGCAGCACCGCATAGAAGGCAATAACGTGTTGCGGGCAGTTGGGCAGGATCAGCGCGACCCGGTCCCCGGCGCGAACGCCGAGCCGGCGCAGGCCCTCGGCGGCGCGTTCCACCTGCTCGCCGAGCTCGCGGTAGCTGGTGCGCTTCCCGAAGAACTCGGTGGCGGGACTGTCCCCGGCCTCGGCGACGGAACGCTCGAACATCGCGCTCAGGGATTCGGTGGGCAGCTCGATCTCGGCCGGGACGCCCGGCTGGTAGTTCTTGGTCCAGGGGTGCGCGGCGGTGTTCTCCATGGTTCCATCATGCCGCTTCTCACGGCAGGGGAACGACCTGGCGGATTCTCAGGCGTCGGCGAAGATGGCGAAGGGCGGGGTTTCCAGGCCGTCGGCGAGCGCCTCGGCGGGGTCGGTGCCCAGCGCGCGGATGGCGTTGTGTTCGTCCACGTGCACCACGGAGGGCTTGAAGGCGCGGGCCTCGGCGTTGGTCATGGAGGCGTAGGTGATGATGATGACCAGGTCCCCCACGTTGACCAGGTGGGCGGCGGCGCCGTTGATGCCGATGACCCCCGAACCGCGCTCCCCGGCAATCGTGTAGGTCTCCAGCCGGGCGCCGTTGGTGACGTCCACGATCGAGACCAGTTCCCCGGGAAGGATGTCAGCCGCGTCCAAAAGGTCGGCGTCGATGGTGATGGATCCGACGTAGTGCAGGTCCGCGTGCGTGACCGTGGCGCGGTGGATCTTGGACTTGAACATGGTGCGCTGCATAGGGGGGATCTCCTGGAAGGGGGTTGTGCTGGGGGCGACATTCATCCTTGGATGCCATCCCCGGGCCACCGGCTTGGTGCAGTGAGTGTTCCGGCGCCTAAGACATTGTAGACGCGCCGGCTTCCGGTTGTCTGTGACGTACTTGGAGTCAGGGAACCGCGTTCGTGGCTAACCATCGGATGCCTGACTCGGAACCGGACCGTCGCGGCGGCACCCGGGCACACCCTGCCAGTACACGCCTCGGCAGGGCCTCCCTCAGCGATTGCCCATGATGATTTGATTGACTGGGACGGATCGACGCACCACGTGGTGCGGACCGCAATCCTGTCGTCTCGCGGCAGGCGGTCTTGCGCCCCTTCGGACCCGACCCGCAGTGAAACGTTCCTATCGCAAAACGGAGAACCATGCTTCAAGTCAACGCCTACGCCGCACCGTCCGCCACGAAAGACCTCGTTCCCACCCTCATCGACCGCCGCGAGGTCGGGGCGCACGATGTGCTGATCAGTATCAAGTACTCCGGGATCTGCCACTCGGACATTCACACCGTCCGCGGGGAATGGGGCGAACAGCAGTACCCGCTGGTCCCGGGCCACGAGATCACCGGAATCGTCACCGAGGTCGGAGCCTCGGTGACCCGGCATGCAGTGGGCGACCGCGTGGGCGTTGGCTGCATGGTCAACTCCTGCCGCGAATGCGTCCACTGCCGCGCCGGCGAGGAGCAGTACTGCCTGTTGGGCAACATCGGGACCTACGGCGCCACGGATGTCGACGGAACCATCACCCAGGGTGGCTACGCCACGGCCGTGGTGGTGAACGAGGACTTCGTGGTGAACATCCCCGCCGCCCTGGAACTCGACGTCGCCGCTCCCCTGCTGTGCGCCGGCATCACCACCTACTCCCCACTGCGCCACTGGGGCGCCGGACCGGGCAAGAAGGTCGCGGTGATTGGTCTGGGCGGACTCGGGCACATGGCGGTCAAGATTGCCCATGCCATGGGCGCGGAGGTCACCGTGCTGTCGCGGACGCTCAAAAAGCAGGAAGACGGCCTGAAGCTGGGTGCCGAGAACTACTTCGCCACGGAAAACCCCGAGACGTTCGAGGTGCTCGCCGGATCCTTCGACCTGATCATCAACACCGTCAGCGCCGGTATCGACATCAGCGCCTTCCTGCAGCTGCTGGCCCTTGACGGCGCGCTGGTCAACGTCGGCGCCCCGGCCGAACCGCTGCCGGTCAACGTGTTTTCACTGATTACCGGCCGGCGCTCGTTTGCCGGTTCGATGATCGGCGGCATCCGCGAGACCCAGGAAATGCTGGACTTCTGCGCCGGGCACCGGATCGCCGCCGAGGTCGAGGTCATCGCGGCCGAGGACATCAACAAGGCCTACGAGCGCGTGCTCGCCTCCGATGTCCACTACCGCTTCGTCATCGACGCGGCAACGCTGGCCTAGGTTCCGCACGGCCTCCCCCGGCGGCGGCACGCGGGCGGATCCCTACCCCCGGTCCAGGCGAACGCCCAGGATGCGGTCGTCGTCGGGGCCGGGGTTGCCCCGCCCGTCGGTGTTGTTGGTGAGAATCCAGAGTTCCCCGTCCGGGGACACTGCCACGTCGCGGATCCTTCCGAACTCGCCGTTGTAGTGTTCGGTGGAAGTGGAGGGGTCGGCGACGGGCACCTGGCGCAGCACCGTACCGCGCAGGTTCGCGATGAACAGCGTCCCGTCCACGTGCACCATGCCGCTGGGGCTCGCGGCACCGGGTTCCCACTGCTGCACGGGGTTGGTGAAGCCCTCCTCGTCGGCGATGCCCTCGACCCGCGGCCAGCCGTAGTTGGCGCCCGGGGTGATGATGTTCAGTTCGTCCCAGGTGTTTTGCCCGAATTCGGCGGCGAACATGGTGCCGTCCTTCGCCCAGGCCAGGCCCTGCGGGTTGCGGTGCCCGTAGCTGTAGACCAGCGAGCCGGGGAACGGATTGTCCGGTGGCACCGCTCCCTCGGCGGTCATCCTGAGGATCTTGCCGCCCAGGGAGTCCAGATCCTGCGCGCTGCCGCCCTCTGAGGCATCGCCCGCCGTGGCGTAGAGCATCCCGTCGGGGCCGAAGGCCAGGCGCCCGCCGTTGTGGACGCCTGCCGCGGGGATTCCCTCCAGAATTGTCTCGGGGCTGCCCAGGGCCAGCGACCCGGGCGCACCGGTCAGCTCGAAGCGCTGGATCCGGTTGCCCCCGGCCGCGGTCGAATACACGTACAGGCGGTCCCGCGAATCGACGGCAAGGCCCAGCAAACCGCCCTCCCCGCCGTGCCGGACGCCGGGGACGGTTCCGATCTCGCGCGTCGTGCCGTCCTCGGCAAGTTCAAGGATGCGGGCGGAGTCGCGTTCGCTGAGAAGCGGGGTTCCGTTGCGGAACACCACCGACCAAGGCGCCTGCAGGCCCGTGGCCACCGCCCGCGGGGTGCCCGCCGGCGCCGGATCCCGGAGCGGTGCCGAGGTGGCCGTCCCGGATGCGGAGAGGGACGGAGAAGGCGGGGGCGTGGAGGGGCCCGGGCCGGTCGGTGGCGCCGGGGTGCAGGCCCCCAGCAGGACGGCGATCCCCAGCCCGGCCGCGAACAGCGAGGCCGCGCGTACATGTTTCATGGTTTTCTCCCGGTAATGGATGCGGACCGTGTGACCGCGAACGGCCCCGTGAGCGCGGTGGTCAAGCCATGGTTGCCCACGCATCGATCCCGCCACTGAGGTGCACCACGTCTCCGTAGCCGGCGGAGCGCAGGGCATCGAGCGCCTGTCCGGAGCGGACCCCGGACTTGCAGTGCAGGATCAGCGGCACGCCGCGGGGAATCCCGTCCAGCGCGGATCCGTCCTTGATTCCCGCGAGGGGCACCAGCACGGACCCGGGGATGCGGGAGATTTCGAATTCCACCGGCTCGCGCACATCGAGCAGCAGGAAGTCCGCTGCCCCCGTATCCCTGGCGGCCAACCGGTCGGCCAGCTCCCCGACCCCGATCAGGGCCTCGTCCGCCTCTTCCCGGTTCCCGGGCGCGGAGATGCCGCAGAAGCTCCCGTAGTCGATGAGTTCGGTGATCGGGGAGGCCTCCGGGTCCCGGGCGATGCGCAGTTCGCGCCAGCGTGCGCCGAGCGCATCGAAGACCAGCAGCCGGCCCAGCAGGGTCTCGCCCACGCCGGTGATGAGCTTGACGGCCTCCGTCACCATCATGGCCCCGATCGAGGCACACAGCATCCCGAAGACACCGCCCTCCGCGCAGGAGGGGACAGTGCCCGCCGCCGGAGGCTCCGGATAGAGATCGCGGTAATTCGGGCCGTGCTTCGCCCAGAAGACGCTCACCTGTCCATCGAAGCGCAGGATCGAACCCCAGACGTAGGGCTTGCCCAGCAGCGCCGCGGCGTCGTTGACCAGATAGCGCGTGGCAAAGTTGTCCGCGCCGTCCAGGATGACGTCGTAGCCGGCGAAGATCTCCAGCACATTGGTCGAATCCAGCCGCACCGGATGCAGCACGATCTCCACCCCGGGGTTGATGGCTGCAATCGATTCGCGGGCGGACTCCAGCTTGGTGCGGCCGATGTCGTGGACCCCGTGGATCACCTGGCGCTGCAAGTTGCTCAGTTCAACGGTGTCGTCATCGACGATCCCCAGCGTTCCCACCCCGGCGGCGGCCAGATACAGCAGCGCGGGCGAGCCCAGGCCGCCGGCGCCGATGACCAGCACCTTGGCGTTGCGCAGCCGGCGCTGTCCCTCGAGCCCGATCTCCGGCATGAGGGCATGGCGGGAGTAGCGTTCGAGTTCCTCGGCGATCAGGGGCGGCCCCGGTTCCACGAGGGGCGGCAACATTGCCATGTTGTTTTCGACGAGCGTCTGACTCAATGAAACCTGCCTTAGGGGGACAAAAGGGACAACAAAAAATGATCTGCCGTTTGCAACCAGAACAATGTTGGTCATCCCCGCGAAACGCTTTTGGGGGATGACCCTTAAGGAGTGGGGCTACTGGCCATCCACGGGAGAGCCGTCGATTTCGCGGCCTTCCTCGGTGCACAGGCATAGCCTGTTGCCCTGCGCATCGGTGGCCACCACAAACCTGGGGGCGGCCTCGGGGTCCAGGGCAGCGCCGGTGGCTTCCAACTCGCTGAGGATGGGCGAACTTTCACTGTGCGGCACCGTGATGTCCAGGTGGAAACGGTTGGCGTTGGGCGTGGCGGTCTTTTGGAACCACAGGGCCGGTCCCCGGCCGAAGGGGTCGGCCAGGCTGCCGTCCTTCTGCCGCTTGTAGCCCAGCGCCGTGCGCCAGGTTTCCGAGATGGCGTCCTCGTCGTCGGTGTCGATGGCGATCTCCACCACGCGCAGCAGTTCAGGCTTGGCCACGGCGCCGGAGTTCTGCGCCTGGGCGGAGATCGACCGGGCCAGCGCCGCATCGCGCGCACTCACCCTGCTTCCTGCATCGTGCGAGGTCAGGGTGATGAACAACGTGTCGTAACGCCAATCAACGTCCGGGTGGTGGTTGGCTTCCTGCGCCAGGGCGCCAATGGTGGAGAACAGCGCCAGGGCGGAGGCCGAGGACTCGCACTTCAACGCTGTGCGCAGTGCACCCATTCCGTAGCGCCACTGCGGCAGTTGCAGCAGATTCGCCTGGACTTGTTCGAGTGTCAGAACGTCTTTTGCGGGCATGGTTCTCTCCTTCGGGTTCCGGTTCTAGAGATCCGGGCGTCCCTCCATGGCGGAGGAGGCCAGGGCGTGCGTGCGCCTGGGGATGCGCCCTGCTTGTGCCGCCAGTCTGCCACCAATGACGGCATGTCTAAAGGCCCGTGCCATGGCCACCGGGTCCTGTGCCCGGGTCACCGCGGAGGCCAGCAGAACCGCGTCGCAGCCCAGCTCCATGGCCAGCGCGGCATCGGAGGCGGTGCCGATTCCGGCATCGAGGATGACGGGGATCGAGGCCCGGGAGACGATCAATTCGATGTTGTGCGGGTTCAGGATCCCCAGCCCGGTCCCGATCGGGGCGCCCAGCGGCATGACGGCCGCGGCCCCGAGCTGTTCGAGGCGCAGGGCAAGCACCGGATCGTCGTTGGTGTAGGCGAAGACCTTGAAGCCGCGCTCCACCAGGGCCTCGGTGGCTTCGACGAGTTCGAGCGCGTCGGGCAGCAGGGTGTGCTCGTCGGCGATCACCTCGAGCTTGACCCAGTCGGTCTCCAGCGCCTCGCGTCCGAGCTCGGCGGTCATGACCGCCTCGCGGGCGGTGAAGCAGCCGGCGGTGTTGGGCAGGACGCGGATGTTGTTCTCGAGCAGGAGGTCAAAGAGGTTGGTGCCGCCGGTGGACCCCGGCCCAGGCGCGCTGTAGCGGCGCATGGCCACCGTGGTCAGCTCAGTGCCCGAGGCCACCAGCGCGGCACCCAGCCCGTCCAGGCTCGGGGCGCCGCCGGTGCCCATGATGAGCCGTGAGCCCAGGGCGATGCCGTCGATGACCAGCGGTTCGGCCTGCGTGAGTGTTTGTGTCATGGTCCTTCGCTTTCTTCCAAGAGGGGCGCGGGGCGGAGGTGCAGGGAGGTGCTTAGCCGCCCTGGACGGCGGTGACGATCTCGATGTCGTCGTGCTGCTCAAGTTCGGTCACCGACCACTGGCTGCGCGGCACGATCCCGGAGTTGCGGGCAACGGCCACGCCCAGGCGTCCGCCGTCGGCGGGCTTGCCGGTGGGCAGCAGCTCGCGGCCGGTGACGTCGGTGACCAGTTCGGCCAGGGTGGTTCCTGCGGCCAGCGGCCGGGGGGCGCCGTTGAGTTGGATGGTGCTCATGCATACTCCTTGGGTTTCAATGCCGGTGAGAACCGGTCGGGTCGGAAGCGGTCCCAGGCGGGGTCGCCGCGGCCGGCGACCAGCTCGAGGACGATGTGGGCGGCGACGGGCGTGAGCAGCACGCCGTGGCGGAAGAATCCGGTGGCGATCAGCAGACCCGGCACATCCGCACCGTCCCCGGCCGCCACGCGTCCGAGCAGCGGCGCGTTGTCGGGTGTGCCGGGGCGGGCGCGGGCGGTGGTTTCGATGAGTTCGAGTTCGGCGACCGCGGGCAGCAGCACCTGCGCGTCGCGCAGCAGCTGGTGCACTCCCCCGGCGCTGACCCCCGGGTTGCCGTCCTCGCGGGCGGTCGCTCCGATGACCACGGTGTCATCCTCGCGCGGGACCACGTAGACCGGCAGCCCGCGCACTATCCCGCGCAGCGTGGCGGTGGTCAGCGGGCGCAGGTGTGCGGGCACGCGCAGCCGAAGGATGTCCCCGTGCACCGGGCGCAGCGGAAGCACCAGGGATTCGGGCAACCCTTCGAAGCCCGCGGCACCCAGGCCGTTGGCGAGGATCGTCTCGCGGGCATGGATCTCGGTGCCGTCGGCAAGCAGCACCCCGGTGACCGGGGAGCGGGAATCGGCGGGGTCCTGGTGCAGCAAGCCCGTCGCCCGGACGCGGACGAGGGTCTTGGACGGTTCGGTCCCGTCACGTTCGCGGCCCACGGCGGCCAGGCGCGTCAGGATGGCTTTGGCCAGGGCCCGCGGGTCGACCTGGTGGTCCTGTGTGATCAAGTGGGCGGCGGAAATGTTCGGCGACAGCATCGGCTCGCGCACCCTGGCTTCCCGGGTGGTCACCCGGTCCACCTGAAGTCCCTGCCGGGTTTGCGCCTCGCGCAGGTCGCCCAGCGCGGCACGGTCGGCGGCGTCGGCACCGAGGGCCAGCGTGGGGGTGGTGCGGTATCCGATGTCCAGGCCGGTCTCGGCGGCCAGGGTCCGGGCAAAGCCGGGCCAGCGGGCGGAAGAAGCCAGGGTAAGGGAAAGCAGGTCCTCTTCCTGGTAGTGCAGCTCGCTGACCGGGGCCAGCATGCCGGCGGCGGCGAAGGTGGCACCGGCGGCAGGGTCCGGGTCGATCAGCGTGATCCGGTGCCCGGCGCGCTGGGCTTCCAGGGCGATGCCCAGGCCGATGATTCCGCCGCCGATGACGACAATGCCGGTGGACAGGGGGTCGGGCACGGTGCACGACATCGAGGTCTCCTTCCCTACGCCGGTATGAGCCGGATCAGGTTCCACGCCGCCCCAGTGTGGGGATGGCGTCTGTCGGTCGGCGCAATCGGCGCCCTCTCAGCCAGCTTTCCTGGCTCCCGCGGTACTGAACTAGTCTATGAGACATGAGCCAGATCACCACCCAAGATGAAGCAGCCCCCGTCTTAAGCGCCCAGGACCTCGCCTCCGCGCGCCTGTACTTGTGCACCGATGCCCGGGCCGACCGCGGGGATTTCGCCGAGTTCCTGCGTGCCGCCTATGCCGGCGGCGTGGATATCATCCAGCTGCGCGACAAGAACCTGGACGCCGGTCAGGAGCTCGAGCTGCTCTATGTGCTGTGCGCAGTGGCCGGCGAATTCGGCAAGCTGTGGTCGGTGAACGACCGCGCCGACCTTGCCATGCTTTCCGGCGCACCGGTGTTCCACGTGGGCCAAAAGGACCTGCCGCTTCCGGGTGTCCGGTCCTTGCTCGGCCCCTCGGCCATCGTGGGGCTGTCCAGCCACGATCCCGAACAGATCACCGCGGCGGCCGCAGACCCGGACACCGACTACTTCTGTGTCGGCCCACTGTGGGCCACCCCGACCAAGCCCGGCCGCGCGGCCGTCGGCCTGGAAATGGTGGAACACGCCGCCACCCTCCAAACATCCAAGCCGTGGTTCGCCATCGGCGGGATTGACCTCTCCAACGTGGATCGGGTCGTTGCCGCCGGCGCCTCGCGCATCGTGGTGGTGCGCGCGATCACCGATGCCGACGACCCGACCGAGGCGGCCCGCGCATTGCTGTCCAGGTTGCCGGAACTCGGCTGACCCCGGACAGCAAAAGGCACCCCCGGGATCTATCATGACCACAACGGAACCCGGGGGTGCTGTGCGAAACGGAGATTTCACCGGGCATTCCTACCAAGGCGAAC
Source organism: Paeniglutamicibacter sulfureus (assembly GCF_039535115.1). Lineage (NCBI taxonomy): Bacteria > Bacillati > Actinomycetota > Actinomycetes > Micrococcales > Micrococcaceae > Paeniglutamicibacter > Paeniglutamicibacter sulfureus. Next base: position 3,008,864 of record NZ_BAAAWO010000001.1, read on the forward strand.
TTTTGCCACGGGTCATGTCGGGAACGGATTAGTCGGATCCACCATGCGGCCTGCCTGAAAACCAGGTTTCCGTGGTACCGCTGGGCCTGGGCAGCGTCATGAAAGGCGAGTGACCATGCGCAGCGAACATAATGGTTGGAATCGACCCGCCGGACCCACGTGCGGGTCTTGGTCGGGCGGGAGCACTCATGGATGTCAGGCAATTGCGGTATTTCCTGGCGGTTGTCGACCATCAGGGGTTCAACCGGGCCGCCGAAAAACTTCTCATCGCCCAGCCATCCTTGTCGCAAGCGATCAAGGCCTTGGAGCAGGAAGCGGGGGTCCCACTGTTCCACCGAGTGGGCCGCCGGGCGGTGCTCAGCGAAGCGGGCAAGGCCTTGGTGGGGCCGGCGCGGTTGGTGGTCAGGGATCTGGAGGCGGCACAGTCGGCCATGGCTGACGTAAAGGGCGTGCGTAGTGGCCGGCTCGAGCTGGTCGCCATGCCGTCCCCGGGCGTGGAACCGCTGACCACGATGATCGCCACCTACACCCGGTTGCATCCATCGATCACGGTAAGCACGGATGCGGCCTTCACCGTGGATGATGTGGTCTCCTCGGTGCGCGACGGTAGCAGCGAGGTCGGCATTCTGGGATCGGACCGACCGATTAGGGTCCCGGATGTCGATGTCCTGGAACTGGAGCGTCAACCGTTGGTACTGATCGTCAACCCGCAGGAAGATGACTTTGGTGGCCGCGACGTGATTTCCCCGCAAGACCTGGCCGGCCACCGGATGGTGGTTTCCCAGCGCGGTTCGCTCATGCGCTCATTGGTCGACAACATCCTGGCCAGCGGAATCAAGGTGGAGATCGCCGTCGAAGTCGCGCACCGCACCTCGGTGCTGCCGCTGGTGCTGGCCGGGGTGGGCCATTCGGTCATGCCGCTGTCCTGGGCACCTCTGGCACGGCAATCCGGCCTGCGGGTGTTGCACATCGAGCCGGTCTCTGAACTGCATGTGGCCATCCTGAGCCGGCAGTCCAACCTGACGCCCGCAGCCAAAGCCTTCCTTGACGTGGCCCGGGACTACGCGGCATCCCATGACGATCACATTGGATAGGTTCCGCCTATTTGGCGTATGCAATTTCAGTCTTAGACGTATCTCATGACACCCGATCTAATTGAACCCAACGCCGCATGTGATGCGGAGCACTTTCAATTAGGAGTTATTTTATGAGCCAGACCCAGATTTTCAAGATTGCCTCAATTCCCGCCGACGGAGTCGGCAAGGAAGTTGTCGCAGCCGGCCGACGCGTGCTGGACACCGTCGCCGAACAATCAGGCGGCAAGTTCTCCTTCGACTGGACCGAATTCCCGTGGGGTTGCGAATACTACGCAGAGCACGGGGTCATGATGGACCCCAACGGCCTGGAGACCCTGAAGGGCTTTGACTCGATCTACTTCGGCGCCGTGGGCTGGGAAAACGTTCCGGACCACATCAGCCTCTGGGGCCTGCGCCTGAACATCACGCAGAACTTCGACCAGTGGGCCAACATCCGCCCGGTGAAGTTCCTGCCCGGCGTCACCTCCCCACTGCGCAAGGCCGATGACACCGAGCTCGACTGGATCGTCGTGCGCGAAAACAGCGAAGGGGAATACGCCGGACTGGGCGGGCGCAACCTTTCCGGCCGCGGCCCGGGCAACGAGGTCGCCCTGCAGACCGCCCTGTTCACCGAAAAGGGCTGCGAACGCATCATCCGATTCGCCTTCGACCTGGCCCGCACCCGCACCGTGAAAAAGGTTTCCTCGGTCACCAAGTCCAACGCCCAGCAGTACGGCATGGTGTTGTGGGACGAAGTCTTCAACCGCGTGGCCCTGGACTACCCGGACGTGCGCACCGAAAGCGTGCTGGTCGACGCGATGAGCGCCAAGTTCATCCTGAACCCCGAAGACCTCTCGGTCGTCGTGGCCTCGAACCTCAACGCCGACATCCTCTCAGACCTCGGCTCGGCGCTGGCCGGCAGCCTCGGCCTCGCCGCCAGCGCCAACCTGAACCCGGAGCGTCGCTTCCCCTCCATGTTCGAACCGGTCCACGGCACCGCACCGGACATCGCCGACCAGGGCATTTGCAACCCCATCGGGGCCATTGCCAGCGCAGCGTTGATGCTCGACCACTTCGGACTGCCCGAGGAAGCCCGCCGCATCGAGGCCGCCATCGAGGCCGCGACCGGCTCGGGTCACCTCACCCGTGATATCGGGGGTTCCTCGGACACCGAGGCCGTCACCGAGGCCATCGTTGCGGCGCTGAGCAGGAACCTGGCAGCCGTCTAATATCCCGAGCCTTCCCGGAGGCCGGGCGCCATCGGCCGCCCGGCCTCCGGAACTCCCCCGCCGCGAAACGCTTTCCGTTTCCGGCCCACCCATCTTTCCAAGTCCCGCTTCCGAGCATGCGTGAGAGTCCGGAGCCCGACTTGTTCCAACAACGAGGTAGGAATCATGGACACCACCATGCATAGCGAGACCACCGGACCTGTGCGCAAGCGCTGGTACCGCCAGTTGTACTTCTGGGTCCTCATCGCAATCGTCGCCGGCGTCATCGTCGGTTGGCTTGCGCCATCCACCGGCGAGGCCATGCAGCCGATCGGCACGACATTCGTCGAGGCCATGCGGATGCTGATCGGCCCAATCGTCTTCCTGACAATCGTCGGAGGCATCGCCAGCGTCGCGGACCTCAAAAAGGTCGGGGCCACCGGCCTGAAGGCGCTGGGCTACTTCCAGATCGGCACCATCTGCGCGATGCTGTTGGGCTTGGTCGCCATCAATATCTTCCGTTTGGGAGACGGCGTGAACGCCGACGCAAGCCAGATCGAAACCACCGGCAAGGCCGCCGAATTGATCGAAAAGGGCGAGAACCAGCAATGGTGGGAATTCCTCACCCACATCATTCCCGGATCCATGGCCGCCCCCTTCGTCGAGGGCGACATCCTGCAGATCATCTTCATGGCCGTCATCTTCGGCATCGCCCTCAATGCGGTGGGCAAGATCGGCGCCCCGGTCCTGGACATGGTCCAGCGGCTGACCGCCATCGTCTTCAAGGTCCTGAACTTCATCATGAAGGCCGCTCCGCTGGGCGCGTTTGGCGCCATGGCCTTCGCGGTGGGCAAGTACGGCGTGGAGACGCTCTCCAGCCTCGGGTGGCTGATCCTGCTTTTCTACGGCACCTCAATCATCTTCGTTATCGTGTTCCTCGGCGGGATCATGGCCTTCCTGGGGTTGAACATCTTCAAGATGTTCAAGCACTTCAAGGAGGAGCTCCTACTGATCCTGGGCACTTCGACGGCCGAACCGGCGCTGCCCGGGCTGATGCGGAAGCTGGAGCACGCGGGCGTCAAGAAGGAGACCGTCGGACTGGTGGTTCCCACCGGCTACAGCTTCAACCTCGACGGTGCGGCGATCTACCTCTCGCTGGCCGCGGTCTACATCGCGCAGGCCACCAACACCGAGCTGACCGTCGGGCAGCAGTTGGGCATGCTCGCGGTCATGCTGCTGACCTCCAAGGGCGCGGCCGGCGTTGCCGGCGGCGGGTTCATCGCCCTGACCGCAACCCTGAGCACCCTGGGCACCATCCCCGCGGCGGGCATCATGCTGATCTTCGGCATCGACAAGTTCATGTCCGAGTGCCGCGCCCTGGTCAACTTCTGCGGCAACGCGGTGGCCACCCTCTTCATCGCCTGGTGGGACAAGTCACTGGACATCGATCGGGTCCGCCGGGTCTTCAACGGCGAGGACGTCCCGCCGCTTGAATCCGGGGACGCCGACACCGGCGGGCCGGAGGCCTCGGATGCCACGGAACCTCCCTCGGTGAATGGACCGGCAACAACGAGCGAGACTCTGGTGGGGGCGGCAGCACGATGAAGATCTTGCTGGCCCTGGACAAGTTCAAGGGATCGCTCAGCGCCGCCGAGGCGGCCGACGCCCTGGCGGCCGGACTGGGAACCGGCCCCGTCGGACGCCACGTCGAATGCCGCGTCCTCCCGCTGGCCGACGGCGGGGACGGAAGCATCGAGGCTGCACTGGCCGCAGGCTTCAGGCCCCTACCGGCGCACGTGCGCGGGCCCGACGGTTCACCGGCCATCACCACGCTGGCCTTCAACGGATCCGCCGCCGTCGTTGAGGTCGCCACCACCTCGGGCCTGCAGATGCTCGCCCCCGGGACACTGGCCCCGCTGTCCAGCAGCAGCGACGGCTTCGGACAGGGGATCGCCACAGCCCTGGGCCACGGGCCTAAGCAGGTGGTTCTGGCCCTGGGCGGCAGCGCCACGACCGACGGCGGTGCGGGCATGCTCTCGTCGCTGGGGATGTGCTTTTTCGACGAATCGGGGCGGTCATTCGTCCCTTCCGGCGGCACCCTGAAGAACATCGCCTACCTCGAAGCCTCAGGCGTGCTCCCCCTGGCAGGAATCGACCTGGTCGCCGCCAACGACGTGCAGAATCCTCTGCTGGGTCCAGACGGGGCCGCGGCCGTGTACGGGCCGCAAAAGGGCGCCACCGCACAGGACGTGCAGTTGCTCGAGGCAGGACTGGCCCACTTGGTCCGGAAACTCGACGAGGCTGGGTTGCCGGGGAGCGCCTGCGCCTTGGCCCCCGGGGCGGGCAGCGCCGGCGGAATCGGCTTCGCCGCAATGCTGCTGGGCGCACGCATGGTGTCCGGTGCGGACTTCTTCCTGGACCTGCTTGGCTTCGAGACGGCACTGGCCGACTGCGACTTGGTCATCACGGGCGAAGGAAAGCTCGACACTCAGACGCTGGCCGGAAAACTGCCTGTGGTGGTGGCCCGCCGCGCCGCGCCGGTCCCGGTCGTTGCGGTGGTCGGCCACAACGCCCTGGGCGTCGATTCGCTGCCCGAGAACCGCATCTCCGCCATCCACTCGCTGAGCTCGATGACCGCCCTGGATAGTTCCAGCGACGCCGAGCTTTCGGCGGCTTTGTTGACGGAGCTCGGAAAACAAATATCCGCCACCCTTACTCCGCGCAAGGACAGCATTCACTCATGAGACGCGCCAAGATCGTTGCCACGTTCGGTCCCGCCATCGGCAGCTACGCTGCCACACTCGCTGTCCTGGAAGCGGGTGTCGACATTGCCCGGTTGAACATGAGCCACGGAGAGCACGACGTGCACGAGCAGACATACCTCAATGTGCGCAAGGCCGCACAGGAATCGAACCGGCCAGTGGGGATCTTTGCCGACCTCCAAGGCCCGAAGATCCGCCTCGGCCGCTTCGCCGAGGGACCCCACGCATTGGCCGCCGGGGAACGTTTCACGATCACGATCCGTGACGTCGTGGGAACCGCCGAGATCTGCTCCACCACCTTCAAGGGATTGCCCGGCGATGTGAATCCCGGCGACATCCTGCTGATCGATGACGGAAAGGTCGCCCTGCGCGCCCTCTCGGTCACCGACACCGACGTGGTGACCGAAGTCGTGGTGGCCGGCCTGGTCTCCAACAACAAGGGCATCAATCTTCCCGGCGTGGCCGTCAGCATCCCCGCGCTCACCGCCAAGGACGAGCTGGATCTCCGTTGGGCGCTGCGCACGGGAGTCGACATGGTCGCGTTGTCCTTCGTGCGGGATGCGGCCGACATACAACGGGTCCACGAAATCATGGACGAGGAAGGCCGACGCACCCCCGTCATCGCCAAGATCGAAAAACCCCAGGCCGTTGACGCGCTCGAGGAAATTGTCGACGCCTTCGACGCCATCATGGTGGCCCGCGGCGACCTCGGCGTGGAGCTTTCACTGGAGGAGGTTCCCCTGGTGCAAAAACGCGCCATCGAGCTGGCCCGCCGACGGGCCAAGCCGGTGATCGTAGCCACCCAGGTGCTCGAGTCCATGATCGAGTCCCCAACTCCCACCCGGGCCGAGGCTTCGGACTGCGCCAACGCCGTGCTGGACGGTGCCGATGCGGTCATGCTTTCGGGGGAAACCAGCGTGGGCAAATACCCGGTCGAAACGATCCGCACCATGGCCAGGATCATTGAATCCACCGAGGACCACGGGCTCGAGCGCGTGCCCCCGCTGGGCACCGTGCCCAAGACCCAGGGTGGATCCGTCACCCGGGCCGCCGTCGAGATCGCCAACCAGCTCGGCGCCACCTGTATCGCCACGTTCACGCAGACCGGGGATTCGGCACGAAGGCTCTCCCGACTGCGTCCGGCCCGGCCGGTTCACGCGTTCACGCCATCCACTGCAGTGTTGAACACCATGGTTCTGGCCTGGGGCGTCACCGCCCACCGGGTTCCACCCGCGGAGCACACCGACGCCATGATCGGGCAGGTGGATGAGAAGCTGCGGGCCAACGGCCTGGCCGCACCCGGGGACCTGGTCGTCATCACCAGCGGTTCACCCCCGGGAATCCCCGGGTCCACCAACTCCATCAAGGTCCACCGCGTGGCCGGAGCGGATAGCTGAGGAGGCGGTTTCCGGATCGCCTTGCGAAACGGACAGCTCGTGCTCGCCTTGCACCCAACGGGAAGGCGCGCCCGGGGCAACGACGCCACGTCCTGGTGCATATTTCGCTCGGCCCCGGACGCACCTGGTCCTTCACCGCCGCCAACACCTCGAAATGATCGACCTGATGAACGGACTCACTTCCGGTCACGGCTTGTCCCGGGCTGGAGGCACCAAGCCGATACCCGTAATTGTCCAGACACCGTCTGGACAATTACGGGATCTCGGAAGCCATCACGGCCGGACCCTAATAGTGTGTCGCAGCTAATGTTCGAGTCCCAAGTTCCGATAGCCACCCCTCCATTGGCAAGCCCACTCCTCCAGTCCCGCTCTGGGTTGAAATCATCCTGAGTGCCGCAGAACCGCTCCAGCTCGATTAGCGACCGAGAGGCGGGGAACTTGCGGGCGACCTCTTGGAAACCAGTCAGCGGACCTCTTCTGCGTACGCCACGTATTCGATCTGTTTCTCCCACGCGAGTTCCGTAGCGATCGCCCGCACGCCTAGCCACACGGAAAGCAACTGATTCGTGTCATGATCCAATCGGTTTTTGGTCATGACTGAATACGGCGATACAGGTAAAGAGTTCACGGATAGGCTTTCCCGGGAAGTTATTTGTCACCGGACCGGGGGCCGCAGCCCGTTATCGACCGGAAGCGCAAACTGCACGTTGTACAGCTCGATGTAGGCGCCGCCGGCAGACAGCAATTCCCCATGGCTCCCCTGTTCGACGATCCGCCAGGCGTCCATCACCAGGATCAGGTCGGCGTCGCGGATCGTGGAGAGCCGGTGCGCGGTCACCGCGCAGCGCGGCCACGGCCTCCTGCACCAGCGCCTCGGTGCGGGTGTCCACCGAGCTGGTGGCCTCGTCCAGGATCAGCACGCTGGGTCTGGCCAGGAACGCGCGGGCGATGGTGATCAGCTGCCGCTCGCCCGCGCTGACGTTCTCGGCCTCTTCGGCGAGCACCGTGTCATAACCTTCGGGCAGCGAGCGGACGAACCTGCCCACGTAGGTCGCGGTGGCCGCGTCAATGATCTCTTCCTCGGTGGCCCCGAGCCGCAGGCGCAGCAGCATATTCCCGCTGCGCCTTCTGGGCTGGGGCATGGCCACGCGGTGATTTGCGGAACCGGACATGTTCCGAAGCGAGTCGCGTGCGCGGCGGACCACAAGGGCACTTTGTCCCCGCGCTCCAGGCGCGCGAGAAAGCCTGGCAGTTTCCAAGAAGCCTACGCCGGCACCGGGGCGATAGTGTAGGCACGGGAGTTCCGCCGACGCGGAAACGGCACGAAGGGGAAAAGCGATGACCAGCGAGATGACCACCAACAGGCCCGCATCGGTGCACGCCGCGGACAGCCACGAGGTGATCCGCGTGCGTGGCGCGCGGGTGAACAACCTCAAGGACATCAGCGTCGAGATCCCCAAGCGCCGCCTCACGGTGTTCACCGGCGTCTCCGGCTCCGGCAAGTCCTCGCTGGTCTTCGGCACCATTGCCGCCGAGTCCCAGCGCATGATCAACGAGACCTACTCCGCGTTCGTACAGGGCTTCATGCCCACCCTGGCCCGCCCCGAGGTCGACACGCTCGAGGGCCTAACCACCGCGATCCTGGTGGACCAGGAACGCCTGGGCTCCAACCCGCGCTCCACCGTCGGGACCGTCACCGACGCGAACGCGATGCTGCGCATCGTCTACTCCCGACTGGCGCAGCCGCACATCGGCTCCCCGCAGGCCTACTCCTTCAACGTCCCCTCGGTCTCCGGCGCCGGCGCCGTCACCCTCGAAAAGGGCGGCAAGAAGATCAAGGAGCGGCGCAGCTTCTCCATCACCGGCGGCATGTGCCCGGAGTGCGAGGGCCGCGGGAAGGTCAACGACTTCGACCTCACCGCGCTGTTCGACGAGACCAAGTCACTTTCCGAGGGGGCGCTGACGGTTCCCGGATACTCCATGGACGGCTGGTACGGGCGCATTTTCTCCGGATCCGGCTACTTCGACATGGACAAGAAGCTGGCCAAATTCACCAAGACCGAAATGCATGACCTGCTGTACCGGGAGCCCACCAAGATCAAGGTCGAGGGCATCAACCTCACCTACGAAGGCATTATCCCCAAGATGCAGAAGTCCTTCCTGGCCAAGGACGTCGAAGCCATGCAGCCGCACATCCGCGCCTTCGTGGAGCGCGCCATTACGTTCACCGCCTGCCCCGAGTGCGGCGGTACGCGCCTGGCCGAGCACGCCAGAAACTCGAAGATCGACGGGAAGTCGATCGCCGACGCCTGCGCCATGCAGATCAGCGACCTGGCAGCGTGGGTCCGCTCGTTGCGCGAACCCTCGGTCGCCCCGCTGCTCGGCGCCCTGGGAGACACGCTGGATTCCTTCGTCGACATCGGGCTGGGCTACCTCTCACTTGACCGCCCCTCGGGCACGCTTTCGGGCGGCGAGGCGCAGCGCACCAAGATGATCCGCCACTTGGGTTCCTCGCTCACCGACGTCACCTACGTCTTCGACGAGCCGACCATCGGGCTGCACCCGCACGACATCGACAAGATGAACGAGCTGCTGCTTGCCCTGCGCGACAAGGGAAACACCGTGCTGGTCGTCGAGCACAAGCCCGAGGCCATCGCCATCGCCGACCATGTCGTTGACCTAGGCCCGAAGGCAGGAACCGCCGGCGGGCAGATCATGTACGAGGGCAGCGTGCAGGGCCTGCGCTCCAGCGACACCATTACCGGGCGCCACCTGGATGACCGGGCGACGCTGAAGGAGACCGTGCGCACTTCCACCTCGGCGCTTCAGGTGCGCGGCGCCAACACCAACAACCTGAAGAACGTCGACGTGGACATCCCCCTCGGCGTGCTCACGGTGCTCACCGGCGTCGCCGGGTCCGGAAAAAGCTCGCTGGTCACCGGTTCGGTGGCCGGGCGCGAGGGCGTCATCAGCATCGACCAGGGTTCCATCAAGGGCTCGCGGCGCTCCAACCCGGCCACGTACACCGGGCTTCTGGAGCCCATTCGGAAGGCCTTCGCGAAGGCCAACGGCGTGAAGCCGGCGCTGTTCAGCGCGAACTCCGAGGGCGCCTGCCCCACCTGCAACGGCGCCGGGGTCATCTACACCGACCTGGGCATGATGGCCGGGGTCTCCAGCACCTGCGAGGAGTGCGAGGGCAAGCGCTTCGACGCGATGGTGCTCGACTACCACCTGGGCGGCAAGGACATCTCCGAGGTGCTGGCGATGTCGGTGGCGCAAGCCGAGGAATTCTTCGCCGCCGGCGAGGCGAAGCTGCCGGCAGCACATAAGATCCTCTCCCGGCTCTCGGACGTGGGCCTGGGCTACTTGGGCATCGGCCAGCCGCTGACCACACTCTCGGGCGGCGAACGCCAACGCCTCAAGCTGGCCACCCACATGGGAGAATCCGGCGGCATCCTCATCCTGGACGAGCCGACCACGGGCCTGCACCTGGCCGACGTCCAGCAGCTGCTGGGCCTGCTGGACAAGCTGGTGGAGTCGGGCAAGTCGGTCATCGTGATCGAGCACCACCAGGCGGTCATGGCCCACGCCGACTGGATCATCGACCTCGGCCCGGGCGCCGGCCACGACGGGGGCACCATCGTTTTCGAGGGGACCCCTGCGGAGCTGGTGGCCGATGGATCCACGCTGACCGGCAAGCACCTAGGCGCCTACGTCGGCGCGTAGCCGTCCCGGCCCGCTACGAGGCAGGGGTGCACTTCACGCTGGACACGAGCAGGACCTTGGACAGCTCCGCCGTGACGCGCGCCGGCGCGCCGCTAAGCCCCGAGGCCGTGGGCGTGATTGTCACGGCATACACGTACGTGCCCAGCAGGGCCGCGCCGTCCAGGCGCAAGGTTGCCGTTGCGGACGAGGTGGTTATTGTCGTCGCGACCGAGTTCCGCACGGCCCTTACCGTGTAAGCCGTCGCGTCGACCGGACCCCAGTTCAGGGTCAGGTCGGAGTATGTATCGCCCAACAGCGGACCGTCCTTGCGGATACAGGTCACGGTTGCGGGGTTCACGCCCTGCGGTGCCCACGCGCCGGCAACCACGGTGGAGGCCACCGACCCGTTCAGCGTCCACAGTGCCTGTGCTCCGGTGGCGCCGAGCCCAAGGACCACGATGACGCCGTAGACAATCGCCGCGATGCGCCATGAACCGGACCGCTCGCGGGTGCCGCGCGCGCTCCCGCCGACACCTGCCGGGAGGCCTCGTCGTCCTGGCCGGGGGTCGCCGCGGCACGCCGCCGTGCGAGAAGTCCGCGGATCATGGTGATGGCACCGTAGCCAATCAGCCCGGCTGCAGCAAGGTTGCCCACCAGTCCGCGGTCGTGGTTGCCTAGCCAATTGGCCGCGAATCCTGCGTACGGCACCGCGTAGAACAGCTTCCCGCGCATCTGCACCTCGGTGATAGGGGTTTCATCGGCAACATCGTTGTTGTCTCCCCGGGTGACCAGCGTGCGCATGCCCGACTGGTCCGCGGCGAGTGATTCGATGCGGTGGGTGATGACTTCCGGGCGGCCAGATTCAAGCTGGTAGGTCACCACGTCGCCGACGTTCAACGATTCAAACGGGGCGGGCTTGACGACCAGCAGCGTTCCCGGTCCATAGTTCGGCAGCATGGAGCTGGTCAGCACCGAATAGGCCTGCGACCCCGTGAGTGCGGGGACCACGATGAGCACCAATGCTGCCAACGAGGCAGCAACCAGGGCGACGAAACCGACGGCGGTCCCGGCCCGGCCCAGTGCGTGGCGGGCGAAGGATGAATGTGCTGCCGTATGCCGGGACATGGGGGACCATACCTTTCTGGGAGGTGGGTTTACTGGAGTTGGGTGGCGTTGAGGTTGAAGCCAACGCCGGCAACCGCTCCCCCAAGGGTTGCCGGGGCATTGGCCGCCAGCGCGACTGTCAGGCAGAGCGTGCCACTTTGGCCCTGTCCCAGCTCCACTGCCGTTGACACGCGGATCACCGAGCAATCGGCGCCCTGGACCATGTAGAGGACGGTGGTGAGATAGGGCGCGAGCGCACCTGTTGCCTTTGGCAGTCCCGGATCCACTCTGATGCGGAACGTCCCGCTGCCGGCGTTGCTCGAATTGGTGAGTGTGACGGCGGTGGTGCGGGTGGCTCCGGGCAGTAGCCCGGTGACCCCGGGAATCGTCACGGTTTGCCCCGCAACCGAGAGCTGTTGGGTCGTTGCCCCGGATGCCTTGACGGCCAACGAGAAGTCGGCGCCGGTCACGATCTGGCGTGTCGATGTTTCCGTTTGGTTCCACGCGGCAAGGGTTCCCTGCACCGTGAACAGCGCCAGGATGGTTGCGGCCCCCAAGATCGCAACCATCCTCAGCGTCGTTTTCGTGCCCATGCGGTGTTCCTCGTGGTTCCTGGTTTTACCGGCGGTCGCGTTACGGCTCGGTGGTGCCGGCAGGCGCGATCTGTTCCAGCTTGAAACCGATGTTTCCCAGGTCGTTGGTGGCCTTGGTGCCCTCGGTCCCGGTGGTTGATTCCAGGAATTTCACACTGACCGAGGCGGTGTACTTACCGGACGAACTGGGATCAAGGGGCCCGGTGACGACGGTTCCGCTTGCATCCTTCAGGGTCGCACTGCCGACCTGGAGGTAAGAGACCGAAGAGGCAAGATTATTGGTCAGCGTGAGCGACGCGCTCATCAGGTTGCCGGCAAGCGCCACGGTGACTGGTTGCGAGAAGTGCAGCGCGTCGCCCGGGACTGCCTTGTATGAACCCAGTTGGATCGCGGTGCCGGCGTCATTGGTTCAGGTTCCGGTGCCCGCGGTCAGCTCAAGATCGCCCGAGGTAATGGTTCCTGCCGGCTCGGCCACTGATTTGTTCCAAACTGCGAGCGTTCCGCCGCCTCCCAGCAGCAGTGCCACGTCGAGGCCGGTCGCAAGAGCACCCTTCGTCATCTTGTTCATCGTGTTGGTCCTTCACAAGTCCTGCACCGGACCCAGCGACCGGTGCAACATCTACTGTGCAGGTCGAACCACAAGATGGAGATTAACTTTTCGGCAAACTTCCGCCAAGCTTTCCGCAATCATCTCAAGGCTTGATTTAGCCGTTCTTGCGGGAACCTTGATCGTTGGCGTGTTTCCTCAACGCCAGCCACAAGTCCTTGCGCCAAGCCAGGGGATACGCCGTTCCCTGGCTTGTTCGCACGGCGGTTTCACTCAATGCATCACGCGCCTGCCGCGGCTAAATCCCATCTCTTCACCAAAAGGCAATGCCCCCCGGGGAGACATGGCCTTATCGCAACGATGGAAGGGCCGGGCGGCACTGGATCAACGGTTTGCTGCCGCAATGACCTCATCGGGCGCTTGGGTTCCGGCCGCTTCGTGGGCGCGCAGCACCTTGCGGGCACGGTCGCGCTTCAGGCGCTCGCGCGGATCGCGGTGCGGCAATTGGTCTGCGGGGTCGAGGACGGTGAACCCCAGGAACTGCAGGCGCCACAGAACGCGGTAGGTGAGGCTCAATCCCGTGGTGTCCTCGACAATGGGCAATTTCTTGTCACTCATGGGTTTCCAGTCTCTTTCTGTGGGACAACAACCCGATTGCGGGCGGATCGTCCGGTGGGCTGCGTCGGTTCAATTGTAAGCCAATGATTGGTACACCAACTAATTACCCCGGGGCATCCTCCGGTGAATGCGGAGGGTCCTAGTGGGGCGCCTTGGAGGCGGCCGCGATGACCTTCTTCATGGTCGCGTGGAGGGCAATGAGTTCTTCGCCGTCCATATCCAGTCGCCGCATCATCTCCGTGGGCACCTCCAGGGCAAGCTCCCGGGCGTCCCTGCCTTTTTCGGTCAGCACTATCTCCAGGGTCCGCTCATCGGCCGCACTGCGGCTGCGCCGCACATAGCCGAGAGCTTCAATTCGCTTCACCAGCGGCGACAGTGTTCCGGGGTCCAATTGGAGCAGATTGCTCAGGCCCTTGATTGACAGAGGTTCATGCTCCCAGAGCGTCAACATGACAAGGTATTGGGGATGGGTTAGCCCCAGCGGCTCAAGGACCGGCCGATAGGCCGCGACCACGCTGCGCGACGCCAAGGACAGCGCAAAACAAACCTGGTTCTCCAACGCCAGCGGATCTACCGGCGGTTTTTCGCTCACTTTGTTCCCTGCTTTGGTGGATGGTTCCGTCCATCCATCATAGGTACGGAAAACAGTTCCCGTTGCGAGAGTCCCGGCCGAAGGCAGCCCGCGTGCACTGGGGCCGGAGGCGGTGCCCTCCCGCGGATACGCCGCCCTCACCCGCGCCGGCCACGGTGGCCCCGACACCGACAGGCTTCGCACTCCGGCCCCGGTGCAGCACCCGCCGCACGACGAAACCCTGCCCCCCATGCCCGGCCTGCATTTACCTTCCCCTTGGGGCAACCCGGCTGCCCGGGCGATACCCAATCCTTAATTTCAACCATGGCAAAAGCGTCCTGACAAGGGGTTATCATCGACATTTCCCAATAGTCTCCCAGTTGTCGCTTCCCGTTAACCTAAATGCGGTCGGCTCGTTGACTTGCGCCGATAGCGTCTTTGGTTGTGAGTACGAACAGCGAAGCGAAGACCCTGGTCATCATCCCGGCCCGCGGGGGATCAAAGGGAATCCCGCTAAAGAACCTGCGCAGGATCGGCGGCCAAACCTTGCTGGCCCGGGCCATTGAATCCGCGTTTGCCACGCCGTCAGTTCTCGACGTCGTGGTCAGCACGGATCACCCGGACATCAAGGCGGAGGCGTTGGCAAACGGCGCAACAGTCATCGACCGCCCGGCAGAGATCGCCGGTGACACAGCAAGCAGCGAATCGGTGTTGTTGCACGCCCTGGGCACGCTGGACGTTCTCCCCCAAATCACCGTTTTCATCCAATGCACCTCGCCGGTCATTGACCCGGCAGACCTGCAGGCGGCCATCACCACGGTTGCCAGCGGGGCGGCGGACGTCAGCTTTGCCGTGGTTCCCGACCACGGGTTCCACTGGAGCTGCGACGAAACCGGGGCCGCCCAGGCCAGCGGACACGATGCCGCACGGCGTCCGCGACGGCAGGACCGCGAACCGCGGTTCCGCGAAACCGGGGCGTTCTACGTCATGGACACCGCGGGATTCCTTGAGGCGGAACATCGCTTCTTCGGCTCCCTGGCCCTGGCCCAGGTGCCGGAGGACCACGGAATCGACATCGACACCGAGGCCGACCTGGCCTTGGCCCAATGGCGACTGACCCACAACACGCCCGTGGCCGGGATCGACGTTGACGCGCTGGTCACCGACTTCGACGGCGTGCACACCCCGGACACCGCCTACCTCGGCCAGGACGGAAGCGAATCGGTACGGGTCTCCCGTTCCGACGGAATGGGCATCTCGCTGCTGAAGAAGGCAGGAATCCACCTGCTGATCCTGTCCACGGAAACCAACCCCGTGGTCACCGCCCGGGCCACCAAGCTCGGCGTGGAAGTCGCCCAGGCCGTGAGCGACAAGGCCACCGTCCTGAACCAATGGATCGCCGACCTCGGCCTGGATCCGGAACGCGTCGCCTACCTTGGCAACGACGTGAACGACCTGGACGCCATGAACCAGGTCGGCTGGCCACTGACGGTGGCGGACGCGCAAGACTCCGTACACCTCGCTGCCCGGCACCGCCTTTCGCGGCCCGGCGGCCGCGGCGCGGTGCGGGAAGCCGCCGACCTCATCCTGGCCGGCACCACCAGCCAAAACACCGTGACAGCCACCGTCCCGGCATCCGGGCCACTGGAACCCTCACTGGTTCGCTAGGCCCCCCACAGTTTTCCACCAATTCTCGCCGTGACCTTCACATAACCAACCCGAACGGTCCGGCAATCAACGAAAGGAAAGTCCCCCATGACTATCACCACCACGGAAACCGCACCCGTCGCCATCGGCGAGCAGACCCTGGGCACCGGCCAGCAGGTTTATGTCATCGGCGAGATCGGCATCAACCACAACGGTGACATGGAGATCGCCAAGCAGCTCATCGACGTCTCCGCCAAGGCCGGCGCCAACGCCGTGAAGTTCCAGAAGCGCACCCCCGACATCTCCACCCCGATGGACATGCGCGACAAGATCCGTTCCACCCCGTGGGGCGACATGACCTACCTGGACTACCGCTACCGCGTCGAATTCGATGCAGCGCAGTACAAGGAACTGATCCGCTACGCCGCAGCACAGGGCCTGCACGCCTTCGCCTCCCCGTGGGACGTCCCCTCGGTCGAGTTCATGGAAGAGCAGGGCGCAGTGACCCACAAGGTCGCCTCCGCCTCGGTCACCGACATCGAGCTGCTCAAGGCCCTGGCCGAGACCGGCAAGCCGATCATCCTCTCCACCGGCATGTCCACCATCGAGCAGATCGACAAGGCCGTGGAGACCCTCGGCACCGACAAGCTGGTCATGATGCACGCAACCTCCACCTACCCGCTGCCTCCCGAAGAGGCCAACCTGCGCATGATCACCACGCTGCAGGAGCGCTACCAGGTTCCGGTCGGCTACTCGGGCCACGAGCGCGGCCTGCAGATCTCGCTGGCAGCAGTCGCCCTGGGCGCCGTCACCGTCGAGCGCCACATCACCCTTGACCGCACCATGTGGGGCTCCGACCAGGCCTCCTCGCTGGAGCCGAAGGGCTTCGAGGCACTGATCCGCGACATCCGCATCCTCGAGCAGGCCATGGGCGACGGCGTCAAGAAGGTCTTCCCGGGCGAGCTGGCACCGCTGTCCCGCCTGCGCCGCGTCGATGCCTAACCCGTAGCATTCTTCGCATAGCTTCAACACCGTGGGGTGTCCGCCTACCAGGCGGGCACCCCACGGGACTAGGTGGCCACATATGCCGTCGACCAGCCTCCCAGACCTAAGGACCACACCGAGATCCCCATGCCCTCCACAGCCACACTTCCCCCCGTCAAGGCCCGCGTCCCCGGCCGCATCAGCGTCATCATCCCCGCGATGGACCAGCAGGATTTCATTGGCGACGCCCTGGCGTCCCTGGCCCTCCAGCAACTGAAGGGAAGGGAACTGGAAGTACTGGTTGTCGATGACGCCTCCACCGATGCCACCGTGGCAATCACCGCGGAGTTCGGCACACGTATTCCCGGCCTGAAGATCCTCACGCACCATGCCAACCGCGGGGTGTCCGCCGCCCGCAACACCGGGCTGGAAAACGCCAGCGGCGAATTCGTGGTCTTCCTGGATCCCGACGACTGGTTTGCCCCGAACCACCTGGCACAGCTGGCCGACGGGCTGGAGGCACTGGACGTGGACTTCGTGCGCTGCGACCACGTCCGGGTCACCGGCGCGAACCGGACCCTGCACCACGCTCCGCAAGCCAACCGAAACATCGTGTTGGACCCGGCCGACGACATCTCCCCCATCCACACCGCGACCATGATCGACTACCCCCTGGTCTGGGCGGGCATGTACCGCGCCGAGGTGCTGGAGTCCGCTGCACCGCGCTTCAACGAGGAGCTGCGCACCTGCGAGGACAGGGCCTGGATGTGGGAGCTGTGCCTCAACGCCAAAAGCTACGCGGTCCTGAACGCGCCGGGGGTTTTCTACCGCCGCGGACTTCCCGGCTCCCTCACGCAGGTCTTCGACGACCGGCAACTGGACTTCGTGGACGCCTATGCAGGGATCCTGGACATGGTGCTGGACGATCCGGCGCACGAGACCCACGCACCCAAGGCACTGCGGCAATTCCTCGCCGTTTCCTGCCACCACCTCAAGCGCTCCGCCGAGTTCCCGCCCGCCCTGCGCCAGGCCCTGCGCTTGCGCATCGCCGACCGGCTGGCGATGGTGCCGACACCGCTGCTGGAAGACGGGCTGGCCCAACTCGACGCCAAGCGCCGCAAGACATTGACCGGCCTGCGGCCCTCCGCCGCGGCCAAGAGGGAAAGCAAATGATCCAACTCATCCAGGCGTCCACCTACTTCCAGGTCGTCTCGCTGGCCGCGATGGTCGATGCCGGCCTGCTCCCGGAGGCCGAGCGCCGCGTCCTGGTGCTGGCCAACGGCAGCCAGATGCCCGAAATCACCACACCGCTGCGCGGGAACCCGGGCTTCGAGGCCCTGGCCGCGCGCTTCGACGACGTGGTGGACCTGGGCGAGCTGCTGTGGCCACGCCGCCCGGGGCAGTTCAATCCCCGGAACGAGGAACTCCCGCTCTTCGAGAAGCTGTTGCGCCACCGCTGGGACCTCGGCGCGGGGCAGGTGTCGCTGGTGCTCGAATCCATCCAGGTGAACCCGGCACAGGCATTGGCCAGGATCTTCTTCGACGCACCGATTTCCGTGCATTCTGACGGGTTGATGTCCTACGGCCCCACGCGCAACAAGCTGTCCGTGCAGATGACCCAGCGCCTGCGCGAGACCATCCACATCGACCTGGTGCCGGGCCTGGAGCCCATGCTGCTGCTCGAGGCCCCGGTGCAGCGCAAGGTCCTGCGCCTCGAGCCGCTGGCCGCCGTCTTTGCCGAGCTGGCGGCCGCGGCAGGGCCCGCCGGCCTCGACCTGCCCCAAGGCGCAGCCCTGGTGGTGGGCCAGTACCTGGGCTCGCTGGGCATCCTCGACACGGCCAGGGAACTGGAGTTGCACCACCACATGCTGTTGGCAGCCAGGGAGGCCGGGGCGGGCTCCGTGGTGTTTAAGCCGCACCCCAGCGCCGGCACGACCGCCGCGCTGCAACTGCGTGCCCGCGCAGAGTCCCTGGGTCTGGAGTTCCGGATCCTGCACACCGACCTGCTGGCCGAAACCGTCATCACGCTCATGAGCCCGTTGGTGGTCATCTCCTGCTTCTCCACGGCATTGATCAGCGCCAAGTACATGCTTGGCACCCCCGTCATCGCCGTGGGCACCGGGGACTTGCTGCAGGAACTGAGCCCCTACCAGAACAGCAACCGCATCCCGGTCTCGATCGTCGACGCCCTGCTCGTCCAGGAGCTGGCAACCCCCGCCGAGGCGGGTCCCGACGACGAACTCACCCCACTGCTGCGCGCCGTGGCCTATTGCATGCAGTACCGCAACCTGCCCGGGCTTCGCGAGGATGCCGCCGCGTTCCTGGAGTCGAACTACTCGTCCTTTGCCGCGCATTTCAAGCGCCGTCGGCTGGCCGCCCTGGACCTGCCCCCGACCTGGGCCCACCCCTCGCGGGCCAACCGCAGCCGGGTCTGGGGACGCAGCATCAAGCGTCGTGCCCTGCGCGTCGGCTCCCGCTCCCTGGAAAAATTGGCACGCACGCTCCAGGAGACCTCTTCCCGTGTATCCCGCTGAATCGGCCGTCGCCCGTCCCCGCTTCGGACATGCCGAGGTGTGGGTGGAATCCCCGCTGCAACTGCTCTCCGCCATCGAGGCGCACGGAGCCGGGCTGCTGGGAACCACCAGCCGCATCCACCCGCGCGGGGGCACCACGACGCTAGACGCCACCCTGGCCACGCTCATCGCGCAGGCCCCGGCGGGCGTGCAGTTCGCGCCGTCCACCGCTGCCCCTCCCGCGCCGGGATCCGCCGGGGCCCGGCGCTGGGTGATAGGCGACGCGTATTCGGGAAGGGTCCAGCGCGCCATGCTGGGGTACATCGCCGTGGAGGAAGTGGTGATCATCGACGACGGCCTGGCCACGCTGGGTCTCATCAAGGCGCTGGTGTCCGCCGAGCCGACCCCCTTGGTGCGTCCGCGCTCCCGCACGAACCCGGCACGCCGGGCGTTGGGCATCGCCAGCTGGTACCGCCTGCGCGCCCTGGCCCGGGCGGGCCGCCTGCTGATCTTCACTGCCCTTCCCGTCGAGCCCGACATCGCGCAGCGGTTCCTGGAGCTGGGCGGGCACCTGGAGTCCCACCGCTTCGAATGGCTGAACACCCAACCGGTGACCGAGCGGATCAACGAGCCCACCGTGGTTGTCGGTTCGGCCATGGCCGCCGACGGGCTCATCCACGCGGAGCCGTACTTCCGCTGGCTGGATTCGCTGACGCTCGACGGGCCCGTCGCCTACTTCCCGCACCGCCGCGAGTCGGGGAAGTTCCTGGCCCTGCTCGCGGACCACGACCGAATCGTGGTCCGCGAGCACACCATCCCCATCGAAATGCGATTGCGCTCGCTGCGCCCCGGCCAGGTCGTGCGGGCCTTGCCCTCCACTGCCCTGCCGTCCCTGCGGCTGCTGCTGGGCGAGGGCGGGGTGCGGATCCTGGGCCAAGGGATCCCTGCCGCCTGGTGGAAACCCGCCGCCACCCCAGAACTTCGTTCCCACTTGTCCTCGTCCCTGGAGCTGTTGACCCCGTGAACAATCTTTCATTCAGACCCAGCATCGTGGCCGTGGCCGACTCCGATTCCTACCTGAAGCTGGCCTGCACCACCCTCTCGGCCCTCGGACCGGAATGGGACCGCCGCGTGGTGTTGGTGCGCACCCCGATCGCCCCCACCCCGGAACAGATTGCCGCCGCGACCGCCGGCACCTGCTTCGAGGCCGAGGACATTCCGGTCATTCCGCGGGCCGCGCTGAATTACGACTCGCTCGAGGAACACATTATCTTTGCCGCTGCCACCGGGCCGGTGGTCAGCGAGCTTTTCACGAAGCTCCTGCGCTCCAAGACCAACTCGGCGCGCCCCGCTGCGCTGATCTCGGCGCTGCCCGGCGTCGCCTACCCGGCGACCACCAAGGGCTGGGCCTACCGGCGAAGCGGGGACGCGTTTATCGTGCATTCCCATGCCGAGGCCCGCGAATTCTCGCACCTGGCCGACATGGAGACCGGCCACAGCCCCGACATCCTGGTCTCGAAGCTTCCTTTCCTGAAGACCGCCGGGTTCCCGCAGCCCCAGACCTCCCCCATCGACACCGTGGTGTTTGCTTCCCAGGCCAAGGTCCCGGTCCAGCGCGCCGAACGCGAGGAGATCCTGCTGGCCCTTGAACGGGTGGCGCGGTTGAACCCGGACGTGCGCGTTCTGGTCAAGCTCCGCGCCCGTGCCGGGGAACCACAGACCCATGCAGAGGCCCACCCCTTCGACGCCCTGTGGGAGCAGCTGGTGGCCGAGGGGAAGGTCGGGGCCGGGCATGTGGAGTTCGTGACCGGAGCCATGGACCGGGTGCTGGTTCCCGGTTCCGCGTTGCTCACTGTCTCCTCCACGGCTGCGTTGGAGGCGGTGGATCGTGGACTGCCGGTATTGGTGATGACCGATTTCGGCCTCAATGACCAGATGCTCAACTCAGTCTTCCGAGGCTCCGGGCTCTTGGGAACCCTTGATGACGCGGCAACATTGCACTTTTCTTTCCCGAATCGCGCGTGGTTGCGGGAAAACTACTTCCACCGCCGCGGCCCGGAATTCATCTCCGCGCTTTCCCACTATGCCCAGCGTGCCCAGAACCAGGCGCTGACCACCTCGAACGAGCAGCTGGCCATGGTCCGTGACGTCGCTTTCAGGCAGCGAGTACGCACCTCGCTGCCACGCCCGGCCCTCGAGGCGTTGCTGCGGATACGGCGCTGGTGGCTGCGCGAACGCGGCTCCCGGATCTGATCCGCCAGCCCGCTTGTACCACTGAAGAAGCCCGTTGGGAATAACCGTCCCGCTTTCTCACTTAGCATTGTAGATGTGCTGGACGGTGGGCCTTCCCCTGCCCAGAAGTTTTGATTTTGAGGAGACAAGGTGTCGGAAAATCCGATTCGGGTTGCAATTGTTGGCGTAGGCAACTGCGCCACGTCATTGGTGCAAGGTGTTGAGTACTACCGTGACGCGGACCCGCAGGCCACGGTTCCCGGCCTGATGCACGTCCAGTTCGGCAAGTACCACGTCAATGACGTGCAATTCGTGGCGGCCTTCGACGTGGACGACAAGAAGGTCGGACTGGACCTGGCGGACGCCATCCACGCCTCCGAGAACAACACCATCAAGATCGCCGACGTCCCGACCTCGGGCGTCACGGTGCAGCGCGGCCACACCCTCGACGGCCTGGGCAAGTACTACCGCGAGACCATCACCGAGTCCTCCGCGGAGCCCGTGGACATGGTTGAGACGCTGAAAGCCGCACAGGTCGACGTCCTGGTCTGCTACCTGCCGGTCGGCTCCGACGCCGCCGCAAAGTTCTACGCACAGGCATGCATCGACGCCGGCGTGGCCTTCGTCAACGCCCTGCCGGTGTTCATTGCCGGCACCAAGGAGTGGGCCGACAAGTTCACCGCCGCCGGCGTCCCGATCGTCGGCGACGACATCAAGTCCCAGATCGGCGCCACCATCACCCACCGCGTGATGGCCAAGCTCTTTGAAGACCGCGGCGTCACCCTGGACCGCACCTACCAGCTCAATGTCGGCGGCAACATGGACTTCAAGAACATGCTCGAGCGCGACCGCCTGGAGTCCAAGAAGATCTCCAAGACCCAGGCCGTCACCTCCAACACCACCGCGGTGCTGGAGGCCGACGACGTGCACATTGGCCCGTCTGACTACGTCGCCTGGCTCGATGACCGCAAGTGGGCCTTCGTGCGCCTCGAAGGCCGCAACTTCGGTGATGCCCCGGTGTCCCTGGAATACAAGCTTGAGGTGTGGGACTCCCCCAACTCCGCAGGCGTCATCATCGATGCCGTGCGCGCCGCCAAGATCGCCCTGGACCGCGGCATCGGCGGACCGATTCTCTCGGCTTCCTCGTACTTCATGAAGTCGCCGCCGGAGCAGTACAACGACGACATCGCCAAGGAAAAGGTCGAGGCCTTCATCCGCGGCGAAGCCTAGGACTCAACGCCGCGCCCGTGTAATGGGTGCGAACCGTCGAAGCCACCACGGTTGCCCGTGGTGGCTTCGACGGTTAATCCCCGACCAGGGGGTCCCTGCGCCTTCCCGCGATCATTGCCGGGTCAGCGCGATTACGACAGGCCGACGGCCCGCCCGTTTTCGTCAACATCCATGCGCATCGAGGCCGGAACCTTGGGCAGGCCCGGCATTGTCATGAGGGTCCCGGTGATCGCCACGATGAACCCGGCACCGGTCTTGGGAATGAGATCCCGCACGTGCAGCGTGAACCCCTCGGGAGCGCCCAGCAGCGTGGGGTCGTCGGAGAACGAGTACTGGGTCTTGGCCATGCACACCGGGAGATTGTCCCAGCCGTTGTCATGGATTTGCTTGAGCATCCGCGTGGCAGCTGCGGAATACTCGACTCCGGCGCCTCCGTAGATCTCCCGCACGACCGTCTGGATCTTCTCCTCGACGGGACGATCCAAGTCGTAGAGAGGGGCAAAATTGTTCGGGGCCTCGATGGCCCGCAACACGGCGGAGGCCAGCTCACCGGCCCCTTCTCCCCCCTGTCCCCAGACATCCGCCACAGCGCATTCGATGCCGTTGGCGGCTGCCCATTCGGTGACAACCGCGATTTCTTCCTCGGTGTCCGCGGTGAACCTGTTGATGCCGATAACCGGCTGGACCCCGAATTTCCTGACGTTTTGGGCGTGCCGGACCAGATTGGCCATGCCGTCGCGTACCGCTTCGACGTTTTCGCTCTTCAACGCGTCTTTGGCCACGCCGCCATGCATCTTAAGAGCACGAATAGTTGCCACCAGGACCACCGCATCGGGATTGCAGCCGGCATAGCGGGCCTTGATGTCCATGAACTTCTCGGCGCCCAAATCCGCCCCGAAGCCGGCCTCGGTGACCACGATGTCGGCCAGCGAACGGGCAGTATTGGTGGCGATAGCCGAGTTGCAACCGTGGGCGATGTTGGCGAACGGTCCTCCATGGATGAACGCCGGCGTTCCGGCCATGGTCTGGACGAGGTTGGGCTTGATGGCGTCCTTGAGCAACATAGTCATGGCGCCGGACGCCCCTAGGTCGTCCACGGTGACGGGGGTCTTGGCGTAGGTGTATCCGATCGTCATCCGGCCCAGACGAGTCCGCAGGTCATCGAGACCGGTTGCCAGGCAGAAGACCGCCATGACTTCCGAGGCCACGGTGATCTCAAATCCCGTTTCGCGCGGAACACCTTCGGTCGGGCCGCCAAGGCCGATCACGATGTTGCGCAGGGCTCGGTCGTTCATGTCCATGACGCGCTTGAAGGTGATCCGGCGCGGGTCAATTTCCAAGGCATTGCCCTGATGCAGATGGTTGTCGAGTAGCGCCATCAGCAGGTTGTTCGCGCTGGTGATGGCATGGAAATCCCCGGTGAAATGCATGTTGATCTCATCCATGGGCAGGACCTGCGAGTAACCGCCACCGGTGGCTCCGCCCTTCATGCCGAAGATCGGCCCCAGCGACGGTTCGCGCAGGGCGATCATCGTCTTGGCGCCGGCGGCCGCAAGGGCATCTCCCAGACCCACCGTGATGGTGGATTTCCCCTCCCCGGCAGGCGTTGGGGATACTCCGCTGACCAAGACCACTTTTCCGAGTTTCGCCCCGCGTGCTCTCAGGCGTGCCGGATCGATCTTGGCCTTGTAGCGACCGTAGGCCTCAACCGCGTCTTCCGGAATCCCGGCCGACGCGGCAATCTCGGAAATTGGCTTGAGCACGGCCCGCGAAGCAATCGCTAGATCACTCATGTCGGCTTCCGGCATCGCTGTCATAGTGTGTCCCCTATCTGGATTCCCGGTGGCGGGGTGATTGAGGACGTTCAAGGAGTCTGGCCGTCCTCGCTACACCTTCAAGCTATCACCGCATCAGCGGAACAAGGAGAAGCCCGGCCCCGTGACCGGCAGGTCTCGGTCTTTTAGGGATCCACCGGAAAGGCAGCGACCGCTCCGGCAAAGCCCAGAACCACATGGCTTTCACCGGAATCCTGTGCCTGGAGCGCGCCGACACTGACACCTCTGGCTTCCTTGCCGCCTGCCGCACAGGGATAGAGCAGCGTCCCGCCGTTGCCATCCTCGGGCTTGGTGTACTTGGCATCCTTGGTGCACAGGAAGCGTTCCCCGGCGGCGACATTGATGGTCTTGCCGGTACGGGTGTCTAGCAACGTCGGCGTCTCTTCCGCTGCCAGGAAGAGGCTTGCCCCGCCGTCATCGGGTGCGTGGGCGACATCCAGGTCGGCAGCCCTTGGGTAGCTTTTGGTCTTCCAGATGACCTTCCCAGTTTTCGGGTCGAACCCTTCCAAATGGACTTTGACATCCTCGAATCTGCCCTTGGTTCCCTTGGCTTCCTTAAATCTTCCGGAGTCGAAGATGCATCTCACTGGATAGGCTTTTCCCTCCTCAAGCACAGTCTGTTTCCGGCCCATGGGGGGCAGGCAGTAAGTGGCTGCCCCCTTGGCTTTCCACAGGGTCTTTCCGTTTTCGGCATCTATGCCGAACATCATTTCCTGGCGGAAGTCCGTATCGCGGGCGACGACGTTTCCCTTGCTGTCCTGGGTTTCCTTGTGTTCTCGGCCGATCCAGCCGGAGTAGACTCCGAGCTTTTCCGAGTAGTCAACGTTCCAGCCCTGACCGGGTGTGTAGCCCGGTCCCATGGCCTTGGCCAGGGACACTCCCCACACTTTCTTGTTTCCCTTGAGCCGCAGGAGGTTGCTCGTGTTTCCGGTGTAGTGCCCGTAGAGTTCCCCGCCACTGATTGGGAAGATGGAATCCCCCACCTTGTGCTGCGGCGTGAGGGTTCGCTGGGTTCCCCGGTCGAGGTCGACACGCATCCGCTGCTCGTCATTGATGTATGGGTTGATCGAGAGATAGCACATGTCCTTGCTGTCTGGGCACGAGGACGGTCGGGACCTCATCAGCTGCGCGGGCCCCTTGTAGACGACCTTGCCCGAGGCGATGTCCACGGCCACCGGCTTGGTCCAGACACCTCCGCTCCAGCCATCGCGTGGTTTCGATTTCTCCAGGAAGAGCGCCACATCCTTCCCCTTGGCCGTCTTACTCAGTTCCACCGTCATGTTGACGCCGCTGGGTACCCAGCCCGGGACAACGGTGACGCCCCAGAGTTTCTTGCCCGTGGTTTCCTTCAGCCCCACCAGCTGCAGCCCTTTGGCCCCTTCGGCGAGCACGACCGCCACCCCGTTGACCACCCGGGGGCGGTCCAAGACCTTCATCTTCACGCTCCATGAGGGTTCGACCATACGGGTTCGGCGATTGGCTAGTTCCGCCGCCGCGTCGACCGCAGGTGAAGCGGGCGCCAAGGCGTCCGTTCCCGAAATTGCTCCACCGGCCGATTCCGGTCCCGGCGTGCAGGAACCAACCATCAGCCCGACACAACAGAGTACGACTGCGACGGCATATTTCCGTTTTCCCTTGTCCATGCCCTCATCCTAGGAATTGCGCCCATGCGATTGACCGGTGTCGGCGAATCTGTGGATAACTCCTGTGCGAGCGGGACCGTGCGCTTTGGGCGCCTGGGTTCGAGGTTTCCGTCCCTTTCCCGCGCAGTGGGAGAATGGAAGTCATGTCCTCAACTCCCCCATTTGCCTTGCTTCTCGATGTCGACGGTCCCATCGCATCTCCGGTGACCCGCGATGTCGCACCGGAGATCATCTCCCTGCTCCTGGAACTCGCCATCTCGGGAATCCCCGTTGTCTTCAACACCGGGCGTTCCGACGAGTTCATCAAGCGCCAGGTGATGGGACCCATGATCACGTCGGGCATGCCCGAAAACCTTAAAATCCACGCCATCTGCGAAAAGGGAGCCACTTGGTTCACCTTTGATTCAACCGGCGCCGGGGAAGTCCACATCGACCACGGGCTTGCTGTCCCTGGGCACTATTCGGATGAAATTCGAGAGCTGGTGGCCTCCAAATTCGACGACCACATGTTCTTCGACGAGACCAAACGCGCCATGGTTTCGGTGGAACAAAACATCGATGCAGCGAACCATGAATACCGGCGCGCCCAAGAGCAATTCGATTCGGCCGCCATGGACGCGATGGCCCGCAGTGGCCTGGGCGTTGAACGACTGGAGGTAAGCCAACCGGATGCGAATGAGGAAATCTCCTACCGGGTCGACCCGACCATCATCTCCACGGACATTGAGTCGGTGGAACTGGGCAAGGACCTCGGTGCCAGACGCACCCTCGAGCTGTTGGTCGCGGATGGCATCTTCCCCGCGGAGTGGTTCACGGTTGGCGATTCCCGCACCGACTACGCCATGGCCGACTGGCTGGCGCAAAACGGGCACCGGGTCAGCCACGTCGACGTGCGCCCGGGCGACGGCATTCCTGCAGGGAAACCCTACCCGGTGCTTACCGCACGGGATCTAGGTCTGGGACAGGACATCATCCACGACCATGCAGGACTGGCGTTCCTCCGCCATTGGCGCGCGCAGCTCGACTGAGCAGCCGCACGCATCCGATTGCCGATTGGCAGGAACCAACTTTAACCGGCAAAGCCCGCCGGTGAAGCCGGCGGGCTTTGCACAGTGGGTTACATACTCGTTCATGGTCATGCTCCTGGGTGGGTGAGTGACTTGCATTCCGGGCCAGGCTTTGTGGAGACCTGGTCCTAATTGACTCACCGCACGCGGAAGATCATGTCCATCGGAAGGTGGTGACGTAGTTCGCGATCCCTTGCATCGGGGTTGAACTGCGTCTGAAGCCAAGCCTTGTTCTTTGGCTTGCGTTCCTTTGCACTCATGGTGGTTACCTCCCCTCAACGGTGTTGGAGGAGCGGAAGGTGGCCTGTTCCGTGGGCCGCGAGCTGCGGGCACGCAGCGCTTCCGGCCCGGTGAAGATTAGTTCAGCGGAGCGAGCAACCTGGGTCGAGATCGATGAGATCTGGGTAGACATGATAAAAGTTCCTCAAGGATTTGGTCGATTAATGACTCATCAGCCTCGGGAACTTTGAAAAGCTAGGGAAGTACTAGCAGGGCGCCGTTCCGGAGGCGGGGGAAGTAGCTCGAGCGGTAAGGCCGCCGAAGCCATGACGGGGCACATAGAAGCCGCCGAAATTCATTGAAGTAATCATCATTCCCACCTCCTTTTCTGGAAGAACATGCCAGAAGATTCTGGCGCCAACATTGTCTATTGGATTTCGATGTCTCATTGAGACTTCTCAATCACAGGTTCCACGATACACACCGCGATAGGGTTACGCCACTCATTTTTCGAAGAGATTAAAACGGGGAACCTCGCCTCGGCGTGTTTGGTGCGACACGCCGGGACAAGGTTCCCCCGGGGACTTCTTGGCCTACTGCTCTGTAGCTTCGGGCTGCATCCGCCACCACTGAAGCAGCGCCGCAATTGCTTCCTCTTCTTCGATCGGCCCGTTGTCCAGGCGACGCTCGAGCAGGTAGTTGTAGGCGCGACCCACCACGGGACCGGGCTTGATCCCAAGGATCTCCATGATCTGCTGGCCGTTGAGGTCCGGCCGCACGGCGGCCATTTCCTCTTTCCCGCTGATCTCTGCAATGCGTGCCTCAAGGTCGTCGTAGGCAAAGGCAAGCCTGTCCGCCTTCTTGCGGTTGCGCGTGGTCACGTCCGACCGCGTCAACCGGTGCAGCCGCTCCAGCAAGTCGCCAGCGTCGTGAACGTAGCGACGCACCGCCGAGTCGCTCCACCCTGCATCTCCGTACCCATAGAAGCGCATATGCAGTTCAACCAGGCGGGCCACCGCCTTGGTGGTGTCATTGTCGAAACGCAGGGCGCGCATGCGGACCTTGACCTGCTTGGCACCGACGACGTCATGGTGGCGGAAACTGACAGCACCGTTCGATTCAAACTTGCGAGTCGCAGGCTTGCCGATGTCATGCATCAGTGCGGCGAAGCGCAACACGAAGTCGGGACCCGGCACCGGGCCCTCCGCATCACTTTCCAGCTCCATGGCCTGCTCCAGCACCGTCAACGAGTGCTGGTAGACGTCCTTGTGTCGATGGTGTTCGTCTAGTTCCAGGCGCAAGGCGGAAACCTCCGGAAGCACGATGTCTGCCAGCCCCGTATCCACCAACAGGTCAATGCCGGCGCGCGGATCGACACCGTTGATCAACTTCACCAGTTCGTCCCTGACACGCTCGGCGGAGATGATCTTGATCCGCTCAGCCATTTCCTTCATGGCCGCGCGCACCTCGTCCGCCACGCCAATGCCCAGCTGGGAGGCGAATCGCGCGGCACGCATCATCCGCAACGGGTCGTCGGAGAAGGACATGGACGGGGCACCCGGCGTGCGGACCTCGCCCTCGGCCAGGTCGGCGGCTCCGTTGTATGGATCCACCAGTTCCAGGCTCGGCAGGCGCAGCGCCATCGCGTTCATGGTGAAGTCGCGGCGGTAGAGATCGTCTTCCAGCCTGCGGCCGAAGGCCACGATGGGCTTGCGGGAGGAAGGGTCGTACGCATCGGCCCGGTAGGTGGTCACCTCGATGGTGTGCTCGCCCTTGCGCAGCGCAATCGTTCCGAAATCGCGGCCCACCTCCCAAGTGGCATCGGCCCATCCGGCCACCACCGCAAGGGTTTCATCTGGGGAAGCACTGGTGGTGAAGTCAAGATCCGGGGACACTCGGCCCAGGAAGAGGTCGCGCACCGGTCCCCCCACCAGGGATAGTTCAAAGCCGGAATCGACAAACCGCTGCCCCAGCTCAAAGATGACGGGGGGCAAAATATCGGAGAGGACCTGTGGGGACGGTAGCTGCTGCATAGTTCTTTAAGGGTGCCAGACTTTCGGGACGGTGACATGTTCCGGGCCTCCCCGATTCGGCGTTAGCTTCCACACGCCTGATGCCGCCGCTTCGCACCGAAGAATGGAA
Source organism: Paeniglutamicibacter sulfureus (assembly GCF_039535115.1). Lineage (NCBI taxonomy): Bacteria > Bacillati > Actinomycetota > Actinomycetes > Micrococcales > Micrococcaceae > Paeniglutamicibacter > Paeniglutamicibacter sulfureus. The sequence continues at coordinate 3,037,957 of NZ_BAAAWO010000001.1, forward strand.
TCACGCGCCGAGCGGGCGGGGCAAGCCACGAAGTGACGCAAAACCGATAGAGTGGTTTCCATGGCTCATCCAGTTCCCAGCGCCCCGAAGCGCACGCCGTTGACTGCGTCAATGGCGCATGCGCAGGCGCAGGTGGGCACCGGACACCACCCGTTGCCCACTGTGGAGGAAATCTCGGCCGGCGGCGTCGTCATCGACACGTCGCTTCCCAGCCTGCCGGTGGCCATTATCGCCAGGTACAACCGCGGCGGACGCCTTGAATGGTGCCTGCCCAAGGGCCACCCCGAGGGCGCCGAAACCAACGAAGAAGCAGCCGTCCGCGAAATCGAGGAAGAAACCGGCATCGCCGGCGACATCCTTGCCCCGCTGGGTTCGGTCGACTACTGGTTTACCGTCACCAACTACCGCGTCCACAAGACCGTGCACCATTTCCTCTTGCGTGCAACGGGCGGCGAACTGACCATCGAAAACGACCCGGACCACGAAGCCGTGGACGTGGCGTGGGTCCCGCTGCTTGATCTCGGCAAGCGCCTGTCCTTCCCCAATGAGCGGCGCATCGCCGATCTTGCGCGTGAAGTGCTCCCCAACTATGTCCCAGGTATCTAAACACCCCGCGCGTCCCAGCACGCCCACAGACCCCGGCCAAGCAATCACACAGCCAGTCCAAGGCCTACGCGCTGATGGCGTCGGGCACCATGGTCTCCCGCGTACTCGGCTTCATCCGCACCGCGCTGCTGGCTGTTGCCATCGGCTCGAGCACCACGATGGCCGACATCTTCGAGAAGGCGAACGTCATCCCGACGATCATCTTCATGCTGCTGGCCGGCGGCATCTTCAACGTGGTGCTGGTTCCCCAGCTCATCAAGGCCTCGAAGGCGTCCGACCGCGGATCCGCGTACACCTCCAAGCTCGTGACCCTCACGATCGTGGTGATGGGCCTTGCCACGGTGCTGCTGGTTTCCATGGCGGGACCGCTGATCAAGGTGCTGACCCTGGACTGGACCCCGGCGATGATCGCCATGGGAACCACGTTTGCGTATTGGTGCCTGCCACAGATTTTCTTCTACGGCGTCTACGCGGTGATTGGCCAGGTGCTCAACGCCCACAGCCGGTTCGGTGCCTATATGTGGGCACCGGTGGCCAACAACCTGGTGCAGATCTGCACCATCGGAACCTTCATCATCCTCTTTGGCGCCTACTCCGGGGACGGCGACCAGCTGGCCGCCTGGACCTCCGAGCAGACCGTCCTGCTGGCAGGCGGCGCCACCCTGGGCATCGCGGTCCAGGCGCTGGCCCTGTTCTGGCCTTTGCGCCGCGTCGGACTGAACTTGCGCCCGGATTTCTCCTGGCGCGGCATGGGCCTGCGGCACGTGGGCAAGCTGGCTGCCTGGACGCTGGGGTCGATGATGGTGGGCAACATCGCCTCACTGATCAACTCCAAGTTCGTCTCGGCCGCGGCTCCGGCACGTCTGTTGCTGCCCGACGGCGGGGCTACGGTTCCGGGCGAATACGCCTTGAACACCTCCCAGCTGATCACCGTGCTGCCACACTCCATCTTTGCCCTCACCTTGGCCACAATGCTCTTCAACGAGTTCACCAAGGCCTTCCATGAGAAACGCCGCGAGGACATAGCGCCACTGCTCTCTCGCGGGCTGCGCACCAGCGCGGTTCCGATCGTCTTCGCCTCGGTGGCCTTCATCGTGCTCGCCGGGCCGTTGGGCCGGCTGTTTGCCGGCAGCTCCTCCACCGCGATGTTGCAGGGCGCCGCCATCGGCCAGTTGTTGCTTCTCACGACGCTCGGGCTGCCATTCAAGTCCATTCACTTCTTCATGATCCGTGTCTTCTTCGCCGAGGAAGACACCAAGACCCCCATGCTGATCCAGACCGTTGTCGCCAGCCTCACCGTCGCATTGGCCTTCGTCGCGGTGCAGGTCCTGCCTACAACGGACATCGCCCGGGCCGTGGCGCTGATCTACGGTGCCACCAATGTGCTCTCCGCGGTGATCGCGCACTTCCTGATCGTCCGCCGCTATGGCGACTACGGCAGCGCCAGGGTCGCGACCGCGTATATCCGCATCGGCATGATGGCCACCATTTCCGGAGCCGTGGGGGCTGTGGTGCTGTGGCTGCTGGGCGGCTACGACTGGGGATTTGCGTGGAGTTCCATCGGTGCCGCGGTCGTCTCGATTGTCGTCGTCGGGTCCGTCATGGCCCTGGTCTACATCATTTTGCTGCGCCTGATGCGCTCGGAGGAGCTAGATGATTTCCTGGGTCCGCTGGCCCGCCGAATCCCTTCACTGCGGCGGTAATCGGAGCAACTGGCGGGTTCGGGAGACCCGGCGCGCCCCCGGCTTCGGCTTGGGACTTCGAGAAATCCCGTCCCCATCCCGGTAACATGGAACGGGGCACCCACGAGGGTGCCGGCAACGCAAAGTAATCCCGGGAGGGAATCGTGTCGCAGCCCATCGACGCCGGCGCCATGCTTGGCGGCCGCTACCAGGTCACCGAATTGGTCTTGACCTCAGCCGACGGAGACCAGGTCCTCAGTGGCATCGATCAGGTGCTCAACCGGCCTGTCAGCATCCTGGTCGGTTCAACGGCCAATGCCTCGCAGCTGGCCACGAGTGCGCGCGAAATTGCCACCGGCGAACGCTATGCCGCGGTCCAGGTCCTGGACCTGGGAATTTCCGAGGGCAACACCTACCTGGTGACAAACCTTGCGGAGCCCGCAGACCTTCTGGATCTGGTGGTCCAGGTCGATGCCCCCTACGTCGAGCCGTTCTACACCGACACCCTGGGGACCGAGATCTTCGGCGTGACCCGCTCAAAGGAGCCGGCACGCTACGAAGACGACGCCGAATACTACGAGGACCAGCGCACCCAGGAAGAGCAGCGTCCATCCATGCTCGACCGGCTGCCGGAAATCAGCCTCAACGAGAAACTAAACAGCATCAAGGGCCGCTTCGGCCGCGGCAAGCAGACCCCGCCGTCGGTCCCCCCGGTTCTGCCCGCTGCATCGGTGGGTTCGAGCACCGAGCAGGCTCCTGCCGTTTCGGCGCCCTCTCCCTCCGCCCCTGCCCCGGCGGCTTCCTCCCCGACCCCCGCGCCACGCGAAACCCCTGCCGCGACGCAGGCCACCCCCACCACTCCCCCGGCGCCCACGGCACCGCCCGTCGGCCAGCCTGCTCCCAAGGTCACTCGAATGGAAACCACGGACCACACCGAGGAACCCGTCGTGACGTCCGCTGCCGCCCTTGCAGCGGCGCAGAAGTCCCGTGGCATCAACGTCGACGAATCGGGCCAGCGCGTGGCCTCCAGCTTCCCCGTCGCAGCCCAGTCGTACTCGGAGCCGCTGCAAGAGGACTACGAGGACGAGGACGAGGAAGCTGGTGAAGGCCGAAAGAAGACCACGCGCCTGCTCGTGGGTGCGTTGCTGTGTGCAGTGCTGGTCTTGGCCGTCGTCTTCGCCTTCAACGCATTGGGCGGCCGCGCCCCCGAACCCGTGGCCAGCGACTCCCCCACGCAAAGTGCCCCCGATACCAGCGGCGGCAGCGAGCCGGCCTCGGAATCGCCGAGCGCCGCCCCTGTCGAGCCCGTGGTCGCCGACCTCTCGCGCATGGTGCCTGGCAACCAGGACCTCAACGCGGAGACGGACAGCACCCTTTCCAAGGCGATCGACGGCAACCCGGCAAGCCTCTACAGGTCATACTCCTACACGTCCCCCCAGTTCGGCGGACTTGCATCGAACATGGTGCTCATCGCGGAGCTGGAAGAAGTTTCCGACGTCACGGAAATCCAGCTTGAGGGTTTGAACGGCACCGGTGGATCCTTCGAAATCCGCGTCGGTGAAACGGACGACCTTTCCGATGCCAAGATGGTTTCCAGCGGTTCCTTCACCGGACCGACTGTAAGCGTCCCGGTCAGCGGCGAGAACGGTGCAGCTGCCAAGGGGCAATACGTGTTCCTTAACGTCACCGAACTGCCGCGCCGCGCCTCGGGCGGCAACGCCTCCCGCCCGTACGGCCTGCAAATCGGCGAGTTCCGCGTCTCCTAGCCCCACCCGGCCGGGAATACCAACACTGCATTGGCTGTTATGCAGGACAGTCCCCCTTACCCGCGGCGTGTTTGAACCAGGCCGCACTCATGAAAGGTTCACCGACCCGTGGCCACAGAAGCACAAGACGCCATCCGCAACGTCATCATCATCGGTTCGGGCCCCGCCGGCTACACCGCGGCCGTTTACACGGCACGTGCGAACCTGCAGCCCCTGGTCATCGCCGGCTCGGTGACCGCCGGCGGCGAGCTCATGAACACCACCGACGTGGAAAACTTCCCCGGCTTCCCCGAGGGCATCATGGGTCCGGACCTCATGGACAACATGCAGAAGCAGGCCGAGCGTTTCGGTGCCGAGATCCTCTTCGACGACGTCACCGCCGTGGATCTGGCCGGCGACGTCAAGGTCGTCACCCTGGGCGACGGCACCGTGTACCGCGCCCACGCCGTGATCCTCTCCACCGGCTCGGCCTACCGCGAGATCGGCCTGCCCGACGAGAAGCGCCTTTCCGGACACGGCGTCTCCTGGTGCGCGACCTGCGACGGCTTCTTCTTCCGCGAACAGGAAATCGCCGTAATCGGCGGCGGCGACTCGGCCATGGAAGAAGCACTCTTCCTGACCAAGTTTGCCTCCAAGGTCACCGTGGTCCACCGCCGCGATACCCTGCGCGCCTCCAAGATCATGGCCGATCGCGCCCTGGCCCACCCGAAGATCGAATTCATCTGGGACTCCGAGGTCGTTGGCATCACCGGCGAGCAGAAGGTCACCGGCATGACGCTGCGCAACCTAAAGACCGACGCCCGCCAGGACGTCCCGGTCACCGGCATGTTCGTAGCCATCGGCAACGACCCGCGCACCGACCTGGTCAAGGACGTACTGACCCTCACGGCCGAAGGAACCATCGCCGTCGAAGGCCGCACCTCCAAGACCAGCCTCCCCGGCGTCTTCGCCGCAGGAGACGTCATCGATTCCTCTTACCGCCAGGCCATCACCGCCGCCGGCTCCGGCTGCGCCGCGGCCCTGGACGTCGAGCACTACCTCGCAGACGTCCACTCCAACGCCGCGACCCCGGCAGCGGTTTCCGTCTCCAACTAGATCCCCTTCCCAAGCACTGGGAAGAAATCCTTAACGAAAGGTGCAGGCCATGAGCCAGACCAAAGACGTCACCGACGCAACGTTCCAGGCCGATGTCCTCGAGGCCGCCAAGCCCGTCATCGTGGACTTCTGGGCCGAATGGTGCGGCCCTTGCCGCCAGCTGACCCCGATCCTCGAGCAGATCGCGGCCGAGCACGCCGAGAAGGTCGACGTGGTCAAGGTCAACGTCGATGACAACCCGGCCATCGCCGCCAAGTACGGGATCACCAGCATCCCCGCCGTCTACGTCTTCCAGGGCGGCGAACATGTCGCGACCTCCATCGGCGCCAAGCCAAAGCCGGTCCTGGAAAAGGAATTCGCCGCGTACCTCTAATACGCGCCCTCGAATCCACCAGCTCGGTGCATCCGCCCCACGGGACGGATGCACCGAGCTTTTTTAAGCCCTACCTCGGGTCCGTCTCCCGATCGAACGACAATGGATACGCTCTGGAACAAGTGCTGTCCATATACAATTGAAATTGTTTGTTTACCTAGAAAACGTAGTCGATTCTGTTCGACTCGGCATCGATGCCCGGTTTTAGTTTCCGTAACTCACCAGGATCTACACACCTGCCATAGATGGCCTCCGGCTTGTCGACACCTCAGCCATTTGCTTGCAACCTCAAGCTTCGCGAACAGCAACAATGACGGAACGCTGTCAGTCCGCGCCGAAACACTTGCCCCTGTTCGGGCAACACGTCCGATCGAATCCGACGGTCCGTGAAGTTCACGGACCGCTGGTCTGCAGCTCGTCACCCACACACTGCCCCGCCATATCCAGGATTGACGCAGACGTTTTCCTTTGCGCGACAGTGAATCCGTGGCTTCAGGCTTGGTTCGTGTTGGGTCTGACGATGCCTCGTTGTTCAACGCACGCGCGTGCACGATCCACCGACTGAGCAATTCCATGGTCGCATCCGTTCCAGGCTTGCCGTTGTCAGCTCCCCATCGGTTCCCAACCCCTCGATGTTCTTGGGCGGAGAGCCGTGAGACCTCTTGGCGGAGAGCATCCGCCGTGCCTGTTCGACGTCGACTGAATATCCGGAGGTTTGAGAGCCACCGGATATTGCCTGTCAGAGCCAGCAATATCGCCGTTGAGGGCCAGTACCGCCACGGGCGGGAGCCACCGGCCTCCAACGGTTCCTCGCCGGCCTGGACGGCACCGATCTTCTCGCGCAAGTTGTACGTTCCGGTTTCGCTACAGATGGTGTTGATAATGGTCCGGTCCATGTTCGCTTTGGCGTGGCCGCCGAAGCCGAGTCGATGGCGGTAGCCATTCTACGGATACTGCCTGCAGAGCACCGGCGAGGTTGAGCCGCAGCGGCGGTCCCAAGACTCGATCCGCAGGCAGAGCCCCTTCCCTGTAGCGCGCTCCGGCAACAGCCCGCCGATCGGCGGCAGAATGGAGTCCGCAGTGCATTTCCAGAGCTTCGCGGTGCCCAGCAGCATGTTGTCCTGAGCAATCGGGGCAATCGGTCGAGGCCGGACCGACTCACTCATTTCGCAGGGCCTGCTCCAATTCGACGGCAAATCGGTTCCCATGAAGACTATTCCCGTTTCCCCGGGATGGTCCCCACGCGCAATATTGACGCCTCCCAAGGCGCAATTGGTGGCTCTGAACGGCAATATTGGTGACTCTCTTAGAGTCAGATATTCATCACCAAAATTCGCTCAACGCTCAGGACGTCCATGAATCGTCACCAAGCAGCCACCAAATCTCTCTGCGATACCCCACCGTCGAGTATCCAGCGGGCGGTGCGGCGTGTGCAATTCTTTCTCCGTTCCAATCAAGCGTGATTTGTCCCGAGCGACGGCACCTCGACGTTGAGTTCGCGAGGCAAGTTCGCATGTGAGCCTTGGACGGTCGCCGGTCATGTGCATGCAGTTTGCGACTGCCCGCGATTTTCGCCCGACAGGAAATCAGGCGGTGACGGATGATCTTGACCGGCGCATTCGCATCTCCGCGAACCAACCCCGATGCCGATTGGTCATCAGGCATCTGTCATGAGCGACCGTTGTCCCCGGTGTGTGGCTATAGGGCGTGCATATGTGGCTCCCGGGCCGCATGTCGCTCATCTCCATGATGGTTCATGCACACCACGGGATGAACAGGATTGGGTTACATTTATCGATTCTTCATGGGAAAGGCCTTCGATCCTGCGCCTCATCCCTACATGCTCAGCATGCCAGTAGTACCGTCTGGACAGGCTTGAAGCCGTGGGCTAGTTCGAATTCATTATCCGTTGGGTGCACGCGGGTCACTGCAACAATGAAGGGCTTACCGTTCGAGGCTCCTTGCATGCGCCTCCACTCCCCCAAAGCTGCGCGAACGCGGCTTCTGCGCTCCTGTGCGCCGCTCCCCCAGTCGCGCGACGACCGTGGTCTACTGCGGTCAGGGATCGGCATACCGACCGTTTCATCCTGAACGATTCGACCCTAGGTTGGGCGGCATGGGCACTGTTTCACGTGAAACAAACACGGCCAGCCTCCGTAGATCACGATTGGTGCCTTGCGCGTTTACGGAGTGTTTCACGTGAAACACTCAACATCTTGGCCAGGTCTCGATTCCCTTCTCAAACGATAGGAACTAGATGTTTCACGTGAAACCGTACCGAAGCAAGATCCCGCATGCACTCCGAGCAGATTATTCAGCCATTGCGCCTCTCACCAGCTTTCCCCCAAACACCGTGGTGCTCGGGCACGACGTGGTACAGATCCTTGACAAGCATTCCTCATTGGTCCGCACCTTCCCGCGCGTCTTCGGGAAGCACACCGAGACGATCTTCGTCCCCGCGTCCCTGGTCCTGATGCTGGTGATCAAGCCCGGTAACTGAGCCTATTCCCCGTTGCGGACTCTGGTCACCGACCCGGCGTGACTGGTTGGACAAAACCACCGCCACCGACCGGCGACGGCTGTTCAACGCGGTGGATGCCGTGCCCGGGACCACCGGGTTCAAGTTCGCGATAAAGGCCGCCCACACCCTGATCGCGCATGGGCACGAATTGGACATGGCCATGCTGTCCCGTCAAGGTGGACTTGAGCGTCTACGACACCTTCTCCACCCTGAATATGACCACCAGAGAAGCCGCATGGATCGATCACCGTCCAATACCTGCTCGAGGCCGGCAAGCATGCCTCGCTCACCGACACAGTGCTGACCGAATGGGCCGAGAAGGGCACCCCGAAGCAACGTGACTACCTACACGGGGTGTTTGTGGCCGAACACGAATCGCGGCGGCAAGAACTGCTCAAGGCCGCACTGCTACCGGCCATGAAAGTCCTCACCGGGTTCGACTACAGCAACGTCAGGTTCCCCGAGGACTACTGAGGCCATCCCTTGGAATCCCTGGACTTGATCGAAAGAGCGTTTAGACATTGCTGATGGTTTTCCTACGCGAGCAGGACGTGCTCCCGGCCGCACTCGTCAAGCCGCCATCAGCCCCTAAACCTTCTTGCGGGGTTATCGGCAGTGGCTGGCTGCTGAGCGTGATCTCTCGGAAATGACCATACTTCGATACGCCAATTTGGCACGGCGGTTCCTCGACACAACCGTCCGCCCTGCGGAGGACGTGGCAGCGTTCATGCTGCTCGAGAGCGGGCGGGTGAGTTTGGGTTCCGCGCGCGGACGCGTGGTCGAGGTTCGTTCGCTCTTGCGCCACCTGACAGAGCTGGATCTGGCGATTTCAGTGTCGTCGGTCGCAGGATGGAGGGATGCCGGCCTGCCCGTTTCGCTGACGCCACCGAGGTGGAGAAGTTGGTGGGTTCCTGCGACGGAACGGGGACATCGGACACGCGGGACCTAGGAAAGTATTCCTGATCGAACCAGCCCCCGAAAACCTATTCGGCCTGACCTCGTCGTGGACGTGCTCAGGTGTGCCTGCCCGCGCAGCCGATGCACGGGGGTCCCTCCTGTCGGTTTGCTCCCGCATCGGGGACGGTGGCACCCTCCCTTGTTGAGCGTCGCGTTGTTTGGGGATGAGCCGTCGAGTTCGGTGCCGATGCAAGGTTTCGACTTGTAGGTCTTGATCTTCGGTTATTGGCGGCGGCAAGCTGACGATAACCAAACTTAAGGCAAACGACCCAGCGCCAGATTTCGAAGGCTGCGCCGGGTCGTTCTAACGCGAAAGAGTCGCGCTAATGATCACGGTAAGTTATGCGCCCGCCGCTGTCGAATCTGATCTGCGTGGCGGGCTCCTTTCATGCCCCGAATGCGCCGGGGCATTGCGTCCGTGGGGCCATGCACGGGAACGACGGATCCGCATGGGAACCGCGGGGCCGTCCGTGTCGGTGTTTTGCCCGTTGCGGGCCCGGTGCACCGGATGCCGGATGACTCATGTGCTGTTGCCGGTTGTTCTGGCGGCACGGAAGGCTGATGAGGCTTTGGTGATCGCCGCAGCCATCGAAGCCAAGGCCCTCGAGGGGCTCGGCCACCGCTCCATCGCGGATCGGGTGGGCCGGCCGGTGAGCACGGTGCGTGGTTGGCTGCGGTCTTTCGGCTCTTCCGCCGCGTCCCTGTGTTCTTGGTTTCGGTCTCTGCTGCTCCGGGACGCGTCGGATGCCGCGTCGCTCTGGCCGCAGTCCGCCCGTGGAATTCTTGCCCAGGCCTTGGGGGTTCTGTTGGCCTATGCCCGGGTGGTGGGCGAGCGTTTTGCGGTCCCGGAAGCCAGCGCAGTTCCTTGGCATGCTGCCGCGTTGGCCAGCGCCGGGCCGTGGGTGTTCAGCGGCACCTGGTGGGTGAAAAGGCTTGCAACACCAATTGGCCCTGATAGGGCGGGGTGTTGATGGGCGAAAGTGGGCAACAAGCATGACCTGCGCCCCGGTGCAGGTGGTGCCGATAAATACCGTTTCCCTGAAAGGACACCGCCTTGATGCCACTTGCCCTGATCCCGGAACAGCGTCCGGAAACCTTCGTTGCAGCCGACCCTCCACCGGCAACACCGGCACCGTCCTCGGCTCCGGTAAAAGGACCGGTGAAACGCAGCGAACGCGCCGAGCAGATCGCCCTGTTCCGCTACCAGCTCATCCGAGAAGCAGCCGATGACCAGCTCGGTGCCAAGGCCCGAGGTGTCATGGTGCGCGCACTGGCCACCCAATACCATCCCTGGCCTTTCGGGGGCACCAAGCGGTTCTCCCGGGAAAGTATCGATCGCTGGATCAAGGCCTGGAAGAAGGACGGCTTTGACGGGTTGAAGCCAACCCAACGCGCCCAAGGCCCGATCACCGAGCCCCGGGTGCTGCTGCTGGCCGAGACCTTGAAGCGGGAGAAGCCTCACGGCACTGCCGCCCAAATCAAAAGGATCATCGCCACCACGCTGGGCGATGCACCCTCGGAAACGACGCTGCTGCGCCACTTCCGGTCCCTGGACATTTCCACCGGCGTTCCCGGGGCCTCCACCGGCCGCTTCGAAACCGAGGAATCCAACGAAATCTGGGTGGGAGATTGAATATTTGACTCTTTGGGGGCCAGCAATATTGCGCTTGGGGGCCACCGCGGGAAAACGGGATTATTGTCCTTGGGGGCCACCCGTAGTGTTCTTGGGAGCCACCAAATAGGCTCCTTCCACCATGTGACGGCCACATGGTGGAAGGAACAGTTTCAATGGTACGTAGGATCAAGGCGAAGCTTATTCTCAAGCTCCGCGCAGACGGGCTTTCGGGCCGGGCGATCTCGACCTCGGTCGGGGCCTCGAGGAAAAGCATCACGACCGTTCTCGAGGCGGCCGAGCAACAATGCGTCGGCTGGGACGAGGTGCGGGAAAAGTCCGAGGGCGAGGTGTACGCCCTGCTGTTCCCGGGCCGCGGCGACCACCAGAGCGTGTTCGCCCAGCCGGACTGGGGCGCCATCCACCGTGAACTGGCCAAGGTCGGGGTGACGCTGAAGCTCCTGCATGGCGAATACCTCGATTCCCAGGCCGGCTCCGGGCAGGCGGTCATGGGCTACGACCGCTTCTGCAAGACATATCAGCGGTTCGTCCTGGAGTCCCACGCAACATCCCGGGTGCAGCACAAGGCCGGGATGAGCATCGAGGTGGACTGGTCGGGCCCCACCATGGAATTGGTCGATCCGGTCACCGGGACGCGGAGCAGGGTCTACCTGTTCGTCGCGTGCCTGCCGTTCAGCCGGTACGCCTTCGTGGAGGCGACCTTGGACATGAAGCAGGACAGCTGGCTGCGTGCGCACGTGGCGATGTTCGAGGCCTTCGGCGGTTCTGTGCCACGCATTGTGCCGGACAACCTGAAGACCGGGGTGATCAAGCACCCCGCCGAGGGCGAGATCGTGCTCAACGATTCCTACCGCCACCTGGCCGCCCACTACGGGGCGGCGGTGCTGCCGGGCCGTGTCCGGGCCCCGAAGGACAAGGCCAGCGTGGAAAACACCGTGAGCCACGTGGCCACGTGGGTGATCGCCGGGCTGCGGAAGACCACGTTCGGGTCGCTGGGGCAGTTGCGGGCCGCCATCCGTGAGCGCGTCGAGGCCTACAACCAGGAGCCCTTCCAGAAACGTGCAGGGTCCCGCAAATCGGTGTTCCTGGCCGAGGAGCAGCCCCTGATGAACCCGTTGCCGGCGGCCGCCTACGAGATCAGCACCTGGGTCTACGGGCGGAAGGTCGCCCGGAACAGCTACGTCTCGTGGCGGAAGAACTTCTACTCGGTGCCGATGTCCAGCATCGGCGCCACCGTGGACCTGCGGCTGACCGAGTCCGTACTGGAGGTCTATCGGAACCACGAGCGGCTCACCAGCCACCGGCTGCTGCCGGCCGAGGCCCTGAACCAGTACCGCACCAACGACGCCGACATCCCGCCCGAGCGCCAGTGGCAGCACTGGGACACCGCCCGGGTCAAGGAGTGGGCCTCGCGCACCGGGCCGTGCACGCTGAACGTGGTGGAACGGATCTTTGAAGCCGTACAGGTCCAAGAGCAGGGCCTCAACGCCGCGCTGGCGGTGCTGCGCCTGAGCCGGCGCTATGGCCCGGCACGGCTGGAGGCGGTCTGCCGGATCGCGCTGCAGAGTCAGGTCCGCTCCCCACGCTACGCCCACCTGCGCCCGCTGCTGGAAACAGGCCAGGACCAGAACCTGGCCACACAGCCCGAGCTCTTCCACAACGACGGCGGCTATGTCCGCGGCGGCGACTACTACGCGGGAGGCACCCGATGAGCTCACTGGATATCGAGACCAAGCGGAAGCTGCGCGAGATGAACGCCATCGAGATGCTCCAGGCCTTCGAGGCACAGGACGAAATCCTGAGCATGGCGTTGAGCTTCGATGAGCGGGTGCGGCTCATCGTCGACGAGGCGCATTCGACGTTCACCACTTCCAAGGTCGGCGGCCTGATCAGCCGCGCCAAGCTGCGCTACCCCAACGCCGATTTGCGGCAGGTGGACCTGGTCGAGGAACGCGGGCTGAACCGCAGTATGCTCACCGCCTTGGGCAGTTGCGCCTTCATCGAGCAGAACCAGAACGTGGTCTTCCAGGGATTCACCGGTTCCGGAAAGTCGTACCTGGGCTGCGCCCTGGCCAAGCAGGCCTGCCGCAACCGGATCCGCACCCACTACGTGCGCATGCCGGACCTCGAGGAGGAATGGGTCCAGGCCCAGGACAAGCCGCTGGGCGCCGCGAAGTTCCTGAAAAAGTACGGGGCCTTCACGCTGCTGGTCGTAGACGAGTGGTTGTTGGACCGCCCCAGCGGCGACTTCCTCCGCATGCTCCTGGAACTCATGGAACGGCGCTACGGGTCGACGTCGACGGTGTTCTGCACCCAGTACCAGCAGAAGGACTGGCACCAGCGCCTCGGCTCCGGCGTCCACGCCGACGCGATCATGGACCGGATCATCCACAACACCATTTGGATCGAGACCGGTAGCTACAACATGAGAGAGAAGACCGGCGCCGTCCAGGCATAGCCAGGCCCGTTGGGGACCGGTGGCTCCCGCCCAGGGAGGTACTGGCCCCCAACGGCAATATCACTGGCCCCCAACGGCAATAATGGGTGGTCCCCAAACCGTCGAATACTCAGGGAGATGCCCTGCATGGGCCGCGGATCGAGGGACGCAAAACCTATTTGTTCGCGTTCCTCGATGACCATTCCCGGATGGTGGTCGCCTCCCGGTGGGCCTTCGCCGAGGACACCGTCCGCCTGGCCGCGGTGCTGCGTCCGGCCCTGCAAACCCACGGAATACCACGTCAGGTCTATGTCGACAACGGCAGTGCCTTTGCTGACAAGGCACTTCAGCGGGTCACGGCGAAGCTGGGGATCAGGTTGGTTCATTCGGCCCCCTACCGCCCCCAGGGAAGGGGCAAAATTGAGCGGTTCTTCAATACCGTGACCCAGCAATTCCTGGGTGAAATCACCGTCACCAACCAGCCCTCGCTTCCGGGCACCGGGCAGGGATCGGAGATCTCCACCCTGCAAGAACTGAACGCGCTCTTCACCTCCTGGGTGCAGGTTCTCTATCACCGCACCATCCACTCCACCACCGGGCAAACACCGCTTGAGCGCTGGGATGCCAGCTGGGTCAAACGCACCCCGGTACGCAAATCCCCGGACCAGGTCAGTGAGGCATTCCTCTGGTCCGAGAAACGTAAGGTCACCAAGACTGCCACGATCTCCCTGCTGGGCAACACCTACCAGGTGGACCCGGTGCTGGCAGGAACCCGGGTCGAACTCATCTATGATCCCTTCGACCTGGCCGCCCCCATCGCCGTGCACTCCCACCTGGGAGTCCCGGCCGGAACCGCGACCCTGCTTCAGATTCGTCGGCACGTGCACCCGAAGGCCAAGAATGCGGCCGCCGACCGGGACGCCGGGGCCCAAAACGTTTCCACCGGCATCGATTACCTGCGCCTGCTCGAGGACCAACACAAACACACCATGAGCGGGGCTCCGATCAGCTTCGAGAAACTCGCCACCCCGTCCAGAAACACCGACACCGCCAAAGCGCACCACCGCCAGGAGAACACGCCGTGAGCATCACGTCACTGCAAAGCCATTACGGTTTTTCCCGCATGCCCTTCAGCGCGGACATCCCGCCCCAGGCGCTGCATCCGCACCCCGGGCACCGCGAGGCGATCGCCCGGATCCACTGGTGCATCGGCCAACGCCAAATGGGTGTGATCACCGGGGAGGTCGGTGCCGGGAAAACCGTCGCGGTGCGCGCGGCACTGGCCGGGCTCGAGGCCTCCCGCCACCAGGTCATCTATCTTCCGGACCCGACCATCACCATGCGCGGCATCCATGCCACCATCGTTTCGGCCCTGGGCGGCCAGCCTTCCTTCTATTCCGGGGTACTGGCCACCCAAACCGCGGCACTGCTGGCCGGGGAGCTGGACGACCGTTCCCGCCTGCCGGTCGTGGTCATCGACGAGGCGCACCTTTTGAGCAACACCGAGCTGGAATCCCTGCGCATGCTCACCAACACGGCCCTTGATACCGGGTCCCACTTCGCATTGCTGCTCATTGGGCAACCCACGCTGCGCAGGCGCCTGAAGATGGCCGTCCTGGCCGCGCTGGACCAGCGCATCGGCACCCGTTTCACCCTCACCGGCATGAACCTGGCCGACACAGCCAGCTATATCAAAGCGCATCTCGGTTTTGCGGGCAGATCGGACACGCTGTTCTCCGAGGATGCCGTTACCGCCATCCACCAGGCCTCCCGGGGTTACCCGCGAGCGGTGAACAACCTCGCCGTCTCCGCGTTGATCGCCACCTACGCCGGCAACAAGACCATCGTCGACCAGGCCGCGGCGCAATCCGCGATCACCGAAAACAGCGAATAGGAGCCCGGCACCGACGACGACCACGCCGTCAGCAAGACAACGAATGCCCTGCCGAAACCCCTCGGCAGGGCATTTCCATGGGCGGCTCGTCGTCAAACCCGGTGACGCGAAGATCGTCAAACAACGCGACGGTCAACATCCCTACATCTACTCGGCCCGGTACGTCGCGGGGTTGATGGCCCAGTCTCGGTTTGCACTGGGTCCGCGGCTGCCTGCGGCAACATACAAATCGCTGATTGGGTTGTTGAGCGTTGCTGATCCGGGAATCTAAGTTCGGAAAGACCCGTCTCGTACCCTTCCAGAATGGGGCCAGGGAGGCCATGGGCTCCTATGCAAAACTGCGGGGTGCGGTGCATCCCCAGCGCCAGACCAACGCGTTCCTCGTGACCGTCACCGGAAAGGGGCTCTTCTATACCGTGGTGGGCGGGACCTTCCGGGACCTATGCGCGAAGGCGGCGTGGGAGTCGGCGCGCCACACAGCCCTAAGCTCCACGACCTGAGGCACACGTTCGCGGCGAATACCTTGGTGAAGTGGTACCTGCAGGGAGCCAACGAGCCTGCCCGGACGCCGCATCTCTCGACATATCTCGGACACCGGGACCCGGGGTTCACTTACTGGTACCTCTCGGCAGCGTCGGGCTTTTGGCCCTTGCCGCCGACTGCCTCGGGGATGCCGCTTCCAGCAGCGAAGAAGACCAACCATGAGCACGATCGCACCGACCGTACAGTTGTCCTTCACCGACCGGATGGCCAGACAGCGCCAGGCAAGTTCACGCACTAGTGCTTCCTACCGCGGCACCTTCCGGCTGTTGTTTTAGTTCGTTCATCGATTGGGTGCCATTCGGCCCATGTTCGCCGATGCCTCGTTGCGTCACCCGGAGCACTCAGCGCTGATCTCCGGTGTCCTGGGGATACCTCCGAAACGATTCGACAAGGCTACGTCTTCCTACCTCACGCCGGCAGAAGTCGGGGCGCTCATCGCGGCAGCGCACCGCTCATGCTGGTCAGGCCGACGAAACCACGCACTGCAGATATTAGCCATCCAAGCAGGACTGCGCGTCTCAGAGCTGACAAGCCTCAACGGCAGTTACATTGGCCCGCGCACCGGAGTCCACATCCAATGCCGCGGCAAGGAACGCGAGGAACGCGCCGTTCCCTTGACCCATCCCACGGCATTGGTCCTGAAAGGAGAGCCGAACGCAACGGCCCGTCGATCCATTGTTCTCCACGCGCAAGGGGAGGCGCTTGAGCCGCGACGCCGTTGAACAACGATTGGCCAAGCACGACGCCACGGCCGCATTGACGTGCGAGAAGCTGCAGACCAAGAAGATCACCCCGCACACCCTGCGCCACACCACGGCGATGACGTTTGTGTGTGATCGACTATCTTTAGGCCGTTTCAGCCAAGAATGTAAGCCAAGTTGGCGGCCCATTTCAGGCCAAAAGAGCGGTAAGAACTAGGCCAGTAAATTCATCCCGGAGCACATCATTCCGGCTTTGGCTTGGAGATAGAGATCACCCGGTGGTTCGGAGTCCAGTCCAGAGTGTCAAAAGACATGGGCCCGCCGCCGGCCGATAAGTTCCTTACGGCGCTGCCATTGCAAAGCGTGTGCGCCGGAAGGGCTGGAAAGCAGATGACGGTACCCATGTCGTTACAAGAAAATATCAGAAAATTGGATTCCCAAGGAGTCCCCGTCCGTGAGATCGCACGTAGGTTGGGCATCAGCCGGACTTCGGCAGCCAAATACGCCAAGCAAGAAGACTTCTCCCCGGCAGCACCGTTGCCCGCAGCCAGACCTGGAGCCTCGGTGTTGACCGGCTTTGATCACATCATTGAACAGTGGTTGAGCGAGGATGCACGTCGGCCACGGAAACAACGGCATACGGCTAAGCGAGTTTTTGACCGTCTCGTAGAAGAGCATGGCTTCACCGGCACCTATTCGCCGGTCCAGCGCCACATGAAGCAATGGATCGCACGGAACCGCACCACCGGGGAAGGCTTCACAGAATTGGTTTGGCCCGCCGGCACCGTGCAAGTCGACTTCGGCCAAGCCGAAGCCATCATCGCCGGGATACGGCAGGTCATCCACATCTTCGTGGTGAGCTTCCCGTTCTCGAACATGCGCTTCGTGCAGGCGTACCGAGGAGAAACGGCAGAATGCGTGGCCCACGGCCTGCGGACGGTGTTCGAACACATTGGGGCCGTGCCACGCCACATGGTGTTTGATAACGCCACGGGCATCGGCAGACGGGTAGGAACCAAGGTCGTGGAGACCAAGCTGTTTGCCGCATTCAAACTCCACTACCGCACAGAATCACGCTACTGCAATCCATATTCTGGCCACGAGAAGGGCAGCGTGGAAAACGCGGTGGGGTTTCTCCGCCGCAATTTTATGGTCCCTGAACCGGAAGCCGCCACTTTGGAGGGTTTGAACAAGAGGTTCATGGCCAAATGCGACGCGTTGGCCTCCACCGTCCACTACCGCAAAGGGCTGCCCTTGGGTGAACTATTCGCCCAAGACGTCGCCGCGTCCCTGGAGTTGCCGGGGGTCGGGTTCGAGGCGGTGCGTTACGAGTCCCGTAGGGCCGACAGAGTCGGGAACTTACTCGTGGACGGGAACACTTACGCGGCCGGTTCCTCGTTCCATGGGCGACTGCTCACGGTGGGGCTGGGGCATGAGGTGGTGCAGATCTTGGATGAGCATTCCGCACCGGTCCGCACCTTCGGTCGAGTTTTTGGTAAGCAGACCGAGACGATCTTCGAGCCCTCTTCCTTGGTGCCGCTGCTGGTGACCAAGCCCGGGGCGTGGTCTCATTCTCCGTTACGTACCTTGGTCACTGATCCGGTGCGTGACTGGTTGGATAAGGCGACCGCCACGGATCGGCGGCGGCTGTTCAATGCGGTGGATGCCGTATCCGGGACCACCGGGTTCGAGCATGCAATACAGGCCGCAGACACGCTGATCCAGCGTGGGGACGGACCGGACATGGCCATGCTGGGCATGCTCGCCCGTCGCCTGGCCGACGGCACCGAACCTTCGGCAGCGAACGTGGATTTGAGCGTTTATGACACTTTCACCACCTTGAATATGAGCACGGGAGAAGTCGCATGAACCCGATTACCGTCCAAGACCTCCTCGATGCTGGCAAGCATGCTTCCTTGACCGGCAGCGTATTGAGCGAATGGGCTGAGAAAGGCACCCCGAAGCAACGTGAATACCTGCACGGGGTGCTGGTGGCCGAGCATGAATCCAGGCTCGAATCTCGGCGCCAGCGGTTGTTGAAGGCTGCACGGTTGCCGGCGATGAAGTCTCTGACAGGATTCGACTACAGCAACGTCAGGTTCCCCGACGACTATGGAAGCCATCCCCTTGAATCCTTGGACTTCATAGATCGCGCCCAAGACTTGGTCCTTTACGGGGACGTGGGGACGGGCAAGACTCATATGGCGACCGCTCTGGTGGTCGCAGCGTGCCAGCGGGGCATCGCGGCGAAGTTCTTCACCACCTCGGCGTTGGTGATGATGCTGAGGCGGGCGAAGGAGGAGGGTCGGTTGGATAAGGAACTTGCGTCCTTGGCCAAGAATCAATTAATCGCGATTGACGAGCTGGGATACCTGCCGATCGATACCGAAGGGGCCAGGTTGTTGTTCCAGGTGATCGCGGATGGGTATGAAAAGCGGAGCCTGATCATCACGACAAACCTCGAGTTCTCGAGGTGGGGAACGGTGTTCGGGGATGACAACATGGCTGCGGCTGTCATTGATCGTTTGGTGCACCACGGGAGGCTGTTGCAGTTCCGTGGTGAGTCCTATCGGGTCAAAAATGCGCTCATGAAATAGCTTGGCGCTGAAATGGACCAGAAGTGAGCCAAGGTGGTCTAGTTCTTAGCGCTTTAATGGCCTACTTAAATTTGACGAAACACAGACGTTCCTGCATGCCGGCGACGTTTGCAAGGTCAGCGCGTTATAGCTCGGTGGCGCCGACGTCCGGTCATCGAACACGTACATGTACATGTACATGTACGTCGACATGACCATCAAGGAACGGGCTATCGCCCTGACCACATCAATTGCTTCGCCGCCAGGACGATGCCAGGGACCGGACAGCCTCGTGGACTTCCTGAAGAGCTTGCAACTATGCCGCCACGACATCTATCGCAACTAACAAGAGGCCCGGCATCGACACGTAACTGGACCGCCCCGCGCCTTGGATATCGACATATTCCCGGTCTCGACGAGCTGGGATATCTACCGAACGATATCGAAGAGACCAGGCTGCCGTTTCAGGTGATCACGTGACGGGCATGAATAGCGTAGCCTGATCATCACCACAAATTTGGAGATTTCCCGGCGGGGATCGGTGTTCGGCAATGACAACATAGCCGCGGCCGTCATCGACCGGCAGGCGCACCACGGAAGGCTCCTACAGTTCCCGGCGAGTCCTACCGGGTCAGGAACGCCCTCATGAAATAGGCCAAATGCCAACATGGCAGGAAATCGAGCCCAAGTGGCCTGATTCTTAGCGCTTTAATGACCGGCCTAAAATTGATCTCGCGCCATCACCTCCGCCAGGCGCTACGGGCAGGTGGCCGTGCGTCCGGCGCATTCGGGGCATCGTATCGGCGTAGTAAAGAAGAACGACCACACGGCAACTCACCGCCGGTGGCCGACCGTGCAGCACGGAGCCATCTTCGAGCAGACCATGGCAACCAATGAGAGCCTGGGAACATTGGCGGTCCCGTACCCGGTGATCCTCAGCGAGGAACGCATCGCCAGCCGCTAGGCGTTGGTTGCCTGGTGCGGGAACTACCATTCGGTGCCGCCGAAATTCCCCCATGCGAAGGATACTGTGCCGCACCGGCCGGGCATCACGCAATTGCATAGAACATCACCGCGGTGGACGGGACCGTAATCGCTCCGCACCAACGTGCCATCAACAGCCTGGGCGCCATCATCGCAGGATGGCGGGCTAACAGCTATTGCCGGAGCCCGCACCCTCAAACCACACGGGCGCAAGTAGCGCATCCCGTCAGGAATCGAGGCCCTGTCCGCCGCCGCCATCCTGCTGTGTGGGACACCCGAAACCACGCCGGAACCGGCGGCAAATTCCTTGGCTGTCTATGAACGTGGCACCTTGGACAGTACCCACCTTGCACGATTTCCGAAACCACACCCAGCCATACACGCATCGACCACATCTGCAGAATAACTGGGCGGCCGAAGCCCACCCGGGTCAGTTGGTCGAGGCAACCACTGCGGGCGGTCCACCACCGAAACCCTCGCCAGTCCTGGATTATGCCCACGATCCCGACTACTTGCTCATACCTGCTCCCCCGGCCGTTCTCTTGGCACCAATCGCTGGGCATGCGGCATTTTCCCTGCGATGGTCATAGGAGCCTTTTACAGGAATCGGGCCGTCTGTTCGCGCATCTATGACCGCCATACCCGAGGCCTGTCTTTTGATTCTCATCCACGAGGAGTCGGAAACGTCCCATGGATGCAACTACTGAGAGATGCCAGGCCGGCATACGACCGATGGCTGCAATCACATTGCCTTCCAATGGGCAGCAAGCATATCCATGAAAATAGACGGCATTATGCTGGGCTAGAAATCTACGTCTTCAATGTAGCTGTGACCCGCTGGCTGTCTTCATGTGGAATGTCGGGCGGACACAAGAAGAGTTCGACAGGATTTATGGCGCTTATTCAAGTGGTCTCAATGGTCGATCACCAATGCGTGTTGGGAAATGGCTAATCATCACCGACAATCTTGATACCGCCGAGAATCGGCATCAGCCGGGTCGTTTCACGTGAAACATCGTCACTTGCAGGGCGTCCCCATCATTCTCTGCTCTGCGCAACCGACATTTCGGGTCGCCACAGATTCTTGGAATTCGTGAATATTTGACTCTTTGAGAGGCAACAATATTGCCGCTCAGAGGCACTTCGCCAAAAAGCGAACATTCTCCTTCAGAGCCACTTATAGCGATCTTGAGAGCCATGAGTTAGCTCCTTAGGCCAGGTAAAAGACACATCGTGGATGGAACAGTGAACAGCTGCGCGGCCGCACAGGGCGAGGACTGCACCAGCGGCTCAGGTCTTGGGCTCACCACGACGCGATCATGGACCGGATCATCCACAACACCATCTGGATCGAGACCGGAAGCTACAACATGCGCGAGAAGATCGGCGCCGATTAGGAATAGATAGGCCCGTAGGAGGCCGCTGACTTCCTCCCAGGAAGGTACTTGCCCCCAACGTCAATAATGGGCGCTCCCCAAAGCGACGGATACTCAGGAAGCTCGTGTCAGTATCTTTAAGGAAAATTTTCCTCTCCAGCATGCAACAAAAGAGACGTTGGAGACTACCTCGGAAAGACCAGAAACTTGTTCTTGGAATTCACCTGTAGCGTTCCTGGGTGCCACGCTGTCCCTGAGTACGCGTCGTACAAGGTGGTGATTGGTGTGGGCCGCTCGATTGTCCCTCCAACGCCCTTCTCGGCGGGCTTCTGGCGCTCGCGGTTCACGCGGTGCTGCCCTTCACGCATCATCAGCAGAAGGACTTACACCAGCGACTTGGTTTCGGCGTTCCTGTAGAGGCGATCATCCGCATCACGATTTCCATTGAGCCCCAAACATGCAGCATCCGGGAGCAGACCAAGGCGGAGCTGGAACAGATAGGAACTTCGGTGGCCCCGTCTCCCCCAAAGAACGTGTGGCCCCCAGTGGCAATATCTGAAGGCCCAAACCCGCGGATACACATTGGAACGCAGGCTTCAGTCACGCAGCTTCCGGACGAACGCTTGATGATTTCCGGCCGGCGACGTGCCGAGTCGGATGCAACGCAGGGCAGCGCATAGGTAGATCGTCGTCCAGCCCATGCAGCATCACCTTGGTTCAGGTTCATCTCATGACCACGAAAGGATCCGATGTTGCAGATGTCGTACGACGATCCACGCGATTTGCCCCGCACGCTCCCTGCGGCACATACGCGCCCTAAGAGCCCCTCATCGCAAGGTGGGCGGGTCGTGTCACCGTTGGGGCTCGTGGAGCCCATCAGCGGCTTCTGAGTGGTCTTGCGCGGAGTGATGTCACGGAATTTCCGGCGTGGTCATCGCGCGGGGTAATACTGCCTTAAACAAAAGTTGGAGTGTTTCACGTGAAACACTCCAACTTCGCAAGTCTTGCTCCTTACTCCACTTGGGAATCCGGTGACAACACGCTCATGATGCGGTTCAGGTCGTCGACACTGGCAAATTCGATGCTTACCCGCCCTTTCCGAGCACCCAACGAGATCTTCACGCTTGTATCCAGTCGATCGGAGAGCGAGGTTGCCAGGAAATCCAAGCGCTCATGGCGCGGGGTCAGCTTCGGCGTTGCGCTCTTTCGAGGCTTTTCCTGTCCGTCACTCAGGGCTACGGCTTCTTCTGTGGCCCGGACGGACATGCCCTCGTTGACGATACGCTGGGCCAGCTGCTCGATCGCTGCAGCGTCAACAAGTCCCAGCAGTGCACGGGCGTGTCCGGCAGATATAACTCCGGCAGCCACTCTACGTTGCACGAGGGCAGGCAATTTCATCAGACGGATGGTGTTCGAGATCTGAGATCGTGAACGCCCGATTCGTTCTGACAGCACTTCTTGTGTGCAAGCAAATTCGCTCAGGAGTTGCTGGTATGCGGCGGCCTCTTCGAGAGGGTTAAGCTGCGAACGATGGAGGTTCTCCAGTAGTGCATCCCGGAGTAGATCATCGTCTTGCGTTTCCCGGACGATTGCCGGAATTGTTGTCAGACCTGCTGCCTGAGTTGCACGCCAGCGGCGTTCACCCATGACGATCTCGTAGGGTTCCTTGTCATTCTCCCGTGAAGGACGAACAACAATCGGCTGAAGTAAGCCCACTTCGCGAATGGAATGGACCAATTCGGCCATATGTTCTTCGTCGAAGTACGAACGCGGTTGCTTCCGGTTCGGGTGGATCTGATCGACGGAAAGCTCCGCAAAGCTGGCACCAGGAACCTCAACCAGACTGCTGGAATCGACGTCGTTGGCGTCTAGCTCCCCCGCGCGTCCGGAGGAAGCAATGAGACCGGGCATCTGGGCCCTACGCTTTTTGGCCGCTGCAGAGGGAGCCGAAATCGATTTGGAATTCTCCGCGGCGACTTCTTCCTCGGTCTTCCCCGGCACGAAGAACATATCGACCGGCCGCGCTTTTTTGCCATTTGCCGCGCTCACGGCGGGCTTGCCTTTGGCAGCGGTCAGTTCCGGGCTCTTTGCAGACCTTGCGGTTGCCGGCTTCGATGTTCCACGTGAAACATTCTTCGGAGCATCCTCCTCGGTTTCCGCGACAGGGCTGCTCGAAATCAAGGCACCAAGACCTCGTCCTAAACCACGTCGCTTTTCCGACATTGGAAGTTACTCCCTTTCGACACCGTTGCTATTTGAACCCAAGGCAATTCTACTGGGTGGTGATTGATTGTAGAGGACGCGGCTCACGGGTATGCCCCGCGGACGTCAAAAGCGGTCATCTGCACCCTACCTGACCCCGGGGCATACATCTAGCCGCCGCAAAAACGCTTTGTAGAAAATAACAGACAAAAACAACTGAAAAAGCCACTTATCCGACAGCTCGAAAAGATTCGACACTATTTCACGGGCGCGGCAAGATTCCGGGCCGACATCGGCAACTCTACTTGGTGCCGCGCTCAGCGATCTCGGCAGCTGCTTCCAAATAGGAAAGCGCCCCCGTCGAACTCGAGTCATACGTGATGACCGTTTGCTGGTAGCTGGGAGCTTCGGATATGCGGACGCTCCGAGGGATCAAGGCCTGCAGCACCTGGTTTGGGAAGTGCTCCCGAACTTCGCTAGCAACCTGCGCTGCCAGGTTTGTCCTGCCATCGTACATAGTCAAAAGAATCGTCGAGACGGTGAGATCCGAGTTGAGATGCTTCTGGATCATTTCGATGTTCTTTAAGAGCTGGCTAAGGCCTTCAAGTGCGTAGTACTCGCACTGAATGGGAATTAGGACTTCGCGTGCGGCAACAAACGCATTAACAGTCAGCAGGCCTAGGCTTGGCGGGCAATCAATGAATACATAGTCCAAGCGGTCCATGCCATGCAGATCGCGATACTGAGCGTACTGCTCCAGTGCGCGTCGAAGCCGTTGCTCGCGGGCCACCAGCGATACGAGTTCGATCTCCGCACCAGCCAAATGGATGGTTGCAGGAGCTACCGTCAGGTTATCGATGTCAGGACAAATGGCCACGACGTCGGCTAGTGGAAGATCGTTGATGAGCACATCGTAAATGCTGTCAACATCAGCGTGATGCTCGATGCCCAACGCGGTCGAGGCATTGCCCTGTGGATCGATATCGATCACAAGAACATTCAGGCCCGCAATGGCCAACGCTGCAGCAATGTTCACGGTGGTGGTTGTCTTGCCTACGCCACCCTTTTGGTTGCTGACAGTCATGTAACGCGTGGTATCCGGCTTCGGCAGTTTTCGGCCGCTGAGCTTTTCCCGCCTTTTGTGTTCGCTAGCAAGCTGGCTTGCAAGTGGAGAACTGTCGTCAGTGGTATCGAAAACGTTTCGTGCCATCGCAGGTTCCTTCGCCACCACTGGGTCCTCTCCATCGGAATCCGTCAATTCCACTGCTTCGTTCTCGTCGAGAATCGTTGCAGTGGTAAAGATTGTTTCACGTGAAACATAGTCGGGCTCGGTTAAATCAATTGTTTTAGGTTGCTCTTGAGTGTTCGACGAACCAAAACTAGCAAAAAGCGCTGCAAACGGTGGAATCTTGTTGACGCTACGCTTCAAAACAGTTCTTTCTACTATCTCTGTCGGTGGCATCGAACCACCTGATACAGCCTATCGCTAAAGCGCTAGCCTACGTTGATACGCACCACGGTCGTCGGTTCGCGAAGAATATCTTCTCCCACGGTCACGACCTCAGTCTTTTTACCACCGAGACGACGAATCATCTTCGCTGCCTTCTCGACTTCCTCAGCAGCTGAACGCCCCTTGATGGCGAGGACGGTTCCTTTGCCATGAAGCAGGGGGATCGTGAGCCCAGCAAGGTTGGTAAGAGCCGAAACTGCGCGGGCTGTCGCGAAGTCGGCGTTCACGCTTTCAATCACTTGCTCGGCACGTCCACGCATCACCGTAACGTTTTCGAGCCCGAGATCCTCAACGACTTCGTGCAACCAAATGCACCGACGCTCCAATGGCTCGATCAAGGTCAATTCTAGGTCGGCCCGGGCTAGGGCCAGGGTCAGACCCGGTAGCCCTGCCCCGCTGCCAACGTCGGCCACATGAGCACCCTGGTCAATCAAGTTGGCAACGACGGCACAGTTCAAGACATGCCGGGACCACAAACGTGGGACTTCACGGGGACCCAGCAGGCCGCGCTCCATTCCGGATGTGGCCAAATGCTGAACGTATCGCTCTGCAAGCCCCAAGCGGTCGCCGAACACGGTTCGGGCCGCCTGGCTCTCTTCGGCGGTAAGTTCTACTTCGTTGCTCATAAAGTGTTGTTCCTTGGTTCCAGGCTCAGGCGTCAGCGGGAGAGACAACGATGTGGCGACCGGGACCCTCGCCCTCGGACTCACTCTGCATGCCCAGGGCGGCCACACAATCGTGTACAAGCTTGCGTTCGTAGGCGCTCATGGGATCGAGCGCTACGCTTCCGCCGGTCGTCCCCACCTTGGCCACAGCTTCTTCGGCAATGCGCTTGAGATCGCCAGCACGACCTTGGCGGTAGCCAGTGATGTCCAGAACGAGTCGCGAACGGTTGCCTGTCGCGGTCAGGACAGCCAGTCGCGTGAGTTCCTGCAAGGAGTCCAAGACTTCCCCATTGGAACCGATAAGGCGACGCAACGACTTTTCGTCTTCCGGCTCGCCTGCGATTGAAATGTAGGTCCGTCCACCACGAACTTCAATGTCGATGTCGCCATCGAGGTCGGCAATATCCAGCAGTTCTTCGAGGTAGTCGGCAGCGATGTCGCCTTCTTCCTCGATGTTCCTGGCTTCGTTGCGAACGTCGTCCTCCTCCACCGGGCTTACGGTCTCGGCAGCTTCGCTTTCCTCAACATTGCTCATGGCTACTTCTTCTTCCTGTTCTTGCGCTGGGGCTGGACACGCTGCACCTTTGGCTCTTCAACTACTACCGCCGCGGCTTCCGCTTCTGCCTTCTTCTGGCCAACCGGAGGCAGGCCCTTGGCTGCACGGCGCTCATTGAGTTCGCGTTCTGCCTGGGAACCCGGAGTCGGGTTGTTGCGAATGACGTAGTACTGCTGGCCCAAGGTCCAAAGGTTCGTGGCGGTCCAGTAGATCAAGACACCGATCGGGAAGTTGATGCCACCAATACCGAAGACCAACGGAAGGATGTAGAGCATGATTTTCTGCTGCTGCATGAAGGGACCCTCGAGGGCTTCCTTCGTCATGTTCTTGGACATGATCTGCTTCTGCGTAATGAACTGCGAAGCCGTCATGGCAAGAATCATGATGATGGCAACAATGATCACCGCGGCGCTCGGAGCCCCGGAATTCAAGGTGTTCAGGAAGGTGTCGGAAAGGCGAGCGCCAAAGATGGACGACGCGTCAAAGCTTTTGATGTGTTCTGCCGAAAGCGCGCCAACGGCCGAATTGCTCGCGCTGGCCTTGGAAGCGTTGTTCAAAACCGTAAACAGTGCGAAGAAGAACGGCATCTGCACGAGCATCGGCAGGCAGGACGACAACGGGTTCGTCTTGTGTTTCTTGAAGAGCTGACGCTGCTCCGCAATCATGGCCTGCTGCGAAAGCTGGTCTTTCTTGCCCTTGTACTTGGCCTGAAGCTTGCGCAGGTCCGGCTGCAGGGCCTGCATGGCGCGCTGTGCCTTGATCTGCTTGACGAAGACCGGGATCAAGGCCGTACGGATCAAGAGCACCAGGAAGATGATGGACAGCGCCCACGTCCACCCCGAGTTGGGATCAAGTCCTATGAGCGTGAACAATTCGTGGAAGGCCCAGAGGATCCACGAAACTACATACCGAAACGGGCTCAGCAGCAGGTCAAAGAAATTTGTCATTACCGGTCATGCTCCTCAGGCCGCATCTGCGGCGTCTTCGTCGGCGGGAATCGGAGGATGATTCATCACCATGATCTTGGGGGTCTTGCCTTCTGGCCAAATTCGCCGGCCTTCGGGAACGTAATCGATCCCGCCATGGCTAAAAGGATTACATCTTAAGACACGCCAGATGGTTAATCCGATGCCTTTGATGGTGCCATGTACCGTGACTGCTTCAAGGCCGTAGGCCGAACAGCTGGGAAAGTAACGACAGACGTCGCCGTAGACAGGCGAAATGATCTTGCGATACACCATGAGAAACCCGATGATGAGATTTCTCGGGATATCTATAAGGAACCAGATGAGCCCGGTTCTGGGCCTACGATCCTTTTTCATGCTTAGCACCCGCCTTACGGACAACCGAATCAAGCCCAGAACGGACTTGCTGGCCTAGCTCGTCCCATTCGATGTCGGCAGAACCAGGTAATGCCCGGAGCACGACGTCGAGGCCGGTGGCATCCGCAGCGAACTGCTGAGCCAATGCACGCATTCTTCGCTTGACGAGATTGCGGTGCACGGCATTGCCAACGGCCTTGGAAACGATGAAACCAAAACGGTTATTGCCCTGGGGTTCTTCAGAGCGAACCCGTGCATATAGCACTACGTTCCGGCGCCCAGTTCGGGCGCCGGAACGTACAGTGGCTGTAAAGTCCTTCGAAAGGCGCAATCGCTGATTCTTTGGCAACACGACGTCACGCGTCGAGTCTGTAAAACAAAGAATCCACGAAAACCTGCGCTATTTCAGGACAGTAGTGCTTAATGGTTATGCAGAAAGTTCGACGCGACCCTTGCCACGGCGGGTTGCCAAGATGGCACGGCCTGCACGGGTACGCATACGAAGTCGGAAACCGTGCTTCTTGGCACGACGACGGTTATTCGGCTGAAAAGTCCGCTTGCTCACGGTAGTAACTCCAAGACGATCATGTGATGCGCCTTGCCCGTTGCTAATAAGTAGGGAAGAACAGGCCGACGCTCGTATTCAGGTGGCCCTCGTGGACTGCTCCGAGCTTTCGATAATCCGAAGACTTTCGAAGGCACCTCACAGTGCCAAAAGTGCACACATAGGACTACACAACGATAGGGGTGGAAGTGAGGGTACGTCAAATTGAACCGACCATGGCCCGGCAAGGACCACTGTGCGTGATGTGATGTTAATTGTGGATAGCCCGGTGGATAAACGCTTAAAACTAGCGAATATCGGGTCTGACACCATGGTCCTAGTTGTCAATTTTTACTTGCTAACACGCAGATTTGCAAGCCCTCGGGAGATATCCACCTCAAGTTATCCACCGTCTGTGCATAACGCTGTGGATGACGGCTAGAATCATTCCGTTGGGTCCGGTCGTTGCCGGCCCCATTCGTCGCCCGTTTGGTCGATGTAAGAAAACGAAGGGGCCTAACTGTGAGCACAGACGAGACCAATAGTGTCGGCAGTGCCTGGCGCCAGGTAGTTCGCCATGTCGAACAAGACGACCGTGTCACTCCCATGCAGCGTGCATTTGCCGCCTTGGCTCAGCCCCAAGGTCTGATCGGGACAACCCTGTTGCTGGCGGTACCCAATGAGTTGACTCGCGACGTTCTCCAAACACAGCTCAAGGATCCCCTGGAACAGTCTCTAAAGCTGGTTTTCCAGTCAGATATCCGCTGTGCGTTCAGCATCGACTCGGATCTGGTCCCAGAGGAGGCTCCGGCTCCCCCCGTGGAGCTGCCCCCGGTTCCCAAGGCGCGCATCAGCGATGTCCTTCCGCAGCCGTCGCCACCGTCCAATTCCCAGGAATTTGGCCGGCTGAACCCCAAATACATCTTCGACACATTTGTTATCGGTTCCTCGAACCGTTTCGCCCACGCCGCTGCGGTTGCGGTCGCAGAGGCTCCAGCCAAGGCGTACAACCCCCTGTTCATCTACGGCGATTCGGGTTTGGGCAAGACCCACTTGCTCCATGCCATCGGTCACTATGCCCGGCATCTCTATAACGGAATCCGCGTCCGCTACGTAAATTCCGAGGAATTCACCAACGACTTCATCAACTCCATCCGGGACGACGAAGGTGCCAGCTTCAAACAGACTTACCGGAATGTCGACATCCTTCTCATCGACGACATCCAGTTCTTGGCCAACAAGGACGCCACCCAGGAAGAGTTCTTCCACACGTTCAACGCGCTACACAATCACAACAAGCAGGTCGTGATCACCTCTGATCTGCCGCCAAAGCAGCTGTCAGGCTTCGAGGATCGGATGCGTTCACGATTCGAATGGGGCTTGCTCACCGATATCCAGCCTCCAGAACTCGAAACCCGTATTGCCATTCTGCGTAAGAAGGCCACTGCCGAGAATCTCTCCGCGCCCGACGAGGTCATGGAATACATCGCTTCCAAGATCTCCACGAACATCCGCGAGCTTGAGGGTGCGTTGATCCGCGTGACGGCCTTCGCCTCACTCAATAACCAAACCGTTGACATGAGCCTTGCCGAGACAGTCCTGAAGGATCTGATCACCGACGAGGGTGCGCAGGAAATCACCCCGGCCACGATCGTTGCCCAGACTGCCGAGTACTTCAATCTCACAATTGAAGAACTCAACAGCAAATCCAGAACCAGGACTTTGGTGACAGCACGGCAAATCGCCATGTATCTGTTGCGGGAACTCACTGATATGTCCTTGCCAAAGATCGGCCAAGAACTTGGCGGCCGTGACCACACCACGGTGATTCACGCCGACCGGAAAATTCGCGAACTCATGGCCGAGCGTCGGGCAATCTTCAACCAGGTCACCGAACTGACCAACCGGATCAAGCAACGTCAGCGAGAAGGCTAGGGGCTGCTTGACCCAATAACCACAGGTGTGGATAAGCCTGTGGACAGTTAAGTGGACTACGGCGATTACCTGCGGATAACCACAGGGGTCGCTGTGGATCCCTTAATTTACGCAGAAAGTTATCCACCGGGGCGTGACACTCAGTGTCACGCCCAATCACATGTTGTGCACATGCATAATTGGTGCGTTCCCGCGGCGGAGGGTACTTATCCACAGTATCCACAGGGGTTATTAACACTACTAATCCCATCTTTCTTATTCATCCAGATAACAAGACCTCTTTTCCGTCCCCGGGCCCCAAGGCCCATATCGCCATCGTTTGCCTCGCTCCCATGGGTTCCTTGCAGCCGAGTTGCCCGCCAAGATAGACGCCCGAATTTCTGTTTCTCCGATATGGAACATCCCGCTCAGGACGCCACCATCGGGCCGGACTGGATTCGCCGTTGGAAGAAACTTGTGGTCCGCTCCCCCTTGGTCAAGACGAAGAAACCTGGATTTTAGCTAGCACTCCGTAAAACGCGTATCACTCCGGCCAAGACCTTGGATACCCAAACTTCATGCTCCTTCCGTCTGCGTTTTGTGCTCTTCAGATAGTCGGGGCTGCCGAAAACAACCTGTGATATCGGCTGCCTCGATTGAGTGGCTTCTCTTGCTACAGCGCGCTTGTTCAGGACAGTGCACACCCCCGTTCGTTTCGTGGCTTCAGAGAGGCCACAGGTTTCCGGTTTCGGCTAAAGTCATCGCGTTTCACACACAAGCCACAGGCAGGATCATCGTTTGCGAGTCTCAAAAGCCGGTATGCTCGAAGGCTGTGCCGTAGTTCTGCCATCAGCTGCAGTCGGTTCAAAAGCAAGCGTGTCAACGCACGCCGGTCCAAGGATCGGTTCTGGGTTTGGATTTTTTCCGAGCCGCTAAGCTTGCTTTAAGTCAAGTACTGTCGACTTCGTCGTGAAAGGCGGACCACTTCGTGAAGTTCAGCGTTGAAAAGGATGTATTGGCCGAAGCCGTATCCTGGACCGCCCGTTCACTCTCTCAGCGACCGCCCTCACCGGTGCTTTCAGGCATCCTCATCACCGCGACCAGCGGCACTGTTTCGCTGGCAGGGTTCGACTACGAAATTTCTGCGCACCTCGAGATCGCCGCGGATGTCGCAACCGAGGGAACCATCCTGGTCTCGGGCAAGTTGTTGGCCGAAATTTGCCGGAGCCTTCCAAACGCCACCGCAGTCATCGAAACCGATGGCACAAAGGTCACTCTCACCTGCGGACGAAGCCGATTCCACCTGGCCACCATGCCGGTGGCCGAGTATCCGGAACTTCCAGTGCTTCCAGAGGTTACCGGCGTCGTCGATGGCGAGGCTTTTGCCCACGCGATCAACCAAGTCATCGTTGCAGCGTCCAAAGACGACACCCTCCCGATCCTCACCGGCGTCAAGATGGAAATCGAAGACGACCTGATCACGTTCCTGGCGACAGACCGGTACCGCCTGGCCATGCGCGAGGTCCACTGGAAGCCCTCACAGTCCGGTATTTCCACCTCTGCGTTGGTCAAGGCCAAGACCCTGAATGAGGTCGCCAAGACCCTTGGCTCCGCCGGCGAACTGAAGATCGCCCTGGGCGAAGGCAACGAACTCATTGGATTTGAAAGCGGAAACCGCCGGACGACCT
Source organism: Paeniglutamicibacter sulfureus (assembly GCF_039535115.1). Taxonomy (NCBI): domain Bacteria; kingdom Bacillati; phylum Actinomycetota; class Actinomycetes; order Micrococcales; family Micrococcaceae; genus Paeniglutamicibacter; species Paeniglutamicibacter sulfureus. Next base: position 3,069,502 of record NZ_BAAAWO010000001.1, read on the forward strand.
CGTTGCTAGTGGACGGGGACTACCCCAAGATCCGCTCCCTCTTCCCCGAAAACACGCCGATTCATGCCACCGTGCGCACCTCGGACCTCATGGAAGCTGTCCGCCGCGTGGCGGTCGTTGCCGAGCGCAACACCCCGGTCCGGCTATCGTTCGCCGGCGGCCAGCTGTCCCTCGATGCCGGCACCGGGGAAGATGCCCAGGCCGAGGAATCCATCGAGGCGCAGATCGACGGCGAGGAAATCACCGTTGCATTCAACCCCGCCTACCTGAGCGAGGGACTGAACGCATTCGACAGCGAATTCGTGCGGTTCTCCTTCACCAGTGCCCCGAAGCCGGCCATGATGACGGCGCAATCGTCCCTGGATGGACAGGACAGCGACCAGTACCGTTACCTGGTCATGCCGGTGCGCCTACCAAACTTGCCCAATTAGGTTGCAAGCGGGGGAAAACCTGGTTTTCTTCCCCGTTGCAATCCAGTGTTCGACCGCTCCACGTCCGCTCCAACCGGAGCGGTCGAACACGACTTTTCTTGGCGGTTTCCGCCAGGCCTTCATCACCCGATCGACGGCACCCCGCCCCTTGATCCCACCGCAGGACGTCTAGGTGTATATCTCACATGTCTCTCTCACCGACTTTCGCTCCTATGCGCAAGCCGATGTCGAGCTGGGACCCGGCACCAATGTCCTGGTAGGTTCCAACGGCGTCGGCAAGACCAACATCGTCGAAGCCATCGGCTACCTGGCAACCCTTTCCTCACACCGCGTCACCAACGATGCGCCACTTCTGCGTTTTGGCACCGACCGGGCCTTGGTTCGGGCACGCGTCCAGCGGGCCAAGCTGGTGACCACCATCGAGGTGGAAATAACCGCCGGCAAGGCAAACCGTGCCCGGATCAACCGCGCCAACCCGGTGCGGGCGCGAGACATCCTGGGAATCGTCCGCACGGTGCTCTTTGCCCCGGAGGACCTGGCCCTGGTCAAGGGGGATCCGTCCAATAGACGCCGTTTCCTCGACGAACTGCTGGTCACCCTGCGTCCTGGCGAGGCGGCGACCCGCGGGGACTATGAGCGGGTGCTCAAACAGCGCAATGCCCTGCTGAAATCCGCCCGGGCCGGGGGAAAACCCTCCACGGCCCACGAATCCACGCTCGATGTCTGGGACACGCATCTTGCCCGTGCCGGGGCACGGGTGCTGCGCGGGCGGCTCGAGGTGCTCCGCCTGCTTTCGCCCTACATGGGTGCTGCCTACGCATCGTTGGCCGACGCCAACAAGGAAGCCCGCGCCTACTACCAATGCACGGTCCTGGCCGATTTTGACGGCGAGGAATCCTCCTCCGGGGTGCCGGAGACCGAGGAGGAAGCCACACGGGTGGCACCCGCGGCGCTGTTGGACGCCACCACGGAGGAACTCGAAGAGATGTTCCTCGCGGCCCTGTTGAATACGCGCGCCAAGGAACTTGAACGCGGCATCACCCTTGTGGGTCCGCACCGCGACGATGTCCTGCTGACCCTGGGAGGCGCCCCCGCCAAGGGTTATGCCAGCCACGGGGAAACCTGGTCGCTGGCCCTGGCGCTGCGGCTTGCCGCGTACAAGGTCATGGGCGAGGACGACCCGCGGCCCGGGGCCGGCCCGATTCTGATCCTGGACGATGTGTTTGCCGAACTCGATGCCACCCGGCGCACCCGCCTGGCGTCCATCGTTGCCGGCGCGGACCAGGTGATAGTCACCGCCGCGGTTGCCGGGGATGTCCCAGGGGAGCTCGGCGGCACCTTCCTGAAGGTCAGTCCGGGAGCGGTGCACTCGTGAGCGAGGAAAAAGACCCGCACGCCCCGGAGGCATTGGACGCCGCCCGCGCCATCCTCAACCGCATGCGCGAAGCGGCACTGAGTCGGGGGGAGGCCCGGATCGACGCGGCGAAGGCAGCCAAGTTCGAAGAGAATGCCGCCGCGCGCAAAGCCAAGAGACGAGCGAGTTCCGCGCCGGCAAAATACTCTGACGGGCGCGACCCCCAGGAAATCGGCAACCTCTTCGGCAAGATCGTGCGCGACCGCGGCTGGAGCGCACCGGTGGCCGTGGGCTCGGTGCTTTCGCGCTGGAGCGAACTGGTGGGCCCGCAGATTGCCGCGCATTGCATCCCCGAGTCGTTCGAGGACTCCACCGTGGTGGTGCGCTGCGACTCCACCACCTGGGCCACGCAAATGCGGTTGCTTTCCCATGAACTGCTCAAGCACTTTGACAGGGAACTCGGCCCCGGAGTGATCACCGTGATCCGGGTCCTTGGACCGGCCGCACCATCCTGGCGCCACGGCGGGCGCTCGGTCAAGGGCAGAGGTCCGCGCGACACCTACGGGTAGAAAACCAAAACGCGTAGCTGGCCGACTGGCGCACCGAGAGCGCGCGAACCACATAGCCCCCCACTCGAGGCGGGACAAATCGCTCCTGTGCATGATTGGTGGCCAATGACGGCATGTTGCTGCCCGTCAATGCCGGATAATATGGCGCAACACGGTAGAATTGATGAAGGTGTCTTGTCCGTGCGATGGGACGCTGGTTCATGATCGGGCACCTTCGGTGTTCGGCCTTCCACTGTTTGAGGAGTCTGTAGCACCTGTGTCTACCGATAACACCACACCCCAGGAACCCATCGATTCCGTAGAGGCCGGCGAATCCCCCGCGGCGCAGCCGGCGGATGAGAGTGTCAACGGCCGGGTGGAACACACCTATGGCGCCCAAGACATCACGGTTCTCGAGGGCCTCGAAGCGGTGCGCAAGCGCCCCGGCATGTACATCGGTTCCACCGGCCCGCGCGGCTTGCACCACCTGGTCTACGAGGTCGTGGACAACTCCGTCGACGAGGCCCTTGCCGGGTACTGCGACCACATCAAGATCACCATGCGGGCCGACGGCGGTGTCCGCGTCGAGGACAACGGCCGCGGCATCCCCGTGGACATCCACCCGACCGAGGGCAAGCCGACCGTCGAGGTCGTCATGACCATCCTGCACGCCGGCGGAAAGTTCGGCGGCGGCGGCTACGCGGTCTCCGGCGGACTGCACGGTGTGGGCATCTCCGTCGTCAACGCCCTTTCCTCGCGCGTGGAAACCGAGATCCGCCGTCAGGGCAGCGTTTGGCGCATGAGCTTCGCCGAGGGCGGCAAGCCGCAGGGCACCCTCGTCAAGGGCGAGGATTCCGACGCCACCGGCACCATGCAGACGTTCTACCCGGACGACAGCATCTTCGACTCGATCGACTTCGACTTCGAGACCCTCCGCGCCCGCTTCCAGCAGATGGCCTTCCTGAACAAGGGCCTGCGCATCACGCTCACCGACGAGCGCACCCTTGAGGTCGACGCCGACGAGATCGCCACGGAGGAAGACGAACTCAAAGACGACACCCCGAAGCACCGCGTCGTCGACTACCTCTACAAGGACGGCCTGCTCGACTACGTCAAGCACCTGAACTCCTCCAAGAAGGTCGAGCTTGTCCACGAAGACGTCATCGCCTTCGAATCCGAGGACACCTCCAAGGGCATCAGCGTCGAGGTCGCCATGCAGTGGACCAACGCCTACTCGGAGTCGGTGCACACCTACGCGAACACCATCAACACCCATGAGGGCGGCACCCACGAAGAGGGCTTCCGCGCCGCCATGACCTCGCTGATCAACCGCTATGCGCGTGAGAAGACGATCCTGCGAGAAAAGGACGAGAACCTCACGGGCGACGACATCCGCGAGGGCCTGACCGCGGTCATTTCCGTCAAGCTCGCCGAACCGCAGTTCGAGGGCCAGACCAAGACCAAGCTGGGCAACTCGATGGCCAAGGGCTTCGTCCAGGGCGTGGTCAACGAGGAACTCGGCGACTGGCTCGAGCGCAACCCGATCACCGCCCGCGACATCATCCGCAAGGCCCAGCTGGCCTCCCAGGCACGCCTGGCCGCGCGCAAGGCCCGCGACAACGCGCGCCGCAAGTCGCCGCTGGAATCCTTCGGCATGCCCGGCAAGCTCTCCGACTGCTCCTCGAAGAACCCCGCCGAGTGCGAGGTCTTCATCGTGGAGGGCGACTCCGCAGGCGGCTCCGCCAAGCGCGGTCGCAACCCGCGGGTCCAGGCCATCCTGCCGCTGCGCGGCAAGATCCTGAACGTCGAGCGTGCCCGCCTGGACCGCGCGCTGGGCAATGCGGAGGTCCAGGCCATGATCACGGCCTTCGGCACCGGCATTGGCGAGGAATTCGACATGGCCAAGCTGCGGTACCACAAGATCGTGCTGATGGCCGATGCAGACGTCGACGGCCAGCACATCACCACGCTGCTGCTGACCCTGCTCTTCCGCTTCATGCGCCCGCTGATCGAAAACGGCTACGTCTACCTGGCGATGCCGCCGCTGTACCGCATCAAGTGGTCCAACGCCGCGCACGAATACGTGTACTCGGACAAGGAACGCGACGACTCGCTGACCACCGGCGCCGCCAAGAACAAGCGCCTGCCCAAGGACAACGGCATCCAGCGCTACAAGGGCCTGGGCGAGATGGACTACTCGGAACTCTGGGACACCACCATGGACCCCGAGCACCGCACGCTGCGCCAGATCACCATGGACGACGCCGCAGCCGCGGACCAGATCTTCTCCGTGCTGATGGGCGAGGACGTCGAATCGCGTCGAAACTTCATCCAGCAAAACGCCAAGGACGTGCGCTTCCTGGACATCTAGTCCTCGATCCCGCACTCCCGAAGCGTTTAGACACAGACTTTTGACTAGAGGAAGAAATCGATGAGCGATCAGACTCCCGAAAACCCGCAGGACAACGCCCCCGGCAGCGAAGAAATCGTTGAGGGCGCGGTGATCGACGACGCCGTGGCGGTAAACCTCGGCGTCGACAAGATCGACCAGATCGACCTGCAGACCGAGATGCAGCGCTCCTACCTTGACTACGCCATGGCGGTCATCGTGGGACGCGCGCTGCCGGACGTGCGCGACGGCCTGAAGCCCGTGCACCGCCGCGTGATCTACGCGATGTACGACGGCGGCTACCGCCCGGAGCGCTCCTACAACAAGTGCGCCCGCGTGGTCGGCGAGGTCATGGGCCAGTACCACCCGCACGGCGACACCGCGATCTACGACGCCCTGGTCCGCCTGATCCAGGACTGGACCATGCGCTACCCGCTGGCCCTGGGCCAGGGCAACTTCGGCTCCCCGGGCAACGACGGTGCGGCCGCCCCGCGTTACACCGAAACCAAGATGGCCCAGCTGGCCATGGAGATGGTCCGGGACATCAACGAGGACACCGTTGACTTCCAGGACAACTACGACGGCAAGAACCAGGAACCCACCATCCTGCCGGCGCGTTTCCCGAACCTCTTGGTCAACGGCTCCTCCGGCATCGCCGTGGGCATGGCCACCAACATCCCGCCGCACAACCTGCGCGAGGTCGCCTCCGGCGTCCAGTGGTACCTCCAGCACCCGGAGGCCAACCGCGAGGAACTGCTCGAAGAGCTGATGCGCCACATCAAGGGCCCTGACTTCCCCACCGGCGCCATGATCCTGGGCACCAAGGGCATTGCAGATGCGTACCGCACCGGCCGCGGCTCCATCACCATGCGCGCCGTGGTTTCCGTCGAGGAACTGCAGGGACGCACCTGCCTGGTCGTCACCGAGCTGCCCTACCAGGCCAACCCTGACAACCTGGCGGTGAAGATCGCCGAGCTGGTCAAGGACGGCAAGATCTCCGGCATCGCCGACCTGCGCGACGAGACCAGTGGCCGCACCGGCCAGCGCCTGGTCATCGTGCTCAAGCGCGACGCCGTGGCCAAGGTGGTGCTGAACAACCTCTACAAGCACACCGAGCTGCAGTCCAACTTCTCCGCGAACATGCTTGCCATCGTCGACGGGGTGCCGCGCACCCTCTCGCTGGACGCGTTCATCCGCCACTGGGTCACGCACCAGATGGAAGTCATCATCCGGCGCACCCAGTTCCGCCTGCGCAAGGCCGAGGAGGAAGCGCACATCCTGCGCGGCCTGCTCAAGGCCCTGGACGCCCTGGACGAGGTCATCGCGTTGATCCGCCGCTCCAACACCACCGAGGCCGCGCGCGACGGGCTGATGGAAATGCTGGACATCGATGAGCTTCAGGCCCGTGCGATCCTCGACATGCAGCTGCGCCGCCTGGCCGCCCTGGAACGCCAGAAGATCCAGGACCGCCACGCGGAACTCGAAACGATGATCACCGAGTTCAAGGTCATCATCGCGGACCCGCAGCGCCAGCGCACCATCATCTCCGAGGAACTCGCCGAGATCGTCGAGAAGCACGGCGATGACCGGCGCACCAAGGTGCTGATGGGCTACGACGGCGACATGAGCGTCGAGGACCTGATCCCCGAAGAGGAAATGGTCGTCACCATCACCCGCGGCGGCTACGTCAAGCGCACCCGGAGCGACAACTACCGCTCGCAGCACCGCGGCGGCAAGGGCATCAAGGGCGCACAGCTGCGCGGCGACGACGTGGTGGAGCACTTCTTCGTCACCACCACGCACGACTGGCTGCTCTTCTTCACCAACCACGGCCGCGTCTACCGTACCAAGTGCTACGAACTGGCCGAGGCCGGACGCGACGCCAAGGGCCAGCACGTGGCCAACGTGATGGCCTTCCAGCCCGACGAGCGCATCGCCCAGGTCCTTGACCTGCGCAACTACGAGCAGGCCCCGTACCTGGTGCTCGCCACCCGCAACGGCCTGGTCAAGAAGACCCGCCTGTCCGACTACGACACCAATCGCACCGCCGGGGTCATTGCCATCAACCTGCGCGAGGGCGACGAACTCGTCTCTGCGCAATTGATCAGCGAGACCGACGACATGATGCTCGTTTCCCGCAAGGGGCAGTCGGTGCGCTTCACCGCCACCGACGAGGCACTGCGCCCCATGGGACGCGCGACCAGCGGCGTCACCGGCATGAAGTTCCGCGAGGAAGACGAATTGCTGGCCGCCGACGTGGTCACCGACGATTCCTATGTGTTTGTCGTCACCGAGGGCGGCTACGCCAAGCGCACCTCCGTGGATGAATACCGCGTGCAGTCCCGCGGCGGCATCGGCATCAAGGTAGCCAAGCTCGCCGAGGACCGCGGCGACCTCGTCGGCGCGCTGATTGTCCACGATGAGGACGAGGTTCTGGTGGTCATGGAGGGCGGCAAGGTGGTCCGCTCGGACGTTTCGCAGGTTCCCGCCAAGGGCCGCGACACCATGGGCGTCATCTTTGCCAAGCCGGACAAGAAGGACCGCATCATCGCCGTCGCGAAGAACACCGAGCGCGGCCTCGGAGAGAACGCCGAGGAAGATGCAGTACCGTTGAACGCGGAAAAGACACAAGAAACGGCCTCCGAGGCCCTTCCGGGTGATGAAAACCCGGCAGGAACCGAGGAAAACCTTGGGCACGACGACGAGGCCACCAACGACGGAGGTAACGCGTGAGCACCCCGAATACGCCCCGCCCGGCGGGCGGCACAGGTGGTACCCGTCCCGCACCGCCACGACAGGCACCCGTAGGGGCACAGCGCCCCGCCGGTGCGCCCCGGCCAGGAACCGCGCCCAAGCCCTCGGCAGCGCAGCGTCCGGCAGGCGCACCCCGCCCCGGGGCACCACGTCCCGGCGCACCGCGACCCGCCGGCCCGGCACAGGGACGCCCACAGCAGCTGGTCCGCCCGGCACCCAAGGCAAAGGTCCGCAAGGCACGCCTGCTCATTTCCAAGGTCGACCCCTGGTCGGTGTTGAAGATGGCGTTCCTGCTCTCGGTCGCCCTTGGCATTGTTACCGTCGTTGCAAGCGTCGTCCTGTGGTCGGTGCTTGACCTGACCGGCATCTTCGAGGCCATCAACGGGTTGCTGCGCGAAATTATCGGCTCCGAAACCGGGTTCGATTTGATGGAAATCGCATCGCTGGGCCAGGTTGCCTCGTTTGCCACCATCATCGCCGTGGTGAATGTGGTATTACTCACGGCCCTGTCGATGCTCTCAGCGGTGCTTTACAACCTCTCGTCGACCCTGGTTGGCGGCATTGGCGTGACCTTGACCGACGATTAATTCGCGGAAACACGCCAAAGTCGGCCCCCAACGCCCTTGATAAAGGGACGTTTGGGGGCCGATTTGTTTCTTTGGTGGTTTCTCGGGTAAAGTTTTATCTCGTTCCCGGCGGGAACATAGAGGGCGTATAGCTCAGGCGGTTAGAGCGCTTCGCTGATAACGAAGAGGTCCCTGGTTCAAGTCCAGGTACGCCCACGGATTCCCTCGTCCGAACGATAGGTGAAAGGAAATCTCCATGCGGAAATTTCTGGTGTTGGTGGCAGTAGCCGCGGGCGTTATTGGTTATCGTAAGTACAAGGGATCCACGGCTGAAAAGGCCACCTGGAGCCAGGGCACCGATAAGGTATCCTGAATCCGGGGCAGGGCAACCTGCCATGCAAGAAGTTGATGCACAACAAAATACGGGGACTTAGCTCAGTTGGTAGAGCGGTAGCTTTGCAAGCTTCAGGTCAGGGGTTCGACCCCCCTAGTCTCCACCGAAATAAAAGACCCGGGACGCAAGTTCCGGGTCTTTTATTCTTTAACACTCGCGCCCAGCCAGCCCCTTGAATTCTAGGGGTTGTCGGCTCCCCCGCTGCCCGCATTCGGTGGCCCGGCACGAGTAACCATAGAGTGGGCAGGTGACCTTTCTACTGGCCCTGGTGGGCGTCCTGGGAGTTGCCGCTTCAGGGCCGCTCATTGCCGCGTTCCCGGCCGTTCCCGCCCTCTCCATGGCCTTGTGGCGCAATGCCATAGGCACTGCAGTCATGGCCGTGCCCGCACTGGTGAATGATCGGCGCGGTTTCGGCCGGCTGCGCCGCCGGGAATGGGGATGGAGCGCCCTCGCCGCCCTCTCGCTTGCGCTGCATTTCGCCTTCTTCATGACGTCGATCCGAATGACCACCGTCGCTGCATCCACCGCACTGGTGTGCCTGCAAGCGGCGTGGATAGCGCTGTTCCAATCCCTGCGCGGAACAAGGTATGGCTGGAGGGTCGGTCTGGGAGTGCTGCTGGCTTTTGCCGGCGTTCTGGTGATCACGGGATTCGACATCGGGTCGGGCACGGAGGCACTTATCGGTGACGGGCTGGCCCTCATAGGCGGCGTCCTGGCCGCCGCTTACACTCTGGCGGGGTCCAAGGCCCGCGCGACCATGAGCACCAGTTCCTACACCACCATCTGCTACGGGCTGACTTCTGTCCTGCTCTTGGCAATGTGCCTGCTGGCCGGCGAACCGGTCTGGGGATTCGACCTCAATGGGTGGATCGGCATCCTTGCACTGGCTCTCTGCTCCCAGGTCCTCGGGCATTCGGCCCTGAACCATCTGCTGAGTTCGCTGGGCCCGCTCACCGTTTCCACCCTGATCTTGCTGGAAATCCCGGGGGCGGCCCTCCTGGCCGCATTGTTCCTGGGGCAGATATTGCCGGCCGGAACCGTGTTTGGGCTGGCTATCATCCTTGTCGGCCTGTTCTTTGTCGTGCGTGGACAGGCGCACGCTCAGAGCAAGGCCCTCGTGGAACCGCTGACAAAGGAACAGGGCACCACCTGATCCATCGCATCTCGGATTGCCGGATGCAGTGAAGACCACGTGCTGCCCTGTTGCTCTATGTCTGCCCGGGGCATCCGTTGCGGATGTCCCGGGATCGACCGAAACTACTTCTTGGTGCGGGGACCCGGCTTTGGCGCGGTGTCCCCAGTGGAAGCCTCGGCTTCGGAGACCCTTGCTTCGCTGGAGTCCAGGCTTGCCTCTGCCTTGTGCTTGGCGGTGGTGGCCGCCTCCGAAATTTCCTCAGCCGATTCGGAAAGCTGCTTCTTGTTGTCTGCCACCGCTTCGTCGGCTTTAGCTGAGCTGTTCTCCTTGGCGGCGGCTGCCGATGCGGCCACTTCGTCGCGGACTTCCTCCACGCTGGCGGGGACTTCCACCGGGCCGCTTGCGCGTACGGTGGTCGGTTCCACCGGTGCCGGGGTCTTCCACGGGTCGTCGATGGGCTTCGAGGCACGCCAAGCAGCCACGGCCGCTGCGCCCGCGGCGGCAATGACGGCTACGACAAGCCATCCCTTTTTCTTCTTCGCAGGCTTCTGCACCTTGTTCAGCTCCTTGCTGACTCGGCCCACGGCAGCGCTTGCGCTGTTCTGGACACGTTCGACGGTTTCAGGACTAGGCGTGAGTTTTTCGGAAACCTGGTGAAGTGCCTCGGGGACCCTGGCCTGCTCAAGCTTGCGCGTGGTGAATTCGGCCGCCTGGCCGATCTTTTCATTGGCCGCCGGCAGGTAATCGTTGAGAACGACATTGCGCGCATGGGTGAGGGCAGGCGTCGCCTTCTCGAGCGCCTCGTTCAGCGCGGGAGTGGCACGATCAACGGCCTTCTGGACCCGGGGGGTGGCTTCGTCAATGGCCGCGGAGAGTCGTGGACCCACGCGCTCCAGGGACTCCTGGATCATGGGACTGACCCGCGCGACGGTCTCCGAAAGTTCGTGGGCGGCCCAGTTCAGGCTCTCCTGGATCTTCGGGGATGCCGTCTCGATGCCCTTTTCTATACGAGGAACGGCCCACTTCACGGCCGTGTCCACCTTTGGAGCTGCCCAATCCAATGCCTGCTCGGCACCAGTGGCAACACTTTCACCAAAGTCTCGAGCAATACGTTCTGACTTCACAGTGAACCCCTTCGATCGTTTCGTAAGCTTCGTCCTAGCCTACGACCTACGCTTGGCTTACAGCCATTACCTGACCGGCATATAAACAATCGTGTGGTCGTGTTCACTGAACGCGTAGCCATTCGCAACAGCGGTTAGAGCGCTCATGGAAGAATGACTGTATGACTGCAATCCCAACGCATACAGCCACCATCCACACCAACTTGGGCGACATCGTCGTAAACCTCTTTGGCAACCACGCCCCCAAGACCGTGAAAAACTTCGTGGGCCTGGCCACCGGCGAACAGACCTGGACCGACCCGCGCAATGGCGAGGAGAAGGTCAACACCCCGCTGTACAACGGCACGATCTTCCACCGCATCATCTCCGACTTCATGATCCAGGGCGGCGACCCGCTGGGCCAGGGCACCGGCGGACCGGGCTACCGCTTCGACGACGAGATCAATCCCGAGCTCGATTTCCGCGAGCCCTACAAGCTGGCCATGGCCAACGCAGGTATCCAGATGGGCCAGGGCACCAACGGTTCCCAGTTCTTCATCACCTCGATCCCGACCACCTGGCTGCAGGGCAAGCACACCATCTTCGGCGATGTCACCGACGAAGCTTCGCGCAAGCTCGTTGACCAGCTAAACGTCGTTCCGACCGACGGCCGCGACAAGCCGCTCGAAGACGTCTCCATCAGCAGCATCGACGTCACCGCGCTCTAGGCACGTGATCCGGGCGCGGTTCATGCGCCTTTAACCGTCGAAGGCTCCATCGGCCGCCCCGCCGCATCGTCCCTCACCTCGCCCTGCAAGGTGAGGGACGGCGGCGGGACGGATGGATGGGGCCTTTTGCTTTTGCCCGGCACGCACGTCTTGCAACGTGCGCATACCCGGTCCCGGCGCGTGGACCGCCGCGCCTGTAATCCGTCCCGTGGCAACGGGGCAACGAATGTACTTACCCAGGAGCATCGATTCCATGTCATATGGACTGTCCAACCCGAACCAGGCCGCGCAGGCACCCGTCTGCCCCAGGCACCCCGACCGGATTTCGTATGTCACCTGCCAACGCTGCTTGCGTCCGGCCTGCCCCGAATGCCAAGTCACGGCGGCGGTAGGAACCCAGTGCGTGGACTGCGTGCGCGAGGCCAACAAGCAGTTGCCAAGCACCCGTACGGTCTTTGGCGGCAAGGCGACGGACGGCCGCCCCTTGGTGACTTATGTGTTGATCGCCATTAACGTGGTTGTCTTCGGCCTGCAAATGATACTGCGCGACTTCAGTGACTACGTTGTGTACGCAGGGCTGTACACCAGCCCGTATCTGGAACCCGAGCCGTGGCGCATGCTCACCTCGATCTTTGCCCACTCCACGACTTTCATTGGGCACATTGCCTTCAATATGTACGCGCTGTACATCTGCGGACGTGTGCTGGAACCGATGCTGGGGCGGCTGCGCTTCCTGGCCCTGTACCTGGCCTCCGGTCTTGGCGGCTCCGTCGCCGTGCTCTTGATCACCGATCCACGGGTTCCCGTTCTGGGTGCCTCCGGTGCGGTGTTCGGGCTCTTCGCCGCGATGTTTGTGCTCCTCCGCGCACGCGGAGTCCAAACCATGCAGATCGTCATCTTGATTGCGATCAACTTGGCCATCGGCTTCATCATCCCTGGTATCGCATGGGAGGCCCACGTGGGCGGGCTGGTGGTAGGTGCTGCAACGGCAGCCGTCATGGCCCACGCGCCCAAGGGAAAGCAGCAGGCCCTGATGCAGTGGGCCGGCACTGCATTGTTGATTCTGTTGCTATGTGCGCTGACTTTTTACGGTGCCGCAAACATTCGACTCTGACAGCCAAATAGGACCGCTGGCCATGAAAGTTGTCCACATGGGTTATCCACACTGTTAATAACTCACAACCATGTAATTCATAAGAGACGGACCGGCTCCAGCGCCCGCGCTGACGCCGGTCCGTCTCGTTTGTGGATAGTTTTTGGCAAGTATTCACAATTTCATCCACACCTGTGGATAACTTAGTGCACAACCTGTGAAGTGTTGGGGATCCGATTCGGAGGTCCAGCAGAGCGTACTCGTCGAAAGTTTAACCGAATCCGTGAGATTGCGCGGAAATCCGGGCACTTCGAGGAGGGTTTGCCGTCCGTTGTCCACACGGCTTATCCACAGTGTTAATAACTTACGCACATGTAATTCACACCCCGCAAGACCGCCCAAACCGCGAAACTGGCGCTCCAAAAGGTTGAACCCACAGCTTTGTCCCCACCTGTGGATAACTTTCGTGCACAGCATGTTACTAAGTTTCGCGTCTACTCCCCCGCCCACTTCGCCCTGTGATTAGTGGGGGAAAACTGCAAAAATGGTGCTCATCAGGCTTCCGCACCCACCGGGTGCTTCCCCCATACCGGAGAGTCCCCATGCGCCAGGATTGGATCCACCCCGAGCATGTCGCTGCGTGGGCAGCCTTGACCAACCGCTTGGCAGCGTTCGATGAAACCGGGGAATTCTACGAAGTCGAGGATCTGGCAGAGGAACTGGACGAACCTGGCGTGGACCCCCTACAAGACACGATTGGACTCTGGGACGGCGATGCCATGATCGGGTTCGGTCAGCTCCGCCTCGGTGAGCAGCTGCGCGACGGCCGTGGGCGGGTTTCCATCGACGGAGGCATTGCGCCCGAGTACCGCCGTCGCGGCCACGGGTCCGGAATCATGGACACCCTTGAATCAAGGGCAGCGGAGAAGATGGCGGAACGACTCCCCAAGATCGACTTCACCATCGATGTGTGGGGGAATGCCGCAGGCCATGGTGCTGGCGCCATGGCCAGGAGCAGGGGGTACGAGCCTGCACGCTATTTCCAGGACATGTCCGTGTTGCCTGACAATTTCAGGCCCCGGGGACGCCCTGTGGCGGCCTATGGCGACGCGCGGCTGGTCGCATACTCTCCCAGCTTGTCCGAGCCGGTTCGGCTCCTGGACAATGAGGCCTTCGCCGATCATTGGGGCTCGACCCCGAAGAGCGTCAACGAATGGGCGGCCATGACCGAATCCCGTTCCTTCCGGGGAGCGTACTCCCAGGTGCTGCTGCAAGCGGACGGCGGCTCGGTTCCGACCACCGCTCTCTGCTACGTCTTGGCGGCCGAATGGGTGCCGGGAGAACTGTACATATCTCGCGTGGGTACGGCACGTTCCTCACGCGGACGAGGGTATGCGGCTTGGGCGCTCTCTAAGGCTGTTCAGGCGGCATTCGACGCCGGTTATACAAAGGTGGACCTGTCGGTGGACGCGCAAAGCCCAACCGGTGCGGCGGGGCTGTACCGACTCTTGGGGTTTGAGCTGGTTCGGCAGGGAACGATGTATCGAAAGATCGTCCGGGCCCGTTGAATAACTACGATGCGCGGCGGGGCTCCAACCCGTTCTCAGCCAATGAGCGGGAACAGCAGCGAAATGGCCAGTACTGCCATGAGCGTCGCGATGACGGCATCTAGGATGCGCCAGGATCGGGGACTGGCAAAGAACCCGCGCAAGTAGCGTGCCCCAAAACCCAAGCCGACGAACCAGAGAATGCTGGCTAGCGTCGCGCCCGTGCCAAAGACCCAGCGCCCAGGGTCGCCTTGGGCTGCGGCTATCGAGCCGAGGAGAATGACCGTATCGAGGTAGACATGCGGGTTGAGCCAAGTCAAGGCCAGCGCCGTCAGGACGGCAGTGCGCCGCGGGGTTGGCGGCGTCGATGCGCTTGTGTCCATCCCCCGCGGGCTGAGGGCCCGCCGGGCAGCGAAGAAGGAATAAACGAGCAAGAAAGTGGCTCCACCGATCCGGGCCACGTCAATAAACCACGGGGCGATCGACAGCAGGGCGCCCAGTCCGGCGATCCCGGCAAAAATCAGGACGGCATCCGAGACGAGGCAAATCAACACGGCAAGGCCGACATGTTCCTTTCGGATCCCCTGTCGCAGGATGAACGCATTTTGGGCACCAATGGCAACTATCAAGGAGAGGCCAGTGGCCAGACCGGATATAAAGGGAATGAAGATCACCAACCGAGATTAGGCGAACCAGCAAAGACGTGTCGAGCTAAAGATTCTTAGGGTCCATTAGGATTTCTAACTATGGACTTTTCCACGGAGCAACTACAAACGTTCAAGGCCGTGATCGACGCCGGAACCCTGGAGCGAGCGGCAGGACACCTGAACATCACCCCGTCGGCCGTCAGCCAGCGTCTCAAAGCCCTGGAAAAACGGGCAGGCAGCGTGCTGTTCATTCGTTCGCGACCGATTCGCACCACAGGCAGTGGGGACGTGCTGCTTCGTTTGGCTAGGGAGATCCAAATGCTGTCCACGGAGGCGCATCGCTCACTCGGATTGGACGCAACGCCCGACCGTGTACGCCGTCGAACGGAACTCAGCATTGCCGTGAATGCCGATTCGCTGGCCGGTTGGTTCGCACCGGTTCTTGGAGGGCTGGCTGTCCAGGACGTCATGGACTGCGAGATCCTGCGCCATGACGAGTCCCATTCCACCGCCTTGCTTCGATCGGGACAGGTCATGGGAGCGGTGACGACGAAAAGCAACCCCGTGCAGGGATGCTCTTCGGTGTATCTGGGAACCATGCGCTATCAAGCCATGGCCAGTGCAGATTTCATGGAGCGCTGGCTCCCGGGTGTCGATCAAGGGGCCGAGCTCGCGTTTGCGCCAATGGTGAGTTTTGATCGGACCGATGACTTGCAACGGGCGCTGCTCAGAAAGGTCGTGGGCAAGCGGATCGCTGAAGCGCCTGCGGAGCACTTCGTGCCGGACTCGAGGATGTACGTGGCAGCCGTGGTCGCGTCGTTGGGTTGGGGCATGATCCCTGAGGTCCAGGATCCTCGTGACGGATCGCTGGTATGCATCAACGAGGCGTGGACAAGCGATGTCGCTCTTTACTGGCAGCGGTGGAAGGTTCCCTCCGTGGCACTGGATCTGCTCACCGGTCTGGTGCTGGATGCTGCGGGGGCCGCCGGCCTGCGCCAGGAATTTTGAGTTTTCCGGCAGGAACGCGATCCGTGGTCCACCTCGGATCCTGAACGGCTCTAGCTTGTCCCGCCGGGAGGACCGATGACCAGAAGTGCTGCTGTGATGGCAGCGACCGCGACTAGGCCAACAGCTGCCGCCAGCCAGGGGCTGCGTAGTGCCGTTGCCTGCAGTTTCTCGATGGGCCCCTGTGGTGCTTCCCCGCCAGGTGCCAGCCGCCAAGTGTCACTGAGCAGCCCCCGGCGCAGCATTGCCCGTTCGAATGGCAGAGTGGCAAAGGGAACGACCGCCGAGACCAAGCCCAGCACGCCACGGGCCACACTCCAGCGCTCATTGGCCCAGACAAAGAGCGTCACCAGGCCGTAGGCGATGAAAACCACGCCGTGGACCATTCCAAAAATGCGGACGTAGATTTCCGGCCCAAATCCATACTTGATGACCATGGAGATGATCAGCAACGCCCAGGTCACCATTTCGGCGACAGCCAGTAATCCGTACAGGCGCTTGGGTGATAATTTTGGCGCGGCGGCAACGGAGGTAGAACCTGGGGTGAGATCGGGGCGAAGCATGGGGACTGGCATGCCTTTCTGGAAGTTGGTTTGAACGGTGCGTTTTCGGGCCCACGCACATTGCTAGGCCGTCCAGAGCGCACCAGCGCCCCCGTACGAGGGAGCCGTACCCGGACAGCGACAAGACGGCCACCGAAAGGAATCGGTGCTTACGACATATCGTGGATAGTACTAATCATCTCAGGTCTGTTCGAGGCGGTCTGGGCAGTTGCCCTGGGAGCCTCGGAGGGAATCACCAGGCTCGTCCCCACCGTGGTTTTCGCTGTGGGTCTCCTTCTCAGCATGGCCGGCCTGGCTTGGGCAATGAAGGAGATCCCCACGGGAACCGCCTACGCATTCTGGGTGGGAATCGGGGCCAGCCTTGCGGTGGCCTACGGCATGGTCTTCGGCGGTGAGACCTTCAGCGTGGTCAAGGTTCTGCTGATGATCGGGTTGGTTGGCTGCATCGTCGGCCTGAAGGCCGTGAGCTAGCGCCACCCCGTGGTCATGAAGAAACCAATCATGGCCACGCCAAATCCGATCACGATGTTCCAGCCGCCGATGTCGGGGATCGGAAGCACGGTCTGGGAAATGTAGTAGACCATGATCCAGACCAGCCCGAGGATCATCAGGCCGAACATGACCGGTTTGTACCACTTGGGCAACGGCTTGTCATAGGTCTGGGAATGGTCGCCGTCATGTGGCTTGCGGTTTTTCCGACGTGTCTTGGATTCAGGCATTGCTGCTCCTAGAGTCTTCAGGGCGCCGACACGATCCAACGAGTACGTGTCCGAACGGTAGGCTGGTCACTGTGTGTCGGCGAGGTTTTCTCCTCACCGCCACGCTTACATCCAATACTATCCGCTCAAACTGGACGTCACAGGGTTTCCCGATGCTCCAAGTGACAGTGAGGGAAGTTCGCATGACACGATCCGCATTGCGGACGCGGGCCAAAGCCACGGCCGGCCAGCGACTCATGGGGATATTTGGCGAAGTCCTCATCACGCTCGGAATCGTTATGTTGCTCTTCGTCGGTTGGGAACTATGGTGGACCAACATCGATGCCGGTCGCACGCAATCCCAGCTGACCTCGGAATTCGTCCAGGATCTGACGGACGGGGGGACCGACGCGTTGAGTGCGCCGGCAATTGCGGATAAAGATTTCGGTCCCGCGCCGATCACCGAGATCCCCGATGGGGAAACCTTCGGGATCTTCTACATCCCGAGATTCGGCAAGGACTTCGCCCAGCCGGTGACCAACGGTGTCGGAATGGATGTGCTCAACACCGTCGGCATCGGCCACTATCCCCAGACGCAGGCCCCGGGCGAGCCCGGAAACTTTGCCGTTGCCGCCCACCGCCAGACCCATGGCCAGGTGTTCTGGAACATCGACAAGTTCCAGGACGGAGACAAGATCTATCTCCAGACGCGCAAGGGGTTCTACACCTACGAGTGGCGCGACACCGAGATCGTTCACCCCTCGCAGAGCGAGGTGCTCCTGCCTGTTCCTAACCAGCCGGGTGTCGATCCGACGGCCTCCACGCTGACGCTGACCAGTTGCCATCCGCCATTCACCACCCGGATGCGCATCATCGCCTATGCGGAACTGGAGTCCTGGCGTCCGGCAGATGCAGGACCCCCGCCGGAAATCGCCAACCTGGTGAAAAAGACGATGGAAAACTAGGAACACCACACATGTATGCATGGATCTTCTCCAAACTTCCCGGACCGCTGTGGTTCCGCGTCATCCTGGCGGCGGCGCTGATCGTGGGCGTCGTATTATTGCTCATGACATATGTCTTCCCGTGGCTGAGCCAGTACAGTCCGTGGACCGAATCAACGATTGGCCTGATGCTGCTGTGACCACCCCCAAGATCCTGGTGATCGACAACTACGACAGTTTCGTATACACCCTGGTGGGTTACCTGCAAGAGCTTGGCGCGGAAACCACGGTGATCCGGAACGACGACCTCTCCGTGGCGGAGGTCATCGAGTTGGCCGAGGCCCGAGACGGAGTCCTGGTCTCCCCCGGCCCCGGCACCCCTGCCGAAGCCGGCGTCTGCATCGAGGTGATCCAGTGGTGCGGTGCGCAGATGAAGCCCATGCTCGGGGTCTGCCTGGGACACCAGGCCCTGGCAGAGGCCTATGGCGGTGTGGTCACGCACGCGCAGGAGCTCATGCACGGCAAGACATCTCCCGTTGTCCACACCGGGCACCCGATCTTTGCCCACATACCCAGCCCGTTCACTGCCACCCGTTACCATTCGCTGGCGGCAGTGCGCGCCAGCATTCCCGATATCCTGTCGATCACCGCTGAGACGGAAAACGGCATCGTCATGGGCCTGGCGCACCGAAACGCACCCCTCTGGGGTGTGCAGTTCCATCCAGAGTCTGTCCTCACCGAGGGAGGCTACCAAATGCTGGGGAACTGGCTGGAATCTCTCGGCCTGACCGGCGCCGCGCAGCACGCATCAACGCTGAGTCCGCTGATCCGCGAAGCCGGCGTTTAAGACACCTCAACAAAAAGGGTGCCGTGTTGCCGAAGAGAAATCTTCGGCAACACGGCACCCTTTGTCGATTCATCCACCTTGCGGTGATCTCCGGCGGGCTAGGGGCTTGGCACCGGGAGTACCGGGAGCGGAAGTCCCTGGTCCTGGCCCTGCCCCTTGCCGTTTCCGTTGCCTTTGCCCTTGCTGGAGGTTTCCGTTGGCGTGGGGGTCGGCGTGGAGCCGGTGGATTCCCCCGGGGTGCTGGGAGATTTCGTGGCGGGGTCGCTCGGGGTTGGTTCCTCGGGTTTCACGGCAACCACGACGCTCACGGTGCCACCCTGCGGAGTGGGCGATCCGCTGGTGGGGAGCTGGTCGATGATCGTGCCCGGTTCAGCCGCCGCGGTGGCTTCCTCGGTGGTCGTGATTCCCAGCCCGATGTCGGGATCCTCAAGCAGCTTGGTGGCCTCGGGAACCGTGAGATTAATGAGCTGTGGAACGTTGACCATGCCCGTGGACGTGACCAAATCGATTTTGGTGCCGACCTTGACCTTCTTGCCCAGCTTCGGCTCCGTGTTCACCAGCCAGTCGGAGGGTATCGAGGGATGGTTGACACGGGAAACCATGCCGATCTCGTATCCCAGGTCCTGTAATACCTGGCGGGCACCTGCCTCGGATTGTCCCGCCAGGCTCTCGGGCAGGACGCGGGCCTCCGGCCCCTTCGAGACCATCAGCCGCACCGTGGTGCCCTTGCGGACTTCCCTGGAAGCGGCCGGATCGGACTCCACGACCAGGCCGGAATCGATCTTGTCGTCGAAGACCGGTTCGACCTTCGGCACCAGCTGCAGCTGCGTGAGGGTTGCTTCCGCCTTCTCTTGTGTCATTTCCCCCAGCGCGGGGATTGCGACAGGTGCGTTGCGTTCGGCCTCCGCGCGCATCCAGTTGAAGAAGAACAGTCCGGAAACCGCCAGGGCCAGGACCAGGACCAGCGAAATCGCCACGGTCCAGTTGCGCTTGGACCTGGCACGATGCTCATTGAGCTCGCGCTGCAGGTTCTGTTCCCAGATCGGCGGAGTTTCCCAGTGGTCGTCTCGACCGACCGGTTCCAGGTATCCGGTCTGGTTGACCGAGATTGCCGCGGCGCTGTCGGGGCTTGACGGGGGGAAGGCCGCTGCTGGTGCGGCAAAGGGCGCAACGGAAGCCAGGTTTCCCCCGTTCGCCTGCGACTGCGGCATGGGTGCGGTGAGTTCCTCCGGGGCCAACGCAATTCCTTGGCGGGCGTTGTTCAGTGCCGCGGCAAACCCCGTGGCGTCCGCGTAACGGTCCTCACGGTCCTTGGCCAGGGCCTTGAGCACCACGGCGTCAAAGATGGGGTCCAGGTCCTGCACCAGCGTGCTGGGGGCCGGGGCATACTCGCCCACGTGCTGATAGGCAACCGCGACCGGCGAATCCCCCGTGAAGGGTGGCCGTCCGGTGAACATTTCATAGAGCAGGCAACCGGTGGAATACAAATCGGTGCGGGCGTCGACGGCCTCCCCGCGGGCCTGCTCGGGTGACAGGTACTGGGCGGTCCCCACCACGGTCTGTGTCTGGGTCATGGTGCTGGAAGAATCTGCCAAGGCCCGGGCAATGCCGAAGTCCATGACCTTCAAGTCGTCCCGTTCTGTGACCATGATGTTTGCCGGCTTGATGTCACGGTGCACGATTCCCATGGAATGGGAGTGCGACAAAGCCTCGAGCACGCCCAGGACGTACTTGATGGCCAGCTCGGTGGTCATTTCCCCGGACTTGATGAGGTCCCGCAGGGTGCGTCCGCGGACGTACTCCATCACGATGAAGGGCAGTTCAACGGTTGAACCGGAAAATTCCTGCTTTTCCTCTCCAGTGTCGAAGACGGAAACGATGTTGGGGTGATTCAGGCCTGCCACGGCCTTGGCTTCGCGCCGAAAGCGCGCCTGGACCATGGGATCGCGCGCCATTTCGGCCCGGAGCAGCTTGATGGCGACCTTGCGCCCCAAGATCTGGTCAACACCCAGGTGAACGTCGGCCATGCCGCCGCGTCCAATGAGCTCCCTTACGACATAGCGGCCGTTGAGAATTCGTTCCTCGGTCACTGTTATAACACCATCATCTAGTTGGTTGCCCCGGGCAGGCCCGGGGAAGAGGCGGTGCGGCTGGCCTCTGCGGCCGGCGACGAGGTGGAGGTTTCACTGGTCTCGACGTCCGCCGAAGGACTTGTCTGAGTTTCGCTGGGGGTTTCTGACGGAGTAGGCGTCGGGGTGGGCGTGGGCTCCGCGGGGCCAAGCGACAGGATGTAGGTGATGGTTGTGCCAGGCTCGACCTTCACTCCAACGCGTGGGCTCTGGTCGATCACGGTGCCGGCCACCAAGTTGCTTTCCTGGGCTTCGCCTTCGTTCGGCGTCAAGCCCAATTCACGCAAGGCCGCCGCCGCCTGTTCGCCATCCATGCTGAAGAGGTTGGGCACGGCCACGGTGGTGACCGGGGGTGGAGTCGAACGCGTCGGCGTGGGGGTAGGCGTAGGCGACGGGGTCTCGGAAGGTGTCTCCGAGGTCGCCTCGCTGCTGGTTGTGCTTGATTCGGCAGTGATGCTGGTGCTGGGACTCTGGCTGGTTTCCGGATCGTTGGAGCCGGTCAGCAGGGGCAGCAACCAGGCACCGAGGACAGCAAGGAGAACCAGGACGATCAACGCAATCAACGGAATGGTCCAGGGGTTGCGGTTCTTCTTTTCCGGGGTCCGACGGTCAGCAAGGTCCTGATCGTAGTTGCCGGCGGATTCCTCTTCCCATTGCTGCGAGGCGCCGATGAAGGAATCGGCATCACGGCTTCCAGATCCCTCTACAGGGACCTGCGGCAGGGCGTTGGTGATGGGGGCGGGGGCCGCCACTGTCGGGTCGACAGGGGGCAGAGCAACGGTTTCGTTCCCGCGGGTCACCGGGGCGTGGTTGATGGCCTGGGTGGCGGCATCCGATCCCGAAAAGAGCAGCATTCCGGGCACGGCAAGTGTTGCCGTCTCCGGGTTGCCGGCGCGGATGGCGTCTGCGGCCACGGCCAGCGAATCTGCATCGGCCGGCCGGTCTGCCGGGTCCTTGGCAAGCATCGACATCACCAGCGAACGGACCGGCACAGGGATGTTCTCCGGCAACGGCGGCGGCGTGTCATTGACCTGGGCCAAGGCGATCGCGATCTGGGACTCGCCGGTGAACGGGCGACGCCCGGCCAAAAGCTCGTAGCCGATCACTCCCAGCGCGTAGATGTCCGAGCTGCCGGTGGCCTGCTGGCCCGTGGCCTGTTCCGGGGCAAGATACTGGGCCGTTCCCATGACCTGCCCGGTTGCCGTGAGCGGAACCTGGTCGGCGATGCGGGCAATGCCGAAGTCGGTGATCTTCACGCGGCCGTCGGGAAGCATCAACAGGTTTCCGGGCTTGACGTCGCGGTGCACCAGGCCTTGCACGTGTGCAGCGGCAAGTGCCTTGGCTGTCTGCGAAATGATCGACAGGGTGCGGTCGGGCGAGAGCACCCGTTCGCGCTCGATGATGGTGGACAGCGGCTGTCCGGGCACCAGTTCCATGACCAGGTAGGCGGATCCCTCTTCCTCGCCGTAGTCAAAAACGCTGGCTATGCCATTGTGGTTCAGCAGGGCGGTGTGACGGGCCTCGACCCGGAAACGCTGGAGGAAGCCGGGATCGCCGGTGTATTCCTCCTTCAGGATCTTGATCGCCACCAGGCGGCCAAGGACCTGATCCCTGGCCCTCCACACCTCACCCATGCCACCAATGGCAATACGGTCGGTCAACTTGTATCGACCGCCCAGGGTGATACCGGAAATTGGCCTCACTGGTTGAACACCGCCTCTAGAATCTTCTTCAGGTTGGGACTGGTCAACGAGGAACCAGTCTTGAAATCAATCTTTTCAAACACAATCGTCACGGCGACCTGGGGGTCGTCCGCCGGGGCGAACCCGGTGATCCAGGAGTTCACCTTGTTGTCCTTGAGCACCGAGGTGCCGGTCTTCGCGGCAATATCCAGACCCGGTACCTGCGCCCGGACAGCGGTGCCCTTCTTGACGGGGCCGCGCATCATGTCGGTCACCTGGTCGGCGATCTCCTTGCTGGTCGCGGTGCTGAATTCCTTGGGCTCGTTTTCCGCCAGCACCCGCAGGTCCGGGGCGATGACCTGCTTGACCAGGTTCGGCTGCATGATCACCCCGTCGTTTGCAATGCCCATGGCAGCCATGTTCATTTGCAGTGCCGTGGCCTTCACATCGAATTCGCCGATGACCGACTGGCCAAGTTGCGCCGGGTTCAACTCGGCAGGGAAAACGCTGGGTACCACGCGCATGGGGATCTCCAGCTGTTGGCCGAAACCAAAGCGCTCGGTGACATCCTCAAATGGCTCCCTGCCCAGTTTCTCGCTGATGCCGACGAACGGGGTGTTGCAACTTTGCGCCACGATGTCGGCGAAAGTCGCCTCCGGAATCGCCGCGCAATTGCCGCCGAAGAAGTTGTTCAAGGGCGTTCTTGTTCCTGGGAGGGTCACGCTCGAGGGGTTTTTCAGGACCGTGTCTGCCTTGTACTCCCCCGATTCAAGGGCCGCGACCATGTCGAAGATCTTGAAGGTGGATCCCGGGGCCGTGAGGTTCCCAATGGCCGGGTTGCGGTACGGGCTCAGGCCCGGAACCGTCAGAAGTTCCTTCATGTTCGCGGCGGCCTGGCCGGAGCTGTGCACCGCCAGCTTGTTGGTGTCATAACTGGGCTTGGACGCCATGGCCAGAATGTTCCCGGTCTTGGGCTCCGACACAATGATGGTTCCGAGGGTTCCGTCGGGGATCAGGTCGTAGACGAACTCCTGCAGCTCTCCGTCGATGGTGAGCTCGACCGAGGCGCCCTCGGTTGCCTTGCCCGAGAAGAGGTTGATCATGCGGTCAAAGAACTGGTCCTGGCTTTGGCCGGTCAATTCCTCGTTCATCACCGATTCGAGTTGCGTTGAACCATTGGCCAGCGAATAGAAGCCGGTCAGGTGGGAATAAAGTTCCGGATCGGTGTAGACGCGCTGGTATTTGAACTGCCCTTCGGAGGGTTCGGACTCGGCAATGGGCTTGCCGTCAACCAGGATGGCGCCGCGCGGAAGGTCGAATTCACTGAAGAGCTGGCGCTTGTTCAGCGCATTGTCGTTGAGGTCCTCCGATGCCAGGAACTGGACGTAGCTCAGCGCGCCGAGGCACAGCACGAACAGCAGCATGACGGCGATCCAGGTGTTGCGGATGGCTTGGTTCATCGCTGGGACTCCTTTCGCGGCCAGAGCAGGCCCGGGGAACGACGCGGCGCCTTGGTGGCCACCTCTGCCGTGGCCGAGACCCCGGAAAGCATGGGGCGGCGGGAATTATGCGAAATCAACAACAGCAAAGCGACAATGATCCAGTTCGAGAGCAGGGACGAGCCGCCGGCGGCCATGAACGGCGTGGTGAGCCCCGTGAGCGGGATCAGGCGCGTGACTCCGCCAATGACCACGAAGCACTGCAACCCAATGGTGAAGGAAAGCCCCGTGGCCAGCAGCTTGCCGAAGGTGTCTCGCGATCCGAGGGCAGCACGCATGCCGCGGCTCACCAGGATCAGGTAGAGCAGGACGATGGCGGTCAGGCCGATGAGCCCAAGTTCTTCGCCCAGCGAGGCGACGATCATGTCGCTGTTGGCCAGGGGAACCATATACGGGGTGCCGTTGCCCAGGCCGGTGCCCATCAGTCCCCCGTTCGCGAGCCCAAAGAGGCCCTCGACGATCTGCCGGCTGCCGCCGCTGGCGTGGTAGATGTCGGGATCGAAGGCGTTGAGCCAGCCATCGATGCGCCGGGTCACGTGACTCATGGTCAGGTAGGCAAATGTTCCGCCGCCGACCAACATCATTGTTCCGATGACGATCCAGCTCACGCGGGCGGTGGCGACGTAGATCATCACCATGAAAAGACCGAAGAAGAGTATGGAGGAGCCGAGGTCGCGCTGGACGACCAACACCCCGATGCTTACCAGCCACGCCACGACCATGGGGCCGAGGTCCCGAGACCGGGGCAGCTGCAGTGGACCGATTTTTCGGCCCGCCAGAAGGATCAGTTCCCGGTTCGAGGACAAATAACCGGCGAAGAATATGGCCAGCGTGATCTTGGCCAGTTCGCCGGGCTGGAAGGACAGGCCGAAGAAATGCACCCAGATCCGGGCGCCGTTAAGCACCACGCCGACCCCCGGGATCAAGGGCAGCAGCAACAACAGGACTGAGACCGCCAGGGCGATGTAGGTGAAGCGACGCAGCACCCGGTGGTCGCGGATGGCCCATAAGGTCACACAGGCCACGGCCATCGCCACCCCGGTCCAGAGGATCTGGCGGAATGCCTGGTCATCGTTGCGGGCCAGGTCGATCCGGTGGATCATGGCCAGGCCAATGCCATTGAGGGCAACAGTCACAGGAAGTATTACCGGATCGGCATATTTTGCCCAGATGCGCAGGAACACGTGGAAAACCATGGCAAGCCCGGCGAGGACCAGGCCCTGTGAGATGAATTCCTGGCTAAGCCCGGCATCACTGTTGATGCCCACCATATAGTAGGCACCCATGGCTACACCGAGGGCCAGCAGCAGCAGCAGCAATTCCATGTTGCGCCGGGGGACGGGCGCGGTTTCCAGCTCGCTCACGGTCTGATCTCCTGACAGTAAGGGGGCAGGATCGGAAGGGTGCCGGCCTCACCCGGGTTTTCCGGAACGACCACCGGGCAGCGTTGCTTGGCCGTCACCAGCAGCTCCCCGACAATTGTCTGGGCATGTGCCAGGTCCCGTGCCGGGAGTGCCGAATCAATGCGCTGTTGCGTGTACTCGGGAAGGGAATCAAGGGGAATCTCGGTGACAGTGTCAACATGCGAGAGTTTCAGTGGACCCAGGTCCTGTGAAACGCCCTTGAAGATTGCCACGCGCCCATCCTGGTTGCCCACGAAATACTGGGTCTGCGTCCACAGGTACCCCCAGACGCATACCGCGGCCAGGATCAAGGCCATGAGTGCCAGGAACGTGGGCACAAGCCAGCGCCGGGGTCTGCGGTCCAGCGCCGCGAAATCCTCTTGTTCGGCGGACGCCTGGCCGGCCGGAGTCTTGTGTGTGAGGATCGCCGCTGCACGTTTTTCGCCAGAGCGCTGAGTGACGACGGGAATCTTGCCGGTTTGTGTGGCGAGCTCGGCCGCGCCAACCAAGAGGTGGGGGCGCTTGGCCATTTCGTGGCGGATCAGTGCCGCACTGGCTTCCAGGTCGCCCTCGGCAGCGATGTTCAGCTGCCCGGTGTCCGGGGCCGGATCGTCGGCCGGGGCAATGTCCGTGGCGGGCACTGGCTCTTCGGCGCCGCTGTCCTCGACGACCTCGAAGACCACGATGGTCACGTTGTCTGGCGACCCGTGGGCAAGCGTGGTTTCAACGAGATCCTCGACGGTTTCGTCGAGGGAAGCGGTGCCGCGCATGATGCGTTCGGTGATGGAATCGGGCACGACGGCGTTCAGGCCGTCCGAGCACAGCATCCAGCGCTCCCCGGCCTCGACCGGGTACTGGCTGACATCGAGTTCCGGACTGGCGTCCGAATCGCCCAGGACCCGAAGCAGCACGTTCTTGTGGGGGTGCAGTTCGGCTTCCTCGGGTCGCAGGCGGCCCTCGTCGACCAGGCGCTGGACGAACGTATGGTCGTGGCTGATCTGCTCGAAGACGCCGTTCTTCAGGCGGTATGCCCGCGAGTCGCCGATGTGCGCGAATTGCAGTACGTCGCCGGTCAGTAGCATGGCAGTGACCGTGGTGCCCATTCCCGACAGCTTGGGGTTGGCGTTCACGAGTTCGTTCAGGACCAGATTTGCAGCCTGGATTTCATCGGGCAGCACCGTTTCGGCATCGGGGGTGTCGGGGACATCCAGGTGGACGAGGTCCAGGACGGTGGATGCACTGGCGACATCGCCGCCCACGTGTCCGCCCATGCCGTCGGCAACCACGGCCAGATAGCGTCCCACATAGGCGGAGTCGTCATTCTTGGACCGCACCTTGCCAACATCGCTTCGCGCCGCAAATTTCAGCATCAACGCCATGTCTAGGGCCTCAACTCCATGACCGTCTTGCCGATCCGGATCTTCTGGCCAAGTTCAACCGGCTGGGCGCGGGTGAGCTGGGCCTCGCCCAGGAACGTTCCGTTGGTCGAACCCAAATCTTCGATGAACCACCGGGTCCCCTGGGGGAACAGGCGTGCGTGGCGGCCGGAGGCATAGTCGTCTTCCAGCACGATGGTTGCTTCTTGGGCGCGACCCAGCAGGATCGGGCTGGCCGTGAGCTGGTGCTGAAGGCCCGTAAGGGGTCCCTCGAGGATGGACAAGGTCTTGGCCTGCTGCTTGGCGGGGACCTCCGGTGGCGGTGCCAACGAGGGGTCCTTGCGGATCTGCCGGGACGACGGGCTGCCGACGCCTGCCCTTCCGCCAATGGCAAGGTCGCGGCGAAGCGCGCCGACGATGCTCAAGACCAGCAGCCAGAGCAATATGAGAAATCCGAGCCGCAGCACGGTGAACACTAGGTCGTTCACGCACGGTCTCCTTGAGATTGGGGGAGGAGTCTGAAGATGATGCGTGTTTGTCCCATGGCGATGTTGGAGCCGTCGTGGAGCTCGGTTTCACCAACGATCTTCTGTCCGTTGACGAAGCTGCCGTTGGTGGAGCCCAAGTCAACGGCCCACGTCGCGGCGCCGCGCTGCTCGATCTTCAGGTGCCGGCGGGAAACTCCGGGATCCTCAATGGGGATGTCGGTCTCCGCGGAACGGCCCAAGACGATGTTGGGATGGTTCAAGGCGTATCGTTGGCCGGCAATGTCAAGCACCGGCTGCGTCTTGGGTACCCCACGCGGTGGAGAGGCGGGTGCCGGCGGAGCGGCGGGGGAGTTGCGCACCTCGGCGGCGGAGTCTTCGGAAAAGACCGAGTCGATCTCGAAGTCTCCAGGCTTGAGCTCGCTGTCTTTGCGAAAGTTGACCTCGACGGCGCCCTGCAGTGTGTATCCCTGGCTCTTGGCGTGATCCAGGGCTGTCGTGCAGAGTTCCCTGGCCAACGGCGCCCCCCATTCCCGTGCCCTGGCAAAATCGTCGTCAGAGAGGCGAATGGTGAAGAGGTTCGGCACCAGGGTGCGCGCCTGTGAAATGGTCAGCGACTTCGCATCCATCTGGTTGCGCATACGTGAAGCGATTTCCACGGGCTTGACCTCGGAACTGCCGGAGCCGCGGAAGACGCTGGTGACAAGCTTTTCAAGTCCGCGCTCAACATTGTCGATGAGGCCCATCGCTTCGCTCCCTTCCTGGTTCTAACTCGTGTCGTGGCACGGTTATTGGCATTGCGTCGCAGGGCCTGGATGCCTTGCGCCTTGTTCGATACTACTTGGCTTGAAAATCATCTGGGGCGAAATGTGTTGAAAGCGGCCCCCTGTTCCCCAACGAACGACCGGTGCCATTGGTTGCCCGGGCGTGGCACTGATCACAAAAGCGCCCTCGATTAGTCGTTCAGGGCAACCTGTGTATATGATTGATCTCGCTGTTGAAGTCAATGACTGAAACGCAGTGAATATGCGCGAATGGCGGAATTGGTAGACGCGCTGGCTTCAGGTGCCAGTGCTCGCAAGGGCGTGGGGGTTCAAGTCCCCCTTCGCGCACATATGGAAACACCCCCCGGTCTGATGACCGGGGGGTGTTTTGTTTCTGGTTGGTGCCCAGTAGGCAAGCTGTATGGGCACCGTTGTCGGCCAATTAGCCGACCATGTCTAGCGCTGTGGCGGCTCCCGTCCGCCGCGCGGACGCGGATACCGCACGAGGGGTCCAATATCCCGGTCCTTTGTGATTTGGGGTGGCCCTGCTCCTCGGGTCCGCAACCATTTGTCCGCACCAGGCGGCGGACGCGGGAACTACTTGGCGCCGTTTCCCGCTATGGCCTCGGCCTTGGTGGCTTCTTCCGTGAGGGTCGGATTCGGCTTGCCCTCCCCGGATTGCAGGGCCGCATCAATCAGCGGCGAAGCAAACAGCAGGGGATAGGTCATTCCGGCAATGGCTGCATCTATCAGCGGTGCGGCGATGAACCGCCATACCTGCCCCAGTGCGTCCGGTCCCGCAAACCATGCCACACCCGGGGAACGCGCCGGGTTCACGGAGGTGTTGGTGATCGGAATGGAAACCAGATGGATCAGCGTCAGGGTGAGACCGATGGAAATGCCGGCAAGACCCCGGGGCGCCCGCTCACCGGTGGACCCGAGGATGACATAGAGGAACACGGCGGTCAGGATGATTTCCGCCAGCAACGCCGCAAGCATGCTGTAACCGTCGGGCAAGCGGTCGGCCTAGCCGTTGGTGGCGAAGCCGGAGGAGACTGGATCAAATCCATGTTTACCGCTGGCGATGGCAAAGAGGACCAAGCCGGCGACGGACGCACCGACAACCTGGGTGACCATGTATGCGGGGACTGCTTTCCACTCGACCCGACCCGCCAATGCGGCACCCAATGTCACTGCCGGGTTGAAATGACCACCGGAGATGTGGCCGACCGCATAGACCATGGCCAGAATGGTCAGGCCGAAGGCCAACGCCACCCCGAGGAATCCAATTCCCATGTTGATGGTGTTCGAGGCGACGACCTTGGCTGAGAATATGGCAGCGCCGCAGCCGCCGAATACGAGTACGCCGGTGCCGAGAAACTCGGCGGTCAAACGCGATGACATGGGATGGGACATATCTGGCTCCACACGTGAAAACGCACGGCTATGCAACGTACACGGTATTCCGCAAGAAGCGGCGACATCACCACCCGCTGCGAAAATTCATCACGAGAAAGGGGAAATTCATCTGGATTCCACGGTTTTGCCGTTCGTCGATCCGGCGTCGATGTGAGGAAACTACCGGCGATTCTTGGCGAGGAGCCCCATATCGGTGCATAGACTGGGAGAAGATCGGGCGTTTCCGCCGGCAATGAAGCATGTAGGACAGGAGCAGTCGGAAGTATGGCGTCCCAGACACCGCACCAAAACGTTTCGTTTCCCTCCGAGGGACAGCGTGCACACGGATATCTCGCGTTGCCAGAAGCCGGCCAGGGCCCGGGCGTTATCGTCATCCAGGAATGGTGGGGATTGACTGACCACATCCGGGACGTGGCCGACCGCCTGGCTGCCGAGGGTTTCGTTGCCCTTGCGCCGGATCTCTTCGGCGGATCGGTCGCCCACGACGGGGCAGAGGCCGCGGAAATGATGTCGAACCTGCCCGAGGAACTCGGTGCGAAGCTGCTGGCGGGCGCCGTCGACTACCTGCTTGGCCTCGAAGCCGTCACCAGTTCGACCGCGGGAACCATCGGATTCTGCATGGGCGGCGGTTTTGTGCTGGCCCTTGCCGCCCAGCAGGGGAAGAAAATCTCCGCCGCCGTCCCCTTCTATGGCGTCGGACAGGGTGTTCCACAGAGCTATGCAGGGGTGCGGGCCCAGGTCCAGGGGCACTACGCCAATGAGGACTCGTCCTACCCGGTGGCGAAGGCGCATGCCCAGGAAGCCCAGATCCGCGAGGAATCCGGTGCCGAGGTCGTGTTCCACTACTACGATGCCCCGCATGCCTTCCACAACGATGCAAACCCTTCGGGCAACTACCGGCCCGAGGCCGCGCGCCTGGCATGGGACCGGTCGGTGGACTTCCTCCGGCAGAATATTTCCTAACCAATTTTTCCCAAAAAACCCCGGCCGCCGCAGGTGGCCACACCTAAAGGAGCGTCAGAACATGGCAGAAACCATCATCGTCGGTGTTGACGGCAGCGAAACCGCACAGCGTGCAGCAGAACGCGCGGCGCGCATCGCCACCAGCATGGATGCGGAACTCGTCGTCGTGACCGCCCACACTTCGGACAACACCGAGGTCGTGAAGATCGGCACCGACACCTGGATCCTTGACGACGCGGAGCAGGCCGGAAAGGTCGCCGAGCAGTGCGCTGCAGGCCTGCGCATCACCGAGCCGACCGCCAAGATCACCGCAGCCGCGGCGCACGGCAAGCCGCAGGAAGTATTGGTTGCCGAGGCCGAGCGCCTGAACGCCACGTTGATCGTTGTCGGCAATGTCGGCATGAAGGGCCTGGGGCGCGTTCTTGGCTCCGTGGCCACCTCAGTGGCACACGCAGCCCCATGCGATGTCTACATCGTCAAGACGGTCAAGTAGTCACCGCACGATAGTGAATCGTGGTTAGCTGCGGTCGCCCTTGGCGGCCGCAGCATCACGGACGCGCTTTTCCTCGGCGCGCACCGCGGCGAGTGAGGCACGCTCTTCCTGCAGCCACTCCGGACGATCAGCCAGCAACGCCTCGATTTCCTTGGTGGTCAGCGCCTCGGTGATTTCCGCCCGGGCCAGGCCGGAAATCGAGACATTCAACTTGTGCGCCACGACCGGGCGCGGATGCGGGCCGTTGGCCCGCAATTCCTCAAGCCACTCAGGCGGGTTCGCCAGCAATTCGTCGAGCTCGGCCCGGGACACCGGACCCTCCTGGAACTCGGCCGGAGCTGCGGGCAGGTAGATGCCCAATTTCTTTGCGGCAGTCGCCGGCTTCATGTTCTGTGGGGTTTTCTCGCTCATGTGAACAAGCGTACCGGTACGCTGGGGTGGTGACAGGACTAAAAATCGCCTATGTACCGGGTGTCACGCCCGGCAAATGGCTGAGCCGGTGGAACGAACGCTATCCACAAAACCCCTTGCTTGCCCTGCGCTACGACGGCGGGGAGATCTTGGCGCGCCTGAAGAACGGCGAATCGGACATCGTCTTCGTCCGCTTTGCCGCAGGCTCCTCGCCCAAGACCCCCGCGGTCCACGTGATACCGCTCTATGAGGAGCAACAGGTCGTCTGTGCTCCAAAGGACCACGACATCGAGCTGCATGAAGATGTGGTTCCCCTCGCCGAGATCCAAAACGAGAACTTCTTGGACCTTGCCGACTACCCGGAATCCGTTGGCGGGACGGCCATGGCCATGGAGGTGTGCTCCTCCGGGGCGGGCCTGCTGGTGCTGCCCCTGGGCGTGGCGCGACTGCACAGCCGCAAGGACGTCGTGCACCGGGAACTGTCCGGCGTCCCGCAAACCGCCATCGGCATCGCCTGGCTGGCCCCGGAGGGCGACGACCCCACGGACCCGGTGATCGAGGAATTTATCGGGGTGGTGCGCGGCCGCGGGGAAAATTCCTCACGGCAGGCATCGGTGGCGCAGAAGCAGCAAGAGCAAGCTGCAGAGGCGCGCAAGAAGCGGCAGGCCGCCGACTCCGAGGCCGCCAAAAACGCGAAAAGCACCAAGAACGCCCAGAAGAAGTCAGGCGCACGCGCGGGTCGCCCGGGTGCCAAGCGCGGGTCGAAGCCTGCCTCCCGGGGGCGCAAACGCTGATCCGGCGCCCGGTCCCGCAACCGCCCGTCGTGCTGGCTTAAACACGGTTTCACCTGCGCGCCAACGGGGCGGTGCCGAGGCAAACATGAGACGCTGGTTTCGAGACGCCAATCACAAGGGAGTGCACATGGATTTCGGGACCTACGAGACATTGCTCGTCGAGCAGCGCGGCAATGCCCTGCTCGTGACCATCAACCAGCCGGCCTCGATGAATGCACTGGCCGCCGCCGTGGTCGAGGACCTGCATGCGCTGACCGGGGTACTGGCCGACATCGGCACCGATGCACGGTGGCCCGTGCGCGGCATCATCGTTACCGGCGCCGGGGACAAGTCCTTCGTGGCCGGCGCCAACATCGTGGAGATGAACGCCATGGACCCTCAGGCCGCCTTGGCCTACGGGCGGCGCATGCACGAGGTCACGTTGCGCCTGGAGGCGCTGCCGGTACCCGTGATCGCCGCCGTCAACGGCTTCGCCCTGGGCGGTGGCTGCGAGCTGGCCATGGCCTGCGATTTCCTCTACGCCTCGGCGAACGCCAGCTTCGGCCAGCCGGAGGTCAACCTCGGATTGGTTCCGGGCTTCGGCGGATCCGTGCGCCTGCAGCAGCGCGTGGGCATCGGCATGGCCCGTGAACTGATCTACACGGGCCGGCGCATCAAGGCCGCCGAGGCCCTGCGCATCGGGCTGGTGAACCGGGTGCTTGAGGACAACGCGGCGCTGCTTGCCGCCGCCGAGGAAACCATCGCGGAGATCGCCGGCAAGGCCCCGACCGCGGTGGCCAACGTGAAGAACGCGCTCAACGAGATTGCCGGGCTGAACGTGGTCGACGGGCTCGAGGCCGAGGCCCGCTCCTTCGTCAAGGCCTTCGAGACCGAGGACTCGGTGGTGGGACGCGCCGCCTTCGTGGCGAAGTCGGCCCCCGAGTTCCCGGGCCGCTAGTGCCTCCCGCGGCACAACCGGTGCTGCACGTCTACGGGCGGCACGCCAGCCAGTACGCCGAATTGTGGTTGCCGGAGACCCGGCTGCACGACGTGGTTGCCGTGATCGTGCACGGAGGCTTCTGGCGACAGGCCTATGGCGCCGAACTGGGCCGCCCGCTGGCGGCAGACCTGGCCGCCCGCGGCATCGTGGCATGGAACCTTGAATACCGCCGCATGGCCGGGGGAGACGGCGGCTATCCGGAGACCTTCATGGACGTCGCCACCGGCATCGACGCGCTGGGTGCAGCGCTGGCCCAGGCGGGCATCGAGGACGGCCCCCGGATCGGCATCGGGCATTCGGCCGGCGGGCACCTGGCGCTCTGGGCCGCGGGCCGCTCCCTGCTGCCCGCCGGTGCTCCCGGCGCGCTGCCGGAGGGCAGCAGGTCCCTGGACGGGGTGGTGTCGCAGGCAGGGGTGCTTGACCTGGGCCTGGCCCATCGGCTGTCCCTGGGCAACGACGCGGCGGGCGAGCTGATGGGCTGTTCCCCGGAATCCGGCGCGGCGGCCTGGTTGGCTGCCGATCCCGCCGCCCGCGACCTGCCCGCGGTGCCGCTGGTGATGCTGCACGGCCGGGCGGACGCCGACGTGCCGGTGGAACTGGCCCGCTCCTTCGCCTCCCGGGCCGTGGCAGCCGGGGCGCGCGTCGACTACCGGGAGTACGACGGGGACCACTACGGGCTGATCTCCCCGGGCGACCCCGCCTGGGAGGCCACCGTGGAGGCCCTGCTGGAAGTCGGCGGCGGCGCTGCGCGGGGCGAGGAGCCTCACAAACTGCCTCTCTACCGGCTACCGACCGGTATATTGAAGTCGTCACCCCCGGAAAAACGATGAGGAGCCCGATGTGCTGACGGTCATAGGCGAGGCCCTGGTCGATGTGCTTTCCGGCGGCATCAGCGCGCCACGGACCTTCGTCGGCGGCAGCCCGCTAAACGTCGCGGTGGGCCTGGCCAAGCTGGGACACCCCGTGACATTCATTGGACGCTGGGGGGACGACGAATTCGGCGCGAAGATCCTGCACGCGCTGGAATCGAACAACGTGCGGCACATCTGCGGACCCGACGACCACCCGACCTCCACCGCGCGCGGCATCCTGGACCCCGTGGGCGCCGCCAGCTACACCTTCGACGTGCACTGGGACCTGCCGGAGCTGCCCGCGGGCACCCCGGCGCTGGCCGACGCCCAGTTGGTTCACACCGGTTCGCTGGCCACGCTCGTGGAACCGGGCGCGGGCAAGGTGCTGCGCCTCATCGAGGCGGCCCGACCGCACGCCACCATCACCTACGACCCCAACATTCGGCCTTCGCTGATCACCGACCACGGCCAGGCCGTCGCGAACGTCGAGCGCTTCGTGGCGCTTGCCGACGTGGTGCGGGCCTCGGACTCCGACCTGGAATGGCTCTACCCGCACCGCAGCGTGGAGGAGACAGCGGCGGCCTGGCTGGCCTCCGGACCGGCAATGATCGTGGCCACCTACGGTTCGGCAGGCCCGTGGGGCCTGGTCGAGGCCGGCACCGCAAGCGCCAAGGCACCGGTTGTCGATGTCGCCGACACCGTGGGCGCCGGGGATTCGTTCATCTCGGCAATGATTTCCGCCCTTGAGGTCCGCGGGCTGCTGGGCAGCGCGCGGCGCGAGGCCCTGCACCAGCTGGACACCGCCACGCTCACCGAGGTCCTTGACTACGCGGCCAGGGCCGCCGCCATCACCGTCTCGCGGCCCGGCGCCAACCCGCCGACCCGGAACGAAATCCACTAACGGGGCGCAGCGGGCATGGATGTGCGGTTGGTCGCCAGCGACCTGGACGGAACCATTATTCGCGCGGACGGGACGATTTCCCCGCGCACCATCGAGGCCTTCAAGCACGCCCGCGAGTCGGGCATGCACATCGTGTTCGTCACCGGACGGCCGGTGCGCTGGCTCGAACCGGTCCGCGCGGCATTCGGCCACCTGGGCACCGTGATCTGCTCCAACGGAGCGGTGCTCTACGACCTGGAGACCGAGCGGCTGCTCAGCGCCGAAACCATCGAGCCCGAGCTGCTCATCGAAACCCGCCGGATCATCCTGCACGCCGAACCAAGCGCCACCTTCGCCGCGGAAACCACCCGCGGCCTGCACCTGGGTTCCGGCTTCG
The DNA here is from genome assembly GCF_039535115.1 of Paeniglutamicibacter sulfureus. Lineage (NCBI taxonomy): Bacteria > Bacillati > Actinomycetota > Actinomycetes > Micrococcales > Micrococcaceae > Paeniglutamicibacter > Paeniglutamicibacter sulfureus. The sequence goes on from NZ_BAAAWO010000001.1 coordinate 3,104,773, forward strand.
CCGACAGCGCCGAGACCTCCCGGATTCAAACCTTTGACGCCCTTGACCTGCGCTCGGAGTCGTTGCGCGAGGAGGGAGTGGTGAAGTTCCTGGCCAAGTCGCGCACCCGGAATGCCGACGACTTCATGGCTGCCGTTGCCGCGGACCTTGACCACCTGGTCTCGGTGACCCACTCCGCGTTCGATGTCTCGCTGCTGGAAATGGCACACGTGGATGTCAACAAGTCGGTGGCGCTGGCCGCATACGCCGCGGGCCTGGGGATCGACCCGGGGGAAGTCGTCGCGTTCGGGGACATGCCCAACGACCTGCAGATGCTGGCCTGGGCCGGTCACGGGTACGCGATGGCCTCCGGGCACGCATCGGCGCTGGACGCAGCCGCCTACCGGGCGCCGGGGGTGGAGGACGACGGGGTCGCCTGCATCCTGGAGGGCATCCTTGCGCGCAACGGCCACGTACCGGAACCGGGCTAGCAAACGGGGGCCCCGGGCCCGGCCGCTGCCAGGCGGCGGCGAACACCTCGATCCGAACCGATGAAGGGAACGCGATGGACTCCGCACGTGTCGGCACCGCACCCTTCCTGCTGAACACCGTCGGCTCCGCGATGGCCGGCTCACCGCTGGCGTTCTCCCACCGCGGCTTCGCGCCCGACGGGGCGGAAAACACGCTGAAGGCTTTTGCCGCGGCGCACGACCTGGGGTTCGGCTACCTGGAGACCGACGTCCGTGCCACCAGGGACGGGGTGCTGGTGGTGTTCCACGACGAGGATCTGGCCCGGCTTGCCGGGGAGAAGCGCAAGCTGGCCGACTGCACCATGGCCGAACTTTCCGGACTGCGGATTGCCGGCGAACCGATTCCCACCTTCGACGAGCTGCTCCGGGCGTTCCCGCAGGCGCACTTCAACGTCGATGTGAAAGATGCCGCCTCCGCCGCGCTACTGGCCGATGCCATTGCCGGCCATGACGCGCACTCGAGGGTGCTCGTCGCCTCCTTCGGAGGTCGGCGCCGGCGCAAAGTCCAGCACCTGCTCGCCCGCGAGGGGCTCCCCGGACCGGCTGTCGCCGCCAGCCCGGGCGTGATGGGGACCGCGGCGGCCGTCCTGTTGGCCAAGCTTGGCCCGCCGCGGCTGCCACGTGCGGCATTCCGGGAGTTGGCGGCCCTGCAGGTCCCCGAACGTCGCGGACCCGTCCGGGTGGTGACGCCGAGGTTCATCTCCAAGGCCCACGCCGCCGGGCTGCAGGTCCATGTGTGGGTCGTCAACGGGGAGTCGGACATGCACCGGCTGCTGGAAATGGGTGTCGACGGGCTCATGAGCGATCGCGCCGACACCCTGGCCCGGGTCATGGCCGAACGCGGCTGCTGGCCGCAAAACGGGCACGCCGGCTGAACGTGCACTGCGTGCCGGCGGGGGACTCAGGTGGTGGCTGTCGCCAGGGACGCCAGTGGCTCCAGCACCTTTGGCGCCCAGCGGCGCAGCTGCGGCTCGTCGGCGTCGGCCAGCAGTTGCAGCCAGGTCTCGTGGGTGTGCAACGGGGAAATCCGCAGGGCGGGGGCCACCAGCTCGTAGAGCTCGTCGGGGGATCCGTAGTCGTCCCACGCGGAAAGGTACGCGCCGATGGCCGCAAGGATCCTCGGGTCGTCGGCCGTGGCACGGAAATCGATGCGCATCCGCTCAAGGGGCCGGGCCAGCGAGGCAAAGGGGTGCGCCCAGTGTGCGTCGCCCAGGTTCAGGATCCGCGGTGCGCTCTTGTCGTCGGTGGGCGCAAAGACCCGGCGGCGGTCGAAGGAACCGTGCTCCAGGCTCAAGGGGATCGGCCCTGCGATCAGCTCCGCGCAGGCCAGTTCGATGTCCTTGAGGGCGCCGAAGGCGTGGTCGGCGTCGCGGGCGGGAATGCCCAGCGGGTGATCGGCGGGAAGTGAAGCATGCAGGGTGAGCGCGTTGTTGAACTCCTCGGGAAGCCACGCCGGATCCTGGATCTGCAGGCCCGCGTCGAAGAGTGCCTCCTCGGAATCGACAACCTCGCGCTGCAGCGCGCCCAGGGCACCGAGCGCACGTACCCACAGCTCGGGGGTGGTGGCCAGCCCGTCCAGCGTTGCACCGTAGTCGGGGGAGAGCATCCAGCCGCGTTCAGGGTCGATCGCCAGGGGCATGACCAGCCGGTCCGGGACCAGGTTGGCTGCAGCGGCGGTGACCGGCGGCTCAAAAAGCTGCCCGGGGGCCACCGCCTTGAAGAAAAGTATTCCGGAGTCGGTGGGAACGCGCAGGTACTTGGCGCGGAGCGACGAAGTTGCTTCCTGAAGTGCTCCTATGCGCTTGAGGGAATATGCCTCACAGGCCATGTCCACCCAGGCGAGCACCTCGGTGCGCCATTCGCCATCCGTCCAATTCTTAATCCACTGAGCCACGCCCACTATCCTAGCCAGTGAATCGTCGGCTTTCCTGTGAGGCCGAGGCGGCCGGCCAATGCTGGCCCGTCGAACCAGCCCCCTAGCCCTTGGCGGATCCCGCCATGAGGCCGCGGACGAAGTAGCGCTGCAGGGCGAAGAACACCGTCAGCGGCACGATGATTGCCAGGAACGCCCCGGCGGTGAGAAGGTGCCAATCCTGCCCGCGGGTCCCGGTGATTTCCGCCAGCAGCTTGGTGATCGGTGCGACGGGGCCGTCCGCGAAGATCAACGCGACCAGCAGGTCGTTCCAGACCCAGAGGAACTGGAAGATCGAGTACGCGGCGATGGCCGGGGCACAAAGCGGCAGCACGATCCGGAAGAAGATCTGCCCGTGGCTGGCTCCGTCCACCCGGGCCGCCTCGATGATCTCGTTGGGGATCTCGGCAATGAAGTTGTGCAGCAGGAAGATCGCCAGCGGCAGCCCGAAGATCGTGTGCGCGATCCACACCTGCGCGTAGCCGGCCTGGCCGAACGCCCCGATGACCGGGTAACCGAAGAGCTCCCCGGCCGCGAACAGCCGCAGCAGCGGCACCAACGCCATCTGGATCGGCACGATCTGCAGCGCGAAAACCAGGATGAAGAGCAGGTCCCTGCCGGGGAAGCGCATCCAGGCAAACGCATAGGCGGCCATGGTGGCCAGCAGCAGCGGGATCACCGTGGCCGGCAGGGTGATCGCGATGGAGTTGATGAACGACCCGGCCATGGTCAGCTGCGAGTTACCGGCCTGCAGGACGTCGGTGTAGTTCTGGGTGGTGAAACCCGGGTTTTCAAAGATCGTCCACCAACCGGTAGTGCGCACCAGCTGTGCCGGCCGGAAGGAGGAGACCAGCAGGCCGATGGTAGGGATGGTCCACAGCGCGGCAATCACCAGCGCCGCTAGCGTGGCCCATTTATTCGTCAGCCGGGACTTGGCCAGGGAGGCGGTTCGGAGGCGCCGGGAAGTCCCGTTGGCCGGTTCGGGGGTCAAGGGCGTGGCCTTGGCAAGCGTGGACATCAGCGCAGCTCCCTTTGCATCTTGATCTGCCGGGCGTTGTAGATGACGATGGGCAACACCATCACGAAGAGGATGACGGCGAACGCCGCGGAGCGACCGGCCTCGAAATTGCGGAACTGGGTGTACATTTCGTTCGCGATCACCGAGGTGTCGTTTGCGCCGGCAGTCATGGTCCGCACGATGTCAAAGACCTTCAGCGAGGCGATCGAGATCGTGGTCAGCACGACCACGAGCGTGGAACGGATGCCTGGCAGCGTGACGTTGGCGAAGCGCTGCCACGCACTGGCCCCGTCGATCTCGGCAGCCTCCAGTTGCTCGACGGGCACCCCCTTGATCGCCGCGGACAGCAGCACCATGGCGAAGCCGGTTTGCACCCAGATCAGCACCACGATCAGTGCCACGGTGTTGAATGGCTCGTTTTGCAGGAACCGGACCGGTTCCCCGCCCGCCCAGACGATCAGCTGGTTCAGCAGCCCGATCTGTTCGGCGTCGGCGGGCCGATCGGTGTAAACAAAGCGCCAGATGATCGAGGCACCGACGAACGAGATGGCCATCGGCATGAACACTAGGACCTTAAAGAACTTCTCGCCGCGGGACTTGTCGATGAATACCGCGTAGGCCAGTCCGGCGATGGTGGAGACCACCGGGGCGATCAACACCCACAGCACGGTGTTCAGCACCGTGCGGACGCCCGACGGCTGGGTAAAGATCCAGGCGAAGTTCTCCAGCCCCACAAATTCGGTGCCACGGGAATTCATGAACGAGGCGATGGTGGTCTGGATGGTCGGAATGACCAACCCGGCAGCCAGCAGGATCAGTGCTGGGGCGAGGAACCCCACGAGTGCGAAGACGTACCCGGCCCCGTGCCGCGATCGAAGGTCAAGCCAGAACAGCAGCAGGCCCAGGAAGCCGGCGGCGATGATGGCCCAGGTGTAGGAATCCAGGATCGCGACCATCGCCAGCGGGAACACGACGCAGGCAACTGCGCGGATGATGGTGTATTTGCGCCCGCGTCGCGGCGCCAGCTCGATGAGGAAGAGCAGTAGCACCACCACGGCCAGGAACACCCCGATGACGATGGGGATCTGCGCCAGTGTGGGCAGGGTGCTGAGCCATAACAGGAACATTGTCATGATCCGGTTGCGCCTTTCGGAAAAGTTCCGGTGCCGGGTCCGCCGCACCGGGCGGCTAACCCGGCCAGGGAAGCGGGACGGAAACGCTTGTGGCGGTGGCGCCGGTCAGGGTCGGGTCGGACCCGTCCCTGACCGGGCGCTCGTGCCAGCTAGCTCGAGGGCCAGCCGTTCTCGATTTGATTGAGCACCGTCTCGGAATCCGAGCCGTTGATCCAGTCGACCATGCCCCTGAAGAACGTGCCGACACCCACGGAGCCGGGCATGAGGTCCGAGGCGTCAAAGCGGAACGTCGTTGCCGGATCCTGCAGGATCTTCACCGCTTCCTCAAGCAGCGGATCCGAGGCATTGGCCGGATCCAGGCCCTTGTTGGCACTGAGCACACCGCCGAGTTTCACCCGGGAGTTGGCCCATTCGGGGCTGGAGAGGTACTCCTGCACCTTCACGACCGAGGGATCGTCGTTGAACGCGCCGACGATCTCGCCACCGCCGGTGACCGAGTTGCCGGCCCCGTCCATGGACGGGGTGACGAAGCCCCACACATCTGCATCCGGTCCGACTTTTCCGCCCGCATCGGTGATGAAGCCACTGAAGAACGACGCCTGGTGGGTCAGCGAGCAATCGCCGTTGACCATCACGTCGGCCACGTCGCCGAAGGCGGTCGAATTGATGGAGGTGATATCGCCGTAGCCGGCGTTGACGTACTTCGGGTCCTTAAGGATCTTGCCGACCTCGTCCAGTGCCGACTTGATCTGCGGATCGGTGAACTTGACCTCGTTGGCGACCCATTGGTCGTAGACGTCCTTGCCGGACTGGCGCAGCACCAGGTCTTCTACCCAGTCGGTGCCCGGCCAGCCGGAGGCATCGCCTGAACCGAAGCCGGCGCACCAGGGAGCCTCCCCCTTGTCCTGCTCGATCTGCGCGGTCAAGTCCAGCAAACCCTGCCAGGTGGTGGGGACTTCCCAGCCGTTTTCTTTGAACTCGGCCGGCGAATACCAGACCCAGCCCTTGACGCTTGCCATGAGCGGCGCCCCATACAAGGTCCCGTCGACGGTGCCGTACTTGGCCCAGTCCTCGGACCAACCGGAGGCGACATTCGCCTTGACCCCTTCGGAAGCGGGCTTGAGGAATCCGCGGGTGGCCAGGTCGCCCAGCAGCCCCGGCTGGGGGAAGATGGCCAGGTCCGGGGCGTTGCCGCCCTGGGCGCGGACGGCGATCTGCGTTTCGAACTCCTTGGAGGATTCATACTTGATCGTGATGTTGTTCTCCTTCGACCAGTCGGCCCAGGATTCCTCGAGCAGCTTGGCCTCCGCATCGGCGATGGTGCCGTAGAGGGTGACCTCCGACTTGCCGGTGGCAGTGGCTCCGCTGGTGCTCGCCGGACTGGTTTCCGGGGCTCCCGGGCCGCCACCGCAACTGGTGAGAACCAATGCGGCTACGCCGAGAGCCGCCACGGAGGCGTACGCCTTTCCCCGTCGTAATGTTTTCATCATTCCTCCTGCTCGGTCGGGTGGCAGTTGCCGCCCGGTACATTTGGGACGGGGGAAGAGTACGATCCGCCGGCCCCTGCCTCCGCGGCAGCACCGGCAGGCGGGGACGGACGTCCCCCCGGCAGGATCACCGTGAAGTCCCCCATGAAGGTGAAGCGCCCCTGGATGGTGAAGTTCTCGAGGCTCTTCTACTGCTCATCTTGTAGAGCCGGTAGATGGTTTTCAAGGGTTGGGACCATAAAAGCTGGGTAACAATTGCGAATTGACTTGAAGTTTTGGGCACGAATACCGAACCATCGGGTTTGTTTCCTCTTTGTCCCGCCAGACGACGGCCAACGCGGCCGCCTCCGCCGCGGGGGGTGATCTTTGCCCGGCGTCGCGCAGGCACGTGCGAAACCGTCTTATTGTCCCGCGCGCTTCACGCGCGAGTTGATCGGTGACTAGGCTGGAGCGTGTAAGGCCCGTCGGCGCGAACCGGGGGGAGCACATACGCCCCCCCTATCCGCGGCCGCGGGAATAGCCGTTGTGGCGGCGCCGCAACCGATCGCCCCAGCACGCGCCGGGGTCCGGAAGCCGCCACGAGACAGAGAAGGGAATTCAACACCATGCGTGAAGCCCTCGCCACCGGCGCCGCCTATCGGCGCCGGGATTTCAAGGCCGTGCTCTTTGACCTGGACGGTGTGCTGACCCCCACCGCCGAGGTCCACCGCGAGGCTTGGCAACAACTCTTCGACGGCTTCTTCGCCGAGGCCGGGGTTCAGGGACCCTACACCGAGGCGGACTACTTCGCCCTGGTCGACGGGCGGCCCCGGTACGAGGGCGTCGCGGCGGTGCTGGCCGACCGCGGCATCGAACTGCCGTGGGGCCAGGACACCGATGCCGCCGGGACCAACAGCGTGTGCGCCCTGGGCAACCGAAAAAATGTGGTCTTCCGCGCGATCCTGCACGAAGCGGGGATCGAGCCCTACCCGGGGTCCCTGGCCTACCTGCGGCAAATCCAGCAGGCAGGGCTCGAGGTGGCCGTCGTCTCCTCCTCCCGCAATGCAGAGGAAGTCCTGGAGGCCGCCGGGCTGCGCGGTGAATTCAGCGTGGTGATCGGTGGCCACCAGGCCGCCGCGCGCAACCTGCCGGGCAAACCCGCCCCCGACACCTTCCTGGCCGCGGCCAGCGACCTCGGCTGGTCGGTCAACGAATGCATCGTCATCGAGGACGCGATCTCCGGGGTCCAGGCGGCGGTTTCGGGCGGCTTCGGGCTGGTGGTGGGAGTGGCCCGGGACCAGCCGGAAGCGGCACTGCGGGCGGCCGGGGCAGACATCGTGGTGACCGACCTTGACGACCTGGTCAACCAGCAGGCACGCGACGACTGGGAACTGGACACCTGGTCCTACACCCGGGTGCACCCGCGCCCCATCGACCCCTCGGTGGAGCAGACGATTTTCTCCCTGGGCAACGGTTTCCTGGGAATGCGCGGCGATTCGCTGGGCATCGGCGAATGCACCGACGGGATGTTCATCAACGGGCTGCACGAGACCTGGAAGATCCGCCACGCCGAATCGGCCTTCGGGCTCGCGGAAGCCGGACAGACCATGGTCCCGGCACCCGATGCCCGGACCGTGCGCGTCTACATCAACGACGAGGCACTGGAGATCGGGCGCACCGAGATCCTCAAGGACGAGCTGCGGCTGGACTTCAAGGACGGGACGCTGATTTCCGACACCCTCTGGCGGACCGCCGAGGGCCACCGCGTGATGGTGCGCACCCGGTCCATGGTCTCCTTCTCCGAACGGCACCTGGCCCTGTTCCGGGTCACCGTGAGGTTGCTTGACGCCCCTGCGCACGTCTTCGTGCAGTCGGCGCTGATTGGCCAGCCGCGCGCCAGGCCCGTGCCCACCGCCGCCGAGTCGGACGCCGGCGAGGTGCCCTTCGACCCGCGCAAGTCGGCCGGCAGCGGCGAGGAATCGATGCTGCCGGGGGGCACCTACGAACAGGACGGGATCTGCGCGCTGAGCTACTACGTGCGCGGTTCGCACATGTCGGTGGCCGCCGCGATCTCGCATGTCACCCGCATCGCCGGGGACACCCGCGACTTCGACGAGCGCTCCTCCGTCCTGCCCGATCGCGTCGAGCACACCGTCTCGGCCTACCTGGAGAAGGACGAGGCCCTGCACATCGACAAGTTCGCCTCCTTCCACTCCTCGCGGCGGCACGACACGCAGGAGATGGTCAACCGTTGCGTGCGCGCGCTGAACCACCTGGTCCCGCGCGGAGCCGACGCGCTGTTCTGGGCACAGCGCGAATTCCTCACCGATTTCTGGAAGCACGCCGACGTGCGGGTGCGCTCCCACCCGCTGCTGCAACGCTCGATCCGCTGGAACCTCTACGCCCTGGCGCAGGCCTCCGCCCGCGCCGACGGGTTGGGGATCTCCGCCAAGGGGGTCTCGGGCAACGGCTATTCCGGCCACTACTTCTGGGACACCGAGATCTATGTGCTGCCGTTCCTGACCTATACCAACCCGCAGTGGGCGCGCAATGCGCTGCGCGCGCGGGTGTCGATGATCCCCGCGGCCAGGCGCCGCGCGGCGACGCTGAACGAACACGGCATCCTCTTCCCATGGCGCACCATCAACGGCGAGGAGGCCAGCGCCTACTACCCGGCAGGCACCGCGCAGTACCACATCAACGCGGACGTGGTGTATTCCCTGGCCCGCTATGTGGGCGCCAGCGGGGACACCGGGCTACTGTTGGGCGGCGGGGCGGAAATCGTGGTGGAGACCGCCAGGCTGTGGAATTCGCTGGGGTTCTGGCGCGAGACCAAGACCGGGCGCAGCTTCCACATCCACGGGGTGACCGGTCCGGACGAGTACACCGCGGTGGTCAACGACAACACCTTCACCAACGTGATGGCGCGCTTCAACCTGAACTACGCGGTGAACCTCATGGGCTACCTGAAGGAGGAATTCCCCGAAGAGCATGCGCGCATCGTCGAGGAGCTGGACATCGGTCGGCGGGAAGTCCGTGACTGGTCCGACGCCGCGCTGGCCATGCACATCCCGTTCTCCGAGAAGGTGGGGATCCACCCGCAGGACGCGGGGTTCCTGAACCGGGAGGTCTGGGATGTGCCGGGCACCGGCCCGGAGCACCGCCCGCTGCTGCTGCACTTCCACCCGCTGGTGATCTACCGCTTCCAGGTGCTCAAGCAGGCGGACACGGTGCTGGCCCTGTGGCTGCGTTCCTCGGACTTCACGCCGGAGCAGAAACGTGCCGACTTCGACTACTACGATCCGCTGACCACAGGGGACTCGACGCTCTCGGCCACGGTGCAGGCGATCCTCGCCGCGGAGGTCGGCTATCAGGACCTGGCCTACGACTACTTCGAGCACGCGTTGAACGTGGATCTGCTGAACCTGCACGGCAATGCGGCCGACGGGGTGCACGTGGCCTCCACCGGTGGGGTGTGGGCGGCACTGGTCTACGGTTTTGCCGGGTTGCGCGACGACACCGGGGAGTGGCTCTTCGACCCGCGGCTGCCCGCGGAGTGGGACGAGCTGGAGTTCTCATTGCGCCGCAACGACTCCTCCGTGCACTTCCGGCTCGAGGCGCGGTCCCTGACCGCGTCGTTGCGCGAAGGCGCGGACGAGGCCTCGTTCAGGGTGCGCGGGGTGCAATACACGGTGTCCCCGGGCAATCCGGAGGTGTCTGTCGCCCTGGACGGCCAGGGGCCGGTGCTGGAGGGCGAGCCGTCCATCGACGCGGTCTTTGCGCTGCAGCGCGAGGACGGCTCCCCGCTGACCTCCAACATGAAGAAGCTCACGCGCGAGGAGGAGCTGGAGAACGAACCGCCGATCAGCATCATCGGATAACGGCCCCGCGATCCGGCCGCGACCCAATGGCGGCATGAAAGAACGGGCGGGGAACCCCCATGAAAGGGTGCCCCGCCCGGTCTTTTTTTGGTGCGGATTGGGGGGCTTGCGCGCACTAGCCGGGCGTTGGGCGCGGAATTCCCGGGCCCTTGCCTTTCCGCTGCTGCCGCGAGGGCCGCGCCGGGCTCATCCAAGGATTCCTTCCCCTGTGCGGCGGACTTTCTGTGTACCGGCAGCCACTGTCCAGGACGCCGTCCGCTGCGCCGGCGACGCGGCGTCCGTACGGTCTGCCAATCGATACCAGTCCATCCGAACTTCGGCCGGCGTCACCTCGAGTACCGAGAATCCGTGCGAATCAAAATCCAGGTACTTGATGTGCGGGTTCAGCGCCCTGATGGCGGATTCGACGGACAGGGAGGCGGTGCGCTCCGGAACCCGAAGGATGTCGTCCATGTTGTCGCTGGTGACGGACGTGCACACCAGTTCCGTGCCGAGGGAACGGCCGGTGAGCGGGTAGGTCAGCGGGTCGGCCGGAAGATCGCAGGCCCAGCCCGAGTGGATGTCACCGGTCAGGAAGACGGTGTCTGTCACGGCGTTGTCCCGCAGATGCCCCAGGACCCGGTTCCGGTCGGCGACATAGCCGTCCCATTGGTCCACGTTGTAGGGAACGCCGTCGATATTGCCGTCCCCCATCAGTTCGCCCAAGGCATGCAGCTCCTGCGCGTTCAGCGTGGAAGGGATCCGGACCGGGGTCATCATGACCGGGTTGCCCACCAGCTTCCACTGCTGCGTATCATTGCCGAGCCCGGCCAGCAGCCAGTGAATCTGCTCCGTGCCCGTCATGGTCCGGTCGGGATCGTCGATGGCGGGCCCTGCCTGGCTGTCGGCCTGCTTGCTCCGGTAAGAGCGCAGGTCCAGCATCGATAGGCTCGCCAACGACCCGAACTCCAGCCTGCGGTATAGCTGCCCGTCGGTTTCGTAGCGAACCGGCATCCACTCCGCGTAAGCCTGCCTGGCGTGCCCCGAACGCGTTGCCCAGCTTCCTTCGGCACCCTCGGTGTGGTTCGCGGCGCCGCCGGAGAACGCATCGTCGGCGAATTCATGGTCGTCCCAGGTCACCACGAACGGCGCGGCGGCATGCAGCGCCTGCAATTCCGGGTCCGTCTTGTACTGGGCGTGGCGCCGACGGTAATGCTCCAACGTGGTCATCTCCACGGCCGGATCGTGGGGACGAACAACGATGTCACGCGCCTGGTACTCGCCGGGTGCGTACTCGTAGACGTAATCGCCCAGATGGAGCACCAGGTCCAGGTCGCCGCGGTCGGCCAGGTGCCGGTAGGCGGCGAAGTGGCCGGCCTGGTAATTGGCGCATGAGACCACGCCCATCCGCAACCGGTCCACGGCCGCACCGGCCGCCGGAGCAGTGCTTGTCCGGCCCACCGGGGAATACTCCTGGCCGAACTTGAACCGATACCAATAGGTCGTACCCGGCGACAGCCCGGCGGCCACCACCTTGAGGGTGTGGTCCCGCCAGGCACCCGTCTGCGCCCATCCGCCTGCCACCACCCGTCGGAAATCGGAATCGGCGGCTACGTCCCAGCGGATCCGGGCATCGCCGCCGAGTCCCGAGCCGGGCGTCGCGACTGCCTCCGGAGTCAGCCGCGTCCACAGCAGCACCGACTCCGGATAGGGATCGCCCGAGGCAATCCCGTGCTGGAAGTGGCCACTGGCGCCATGCGCCGGCAGAGCGGTGGAAAAAATACCTGTGAGGGTGGCGGCAGCGGCAATAATGCCGGTTGACCGAAGCACTTGACGGCGCGGAAGCGCCGTAGCTGTCGACTGGGATGGCACGAAGGATCCGGTGGATGAAGTCACCTTGTCCATTCAACCTCATCGTCGCGCCCATGGGTACGGATCGCGGCCGGTCGCGGGCTCGGGGTGCCATGCGCCCAGGAGCCAGGGTTCGGGGATGGCGCCGTGCCGCCACCTGGTCCACGCCCGGGCAGCCGGCCACCGGACGCATCGACCTACGGCGCCCGGCTTCAGCCCCGAGGATGGAGGCAGCCTTCCGCCGCACTGGTCCTTGGGATTCGGCGACGGGATTCGGCGACGGGACCGGGCGACGGGACCGGGCGACGCCAAGGGCTGCCTCCGTGAAGTCCTCGAGCTCGGCCCGGACGCCCCTGGCGGCCATGCGCACAGGCTTGAATCAACAGGATTGGGCGCCGGTTGAAGGAGTCCAACCGAAAACGTCCTAGCCGAGCTTGGAGTGCGTGGCCCCGCCGACGGCCTCGACGTCCGTCGGCTCGGTGCCCCGGGCCCGGGCGATGGTGCGCATCAGGTGGAAGATCACCAGCGTGGCGATGGTGCCCAGGGCGATGCCGCCGAGCTTGACCTCGCCGAAGGCCAGTTCGCTGGTGACGGCGATGGCGATGATCAGCCCCGTGCCTGCGGTCATCAGGTTGATCGGGTTGGAGAAGTCGACCTTGTTCTGCACCCACAGGCGCGCCCCGATGATGCCGATCATGCCGTAGAGCACGATGCCCGCGCCGCCGGATACCCCGGCGGGGATGGTGTTGATGACGGCGCCGAACTTCGGGAAGAACGCCACCAGGATCGCCACGATGCCCGCGATCCAGTAGGCGGCGGTGGAGTAGACCCGCGAGGAGGCCATCACCCCGATGTTCTCCGCGTAGGTGGTGGTGCCCGAGCCGCCGCCGAAGCCGGCCAGCAGCGTCGCGGCGCCGTCGGCCAGCAGCGCCCGGCCGTTGACCGCGTCCAGGTCGCGCCCGGTCATCAGCCCCACGGTCTTCACGTGGCCGATGTTCTCGGCGATCAGCACGAACACCACCGGCAGGAACACCAGCAGCGTGTCCAGGTGGAAGGTGGGGGCGGTGAACACCGGCAACCCGATGACCGGGGCGTCGGCGATGGGCTGGAAGTCGACCTGGCCCTGTGCCAGTGCCACCAGGTAGCCGATGACCAGGCCCAGCAGGATGGACAGCCGGCCCAGCAGGCCGCGGAAGAGCACCGCGGAGACCACGATGGCCAGCACCGTCGCGAAGGTGGTCAGCGGGAATTCCTGCATCGGCTTGAGCGTGGCCGAGGCCAGGTTCAAGCCGATCAGCGCGACGATGGTGCCCATGACCACCGGCGGCATCAGCGCGTGGATCCACCCGGTGCCCGATTTCTGCACGATCAGCCCGACGACGAACAGCGCCGCACCGGAGACCACGATGCCGCCCAGCGCCCCTGCCATCCCGTGCCCGGCCATGGCCGCGGAGACCGGGGCGATGAACGCGAAGGAGGAACCCAGGTAGCTGGGCACCCGGCCCGCGGTGATGAGCAGGAACAGCAGGGTCCCCACGCCGGAGAAGAACAGCGTAGTGGTGGCCGGGAACCCGGTGATCGCCGGAACCAGCACCGTGGACCCGAACATCGCCATGACGTGCTGCACGCCAATGGAGATGGTCTGCGGCCAGTGCAGCCGCTCGTTCGGGGCCACCACCGTTCCGGGGGAGATGGACTTGCCGTCGCCGTGCAGGTTCCAGCCAATGCCGAATCGGTTGCTCATGGGTGCCTTCCGGGCGCAGGGTGGGAAAAAATGCCGGGGGGCGCGCACGCGGCGCGCAAAACCCCCGTGTGCATTTTACTCACCCCACGGGCAGTGCGACACCCGCGGTGATGGAACCCACCCCGTCCCCGGCGCCGGGCGCATCGGCGGCCGTCTGGGCGAAGAAGTCCAGCTCGTGCACGGACGAGGCCTCGAAGGCGCGCCACATGGCCGCCCGCGTGGACCCGTCGGCCCGTGCGTGAACGCCCCGGACCAGTTCGATGGCCCGCGCCGTGACGTCGTCGAACTGAACCGAGGAATAGGTGGCCAGCCAGTCCGCGTAGGGGTGTGCCGGGTGGTTGGCCACCGCCAGCCGCTTGCCCACGTCCTGGTAGATCCAGAAGCAGGGCAGCAGCGCGGCCGCAAGCACCGGGTAGTCGTCGCTGCCGGCCCGCAGGTGGTTGAGGTACGCGGTGGTGGCGTTCGAGGGCTCCGGGACCTGATCGGCGAGCCGGCCGCGGTGCAGCGTCATTTCCTCCTCCAGGCAGCTGGCGGCGCTTCCCGCCCAGAAGCGCTGCTCCTCGGTGGTCGGGGCGAGTTCCGAGGCCCGCGACATGACCCGCGCATAGCTGCGCAGGTACAGGGCGTCTTGACCCAGGTAGTCCTCGAAGTCGGCGGGGGCCAGCGACCCGTCCTTGAGCCGGCGGATGAACGCCAGCTCGTCGATGCCCGCGCGGATGCCGGCGATCGCTTCCCACCAGTGCGCCAGCGGGTCCCGGGCCGGCGCCGGGCGCACCCCGTCCCAGAGTGCTGCCAGGTGGTTGACCGGGCCGTGCCCGCCGCCGACCGCCAGCTCGTCCGCCCGGGCAATCGCCTCCGACAGCCAGGCCTTGGCCTGGCGCAGCGCCTGGGCCCAGTCGCCGCCGCGGGCGTAGAAGGTCGCCAGGGCGGAGGAGAGCGAGCAGCCGGTGCCGTGGGTGTTGGCGGTGGCCAGCCGCGGCGAGGCGACCTCGAAGAGCACGCCGTCGGGAGAGATGAGGGCGTCCCGGCAGGTTTCGCCTTCCAGGTGTCCGCCCTTGGCCAGCACCAGGACCTGGTACTCGGCGGCAAGGGAGCGCGCCTGGGCCACCGCCTGCTCCCAGTTCCCGGCCACGGGGCCGCGCCCCAGCACGGCAAGTTCCGGGATGTTGGGGGTGATCACGTCGACGTGGGCAAAGAGGCGCCGCAGCGCGTTGGTTGCCTCTGCATCCAGCAGCGAATCCCCGCTGGTGGCGACCATGACCGGGTCCAGCACCACCGCCGGGGCATCGGAGCCCGCGGCGGTCCGGATCCCGGCCAGCCAGCCGCCGAGCTCGTCGATGACCGCCGCGTTGGCGAGCATCCCGATCTTGATCGCGTCGATGGCGATGTCCTCGGAAACCGCGCGCAGCTGCGCCAACAGGAAGCCGGCCGGCGGCACGTGCACGGCACTGACGCCGCGGGTGTTCTGCGCGGTCAGCGCGCTGATGGCGGCCATGCCGTAGCCGCCGGCGGCGGCGATGGATTTCAGGTCTGCCTGGATCCCGGCGCCGCCGGAGGGGTCGGAGCCGGCGATGGACAGGATGTTCTTCACGGTGTTCGGGGTGCTCATGGCTTGCTGCCCTCCCAGAGGGTGCGTAGGTTCCTGGATGCTTCGCGCGGGTCATCGGCGGCGCAAATGGCGCGGACCACCGCCACGCCGGCGGCCCCGGCGCGGGCCAGCGGGGCAACATCCGCGGCGTCGATGCCGCCGATGGCGATGACCGGGAGGTCGCTGAGTCCAACGGCGCGGGCCAGGCCCGCGTGGCCCAGCGGCTCGGGGTGGTCCTTCTTGGTGGGGGTGGCGTGCACGGCGCCGACCCCCAGGTAATCGATGGTGCCCGGGGCAAACGCGTTGAGTTGGTTCGCGGTGCGGATCTCGCCATCGCCGGCCGCGGAGAGTCCCAGCACGGAGCCGGGGCCGATGAGTTCGCGCACCAGGTTTGCCGGCAGGTCGGATTGGCCGATGTGAACGCCCTGCACGTCAGCGCCGGAGGTGCGGGCGGCCAGGAACACGTCGACGCGGTCGTTGACCAGCAGTGCCGCGCGCCCGGCGGTGTGGTGGGCGCATTCCATGACGAGGTCCACGAATTCTCCGGCCGGCATGTCCTTGCAGCGCAGCTGCACCGTCGTGATGCCTCCGTCGACCGCGGCCTTCACAATGTCGACCAGCGGACGTCCGGCGGTGGAGGCCGAGTCCGCGACCAGGTACACGCCGTAGCCGCTCATGAGAGCACCGCCGCGGCGCGCAGCTCGGCGGGGGAGATGGCTGCCAGCGCGTCCAGGAAGAGCGGGGCGAAGGTGCCGGGTCCCGCCGCGTGCTCTGCGGCGCGTTCGGCGGCGGCGGAGTAGAAGGCGTGCGCGGCCACCGTGGCCACCAGCGGGTCGGGGCCGGTGGACAGGAAGGCGGCGCAGACCGCGCCCAGCGCGCACCCGCCGCCGGTGATGCGGGTCAGCAGCGCGCTGCCGCCGTGCACGTACACGATGCGCACCCCGTCGGTGACCAGGTCAGCCTCCCCGGAGACAGCCACGACAGCTCCGCTGCTCCTGGCCAGCTCCCTGGCGGCGTCGGCCGCGGCGGCAACCGAATCGGTGGACTCGACCCCGCGCCCGCCCCCCGAGACGCCGGCCAGCGCCAGGATCTCCGAGGCGTTCCCGCGGATCACGCTCGGTCCGGCGGCGGCAAGTTCGCGGGCGAGCGCGGTGCGCACGCGCAGCGACCCGATCGCCACGGGGTCCAGCACCCAGGGCGTCGAGGCGGCGCCGGCGCCGGTAACGGCCTCGCGCATGGCGGCCGCCTGCTCGGTGTTCGGGGTGCCCAGGTTCACCAGCAGGGATGCCGCCACCGCGGCAAAGTCGCCGGCCTCCCCGGGGACGTCCACCATGGCCGGGGACCCGCCGACGGCCAGCAGCACGTTGGCGGTGAAGTTGGTGACCACGGTGTTGGTCAGGCACTGGACCAGGGGCGAGGAGGCGCGCAGCGCGCCCAGGGCATCGGCGAGCTCGCCGGGTGTTACAAATCTTGAAGGCGCCATGGATTCCATGAGCAACATCCCTCCGCTAGTACGAACTAGATCAGGTTCTACGGGTTTCATCTCAGCCGGTCGCGTGCGCGCCGACACCCCGTGTCACTATGCGTGAGCCTATCCCACCGGGCCCCGGGGCGGGAAAGCCGAGTCCGCGTCCTTCCTGCGCGAGGCGCCTCCCCGCAACCAGGGCGCGGCGGCCTGTTGGAGATGCCGCGCTGGCCGTAGGCTCGGGACATGGGCACATCCGACACTCCACACAAATCAGCTGCGTCTCGCGAGTCGACGGCGCTGAACGAGCTCGAGCTTCCCGAGGTGGTGCCCGAACTCCCGGAAAACATCGTGGAGATCGTCGCCTCCATGCACGACGTGGTCGCCACCCGGCTGGCCCACCCGCGCCGCTTCCGGGCCTCGCAGCTCAAGGCGCTCGAACGGATGCTGGATGCCCACGAGCAGGATTTCACCGATGCGCTGGCCGACGACCTGGGCAAGGGCACCGTCGAGGCGAAGCTGACGGAAATCGACATGGTGCGCGCGGAAATCGACCACGCGCAGCTTCACCTCTCCGAGTGGATGGAGTCCAAGGCGGTGAAGATCCCGTTGGCACTGCATCCGGCGGCAGCCAAGATCGAGCCGCAACCCCTGGGCGTGGTGCTGGTGATCGGCGCCTGGAATTATCCGCTGCAGTTGATCCTCGCCCCGCTGGTTGCCTCCATCGCGGCGGGCAACGTCACGGTGCTCAAGCCCTCGGAGCTGGCACCGGCGACCTCCGCGGTGCTGGGCAGGCTGATCCCGAAGTTCCTCGACCACCGGGCCTGCGCCGTCGTCCAAGGCGGCGCATCCACCAGCAAACACTTGCTGGAACAGCACTTTGACCACATCTTTTTCACCGGCGGTGAGCGGGTTGGCAAGATCGTGGCCCGCGCCGCCGCAGAGCACCTGACACCCGTGACACTTGAGCTGGGCGGAAAGTCCCCGGCCCTGGTGATGGACGGATCCTCCGCCACGGTGGCGCGCAGGCTTGCCTTCGGGAAGTTCATGAATTCCGGGCAGACCTGCGTGGCGCCCGACTACGTGCTGGCGGTCGGCGATGCCGCCCGGGACCTGGAAAAACAGCTGGCCAAGGCGATCACCGGGTTCTACGGGAAGAATCCGCTGTCCAGCCGCGACTACGGCCGCATCGTGAACACCGCCCACTTCGACAGGTTGGTTTCCTACCTGGACCACGGCGAGATCCTCATCGGGGGCGGGTACGATGCCGACACCCTGAAGATCGAGCCCACCGTGATGGCCAACGTGGATCCGGACTCGCCGCTGATGCGCGAGGAGATCTTTGGCCCGATACTGCCGATCATCGCGGTGGAAAGCTTCGATGCGGCCGTGCGCTTCATCAACGCACGCCCAAACCCGCTGGTCGCCTACCTCTTCAGCGAGAACCCGCGGCTGCAGTCGGCCTTCGGGGACCAGGTGCGGGCGGGGGCCATCGTGCACAATGCGCCCAATGTGCACCTCTTCGTCCCGGGTCTTCCCTTTGGCGGCGTTGGCGCATCCGGCATGGGTGCATACCACGGGCGGCATGGGTTCGAGCGGCTATCGCAGATGCGCGCGGTGATGGGCAAGACGACAGTAGTGGACACGCTCAAGGCGCTCTACCCGCCGTACACGTGGGCGAAATCCAAGCTCATCGACAGGCTCATGTAAGCATTCCGCAATCCGCATATTCACCTGTGGAAGCCGCTTTTTGGCAGAACGTCCGGAATGCCGCAGTCAGCCATGTAGGCCCGCGGGGCCCTCCCGCCGGGGGCGGCTCGCAGTCCTACATCCGTGCCACGCCGTGGTGCTTTCCGGGTGGCAACGCACCGGGAACACGACGGAACCTGTGGTCCCCTATCCGAGCACCGCGGAGACAATGTCCTTCGCCTCGGCCTGCACCCGGGCCAGGTGCTCGTCGCCCAGGAACGACTCGGCGTAGATCTTGTACTTGTCCTCGGTGCCCGAGGGGCGCGCGGCAAACCAGGCGTTCTGCGTGGTGACCTTCAGCCCGCCGATCTTCGCCCCGTTGCCCGGCGCCTCGGTCAGCCGTGCGGTGATCTCCTCTCCCGCCAGCATCTCGGCGGCCACGTCGGTGGCCGCGAGGTTCCCCAGCCGCGCCCGCTGCTCCCTGTCGGCCGGGGCGTCGATGCGCGCATAGCTCGGGGAGCCGTGCTCGGCTGCCAGCGCGGCATAGTGCTTCGAGGGGGAAGAGCCGGTGACGGCGGTGATCTCGCTGGCCAGCAGCGCCATCAGGATTCCGTCCTTGTCGGTGGTCCAGGTGCGTCCGTCGCGGCGCAGGAAGGATGCGCCCGCGGATTCCTCGCCGCCGAACGCCCCGGAACCGTCCAGCAGCCCCGGCACGAACCACTTGAAGCCCACCGGGACCTCGACCAGGGTGCGGGCCAGTGAGGCGGCAACCCGGTCGATCATCGAGGAGGAGACCAGCGTCTTGCCGATGCCCGCCTCCGCGGACCAGCCGGTGCGGTTGGTGTAGAGGTACTCGATGGCCACGGCCAGGTAGTGGTTGGGGTTCATCAGCCCGGCATCGGGAGTGACAATGCCGTGGCGGTCCGCATCGGCGTCGTTGCCCGTGGCAATGTCGAAGGAGCTGCGGGCGGCGATCAGCGAGGCCATCGCATCGGCCGAGGAGCAGTCCATGCGGATCTTGCCGTCGGTGTCCAGGGACATGAAGGCAAAGCGCGGGTCCACGCCCGGGTTGACGACGGTGAGGTCCAGCTTGTGGGTTTCGGCGATCGCGCCCCAGTAGTCGACGGCGGCCCCGCCCATCGGGTCGGCGCCGATGCGGATGCCGGCATCGCGGATCGCGTCCAGGTCCAGCGCGGAGGGCAGGTCGTTGACGTAGGAGGACATGAAGTCAAAGGAGCCGATCTTGCCGCCCAGCCGCGCGGCGCCCAGCGGGATCCGCTTGACCCCGGCCAGCTTGGCCTCCAGCAGCTCGTTGGCGCGGTTCGCGATCCACGAGGTGGCGTCGGTGTCGGCCGGCCCGCCGTGCGGCGGGTTGTACTTCAGTCCGCCGTCGGCGGGAGGGTTGTGCGAGGGGGTGATGATGATGCCGTCGGCGCGCGGAGCGGCCGGGTCGGCGTTGTGCGCCAGGATGGCGTGGCTCAGGGCCGGCGTGGGGGTCCAGCCGGTGCGTGCATCGGCCAGGATCGACACGTCGTTTCCGGCCAGGACCTCGAGCACGGTGTCCTGTGCAGGATCCGAGAGGGCATGGGTGTCCTTGCCGACGAAGACCGGTCCGGTGATCCCGGCGCCGCGCCGGTATTGGACAATGGCCTGGGTGATGGCGGCGATGTGGTCCTCGTTGAAGGAACCGTTCAGCGAGGTGCCGCGGTGCCCGGAGGTGCCGAAGGCCACGCGCTGGGCGGGGTCGGAGGGATCCGGGTGGATGTCGAAGTACGCGTCGCGCACCGCTGGGAGATCGATCAGGTCTTGGGGCAGTGCCGGGGTCCCGGCGCGAGGATGGGCCATGCCCCCCAGTTTCTCATTGATTGCGTTGCCGTGGCCGAAGACGCCGCGGTGCGGGTTCATGATTTCGTGTCGGGCCCCGCTGTGCGTCGGTCATCCCTGCTCGGCATCCTTCACCCGGGGGACCACGCCGACGGTGTCCCAGGCATCGGCCAGCGCAAGCTCCACCTTGGAACCGGCCCCGTGGTCGCGGCGGGCCTGGAGCAGGGTCTGTTCGGCAAAGGTGCCGAAGTCCGCATCCTCAGGCAGCGCGCGCATGGCGACCACGTTGAACCACAGGGAACCGGCGGTTTCCCAGGCCTTGCCGCCCAGGGCCGTGGCAAAGAGATAAAACGCGTGGTTGGGGATGCCCGAGTTCAGGTGCACCCCGCCGTGGTCTTCGGCGGTCTCCACGTAGCCGGACATGGTCGCCGGCTGCGGGTCCCTGCCCAGGACCGGGTCGTCGTAGGCGGTTCCCGGGGCAGCCATGGAGCGCAAGCCGAGCCCCCGGACCTTGTCGGTGAACAGCCCCTCGCCGATCAGCCAGCTGGCGCTCGCCGCGTCCTGGCCGGCGGTGAACTGCTCCACGAGTGCGCCCAGGACATCGGCAATCGACTCGTTCAGCGCACCGGATTGGCCCCGGTAGGCCAGGTTGGTGGTGTGCTGCAGCAGGCCGTGCCCCAGCTCGTGGGCGATCACCGACAGGGAGGACGTCAACGACTCGAAGATCTCCCCGTCCCCGTCGCCCATCACCATTTGGGTGCCGTCCCAGAACGCGTTGGCGTAGTGCAAGCCGTAGTGCACGGTGCCGCCCAGTCCCAGGCCCAGTCCGGCGCCGTCCAGCGAGTTGAGCTTGAGCATCTCGACCAGGAACGCGTGGACCGCGCCCAGCCCGTCGAAGGCGCGGTTCGCGTCCTCATCCGCCACGGGGCCCAGGCCCTCGGTGCGGGCGTCGGTGCCGGGGGTGGTTTCGGCGCCCTGTGCGTCGCAGATGGCGCGGATCAGCCGCCCGGATGGTTCTATCAGCCGATCAAGGTCGGTGGCTGTGGTGGCCCGGTCGTGCAGCAGGGCCTGGTCCAGCAACAGGGTCCGGCGTGCCCGGGTGGCGATGCGTGCACGGGTTTCGGCCCCGGGCCCTTCCGCTTCCCCGGGTTCCGGGGGCGGGGCGATGAACTCGCGCATGCCCTCGGATGCATCCCAAGCACCGTCGCAGGCCGCCATCGACATCAGCAGGTACGGGGGTACGGCATGGTGCCGGGGGTGGGGGTCCGGATCCGGAAGCTGTGCTGCCTTGTGCATGGTGCCAACCCTCCCACCGGTTCCTGAGCGGCGAATGTGAGCATGCTGTGCCGGGCAATCGTGGCTAAACTGGGGGCCAGAGACGGTGCCGGGCCGGTGCATGAAGGTGCATGGGCAGGCGGGCACAAGTGAGGAACAGGAACCATGGGGAATCCCGAGGACGCAGCGCACGAACCAGAGAACCGGCCGTCGTTTGGGGATCCCAGCGACCCGCGCTGGTCGCACAACCCGCATGCGGCTCCGCCGCGCAATCCCTATCTGGACCAGCCGCTTGATGGCCCGCCGATTGGGCTGAACCGCGGTCCGGGCAGTCCTGGCAATGTGGGCCAGGCGGGCCAGAACGGTAACGGGCAGCCCGGCTACACGCGGCAGGGACCTGCCCAAACGGGGTCACCGCAAGCCGGTTATCCGCAGCCCGGCTACCCGGTGCAGGCCCAGCGCCCGGCCGGCGTGTTGGCCATTGTTTCGCTGGTGACCGGAATCATCGGATTGGTCAGCGTCGGGCTGTTCTTCTTCCCCCAACTGGCGGCGATTATCTGCGGCCACCTTGCCCTGCGCCGCGAACCGCACATGCGCGGTGTCGCCATTGCCGGCCTGGTCACAGGCTACCTGGGAGCCGCGATCTTCCTGCTGTGGATGGTCGTGCTCATCTTCCTGGGCAGCACGCTGGGGGCGTACGCCTACTAGGTCAGGATCCGCGGGCAAAAAGACAGCGGCCGCAACCGGCAAGAATGCCGGCTGCGGCCGCTCTCTGCGTTCGTGGCCCGCCCACCTCGTGGGAGCGGGATGCCGAGGGTCTAGCGGACCTCGCCCATCAGCCTCTTGAGGGCCGGGGTGGCCAGCAGCAGGCCAACGCCCAGCACGATGGCGGTTCCTCCGAGGGCAAGGAAATAAGTGATCTCGTTGCCCTCGGTGTAGAAACCGGCCAGGATGCCTGCCAGCGTGGTGCCCAGTGACACAGAGAGGAAGAACAGCGCGATCATCTGCGTGCCGAAGGCCGCCGGGGCCAGCTTGGTGGTGACGGACTGGCCGATGGGGCTCAGCAGCAACTCGGCCAGCGTGCAGAGCAGGAGGATGCCGACGAGCGCCGGCAGCGGCGTCTTCTCCAGCGAATTCATCGGGATGAAGACCAGGAATGCCAGGCCCACGAGAACCAGGGCCAGGGAGAACTTGACCACGGTTCCCGGCTGGCGGGTGCCCATCTTGGTCCACAGGGCGGCGAAGATGCCGGCCAGCACGATGATGAAGACAGGATTGATGGATTGGACCCAGGAGGCGGGCATCTCCCAGCCGAAGAGCGAGCGGTCCAGGCGTTCCTGCGAGTACACGGCGATGAACGTGAACTGCTGCTGGAACAGCGCCCAGAAGGCGGCCGAGGCGATGTATAGCGGGATGAAGGCGAGAACGTGCTTGCGCTCAACCGCGGAGACGCGCTTGGAACGCAGCATCAGGGTGAAGTAGATGACCGAAGCCAGGATGACGGCGTACGCAATGGTGCGTGCCAGGGACTCGGCGGTGACGATCTTCAACGCGAATGCCGCCACCACGACGACGACGAAGGCTAGGAAGCCGATCAGGTACTTCGTGCGCTCGTTGGCGGGCAGCGGGTTGCCGACCAGCTTGACCGAATCGGGCAGGTTCTTGCGGCCGCTGAGGTAGATGGCAACGCCAATGGCCATGCCGATGGCCGCTGCGGCGAAACCGAAGTGGAAGCCCCAGCGCTGCTGCAGGAATCCGGTGAGCAGCGGGCCAAGCAGGCCGCCGATGTTCACTCCCATGTAGAAGATCGAGAACCCTGCATCGCGACGGGTGTCTTCCTTGGAGTACAGGGAACCGACCAGTGCGGTGGCGTTGGCCTTCAACCCGCCCGAGCCCACGGCAACAAGGACCAGGCCGACGGCCAACCCGGTCGCGCCGGGAAGGGCTGCCAGCGCAATGTGTCCGCCCATGATCAGGAAGGCGGAGCAGAGCAGGACCTTTTCGGATCCCAGCAGGCGGTCCGCGAGCCAGGCGCCAAGAATGGTGCTCAGGTAGACGGCTCCGCCATACGCGCCGACCAGCGACAGCGCCAGGTCCTGGGGGATCCCGAGTCCGCCATCGGTGACGGAGAAGTACATGTAGTACGCGAGGATCGCTTGCATCCCGTAGAACGAGAAGCGTTCCCACATCTCGATGCTGAACAAATTCGAAAGCGTTTTGGGGTGGCCAAAGAAGCCGGTCGAGGACGGATCCTTCAGCGAGGTGGATATAGACATGTCATCAATTTTTCGCCCGTGATGCGCGTCATGCCCACTTTGTAGATCAATCTCACATTTCGGACAGTTGTTGCGCCAGGGCCAGGAGCTGGCTTTCCGACCCCGCCCGGCCAATCAGTTGCACGCCCATTGACAGGCCGTTGGCCGTCGTGAACGTCGGTACCGTGATCGCCGGAAGGCCCGAGACGTTCACCATGGATGTGTAGGGGGTGTACTGGCATTGGCGCATGTAGTCGGTGTCTGCGTCCTGCGAGGTGTAGAAGCCGATTGCCGGGGGAGTGGACGCCATGGCGGGAGTCAGCACCACGTCGTAGCGGCCCCACTGCGTGCGGAAATCCGAGGCAATCTCCGTCAGGCGGCGGGCCGCCGCCACGGAGGTCATCAGGTCGCGGTGCGTGGCGCGTTCGCGGAACGACCGTGCCAGGGTGCCCAGTTTCGCTTCACTGCCCGCCGGGATGGGAGCCGCCGCAAGGCCGCCGGTCCACACCGTGGAAAACGTCTCGGGGTAGGCCGCATCGTAGAAGATCTCGGCTTCCTCAAGATGGTGGCCCCGGGCGCCGAGCGCCCTGATCCCATGGTTGAGCGCCGCGTGGGCGTCGGGAGCGAGCTTGATTTCGTACGCCGAGGCAAAGGGGCTGTCGGTGCTGACCCCGATCCGCAGGCCGCGCAGGGCATCGACGGCACCGTCTCGCAGGGCATCCAGATAAGTTTCGCGCGTGGGGTCGACCATGGCATCCATGAGCAGTGCCGCATCCAGGGCGGTGCGGGCCAAGGGTCCGGAAACGGTGAGCCGAGGTGCACCGAAGGCGTCGAGGGTGCCGTCCAGGACGTCGCTGGGGATGGTGCCCATGCCGGGCTTCAGCCCAATCAGGGCGCAGGCCGAGGCCGGGATGCGGACCGAGCCCCCGCCGTCGCTGCCTGGACCAAAGGGCAGCATCCCGGCCGCCACGGCCGCCGCTTCTCCGCCGCTGGAACCACCGGCGGACAATGCCGGGTTCATCGGGTTCCGGGCAGGCGGCGCCACATCGTTTTCCGAATGGCAGCTCAACCCGAACTCGGGCACCTGGGTCTTGCCCAGCGAAATTGCGCCAGCCCGCGACAGCGTGGCCACCAGGGGCGAGTCCTTTGTGGCAACGGCGGGGCCGAATGCGGCGGTTCCGAAGCCGGTCGGCACGCCCGCCACGTCCAGCAGGTCCTTGTAGGCCAGCGGCATCCCGTTGAGCATCCCCACGGGCTCCCCGGCGGCATAAAGCGCATCGGAGTTAGCGGCCGCGGTCATTGCCTGCTCCGCGGTGACGGTGACGAACGATCCCAGGACGGGGTTGAGTTCCTCGATCCGCCCCAGATAGTGCCCGACCGCATCGCGTGCAGACAGATCCCCGCGGCGCAGCGCATCGCGAAGTTCCAACGCGGTCATTTCGGCAATCTCGGACATCAACGACTCCTTCTGTGGTGATGGAGCACCAATGCCTTCCGGCAGCGGTCCCCACCACCGATCGTAGTACGGCTCGATGCCCGCCAACGCGGGTGCGGTGCGGCGCAACATCCGCTTCACCGAATCCATGGCCCATCACGCCCGGGCGCTAGGCTGTTGGGCAACACAACAACTGGTGAGCCAAAGGAGAGTCATGAGTGATTTTGAAACGGTATCGGTCGATCAGGTTCCCGCCGACGCGTTGATCCTTGACGTCCGCGAAGAGTACGAATGGGTCGAGGGACACGCCACGGGCGCCGTTCACATCCCGCTCGCCGACCTGCCGCTGCGCCTCGAGGAACTTGACCCGGACACCGACGCCTACATCATTTGCCGCACCGGCGGCCGTTCGGCACAGGCCGCGGCGTGGCTGGTCTCCCAGGGATACTGCGCCTTCAACATTGCCGGCGGTTCAGGTGCCTGGCTCGAAGCCGGGCTGCCTCTGGAGAGCGAAAACGGGCAGGAGCCCACCGTCCGATGATCTACACCTATTTGGGTCCTGCGGGAACCTTCACCGAGGCCGCCCTGCTGCAGGTTCCCGGTGCCCGGGACGCCGAACGCATCCCGTCGGCCAACGTCAACGCGGCACTTGACAAGGTCCGCAGCGGGGAAGCCGACGCGGCCATGGTGCCCATCGAGAACTCGGTGGAGGGCGGGGTGTCCGCCACGCTGGATGCCATAGCCACCGGGGAGGCCCTGCAGATCATGCGCGAGGCCCTGGTGACCATCAGCTTCGTGCTGGCGGTGCGCCAAAACATCGATTCCCTCGAGCAGATCCGCTCCGTTTCCACGCACGGCCATGCCTGGGCGCAATGCCGCGGCTGGGCCGAAGCGAATATTCCCGGAGCGGAATTCGTTCCCGCCTCCTCCACGGCAGCAGGTGCGCTCGCACTGCTGGACGATGAAACCGGACACGATGCGGCGATCTGCTCGCCCCTGGTGGCCCGGGAACGCGGACTGAAGATCCTGCGCGAAGGCATCGAAGACTACCAGGGAGCCGTCACCCGGTTCGTCCTTGTCGCCCGCCCGGGGCCGATCCCGGCGCCGACCGGAGTGGATAAGAGCACCGTCATCTTGCCGCTGGCCGAGGACCGGCCCGGCGCCCTCATGGACATCCTGGAACAGTTCGTGGTGCGCGGGGTAAACCTCAGCCGCATCGAGTCCCGACCCACGGGTGAGGGCATGGGAAAGTATTTCTTCTCCGTGGACGTCGACGGGCATCTGGCGCAGGAACGCGTTGCCGACGCACTGGCCGGCCTGCACCGGGTCTGCCCGGACCTGCGGTTCCTGGGTTCATACCCGGCGGCCGAAGGGCTCTCCTCTTCGGTGGATGCGCACAACTCCGACAACGCGTTTTCCAAGGCGCACGCGTGGGTTCACGGCCTCAAAACGCGTCTGGCCACCTAGTTTCGAGGATTTCCGGCGCGGGCGCTGCCCGCCCCGGAAACCTTGGAAGGATCGCTAGCCCAAGCGCATCTTCAGCGACGCGGGTTTCACCTTGACTTCGAGCCCGGTCACCAGCCCCGTCGCGTCACCGTCGATCTGGGTGTTCATGGGCTCGTGGCAACGGACGTTAAGCGTTGCGGTCGGATAGAAGCCCATCACCGGGATTGCACCGCGGGCACGGAATGCCGTCTTGAGGAAAATCCAGCCCCACCCGGCGGCGCTGCGCGGGCTGAGAACGACCACGTCCAAGACGCCGTCGTCGATCTTTGCCTCCGGAACCAGGTCCAGGCCCTGCAGCTTCCCGCAATTGGCAAAGAGCACGGAACGAACGCTGCGGGTTTGCTCGGACCCACCGTCCAGGGCGATGGAGATCTTCTTGCGCTTGCCCGGGAGGTGCCGGAAACCGGCCTCCGAATAGGCCAGCCAGCCAACCTTGGCCTTGAGTTCCTCGTTCGTGTCGTCCATGACATCGGCATCCGTGCCAACGCCCGCGATCACCAGGAATGCATGCTCGCTGGCGCTTCCGTCGAGGTGGTTCAAGGTGATCGATCCGGTGTCAATGGTGCGCACGGGTCCCCGAACGGCCCCGAACGCCGCGGTGTCAATGTCCTCGAGCGGCACGTCCACGTTGCGGGCCAGCAGGTTCCCCGTCCCCAGCGGAATCAACCCGAGGGTGGCATCGGTGTCACGCAGGACCTCGGCCACGGCGCGGACGGTGCCGTCGCCTCCTGCCGCAATGACAACGTCACAGCCGGCTTCCAGGGCCTCTCGGGCGGCGCCCTGTCCCGGATCGTCAACCGTGGTCTCATAGACCAGGGGATCCACGAGGCCGGCCTCGGCACACACATGATGCACGGCGGCTATCGCTTCGTCCATTCCCAGCTTGCTTGGATTCACCACCAGCGCAACCTTGAGTGCGGACGTGGCGATGCCCGCGACGGGGGCCAGGGATGCCGGCCGATTCCGGTCCACGAGCCGGCGCACGGAGAGCCAACTAATTGTTGCCGCCGTGCCCGCGGCACCCGCGCTGATCAGGGCAAAGAGTCGATTACGTTGCATAGTCTCCCCAGACTAACGGGGATTGCTAGGCTTAGGACGTGATCGACGTAAAAGTACTCAGTGAAAATCCAGATACCTTCCGCGCATCGCAGCGCGCCCGCGGGGCGGATGAGTCCCTGATTGATGCGATTTTGGCCGCAGATACAGCGCGCCGCGAGTCGATTGCATCCTTTGAGGCGCTGCGTGCCCAACAGAACGCCTTCAGCAAGAGGGTCGGCGCGGCCAAGGGCGAGGAAAAGCAGGCGCTACTGGCCGAGGTCAAGGACCTGGCCAGGAACGTCAAGGAGGCACAGGCCGCCTCGGACGCTGCCGCAGAGACCTACACGAAGCTGCAGCGCTCCATCCCCAACCTGATCCTGGACGGTGTGCCCTCCGGCGGCGAGGACGACTTCACCGTCGTCAAGCACGTGGGAACACCCCGCGACTTCGCCGCCGAGGGCTTTGAGCCACGCGACCACCTCGAGCTCGGCGAGCTGCTCGGTGCCATCGACATGGAACGCGGCGCGAAGGTCTCCGGTTCCCGTTTCTACTTCCTCAAGGGCATTGGTGCCCGCCTGGAAATCGCACTGATGAACATGGCCCTGGACCAGGCCGTGCAGAACGGCTTCATCCCCATGATCACCCCGACGTTGGTGCGCCCTGAAACCATGCAGGGCACCGGCTTCGACGTCGAGCACGACGACGAGATCTACAAGCTCGAGCGCGACGACCTGTACCTGGTGGGCACCTCCGAGGTCGCCCTGGCCGGGTACCACGCCAACGAGATCCTCGACCTTTCGGACGGTCCGACGCGCTATGCAGGTTGGTCCTCCTGCTACCGCCGCGAGGCGGGCTCGGCGGGCAAGGACACCCGCGGCATCATCCGCGTCCACCAGTTCAACAAGCTGGAAATGTTTGTCTACTGCTCCCCGGAGCAGTCCGAGGCCGAGCACGCCAAGCTGCTGGCCTGGGAAGAGGAAATGCTCGCCAAGGTCGAGCTGCCTTATCGCGTCATCGATACCGCGGCCGGGGACCTGGGCATGAGCGCTGCACGGAAGTTCGACTGCGAGGCATGGGTCCCGACCCAGGACGCCTACCGCGAGCTGACCTCCACCTCCAACTGCACCACCTTCCAGGCCCGCCGCCTGAACATCCGCGAACGCGAAATTGGCGCCGACGGCAAGCCGGGCAAGACCCGTGCTGTGTCGACGCTCAACGGCACCCTGGCGACCACCCGATGGATCGTGGCCATCCTTGAGCACCACCAGAACGCCGACGGCTCGGTCAACGTGCCGGTGGCGCTTCGCCCGTACCTGGGCGGAATGGAAGTTCTTCCTCTCCTGTAAGCCAAGGAACGAAGGCGCGAACCATCCCGTTGGGAGGAGGCACATGCCTCCTCCCAACGGCCGTTAACCACCGGAAACGCTGGCAGGGAACCCGGCGGTTCGGAAGACATTCATGCATCGTTCACGACACATTGTGGGCTGGCTCATCCCCAGGAAGTGATTTTGATGCTTCACTGGATAAATGACAGTTATGACAAGAACCGGCATCGAAGACCGGTCAGAAGCAACCGAAACCTACATGATCTGCCTTGATGTCGACGGCACCCTCGTCAACCACGTCGGGGAGATGAGCCCGGCGGTCAAGGATTCGGCCCGCGCCATCGTCGCGGCCGGACACGAGGTCGTCATTTCCACGGGGCGCTCCCTCGGCGCAACACTTCCGGTCATTCAAATGCTCGGCATCGAGAACGGTTATGCCGTCTGCTGCAACGGCGGCGTCACTGTGCGCATCGACACCACGCTGGAAGACGGCTACGAAATCATCGAACGCAAGACCTTCGACCCGGCTCCCGCATTGCGTGCACTGCTCAAGGCGCTGCCCACAGCGAAGTACGCACTAGAAGACGACAAGGGGCAGTTCCTTTCCACAGAGCGCTTCGAGGATGCCAGCTTTGGCGTCGTCGCAACCCCGGTGACGCTGGACAAGATGCTTGAAGCCACGGCCGTTCGCCTGGTGGTCTTCTCCACCGACGCCACCGCCGAGGAATTCGGCGATGCAGTCGGCACGCTCGGACTTTCAGGAGTCACCTATTCGGTGGGCTGGACGGCGTGGCTGGACATCGCCGCCGAGGGCGTCACCAAGGCCAGTGGCCTCGAAGCGCTGCGCATGGCGCGCGGGTTCGACATCGAGCGGACCATTGCCGTGGGCGATGGCCGCAACGACATCGAGATGCTGTCGTGGGCAGGTCGGGGCGTGGCCATGGGCCAGGCCCCAGACGAAGTCAAGGCCGTGGCAGACGAAATCGCAGCCGGCGTGGACGATGACGGACTGGCGAAGGTCCTGCAGGATTTCCTCATGCCCAAGGCAGCCTGAGGTCTCGGCTGAGACCCAGGACGTCCGCCATGGCACCTTGCCGTGGCGGACGTTCAACTTAAGCCGCCTTAGGTTCCGGAGCAATCACATGGATTCCCCTGGCCGTTCCCTGGTGCAGGTGATGGGCCGCTGGCACGTGCATCCGATTCACTGGCTATGCTTAAACCCATGAAACGCGCCGGAATCCTTGCCCTGTCCCTGTTCGGTGCCGGGGTTTTGGTGACAGGATGCACTTCTCCCGATGCCATCTGCAACACCGGAAAACCCGATATTGAACAGGCCATGGACCATCTGGTGGACTCGACCCTTGCAGGGGACCAAATCGAGGCGTGCAGTGTGACCACCACGGGCGGGACCGATACCGTCGGCGAACAATTCGACAGGCTGGGCGCAGAGTTCGAGCGGCTCGGCGTTGCCGCCGGCTATAGCGTGGAACCCGTGTCGAATTCGACCATGGGTCACTGGTCCCAACTGACCTTGAGTACCCCGAGCCACCCCGAGGGCGAGCGTTTTGACGTGTTCGAGCGCGGCGGAAACTACACGATCGGATGGCTCGAATTCGAGCAGGAACCGCTGCCCTCGCCGACCACGAGTAACTAATCCCGCGGGCTACGGCTTCCGATCAGACGCCGAATAGCCCGATGATCAAGCCCATCACCATGAACGTCACCAGCTCGTGGAGGCAGTTCAGCGCGGTGAGTCCCACGGGTCGGCCCTCGAAAGCATCATGGGTGATGAAACGCGTCGCTGTGAAGCCGCCCCACAGGATCAGTGCAGTCAACAGGGCGTTGGTGAGGTAGGAACCGCCGTAGAAGTCGAAGGACAGATACGTGGCACCGGCCAGGACCCAGGCGCTGATGAAGCTGACGATGAGAGTCACCACGATCGGGATAACGGCGCCCTTGGCCTCACCCGGGGTTACCTTGGCAGCCTTCATCCAGTAATTCCCGAACACCTTCGGGGTGTACCAGATGCTGCCAACCACCATGGTCGAAAGTGTGGCAAGAACTACGGCAATCCAATTGATTTCGGGAACCATCGTTTGCTCCTCATGTCATCGTGGGGGGCGGAATCCCTCCCCTCGTATGGGACATCAATATCGCCGATACTACGTCCAAAACCGCAGGGTGACTAGGGAACTGGAAAAATCTGACGTCGTCTAGAGGTCGGCGGCCGCGTGGGGCGAATCAAGCCAGCGCAACAGCCTGGCGGCCGCCGGGCGCGCCGCCCATTCCTCTACCCATGCGGATCGGACCACGGCCTTGGAGACTGCTTGGGCGGTGATGCCCAGCTCCGTCGCGACATGTTTTTGCTGGCCGCGAGCCCCCGGGGTCAGCAAATCGAGCACCGCCCACTCGGCACTGCTGCGGGTGCTGACAATCTGTCCGAGCAGTCGCAGCACCGCCTCGGCTTCGGCGGCGACGGAAGCCTCGGGGCCAACGACACTCAGCGGTACCCGTTCCCCGGTGTGTCCGGAACGCTCGACGGCAGTGTGGGCGTAGCCCAGCGCTGTGCCCTGGAGGTATTGCGCCTCGCGGGGCACCGGTTCGTACAGGCTGCCGACGCCAAGGCCGACCAGCCATTGGTTGCTGCGCAGCGCGCGAAGAGCCGCCTCGACGGCGTCTTCGGCGCGTTCGGGGACGCCGACGAGCAGGGACGGCCCGGAGCGCTGGAACGGGGCCAATGTGGCAATTCCGGCCAGGGTGCGGAGCATTTCATCGGTGAGATCGCCGTCGGAACGCCGGTCACGTTGTCTGAGGGTTACGAGGTACACAGTCCCAATTATGCAGCGAAACGCCGACTCCGTCTGGATAAACGCCGGTGAGAGTGCCCTGGCCAGGTGACCGCCGGGTGGCCTGGGTGCCTAGGGTGTGGCCGCGGGGGCTTGGGCGGTGGTCCTTGCGGGCAGCAGCTCGATGATGCAAAAGCGCAGGAAAAATTGGGTAACCGGGCCGATGGCGAGCGCGTACAGGATGGTGCCGAAACCGACGATCCCGCCCAGGAACCAGCCGATGACCAGCACAGTAACCTCGACGCCGGTGCGCGCCAACCGCAGGCTGACTCCGGTGCGCGCATGCAGCCCGGTCATCAATCCGTCACGCGGGCCAGGGCCAAGCTGGCTGCCGATGTACATCCCTCCGCCGAGTCCGTTCACCAGCAGTGACCCGGCAAAGAGGGCCAGCTGTGCGGGCAGGCCGTGGACTTCGGGAAGGAGCGCCAGCCCAATGTCTGCCGAAACGCCGATCCAGACGACGTTGGCAATGGTGCCCAGGCCAGGCATCTGCCGCAAGGGGATCCACAGCAACAGCACCAGGAATCCGAAGACGATCACCACGGTCCCCAGGCTGAGTCCGGTGTGCAGGGTGACGCCGTAGTGGAGCACGTCCCATGGGGCCAGGCCGAGCCCCGACCGGACGAACCCGGCCATGGCCGCGCCAAAGAGTGTCAAGCCCACGAAAAGCTGAACCATGCGCAACGGGAGCCGTCCCGCGCGCAATTGTTCGATGGGGGTCAGCTGGGCGAGTTCACGTGGTGCGGCCTTGGTCATGCCATCAGCATCTCCCACAATCCGTGCCCGAAAAAATCCTTCGTCATGGTGTGGGCCGTGGCCCCGGGAACCGGGGGGTGCCGGATGTCCGTCCCTAGAAGAGAGCGGCCTGGTTCTGCGGCCAGTAGGTGTTGCGACGCGGTAGCTGTTCGGGGTCGAGGTGCTTGGGCAATACGACGTGCGGGATGCCGTTGTGGATGACTAGTTCGAGCAGTCCGTTGTCGGCCATGTGGTGGTGGCTTGTGCAGCCGGGGGTGAATTTGTGGACGCTGGTGTGCCCGCCTTGGGCAAAACCGTCGATGTGGCACATTTCCAGGTGTTCGGGCGGGACGGTGCAGCCGGGGTAGAAGCATCCGCCGTCGCGGGCCAGCACGGCCCGTCTGACGTGGTCCGGGGCGAAGCGCATTTCCTGGCCGACGTCGAGGATTTCTCCTTGGCCGCCCAGGACCAGTGGAATCGTTCCGTCGGTGGCGAGGCGTCTTCGGATTTCGCTGATCGGGATTTCGAGTCCGTGGGCGCTCCAGCCGTTGCCCGTGGCTAGCCCGAGGAGGGTGTCGAGGCGGCAGTGGATGATCAGTTGGGCGGTGGGCAGCCCGGTGGCTCCCTTGCCCGGAGGTTTGGTTGGTGCGCGCATGAGGTTCAGCACGGTTTGCAGGTGGCGTTGGGGAGGGGTTAGCCCGTCCTGGCCGGGAAAGAGGCTATTGGGGGAGTCTGCGAGGTTCGGATCGAAACCCGGCGGCGATCCGGAGCCGGTTGCCGGGCCGTCGAGGGTTTCGACGGCGACTCCCTCGGGACGGGTGAACCAGTCAGGGCCATCAGTGGCTCCGGAGGTGCCTTCCGCGGTGCCCTTGTCAGCGGAATCAGGGGTAGCAGATGCACCGCCTGCAGCGGCGGCGGGGTTCATTCCGGTGGCTGCGGCCGCCAGGGCGTCACGGTTGCCGGCCAGCGTGCGGGGATTGTCGGAGGCCGCGAAATGGGAAAGGAAGACTTCGGCGTCGGTGTTGAGCAGGCACAGGGACATATACGTGAAGTGGCGGGTGCGTTTGGTGATGAAGATGCCGGTTTTCGCCTGGATTTCCTGCGGGGTGGGCAGCTGGTCGGCGGAGGTGGCGTTCTCGAGTTCATCGGACAGGGCAGTGAAGAGACGCCGGGTGTCCTGGGGGATGCCGGCGGCCACGGAGCCGGCGACCCTTTCCTCGATCCTCTCGGCGAGCCGGTGCGGCGCGGGTTGGGCGGCGATGGCCGGTGCAAGGGCATCGAGATTGCGTGCTGCGGCGGCCGTGGCGCCCAGGCACGCGGTTCCGGCGTGGAGCTGTTCGGCGAGCTTCGGGTAGCGCGGTGCGCACTGGTTGCCGTGGACATCGGCGTGCGGGAGCAGGGCGTTTGCGGCGTGGAGCCGGTTCCGGGCGGCGAAGCGGGGCAGGTGCAGTGAATGCTGCAGGAAATCGCAGGTGTCCTTGAACGGCATGATCCCGGTTGGGACGGTGGCCGGGTCCGGGGGCAGGGCCCGCTCCCCGCGGATGAACGCTGCGGGATCCGCCGCGGTGGCACGCGCCCATTCAAGGTTTTCAGCGGGCAGGTCTTGTACGAGGGTGCGTTGGGCGGTATGTGCAGCCCGGATCTGCGCGATTTCGGCCTGGCGGTGGGTGCGCTCGACGTCGTGGGCAAAAAGGGCGGCCTCGGTGGGGGAGGAGATCTCCGTGGCCAGTTCGGCGGCAAGTTCCGCGAGTCGCAGGGACAGCGCGGAAAACAGGCGCAGCTTCCGGGCCGGCGACACTCGGTGTCCCGGATCGCCACCATCGCCGGTGAGGGCCTCAATGAGCCGCCGCGTGTCCATGTTCTCCAGTGTGCGACGCCGGGGCCGTGGCGGGGCAAGGGTGCGCGGGGATGTGGACAACCGCACAGGCACCGCAGGAAACAACGCGGGGCCGGGTCCGGAGATCGCGCCGGTGGCGCAGCCTTCGGACCCGGCCCCGCGGGTGTGGTGTGGTGGAGCGGTTAGGCCTGGGCCTTGTAACGCTCGATCGAGCGTTCCAGCTCGGCTTCGGCCTCGGCACGACCCATCCAGCCCTCGGCCTTGACCCACTTGCCCGGCTCCAGGTCCTTGTAGCGCAGGAAGAAGTGCTCGATTTCCTTGACGAGCCACCCGTCGAGGTCCTCGAATTCCTGGATGTGGTCAAAGCGCTTGTCCGCCGGAACACACACGAGCTTGGCGTCTCCGCCGCCGTCGTCGGTCATGTTGAACACGGCGATCGGGCGGGACTCCACCACGACGCCCGGGAAAAGGTCGACGCCCGGGATGAAGACCAGTGCGTCCAACGGATCGCCGTCTTCGCCCAGCGTGTCATCGAAGAAGCCGTAGTGCGTCGGGTACTGCATGGACGTGAACAACACGCGGTCCAGGCGCAGGCGGTGGGTCTCGTGGTCGATCTCGTACTTCACGCGCGATCCGGCGGGGATCTCGATGGTGACGTCGTGGCTCATAAAAAGTCTCCTCGACTCTCGTGACCAGCGGCATGTGCGGACGCGGGCGCGTCCGATTGCCGTCTAGTCTTAGGTAGCTGCGCTTAAGGGTATATGGCGCACGCAGACTACGACGATTTCGGGGATGTTGAATGAAGCATGCGAGCCAAATCCAGCGTCTGGGCATCACCTCGATCGTTGCCGGCGTGCTGCTGGGGCTGCTGGCGTTCTTCCTCATCCCGGTCATGGCCTCGGGTGCCGCGTCGAAGCCGTCGGCCGCACAGCCGGTGGCCCCGGACCTAGCCGCCGTCGGCGCCCTGGCTCTGCCGCCGCTTGATCCCGAGGCACCTGCACCCGTTGCCGGAGCGCTTGCCGCGACACTGGATCCGATCCTGTCTTCTTCCCCGGCCGACGTCTCGGTCAGCGCCGGCGTCCTCGACGTGGCAAGCGGCGAGGAACTGTATTCGCTTTCCGGCAACCAGCCGGGCATCCCGGCCTCGAGCCTGAAGGTGTTCACGGCCATCGCCGCCACCCACGTCTTCGGCGAGGGCCATCGTTTCACCACCAAGGCCGTGCTCAAGGACCCGGACACCGTCGTGCTGGTGGGCGGGGGAGACGTGCTGCTGGGATCCGGCACTGGCTCGGCGTCCATCAGCGGCAGGGCAGGTCTCGAAACCCTCGCAAAGCGGGCCGCGACCTCGCTGCGCCAGGCCCACGCGGCCGGGGAAACCGGGGATGCCTTGTCCGTCGAGCTCGACGACTCGCTCTTTGCCGGCCCCGCGCTGAACCCCGACTGGGACGCATCGCTGGTCAGCACCAACAACATCGCGCCGCTTTCCCCCGTCGCCATGTACGCGGCGCGCGCCAATGCCAATCCGAAGGCGGAACG
Organism: Paeniglutamicibacter sulfureus; assembly: GCF_039535115.1. NCBI lineage: Bacteria > Bacillati > Actinomycetota > Actinomycetes > Micrococcales > Micrococcaceae > Paeniglutamicibacter > Paeniglutamicibacter sulfureus. The sequence goes on from NZ_BAAAWO010000001.1 coordinate 3,140,620, forward strand.
GGTGGGCGACCCGGGCATGGATGCGGCGAGGACCTTTGCCAAGGCATTGCGCGCGGCAATGGGCGCGGCGGACGGAGGCCCGCAGGTCGCCACCGAGGTCACGCGCGCCGACCCCGGAGTCCAGGGCACCGAGCTGGCCGCCGTCAGCTCCGCCACGCTGGGTGAACAAACCAGGTTCATGCTGGAGGTCTCGGACAACTACGTGGCCGAGGCGCTCGGCCGCCTCGTCGCGGTGGAGCTGGGGCAGACCGGCGACTATGCGCACGGCGCCGCCGCGGTGACGCAGGTGATCGCGGACCTGGGCATCGACACCACGGGGATTGAGCTGAGGGACACCTCCGGGCTGGCCAACACCAACCGCGTCGCACCCCTGGCCCTGGCCCGGGCACTGGCGTTTGCGGCCACCTCCGAACATGCGTCGCTGCGCAACCTCAGCTATGGCCTGCCGGTTGCAGGCGCCACCGGGACCCTGTCCACCCGGCTGGGTGCCGCGCAGACGCGCGGGCTGGTGCGCGCCAAGACCGGGTCGCTCATGGAGGTCTCCAGCCTCAGCGGGCTCACCGTGACCCGGGACGGCCGCTTGCTGGCCTTCTCGTTCTTCGTGAACACCAGCGACCGTTCCATCGGGCCGAACCGGGCAACGCTTGATGCCGCGGCCGCGGCGCTCACCGGCTGCGGATGCCGCTAGTCCCGCCGGCCGGGCCGCCGGGCGGGCACAAGTTTTTTGGCCCAGCGCGCAATCACGCCGTGCGGGACAAAAGCGTGATGGGATGGAAGGCATGGACACCACCGAATTCCGGCTGATCAATTGGGACCTCGCCGCCGGCACAGCGGCCAAGCTGGTCGCCGCGGGCCCGAGCCTCACCGGCACCGAGATTGCGGCAGTGGTCGCCGACCTGCGAGCCAAGGCCGACGAATCGGTCGAACACGTGCACCGCATCACCGGGCTGGAGGCGGCTGCGGACCTGCGCGACTCGCAGGTGCTCATCGTCGATCGGCCCGGCTGGGCCAAGGCGAACACCCAAAGTTTCGAGGCGATGCTGGGACCCGCCATGGAACACCTGGCCGCCACCCGCGGCGAAAAGATCAGCGAAGCCGCACAGGTGCTTTCCTCCACGGCCACCGGCGTGGAAATGGGCGCCATCCTGGCCTTCATGTCCTCCAAGGTGCTGGGCCAGTACGACCCCTTCGCGGGCCTGCTGCGCGCGGACCTGCCCTCCGGCGGCCGGCTGATGCTCGTGGCGCCGAACATCGTGGCCATCGAGCGGGAACTGAAGGTCGACACCGACGACTTCCGGCTCTGGGTCACCCTGCACGAGCAGACCCACCGAGTGCAGTTCGCCGCAGCCCCCTGGCTGCGCGAGCACCTGCAGTCAAAGATCGCGGAGCTGTTGGCCTCGCTGCTGGCAGAACCCGAGGCCCTGGGCGAGCGGCTGCGTGCCGCCGCGTCCGAGGTCATCCGCGGCAAGAAGGACCTGGAAGCAGCGGACGCCGGCCGACCCTCAAGCGGGGACACCGGGCTGCTGGCGGGCCTGCGCACCGGCGAGCAGAAGGCGATCCTCTCGCACATCACCGCGGTGATGTCGCTGCTGGAGGGACACGCCAACGTGGTGATGGACGCAGTGGACTCCTCGATCGTGCCCTCGGTGCGCACCATCCGCCAGCGTTTCGGCGCCCGCGGCAAGGACCGCGGCATGGTGGAGAAGTGGCTGCGCAAGCTGCTGGGCCTGGATGCGAAGATGCGCCAATATGCCGACGGGCAGCGCTTCGTCTCCCGTGCCGTGAAGCTCATGGGCATGGAGGGCTTCAACCGGGTCTGGGAGGGTCCGGAGAACCTGCCCACCGAACACGAACTGCACCACCCCGCCGCGTGGGTGGCCCGCATGGGCGGATCACCTGCCGGGGACCAGACCCCGGCAGGCAACTAGCGGCAAGCCCCACGGGAAGGACGACGATGGGCGGAAAGCTGCCGCGCGTGCTGGCCGATGCCCGCAACGCGATCCGGGCCATGGTGCCGCCAGGCGGCAAGGTGCTGGTGGCCTGCAGCGGCGGGGCCGATTCGCTGGCGCTTGCTGCCGCGGCGGCCTTCCTGCACCGGGCGCGGGAGATCGACGCGGGGGCGGTCGTCGTCGACCACCGGATGCAGCCCGGCAGCGCCGAGGTGGCACAACGGGCAGCAGCCCAATGCCGGGCCCTGGGCCTGGGCGAGGTGCTGGTCCTCCCGGTGGAGGTGGACGGCGGCAGTGAACAGGCGGCGCGCACCGCGCGCTATGCCGCCTTTGCCCGGGCGCTGGAGGACAGCGGCGCAGGCCACGTGCTGCTCGGCCACACCCTCGACGACCAGGCCGAACAGGTGCTGCTCGGCCTGGCGCGCGGCTCCGGGACGCTCTCGCTGGCGGGGATGCCGGCGGCCCGCGGGCAGTACCTGCGCCCGCTGCTGGGCCTGGCACGGGCGGATGTCGAGGCGATCTGCCGGCACGAGGGGCTCGATTACTGGAGCGACCCGACCAACACCGACCCGCGCTACCTGCGCAACCGGGTGCGCCACGAGCTGATGCCGGTGCTGCGCTCGGTGCTGGGGGACCAGGTGCCCGCCGCGCTGGCACGCACCGCGGCCCTGGCGCGCGCCGACGCCGAATACCTCGACGGGCTGGCCGCCAGCGCGCTGCACGACGCCATCCTCGCCCCGGAACCGGCGCTCGCCGACGGGGCCTCGGTGGCCGCCTCCGCGGTGTCCTCCATCGACCTGGCCCGGCTGCGGGCCATGCCCGAGCCCCTGCGCTCCCGCGCCTTGCGCCTGTCCGTGGTGCGGCTGGGCGCACCGGCACCTGACTTCGAACGGCTGCGGGCATTGAACGCGCTGGTCCTCGGGTCGAAATCCGCCGGCCCCATCCAACTGGAGGGCCCGGTGGAGGCCACCCGGATCGCCGGAACCAGGCTTCCCGCCGGCACCGCGCCCTTCCTGCGGCTGGACGCCAGCGGCCTGCGGCCCGGCGACGGATGAGAATTGCCTCACAATCCCGGGCCGCCAGCCCCAAGGCCGCGGCAACACCGGGGTGCCGCGCTCCCCACCGCAAGCCAGACTGTGGCACTCTAGTTCGTGGGTGGAAAACCCCCTTCGACCGGTATATCGCCGACCCCAGAACCAGGAGCCCTCGTGGATTCGAAAGATGTCAGCGCCGATTTGGCGCATGTCCTCTACACCAAGGAAGAAATCCAGGCCAAGATCAATGAGCTTGCCGCCCGGATCGACGCCGACTACGAAGGCCGGGACATCCTGGTTGTCGGCGTCCTCAAGGGCGCCGTGATGGTCATGGCCGACCTGGTCCGCGCGCTGCACAGCCACGTGACCATGGACTGGATGGCGGTCTCGTCCTACGGTTCGGGTACCCAGTCCTCGGGCGTCGTGCGGATCCTCAAGGACCTCGACACCGACCTGCTGGGCAAGGACGTGCTGATCGTCGAGGACATCATCGACTCCGGCCTGACGCTGTCCTGGCTGCTGGCCAACCTGCACTCCCGCGGCCCGGCCTCGGTCGAGATCTGCACCCTGCTGCGCAAGCCGGAGGCCGCAAAGGTGGAGATCGACGTGAAGTACGTCGGCATGGAGATCCCCAACGAATTCGTTGTCGGCTACGGCCTGGACTTCGACGAGAAGTACCGCAACTTGGACTTTATCGGCACCCTGGCACCTCACGTCTACCAGTAGCCGGCGGCACCAGCCCGCTCCAGCATCCCTTGTGCGGTGTGCCATGGCCGTTTCCGGTTCCCGGGGGCGGCCATCGGTGTTCTTACGCCCAAAGGGGAACTTATCGCCTTGCCCATCCGTGGGTATCACATAGGGCGTTTACTTAATGAGCGTGTAGCAAGATTACCGGCGTCGCCCAGGCGCCCGGGCCGCCAGTGCCCGAAAGCAGGAGGGATGGGGCGGGACCCCCAATCAATGAACGCGAAAAAGATCTTCAACAGCTGGATCGTATGGGTGCTGCTTGGCGCCGCGGTGCTGCTGATTTTCCTGCCGACGCTTCTGGGCGGCAACTCCGGGCGCATCGACACCTCCGTTGGCATGCAATTGCTCAAGGACGACAAGGTCACCGAGGCGAAGATCTTCGACGGCGAGCAGCGCGTGGACCTGACGCTGAAGGAACCGCTGAACCTCGACGGCGAGGACAAGGGCAAGAACGTCTCGTTCTTCTACTCACAGCCGCGCGGCACCCAGGTGGTGACGGCGGTCAACGAGGCCAACCTCTCCGGCTACACCGACCAGCCGGTGCAGAGCAACTGGTTCACCTCCATGCTCGGCTTCATGATCCCGATGATCCTGATCGTGGGCCTGTTCTGGTTCATCCTTTCCCGCTCCCAGGGCGGCGGATCCAAGGTCATGCAGTTCGGCAAGTCCAAGGCGAAGCTGATCACCAAGGACATGCCGCAGGTGACCTTCGTCGACGTTGCAGGTGCCGAAGAGGCCGTGGAGGAACTCCACGAAATCAAGGAGTTCCTGCGCGAACCGGGCAAGTTCCAGGCCGTCGGGGCCAAGATCCCCAAGGGAGTGCTGCTGTACGGCCCTCCGGGCACCGGCAAGACGCTGCTGGCCAAGGCCGTCGCCGGCGAGGCAGGCGTCCCCTTCTACTCGATTTCCGGCTCGGACTTCGTGGAAATGTTCGTCGGGGTCGGCGCCTCGCGCGTCCGCGACCTCTTCGAGCAGGCCAAGACCAACTCCCCCGCCATCATCTTCGTCGATGAGATCGACGCCGTGGGTCGCCACCGCGGCGCCGGCATCGGAGGGGGCAACGACGAGCGCGAGCAGACGCTCAACCAGCTGCTGGTTGAGATGGACGGCTTCGACGCGACCACCAACGTCATCCTGATCGCCGCGACCAACCGCGCCGACGTCCTTGACCCGGCGCTGCTGCGCCCGGGCCGCTTCGACCGCCAAATCCCCGTCGAGGCCCCCGACATGATCGGCCGCGAGCAGATCCTCAAGGTCCACGCCCAGGGCAAGCCGATGGCCACCAACGTCGACCTCAAGGCCGTTGCCAAGAAGACCCCCGGCTACACCGGCGCCGACCTGGCCAACGTGCTCAACGAGGCAGCCCTGCTCACCGCGCGCTCCAACGCCCAGCTGATCGACGACCGCGCCCTGGACGAGGCCATCGACCGCGTCATGGCCGGCCCGCAGAAGCGCAGCCGCCTCATGAAGGAACACGAGCGCAAGATCACCGCGTACCACGAGGGCGGACACGCGCTGGTGGCAGCCGCCATGCGCCAGACCGCACCGGTCACCAAGGTGACCATCCTGCCGCGCGGACGCGCCCTGGGCTACACCATGGTGGTGCCCGACGACGACAAGTACTCGGTGACCCGCAACGAGCTGCTGGACCAGATGGCCTACGCCATGGGCGGGCGCGTGGCCGAGGAAATCGTCTTCCACGACCCCTCCACCGGCGCCTCCAACGACATCGAGAAGGCCACCGCCACCGCACGCAAGATGGTCACCGACTACGGCATGAGTGAGCGCGTGGGAGCCGTGAAGCTGGGCTCTTCCTCCGGGGATGCCATGTACGGCCAGGCGGCCAGCCGCGACTACTCCGACGCCATGGCCAACGTGGTCGACGAAGAGGTCCGCGCGCTGATCGACACCGCGCACGACGAGGCCTACGCCGCGCTGACCGAGAACCGCCACGTGCTTGACCGCCTGGCCCTGGCACTGCTCGAGCATGAGACGCTGAACCAGAAGGAGATCGAGGAAATCTTCCACGACCTCACCAAGCGTCCCGAGCGCGACGTCTGGCTGAGCAAGGACAGCCGCCCCGTCCACGCGGCCGGTCCTGTCCTCTCCGCGAAGGAAATCGCCGCCGATGCGGCAGCTGCAACGTCAGGCGACGTCACCGGCGAGTAACCCATCGCACACACACGCTAGGATCTGAGGGTGAACGAGATCGATCAGCTTGAAGACGACAACGTCCAGCGCGCCGGCGGCGTGGACCTGGTCCGCATTGAAAACGCCGTGCGCGAGATCCTGCATGCCATTGGCGAGGACCCCCAGCGCGACGGCCTGTTGGAGACGCCCAAGCGCGTGGCCAAGGCCTATGCGGAGTTCTTTGCCGGGCTCCACGAGGACCCGGCGGACCTCCTGGCCACGACCTTCGACATCGAACACGATGAGTTGGTCCTGGTCAAGGACATCCCGTTCTACTCGACCTGCGAACACCACCTGGTGCCGTTCCACGGCAGCGCCCACGTCGGCTACATCCCCGGCCCGGAGGGCAAGGTCACTGGCCTGAGCAAGCTGGCCCGGCTGGTGGAGGTCTACGCCCGCCGCCCGCAGGTCCAGGAACGACTGACCACGCAGATCGTTGACGCACTTGTCGCCCACCTGAACCCGCGCGGCGCCATGGTCGTCGTCGAATGCGAACACATGTGCATGTCCATGCGGGGCGTCCGCAAACCGGGCGCCAAGACCGTCACCAGCGCCGTGCGTGGCCAGCTACGCGAACCGGCCACCCGCGCAGAGGCCATGAGCCTCATCCTCGGAAAGTAGGTAACACCCCCATGTCACTTGGAGCAATCCCCGGAACCGGTCCGGCCACCAGCCCGCTGCCGGTCATCAAGAAGATCACGGCCCGCACCCTGGCCGACCTGCCCGCCGACCGCACCCTGGTCATGGGCATCCTGAACATCACCGAGGATTCCTTCTCGGACGGCGGGAAGTACAAGAGCGCCGACGACGCCATTTCCCACGGCCTGCGCATGTACTACGGCGGGGCGGACATCATCGACGTCGGAGGCGAATCCACCCGCCCCGGCGCCGAGCCCGTGGACCCCGACGAGGAACAGCAGCGCATCCTGCCGGTCATCACGGCACTGGCCAAGGCCGGGGCGATCATCTCGGTCGACACCATGCACACCTCCACTGCCCGCGCCGCCCTGGCTGCCGGCGCGCACATCATCAACGACGTCTCCGGGCTGACCCACGAGCCGGACATGCCGGCTCTCATGGCCGAGACCGGAGCCCCCTACGTGCTGATGCACCGCCGCGGGGACGCCGCCACCATGGTCACCGAGGCGAACTACACCGACGTGGTCTCCGAGGTCATCGAGGAGATGCTCGCGCTGCGCGAGCGCTTTGTTGCCGCCGGCGTCAAGCCCGAGGCATTGATCCTGGATCCGGGGCTGGGCTTCGCCAAGGACCACGAGCACAACTGGGAACTGCTCAACGCCCTTGACCGCTTCACCGCGCTGGGTCACCGCGTCCTGGTGGGCACCAGCCGCAAGCGCTTCCTGGGCGCCCTGCTGACCGTCGACGGCAAGCCCGCCGCACCGACCGAACGCGACGCAGCGACCGCCGCCACCAGCGCGCTTGCTGCCGCCAACGGCGCCTGGGGCGTGCGTGTGCACGACGTTCCCTCGTCCCTCGACGCCATCAAGGTCGCCCACGCCTGGTCCGCGGCCCGCGTCCCGGCACTCTAGGAAGCCCGGCCGGGGGAACACCATGCGCAGCGACACCATCACCCTGAGCGGCATCACCGCCATCGGGCACCACGGCGTCTTTGAGCACGAGAAGCGCGACGGCCAGCCCTTCACGCTCGACGTCGTGCTGCACACCGATATCCGGAAGGCGGCGGCCAGCGACAACGTCGCCGACACCGCGCACTATGGCGAACTCGGCGAGCTCGTGGTCGCCCAGATCCAGGACGGACCCTGGGACCTGATCGAGACGCTGGCGGAAAAGACCGCCGCGGCGATCCTCGGTTCCTTCCCCACCGTCTCGGGGGTCGAGGTCATCGTGCACAAGCCCAAGGCCCCGATCACCGTGACCTTTTCCGACGTCACGATCCACATTTACCGCGAACGGGAGTGAACCGAATGGTTTCCTGCATCCTTGCCCTGGGTTCCAACCTGGGCGAACGTGCCGGAACGCTCCAGGCCGCGGTTGCCGAACTGGCCGCCACACCGGGAATCGAGGTGGTGTGCGTCTCCGACACCGCGGTGACCAAGCCCGTGGGAGGGCCCGCAGGCCAACCCGACTTCCTGAACCTGGTGCTGCGCATCAACACCGACCTGGCCCCGCTGGGGCTCCTGGCAGCCTGCCAGGCCATCGAGCAGGCACACCACCGCACCCGCGAGGTGCGCTGGGGCCCGCGCACCCTCGACATCGACGTGATCACCTACGGCGGGCAAACCAGCGACGACCCGGTGCTGACGCTGCCGCACCCGCGGGCCGCGACGCGCGGCTTCGTGCTGCTTCCCTGGTCCTGGATGGAACCCGACGCCACGCTGGACGGGACGCCGGTGGCCGAGCTGGCCGCCGCCGCGGCGGACACCCCGGGCATCAAACGTGCCGAAGCGGAGGCCTAGGCCGATGAACTCGCTGCGGCCCCTGTGGGTCTTCACGGTGCTGGTGATCGGCGTCGTCGCCGGCTACGCCTTGCAGATCCTTGCCACCACCCGCGGCTACCCGGTGCCGGTGCTGCACTGGACCTCGCTGGTGTCCATGGGCGCTGCCTGCCTGATCACCCTGGTGATGGGCATCCGCATCAAGCTCTACACCTCCGGGCGGACCAAGAAGCGGGTGGACCCGATTGCCGCGGCCAGGACCCTGGTGCTGGCCCAGGCCAGCGTGTATGCCGGGTCCATCATCGCCGGATGGCACGGCGGGATCCTGTTGGGGCTTCTCACCGCGGCAGGATTGGGCAGCGAGGCGGTGAAATCATCCTTGGTGATGATCGGCGGTGCGCTGGTGATGGTTATCGTGGGATGGGTTGTGGAACAGTTCTGCAAGCTGCCCCCGGAAGATCCTTCGGACCCGGCGGCCAAGACCGAGGGCGAGGACGAGGAAGGCTATGCAGCAGGAACCAATTGATCCGGCCGGGATCCACTGGACCCGGGTGTCCCCGAGCTACGCAAAGGTCCGCATGGTGGGCTGGGGCATTGGCGCGCTGGTGACGCTGGCGGTGCTGTGCATGCCGCTGGTGCTGAACCGGTTCGGGGTGTGGACCGGCTTCCCGCTCTGGCTGGCCATTGCCATCCCCGCGGTGGCGGTGGCCATCGACATCATTCGCCTGGTGCTGATTCCGCGCCAGGTTGCAGCGATCGGCTATGCAGAGCGCGAGGACGACCTGCTGGTGCGCCAGGGGTTGATGTTCCAAAAGGTGCTGGTGGTTCCCTACGGCCGGATGCAATTCGTCGACGTGGCCGTCGGACCCATCGACAGGATGCTGGGGCTGTGCAAGGTCAAGCTGCACACCGCGGCGGCCGACGCCACCGCCGAGATCCCCGGCCTGCCCCTGGCAGAGGGCACGCGCCTGCGCGAGCAGCTTGCGGCCCGCGGCGAATCGCGTTTGGCCGGGCTGTGAACCCCCCACCCGCACCGGAGCCCGGTGCACCCGAGGTGCCGTGGCACCGGGTCCACCCGGTCTCGCCCTTGGTGCGCGGCTGGCTCGCCGTGGTGGCCATCGCCTTCGTCTACGGGCAAAACACCCTTTCCTCCTTCTTCGGCGAGGAGGAACCAAGCCGCGGACCCGATTTTGTCTCCGGCGCCCCGCTGCTGGTTTCGCTGCTCATCGGCGGCGGCATCCTGCTGCTGATCCTGCTGGGCTTCTTCGGCTCCTGGTGGTTCACCAAGTACCAGATCACCGAGCGCCACGTGAACGTGAATTCCGGCATGGTCTTCCGCCAGCAGCGCCAGGCACGCATCGACCGGGTGCAGTCGATCGACATTGCCCAGCCGCTGGTCGCCCGGATCTTCGGGCTGGCCGAGCTGCGCTTCGACGTCGCAGACTCCGGCTCCGCCGCCATGAACCTGGCCTTCGTGAAGCTCTCCGAGGCCCACGAACTGCGCAACTCCATCCTGGCCCGCGCCGCAGGACTGCAGGCAACCAACGATTCCCCGCCACCGCTTGCACCGGCCGGCGAGCAGGGGCCTGCCGGTGGCCAGTCTCCGGAACCCGGGCAAATGGCGGATGCGCGGTTCCCGCCCGCCGATGCGGCGCCGCGCGGCCCCCGGGCAGCGAGCGAACGCGTGGTCGCCAGCGTCCCGCTGGGCCGGCTGGTCGGTTCCATCCTGTTGCGCCCGTCCACGGTGTTCATGCTGCTGGGCCTTATCGGGCTGGCCATCGCCATGTCCAACATCGAGGGTTTCGCGCCGTTCTACCTGCTCCCGGCGCTGCTGGGCATGGCCGGCGCGCTGTGGAACAACCTCAACACCGGCTACAACTTCAAGGCCGCCACGAGTGCCGACGGATTGCGCGTGGGCTACGGGCTGCTGGACACCCGCCACCAAACGGTGCCCCCGGGGCGGGTGCAGGCCATCAAGGTTTCCGCCCCCTTCTTCTGGCGTCCGATGGGTTGGTACAAGGTCGCGGTCAATGTCGCGGGCATCGGCGGAGGGGCCGCGAACGATGCGGAGCAACGCAGCGTGCTGCTGCCGGTGGGCACCTACGAGGACGTGCTCGCGGTGCTCTCGGTGGTGCTGCCGTCCCCCGGGGTGGAGGCGCCGCGCGAATTCTTTGCCGCCGCCATCAACGGCAGCGGCACAGCGCACGGCTTCGTGGTTTCCCCGCCCCGGATCCGCCCGCTCGCGCTCCTGGCCTACCGCCGGCAGGGCTACGCGCTGACCGACACCGCGTTGGTGGCACGCAACGGCGCGCTGCACCGCACCATCGCCATCGTTCCGCACGCCCGCACCCAAGGGCTTTCCCTGCGCCAGGGCCCCCTGGCCCGGCGGATGGGCGTGGTTGACCTGGCCCTTGCCACGATCCCCGGGCCGGTGGTGCCGGTGGTGCGCCAGCTCGACATCGATGCGGGACGGGACCTGTTCCTTGAACAGGCAGACCGCGCCGCCGCGGCGCGGAAGCAAACGGATTCGAACCACTGGCTGGGAGACGCATGAGAAACACGGGCAAGCCGGGACGGCTGGGAGTGGGCGTCATCGGCGCCGGCAAGGTCGGCGCCGTGCTGGGTGCGGCGCTGCGCGCGGCCGAGCACCAAGTCATCGGGGTCCACGCGGTCTCCGAGTCCTCGCTCGAACGCGCGGAGCTGCTCCTTCCCGACGTCCCGGTGCTGCAGATCCCGGAGATCCTGCGCCGCGCCGAACTGGTCATCCTGGCGGTGCCCGACGACGCGCTGGCGGACCTGGTCTCCGGGCTCGCCGCGGCCGGACATTGGCAGGTGGGCCAGCTGGTGGTGCACACCGCCGGGCGCTACGGCACCGAGGTGCTGGCTCCGGCAATGGCAGCCGGCGCCATTGGGCTGGCCATCCACCCGGCCATGACCTTCACCGGGATGAGCATGGACCTGGAGCGGCTCGGCGATTGTGTCTTCGGGGTCACCGCCTCGAACATGGTTCTTCCCATCGCCCAGGCGCTCGTGGTGGAAATGGGCGGCGAGCCGGTGGTCATCGCCGAGGAAGACCGGGTCAAGTACCACGCGGCCCTGTCACACGCCTCCAACCACCTGGTGACGGTTGCCGGGCAGTCGGCGGGCATCCTGGCGGGCATCGGCGTCGAGCATCCCGAGCGGGTGCTCTCGGCGCTCATGCGTGCCTCGCTGGAAAATGCGCTGGCCTCCGGGGAGGGCGCGCTGACCGGGCCGGTGGCCCGCGGGGATGTGCAGACGGTTGCCGCGCACCGGGCCGCACTGGCCGGGGAGGACATCGGCGAGGACACCCGGGAGGGCTACCTGGCGATGAGCCGGGCGACAGCGCTGCGCGCCCATGCCCGCGGGTTGATCAACCGGGAGACCCTCGACGGGATCCTGGCCGCATTGGGCGAACCGACACACTAGGGCCATCGGCGGAACCCGCGGATAAACTGGGCCGGTGAGCACACCAGCAGATACAGCCGGCCGCACCCCCCGCATCGTCCGCACGGCGGCCGAACTTTCGGCGGCGATTGCCCGGGCCATCGAGTTCAATGCCCCGGAGCAGGGCACCGCAACCTTGGGACTGGTGCCCACGATGGGAGCCCTGCACTCGGGCCACGAGTCCCTGGTTTCCACCGCCCGGGCGCACAACGACGTGCTGGTGGTCAGCATCTTCGTCAACGAGCTGCAATTCAACGATGCGCAGGATTTTGCCAGATATCCGCGCACCCTCGAGGCCGACGTCGAGATCCTGGCCCGCGCCGGTGCCGACATCGTCTTTGCCCCCCAGGCTTCGACGGTCTACCCCGACGGCCGCCCACTGATCAAGATCGATTCGGGGGAACTGGGATCCAAGTTCGAGGGCGCTTCGCGACCGGGCCACTTCGACGGGATGCTCGCCGTGGTGGCCAAGCTGCTCCACTTTGCCATGCCGCCCGCCACGCTTGGGGTACCAGTTTCCTATCGCGCATATTTTGGACAGAAGGACGCGCAGCAGCTGGTGCTCATCAACCGCATGGTGGCCGACCTGAACTACCCGGTCGAAATTTGCTCGGTGCCCATCATCCGCAGCGCCGAGGGACTGGCCCTTTCCAGCCGGAACCAATTCCTCACCGCGGAGCAGGCCAAGGCGGCCCTGGTGATCCACCGGGCATTGAGCTTGGTCAAGGAACGGGCCGAACGGCACGAACCGCTGTATCTGGAGGACGCCGCGGGACTCTTCGAGATGGAACCCCTGGTGGAGCTCGACTACTTCGAACTGGTTGACCCGCGCACCTTGCAGGAGCTGGCCTTCAATTGCCAGGACACCCCGTTCACCGGCGAGGGGTTGCTGCTGGTGGCGGCGAGGGTCGGCGAGGTCCGGCTGATCGACAATATGCCGCTGGGCTACTGAGCCTGCCGGCCCGGGTGGCCTACTTCGTGTCCCATCGGCTGGCAGCCTGCCGCAACAGCGACCGGAAACGTGAAAGGTCCGCGATGATTTCCGCGGCACTTTGCCCCGTAGTCGAAAGCCCCGCAGACTGGCCGGCATAGACCGGAGCAAGGGAAGTGTCTCCCTCGGCGCGGGCGCCGTTGATCGATGTGGTCAGGGAGTCGTCTGCCTTCACCGCGGCACCGAGGGCCTCGAGGTTCTCGGCCCAGGTATCGCTGAAGTCGTTGCGCAAGGCCCGGCCGCCGTATTGAACCGGCCAGTCAATGCGCTGGGCAATGTCAAAGGCGCGGGTGTAGACGGTGTCATCCAGGCCGGCCGCCCCGATGGAATCCTTGATGTTGCGGTGGCTGGTCGATTCCGTCGCGGCTGCGAAACGCGTTCCGATCCATGCGGCCGATGCGCCGGCACCCAGTACTGCGGCGACCCCGGCGGCCGTGGCCAAACCTCCCGCGGCAATGACGGGCTTGCCGGTTCGTTCCAGTGCCAGCTGAAGCAGGGGAAGGGTGGACACCTCATTGCGTCCATGACCGCCTCCCTCATTCCCCCGGCAGATCACCACATCGATGTCGTCTTCCAGTGCGCGGGAAAGCTCTGCTGCATTCCCGACCTGCATGCCCACCAAAGCACCGGACTCATGCGCAAGGGAGGCGGCGGGTCCGGGTTCCCCAAAGCTAATGCAGACGAAGGAAGGGCCGTGATCCAACACCTGTTCCAGCGGTTCAAGGTTCTTCGCCAGGACCCAGGCCATGAGTCCGGCGCCCCACCCCCGACCGGATGACGCGGCAAGTGCTGCCTCGTTGTCGATCCACTCCTTGGTGGCATTGCCACCGATGCCCAGCATGCCAAAGCCTCCGGCGGCAGAAACAGCTGCAGCCAGTGCGCCGCCGGCCGCACCGGCCATCGATGCGTTGAAGATTGGCTCGGTGTAACCGAGTATCTGCTGCAATGGGTTGAGGGATTGCTGAATGGGCGATGCGTTTACGGGAAATTCAGGCATGTTTTCAGTCTATGGCCGACCCCTGACGCTGTAGTGATGCAGGGCTCATTTGACGCTTTTGGCCGAATGGCCGAAAAACGCAGCCGCAGCAGGGTCTGGGCCCCGTATTTCCGGGGGTTTTGGCCTTCCGGTAGTGAGGGTTCCTGCCGTTTGGACATTTGGGCCGGATGCGCGTACAGTTATTTCTCGCACCGAGCACCGCAACGTAGCCCGAAAGGGTGAAGCGCGGAGCCGATTGCAAAGAATTCCAAATGAACTTCGGAAGTCGATTTGACGCTGAGTTTGTTTGGGTCTAGGATAGTAAAGTTGCTCCAGAGCGAAGCGCCGGCAGGAATTGTTAGTCCGGTTGTGGGTGTTGGAAGTGTCTGTTGTTTGAGAACTCAATAGTGTGCCAAGTTTGTTGATACCAATTTATTTATTTTATTGGTGAATGGTTTCAGGGTCCGCACCCCCGTGTGGATGCCTGGGGCAATTTGCCAGGATGTTTTGCTTGGTGCAGCCCGGTCGATTTTTTCCAGTCGGCGTGTTGGTTGTGTCTGTATTTTTTTACGGAGAGTTTGATCCTGGCTCAGGATGAACGCTGGCGGCGTGCTTAACACATGCAAGTCGAACGATGACTTTTGTGCTTGCACAGAATGATTAGTGGCGAACGGGTGAGTAACACGTGAGTAACCTGCCCCTGACTCTGGGATAAGCCTGGGAAACTGGGTCTAATACCGGATATGCACCGTGGACCGCATGGTTTTTGGTGGAAAGATTTTTTGGTCAGGGATGGACTCGCGGCCTATCAGCTTGTTGGTGAGGTAATGGCTCACCAAGGCGACGACGGGTAGCCGGCCTGAGAGGGTGACCGGCCACACTGGGACTGAGACACGGCCCAGACTCCTACGGGAGGCAGCAGTGGGGAATATTGCACAATGGGCGAAAGCCTGATGCAGCGACGCCGCGTGAGGGATGACGGCCTTCGGGTTGTAAACCTCTTTCAGTAGGGAAGAAGCGAAAGTGACGGTACCTGCAGAAGAAGCGCCGGCTAACTACGTGCCAGCAGCCGCGGTAATACGTAGGGCGCAAGCGTTATCCGGAATTATTGGGCGTAAAGAGCTCGTAGGCGGTTTGTCGCGTCTATCGTGAAAGTCCGAGGCTCAACCTCGGATCTGCGGTGGGTACGGGCAGACTAGAGTGATGTAGGGGAGACTGGAATTCCTGGTGTAGCGGTGAAATGCGCAGATATCAGGAGGAACACCGATGGCGAAGGCAGGTCTCTGGGCATTAACTGACGCTGAGGAGCGAAAGCATGGGGAGCGAACAGGATTAGATACCCTGGTAGTCCATGCCGTAAACGTTGGGCACTAGGTGTGGGGGACATTCCACGTTTTCCGCGCCGTAGCTAACGCATTAAGTGCCCCGCCTGGGGAGTACGGCCGCAAGGCTAAAACTCAAAGGAATTGACGGGGGCCCGCACAAGCGGCGGAGCATGCGGATTAATTCGATGCAACGCGAAGAACCTTACCAAGGCTTGACATGTGCCAGACCGCCGTGGAAACACGGTTTCCCCTTTGGGGCTGGTTCACAGGTGGTGCATGGTTGTCGTCAGCTCGTGTCGTGAGATGTTGGGTTAAGTCCCGCAACGAGCGCAACCCTCGTTCCATGTTGCCAGCGCGTAAAGGCGGGGACTCATGGGAGACTGCCGGGGTCAACTCGGAGGAAGGTGGGGACGACGTCAAATCATCATGCCCCTTATGTCTTGGGCTTCACGCATGCTACAATGGCCGGTACAATGGGTTGCGATACTGTGAGGTGGAGCTAATCCCAAAAAGCCGGTCTCAGTTCGGATTGGGGTCTGCAACTCGACCCCATGAAGTCGGAGTCGCTAGTAATCGCAGATCAGCAACGCTGCGGTGAATACGTTCCCGGGCCTTGTACACACCGCCCGTCAAGTCACGAAAGTTGGTAACACCCGAAGCCGGTGGCCTAACCCCTTGTGGGAGGGAGCCGTCGAAGGTGGGACCGGCGATTGGGACTAAGTCGTAACAAGGTAGCCGTACCGGAAGGTGCGGCTGGATCACCTCCTTTCTAAGGAGCAACTAGCACCAGGCAGGGATTCCACAGTGTTTCCCGTGCGGGTGTTCAGTGCTGCTCGCATCCATCACTTGTGTTGATGGGCGAGTGCTCAAGGGTGGAATATCAACAAATCATGGCCGTCCATCGTTGGTGGGTGGTTTTCTAGTACGCTTTCGGGATTCGTTCCGGTGGTTGGAACGGGAGCCGCCGGCGAACGCGGGTGGTCTTTTGGCACACTGTTGGGTCCTGGAATAACAGGCCCCGATCCGGTTTCGGGTTGGGTTCTTGTTTTTTCTGGATTGTCCCGCGCATGGCCTAAGCCGCACGAGCCCCCTGGGGGTGTGTTGGTGGTGGGTGTGACGGGGTTGTTGTTTGGGAACTGTATAGTGGACGCGAGCATCTTGTGAGGCAAGGGATTTTTTCCTTGTCTTGCATAGCAATTTCTTATGAATTATTGAACCTGGTGAACGCACTTTCGGGTGTGTTTTTCTTGGTTCTTTCGATTGTAATAATATATAGCTCATGTAAATTTTTGATCATGTTTGTGGTCAAGTTTTTAAGGGCGCACGGTGGATGCCTTGGCATTGGGAGCCGAAGAAGGACGTGGGAATCTGCGATAAGCCTGGTGGAGTCGATAACCGGACGTTGAGACCAGGATTTCCGAATGGGGAAACCCCGTACGGTGTCATGCCGTATGACCCGCAGCTGAACACATAGGCTGTGTGGAGGGAACGCGGGGAAGTGAAACATCTCAGTACCCGCAGGAAGAGAAAACAATAGTGATTCCGTTAGTAGTGGCGAGCGAACGCGGATGGGGCTAAACCGAGCCATGTGTGATAGCCGGCGGGCGTTGCATGGTCGGGGTTGTGGGACTTTCCATATCAGTTCTGCCGGACTGGTGAAGTGAGGTGCGGGCGCATAGGCGAATCGGCTTGAATGCCGGACCGTAGAGGGTGAGAGTCCCGTAGTGCGAATGCGTGCCGCCGCTTTGTGAGAGTATCCCAAGTAGGACGGGGCCCGAGAAATCCCGTTTGAATCTGCCAGGACCACCTGGTAAGCCTAAATACTACCCAATGACCGATAGCGGACAAGTACCGTGAGGGAATGGTGAAAAGTACCCCGGGAGGGGAGTGAAATAGTACCTGAAACCGTGCGCTTACAATCCGTTGGAGCCTCCTTGTTGGGGTGACAGCGTGCCTTTTGAAGAATGAGCCTGCGAGTTAGTGTTACGTCGCGAGGTTAACCCGTGTGGGGAAGCCGTAGCGAAAGCGAGTCTGAATAGGGCGAGTGAGTGGCGTGATCTAGACCCGAAGCGAAGTGATCTACCCATGGCCAGGTTGAAGCGCGTGTAAGAGCGCGTGGAGGACCGAACCCACTTCAGTTGAAAATGGAGGGGATGAGCTGTGGGTAGGGGTGAAAGGCCAATCAAACTTCGTGATAGCTGGTTCTCCCCGAAATGCATTTAGGTGCAGCGTTGCGTGTTTCTTACCGGAGGTAGAGCTACTGGATGGCTAATGGGCCCTACAAGGTTACTGACGTCAGCCAAACTCCGAATGCCGGTAAGTGAGAGCGCAGCAGTGAGACTGTGGGGGATAAGCTTCATAGTCGAGAGGGAAACAGCCCAGAACGCCAACTAAGGCCCCTAAGCGTGTGCTAAGTGGAAAAGGATGTGGAGTTGCGAAGACAACCAGGAGGTTGGCTTAGAAGCAGCCACCCTTGAAAGAGTGCGTAATAGCTCACTGGTCAAGTGATTCCGCGCCGACAATGTAGCGGGGCTCAAGCACACCGCCGAAGTTGCGTCATTCACATATTTGGCAGGCCTTCGTGGTCCAGCCGTGTGGATGGGTAGGGGAGCGTCGTGTGGGCAGTGAAGTCGCGGTGTAAACCAGCGGTGGAGCCCACACGAGTGAGAATGCAGGCATGAGTAGCGAATGACGGGTGAGAAACCCGTCCGCCGAATGATCAAGGGTTCCAGGGTCAAGCTAATCTGCCCTGGGTAAGTCGGGACCTAAGGCGAGGCCGACAGGCGTAGTCGATGGACAACGGGTTGATATTCCCGTACCGGTGAAAAACCGCCCATACCGAACTGGTGATGCTAACCGCCCCAACCACCCACCTCAAGGCCTTCGGGCCTTGTATCGGGTGTGCGGCGCGGGACCCGAACCAGGGAGGTAAGCGTATTAACAGGTGTGACGCAGGAAGGTAGCCGAGCCAGGCAATGGAATTGACCTGGTCCAAGGATGTAGGGCGAGTCGTAGGCAAATCCGCGACTCACATAGCCTGAGACCCGATAGGCGCCCCTTTTGGGGGGTGATTCGGTGATCCTATGCTGCCAAGAAAAGCATCGACGCGAGGTTTTAGCCGCCCGTACCCCAAACCGACACAGGTGATCAGGTAGAGAATACTAAGGCGATCGAGAGAATCATGGTTAAGGAACTCGGCAAAATGCCCCCGTAACTTCGGGAGAAGGGGGGCCTGCCCCGTGATGAGGATTTACTCCTCGGAGCGGGTGTGGGCCGCAGAGACCAGGGGGAAGCGACTGTTTACTAAAAACACAGGTCCGTGCGAAGTCGCAAGACGATGTATACGGACTGACTCCTGCCCGGTGCTGGAAGGTTAAGAGGACCGGTTAGCTCTTTGGAGCGAAGCTGAGAATTTAAGCCCCAGTAAACGGCGGTGGTAACTATAACCATCCTAAGGTAGCGAAATTCCTTGTCGGGTAAGTTCCGACCTGCACGAATGGAGTAACGACTTCCCCGCTGTCTCAACCATGAACTCGGCGAAATTGCACTACGAGTAAAGATGCTCGTTACGCGCAGCAGGACGGAAAGACCCCGAGACCTTTACTATAGTTTGGTATTGGTGTTCGGTGCAGCTTGTGTAGGATAGGTGGGAGACTGTGAAGCCCGGACGCTAGTTCGGGTGGAGTCATCGTTGAAATACCACTCTGGCTGTACCGGTCACCTAACTTCGGCCCATGATCTGGGTCAGGGACAGTGCCTGATGGGTAGTTTAACTGGGGCGGTTGCCTCCTAAAGAGTAACGGAGGCGCCCAAAGGTTCCCTCAGCCTGGTTGGCAATCAGGTGTCGAGTGTAAGTGCACAAGGGAGCTTGACTGTGAGAGCGACAGCTCGAGCAGGGACGAAAGTCGGGACTAGTGATCCGGCGGCACGTTGTGGAACGGCCGTCGCTCAACGGATAAAAGGTACCTCGGGGATAACAGGCTGATCTTGCCCAAGAGTCCATATCGACGGCATGGTTTGGCACCTCGATGTCGGCTCGTCGCATCCTGGGGCTGGAGTAGGTCCCAAGGGTTGGGCTGTTCGCCCATTAAAGCGGTACGCGAGCTGGGTTTAGAACGTCGTGAGACAGTTCGGTCCCTATCCGCTGCGCGCGCAGGAAATTTGAGAAGAGCTGTCCTTAGTACGAGAGGACCGGGACGGACGAACCTCTGGTGTGTCAGTTGTACTGCCAAGTGCACCGCTGATTAGCTACGTTCGGAAGGGATAACCGCTGAAAGCATCTAAGCGGGAAGCCCACTTCGAGATGAGATTTCCATACACTTTTGAGTGTGAGAGGCCCCCAGCCAGACCACTGGGTTGATAGGCAGGATGTGGAAGCGAGGACTAAAGACTCGTGAAGCTGACCTGTACTAATAGGCCGACAACTTAAACCACAAACACCACACCACCCCCCGCGGGTGGTTGGCAAGAAACGCTGCGTCCACTATACGGTCCCGAAACAACAAACCCAATTTGTTTTTCGCGGAACAACAACAACCATAACTATCATGGTCGTAACCCACAGATTCACCACCCCCAAACCAGCTTTGGGTGGCGGTAACAGAGTTACGGCGGTCATAGCGTGGGGGAAACGCCCGGTCCCATACCGAACCCGGAAGCTAAGACCCACTGCGCCGATGGTACTGCACTCGGGAGGGTGTGGGAGAGTAGGTCACCGCCGGACACAACGTCCCGAAACCCCCAAGCCCCACCGGCTTGGGGGTTTCGATGCTTAACCACCACACCACCAAAAACCACGGCCCCCGGACACACACCCCCCGGGGGCCGCACCCCGTTAAGGCACCCCGGCCATCCACAGACACTGTGGATAGCCGGCCCCTATCCACAGCATCTGTGGAAAACATCGCGATCCCGGCTCGCCCCCAAGCACCAACGACCGCACACCGCCCTGATGCGGTCGTAGAGTCCACATGCCACCAGACCCAAGGCGTCGTCGGAAGGTCCGCACCATTAGGGCGGCCAGGCACCTGGCCTGAGCCAAGACGTGCGCTTGCCAGGAGAAGTGGTGCGCGAACAACGGAAGGTTTCGGGAGCAAGAACTCTCGTGCCGCACCTTCGAATATCCGATCCAACCTGTCCCCATGTCGGCCAGAAATCATCAGCCTTCCACGGGTGACGGCATATCCCAGTGGGAAGCATGTTTAGGAAGGCCACCGTGATCGCGCTCATCGAAATTCCCCACTTCTGCTCACTGAAATTCCCCACCTCGTGTTGATCCGCCCATGAGGGCGGGCCTTCCTCGAAACTGATGGTCTCTGACCACACACCAGTTCTTGAGAAAGGCCCGCTTTTCTATTTTGACACGGAGGGAAAACGTGGACATCCACGCGTTGAAAAGAAGTGGAATGAGCATCCGGATACCCCCGTTTGGTGAATGGTGTTGACCGTCGCGTTGTTTGACGATCTTCGCGTCACCGGGTTTGACGACGAGCCGCCCATGGAAATGCCCTGCCGAGGGGTTTCGGCAGGGCATTCGTTGTCTTGCTGACGGCGTGGTCGTCGTCGGTGCCGGGCTCCTATTCGCTGTTTTCGGTGATCGCGGATTGCGCCGCGGCCTGGTCGACGATGGTCTTGTTGCCGGCGTAGGTGGCGATCAACGCGGAGACGGCGAGGTTGTTCACCGCCCGCGGGTAACCCCGGGAGGCCTGGTGGATGGCGGTAACGGCATCCTCGGAGAACAGCGTGTCCGATCTGCCCGCAAAACCGAGATGCGCTTTGATATAGCTGGCTGTGTCGGCCAGGTTCATGCCGGTGAGGGTGAAACGGGTGCCGATGCGCTGGTCCAGCGCGGCCAGGACGGCCATCTTCAGGCGCCTGCGCAGCGTGGGTTGCCCAATGAGCAGCAATGCGAAGTGGGACCCGGTATCAAGGGCCGTGTTGGTGAGCATGCGCAGGGATTCCAGCTCGGTGTTGCTCAAAAGGTGCGCCTCGTCGATGACCACGACCGGCAGGCGGGAACGCTCGTCCAGCTCCCCGGCCAGCAGTGCCGCGGTTTGGGTGGCCAATACCCCGGAATAGAAGGAAGGCTGGCCGCCCAGGGCCGAAACGATGGTGGCATGGATGCCGCGCATGGTGATGGTCGGGTCCGGAAGATAGATGACCTGGTGGCGGGAGGCCTCGAGCCCGGCCAGTGCCGCGCGCACCGCGACGGTTTTCCCGGCACCGACCTCCCCGGTGATCACACCCATTTGGCGTTGGCCGATGCACCAGTGGATCCGGGCGATCGCCTCGCGGTGCCCGGGGTGCGGATGCAGCGCCTGGGGCGGGATGTCCGCGCTGAAGGGCATGCGGGAAAAACCGTAATGGCTTTGCAGAGACGTGATGCTCACAGCGTGTTCTCCTGGCGGTGGTGCGCTTTGGCGGTGTCGGTGTTTCTGGACGGGGTGGCGAGTTTCTCGAAGCTGATCGGAGCCCCGCTCATGGTGTGTTTGTGTTGGTCCTCGAGCAGGCGCAGGTAATCGATGCCGGTGGAAACGTTTTGGGCCCCGGCGTCCCGGTCGGCGGCCGCATTCTTGGCCTTCGGGTGCACGTGCCGACGAATCTGAAGCAGGGTCGCGGTTCCGGCCGGGACTCCCAGGTGGGAGTGCACGGCGATGGGGGCGGCCAGGTCGAAGGGATCATAGATGAGTTCGACCCGGGTTCCTGCCAGCACCGGGTCCACCTGGTAGGTGTTGCCCAGCAGGGAGATCGTGGCAGTCTTGGTGACCTTACGTTTCTCGGACCAGAGGAATGCCTCACTGACCTGGTCCGGGGATTTGCGTACCGGGGTGCGTTTGACCCAGCTGGCATCCCAGCGCTCAAGCGGTGTTTGCCCGGTGGTGGAGTGGATGGTGCGGTGATAGAGAACCTGCACCCAGGAGGTGAAGAGCGCGTTCAGTTCTTGCAGGGTGGAGATCTCCGATCCCTGCCCGGTGCCCGGAAGCGAGGGCTGGTTGGTGACGGTGATTTCACCCAGGAATTGCTGGGTCACGGTATTGAAGAACCGCTCAATTTTGCCCCTTCCCTGCGGGCGGTAGGGGGCCGAATGAACCAACCTGATCCCCAGCTTCGCCGTGACCCGCTGAAGTGCCTTGTCAGCAAAGGCACTGCCGTTGTCGACATAGACCTGACGTGGTATTCCGTGGGTTTGCAGGGCCGGACGCAGCACCGCGGCCAGGCGGACGGTGTCCTCGGCGAAGGCCCACCGGGAGGCGACCACCATCCGGGAATGGTCATCGAGGAACGCGAACAAATAGGTTTTGCGTCCCTCGATCCGCGGCCCATGCAGGGCATCTCCCACCCAGATTTCGTTGGATTCCTCGGTTTCGAAGCGGCCGGTGGCGGCCCCGGGAACGCCGGTGGAAATGTCCAGGGACCGGAAGTGGCGCAGCAGCGTCGTTTCCGAGGGTGCATCGCCCAGCGTGGTGGCGATGATCCTTTTGATTTGGGCGGCAGTGCGGTGAGGCTTCTCCCGCTTCAAGGTCTCGGCCAGCAGCAGCACCCGGGGCTCGGTGATCGGGCCTTGGGCGCGTTGGGTTGGCTTCAACCCGTCAAAGCCGTCCTTCTTCCAGGCCTTGATCCAGCGATCGATACTTTCCCGGGAGAACCGCTTGGTGCCCCCGAAAGGCCAGGGATGGTATTGGGTGGCCAGTGCGCGCACCATGACACCTCGGGCCTTGGCACCGAGCTGGTCATCGGCTGCTTCCCGGATGAGCTGGTAGCGGAACAGGGCGATCTGCTCGGCGCGTTCGCTGCGTTTCACCGGTCCTTTCACCGGAGCCGAGGACGGTGCCGGTGTTGCCGGTGGAGGGTCGGCTGCAACAAAGGTTTCCGGACGCTGTTCCGGGATCAGGGCAAGTGGCATCAAGGCGGTGTCCTTTCAGGGAAACGGTATTTATCGGCACCACCTGCACCGGGGCGCAGGTCATGCTTGTTGCCCACTTTCGCCCATCAACACCCCGCCCTATCAGGGCCAATTGGTGTTGCAAGCCTTTTCACCCACCAGGTGCCGCTGAACACCCACGGCCCGGCGCTGGCCAACGCGGCAGCATGCCAAGGAACCGCACTGGCTTCCGGGACCGCAAAACGCTCGCCCACCACCCGGGCATAGGCCAACAGAACCCCCAAGGCCTGGGCAAGAATTCCACGGGCGGACTGCGGCCAGAGCGACGCGGCATCCGACGCGTCCCGGAGCAGCAGAGACCGAAACCAAGAACACAGGGACGCGGCGGAAGAGCCGAAAGACCGCAGCCAACCACGCACCGTGCTCACCGGCCGGCCCACCCGATCCGCGATGGAGCGGTGGCCGAGCCCCTCGAGGGCCTTGGCTTCGATGGCTGCGGCGATCACCAAAGCCTCATCAGCCTTCCGTGCCGCCAGAACAACCGGCAACAGCACATGAGTCATCCGGCATCCGGTGCACCGGGCCCGCAACGGGCAAAACACCGACACGGACGGCCCCGCGGTTCCCATGCGGATCCGTCGTTCCCGTGCATGGCCCCACGGACGCAATGCCCCGGCGCATTCGGGGCATGAAAGGAGCCCGCCACGCAGATCAGATTCGACAGCGGCGGGCGCATAACTTACCGTGATCATTAGCGCGACTCTTTCGCGTTAGAACGACCCGGCGCAGCCTTCGAAATCTGGCGCTGGGTCGTTTGCCTTAAGTTTGGTTATCGTCAGCTTGCCGCCGCCAATAACCGAAGATCAAGACCTACAAGTCGAAACCTTGCATCGGCACCGAACTCGACGGCTCATCCCCAAACAACGCGACGCTCAACAAATGGCTATCTTTGCCGCAGTAGCCTTACACATACCGAGTACAGATGATTTTCTTGTTCGGCTGTTGGCGGTCATGGGAAGCGTTCACTGGCGGCCAGCGCGAAGGCACTGGATCCGCCCGGGATGGCCATGAGGACTACCCGCCGGCGGCCCCAAGCAAAAAGAATTAATCCGCGGTTTTCGGAGTTCGCATCCCTCCCTACCCCGCAGGCCTGTGGGCATTTCCCTGCTGGCCGTTGGGCCAGCCACTGATCGACGCTGCTTGGACGCCCCGCAGTGCCCGCGCCGCCCGGCATGGCAACGAAAACCGACGGTGTGGACCTGCATCCGGAGCGACATGCGTTCACCGTCCAAGTCTTCGGCAATGACGATGCGCCCCCGAGTACCAAAGGCCTGCCCCAGATGCATGCCCGCCCGGCGGTCGCGGACGATTCCGCACATGGCCATGAGCCAATGCCCGCCGGTGCGCATTTATTCATGGCCGCTAGTCTTTTGCGAGCTTCCGGCGCCGACCGCGGACGGGACTGACGCAATGGCGGAGACCGCGGGGCATAAACACCACGCACCATGTCCGAACCATCCCGCACGTTTGAGAGCCCTGAGCATGACATGGATGGCAGAGACCGCTGCGCTGTCAGCGCTCAGTTCTGACGAATCCGAAGCACGCCACCACAGTCTCGCGGCGCGAGCAGCTTCGCCCCGCAGATGTTGCTCTTTCGACCGTCAGCCGTCGGCGGACCGCAGGCCTACGAAGGGAGGAAGCTCCCTTGTTCGCCAATGGTGCTGTCAACCGATAGACCTGGCTGTAACAGACAGGAAAAATCGGCATCGCCACCGAGGTCGTGGACGCTACCGTGCAGACGTTGAAGGTGGGTGACAGGGACATGGAACACCTATGCGAGCTCGTCGGCAAGAAACAACTCGCCAGGCGCACCGCCCCAGTGGAGAACCGTGCCAATATCGGTCGGGGGCTCGATGGCTTCACCAATCCACGGGTACACGCGGTTGGCAGGTATCGGAATGCCATGTCCACCAACGAGATTGTCGAGTACGCCTTCTGAATCAAGATCGAATCGAAGTGTCTTGAAGAACTCTTCACCAGTCAGGCTGTAGCACTGCGCTATCCGCCCCGCTAGCAGGCTGGCCGCATGATGGGGCCACTGCGTAGGCGCCATGCCGGCCTGCTCCACGGAAACCGTCGAATCCTCAGTGCTGGCAACAATCAGCCTGCTGCGACTTGGCATGAATGTCAGCATTGGCTTCATCCGCATGCTCATCGTTACAGGGGTTGCCGGCCTCGGACACGTACTGCGGATCGTCGCCTATACGGTCGCGGTGATCTCCGGGCTACGGCATGCCGAACAGCACCTCGCCGGACGAACCCAGAAGGCGGCATTCACCATCGGAACCCTGATCGCAAGCGCAAGCACAAGCGCTGACCTGCTCGGTGGTTGCATTGCCGAACCACGAAGGCGCCGAAGTGATCCTGCGCGGAGTCCATTTCGGGCTTGCAGTCAACGGCGCGGTCATCCTCATGGATGCACCGATCAGCTTCTGTTCCTTCCCAAGAAGGTCCCGGCAGCCGGCGCCCAAGCACCCTGACCAACGCCTACACTGCCGACTTCGGCCTCTCTGAGGCCAGATTCCCATAAAACAGATTCTGCTTGAGGACTTCAGTCCGCGTGAAGCTTTCCGATCGGAACAGCGCTGCCGGATGGGTAAGCGACCTTTGAATCGCGAGGACCCCTACGGGTTGGTCAGTATGGGCGAGACTGCGCAGTTGCCGCATCTTGGAACCACGGACGCCCCAGACTCAATATCAATCCAATCCCGGCTCTGCCCATCCTGCAGGGAGCCACCCCCGCGGCCGGGTGGGCGATCGAGGCCTGGACGGAAATACGAGCGCCGTTTTGGGTTGAAAGACAGGGGCGCACTTTGTTCGAATCGTCTGTTGGAGTTATTAGGTGGATCTGGTGCGAGGCAAAGCCCTCTCGCTTCGTCAATGGTGGACCACGTATTTAGTCCGTTGACAGCTTTGGTCTGCCTCGTGAGGCGCGGATCACTTTCACCAATCTATTCAAAACGGCCATCTTCTTTCTCGTATCGACCCCTGCTTCCCTTTGTTGGCGGGGAATAATGGAGCCCACTTTGAAGGTGGTCGTCGATTTGCCGGGGTGCGGAATGGTGTGTATAGTTTTCTAAGTCGCCGCGAGGGACACAGCGGGAAAGCCGCTGGAGGAATCGCCGGGCGACCGAATTTTTGCCAAAACCCCACCCCAGTTTTGCTGGTTGCCTTGTGCGCCGGAAATGTTGTGGGATCGCATGTTAGATCAGGTCGGGCCGGAAACGGTGGATTTGCTTCGGGACACGCGGTGGGGTAAGGTAGACAAGTTGCTCCAGAGCGAAGCGCCGGCGGGAATTGTTAGTCCGGTTGTGGGTGTTGGAAGTGTCTGTTGTTTGAGAACTCAATAGTGTGCCAAGTTTGTTGATACCAATTTATTTATTTTATTGGTGAATGGTTTCAGGGTCCGCACCCCCGTGTGGATGCCTGGGGCAATTTGCCAGGATGTTTTGCTTGGTGCAACCCGCGATCCTTTTTCCAGGGTCGTGTTGGTTGTGTCTGTATTTTTTTACGGAGAGTTTGATCCTGGCTCAGGATGAACGCTGGCGGCGTGCTTAACACATGCAAGTCGAACGATGACTTTTGTGCTTGCACAGAATGATTAGTGGCGAACGGGTGAGTAACACGTGAGTAACCTGCCCCTGACTCTGGGATAAGCCTGGGAAACTGGGTCTAATACCGGATATGCACCGTGGACCGCATGGTTTTTGGTGGAAAGATTTTTTGGTCAGGGATGGACTCGCGGCCTATCAGCTTGTTGGTGAGGTAATGGCTCACCAAGGCGACGACGGGTAGCCGGCCTGAGAGGGTGACCGGCCACACTGGGACTGAGACACGGCCCAGACTCCTACGGGAGGCAGCAGTGGGGAATATTGCACAATGGGCGAAAGCCTGATGCAGCGACGCCGCGTGAGGGATGACGGCCTTCGGGTTGTAAACCTCTTTCAGTAGGGAAGAAGCGAAAGTGACGGTACCTGCAGAAGAAGCGCCGGCTAACTACGTGCCAGCAGCCGCGGTAATACGTAGGGCGCAAGCGTTATCCGGAATTATTGGGCGTAAAGAGCTCGTAGGCGGTTTGTCGCGTCTATCGTGAAAGTCCGAGGCTCAACCTCGGATCTGCGGTGGGTACGGGCAGACTAGAGTGATGTAGGGGAGACTGGAATTCCTGGTGTAGCGGTGAAATGCGCAGATATCAGGAGGAACACCGATGGCGAAGGCAGGTCTCTGGGCATTAACTGACGCTGAGGAGCGAAAGCATGGGGAGCGAACAGGATTAGATACCCTGGTAGTCCATGCCGTAAACGTTGGGCACTAGGTGTGGGGGACATTCCACGTTTTCCGCGCCGTAGCTAACGCATTAAGTGCCCCGCCTGGGGAGTACGGCCGCAAGGCTAAAACTCAAAGGAATTGACGGGGGCCCGCACAAGCGGCGGAGCATGCGGATTAATTCGATGCAACGCGAAGAACCTTACCAAGGCTTGACATGTGCCAGACCGCCGTGGAAACACGGTTTCCCCTTTGGGGCTGGTTCACAGGTGGTGCATGGTTGTCGTCAGCTCGTGTCGTGAGATGTTGGGTTAAGTCCCGCAACGAGCGCAACCCTCGTTCCATGTTGCCAGCGCGTAAAGGCGGGGACTCATGGGAGACTGCCGGGGTCAACTCGGAGGAAGGTGGGGACGACGTCAAATCATCATGCCCCTTATGTCTTGGGCTTCACGCATGCTACAATGGCCGGTACAATGGGTTGCGATACTGTGAGGTGGAGCTAATCCCAAAAAGCCGGTCTCAGTTCGGATTGGGGTCTGCAACTCGACCCCATGAAGTCGGAGTCGCTAGTAATCGCAGATCAGCAACGCTGCGGTGAATACGTTCCCGGGCCTTGTACACACCGCCCGTCAAGTCACGAAAGTTGGTAACACCCGAAGCCGGTGGCCTAACCCCTTGTGGGAGGGAGCCGTCGAAGGTGGGACCGGCGATTGGGACTAAGTCGTAACAAGGTAGCCGTACCGGAAGGTGCGGCTGGATCACCTCCTTTCTAAGGAGCAACTAGCACCAGGCAGGGATTCCACAGTGTTTCCCGTGCGGGTGTTCAGTGCTGCTCGCATCCATCACTTGTGTTGATGGGCGAGTGCTCAAGGGTGGAATATCAACAAATCATGGCCGTCCATCGTTGGTGGGTGGTTTTCTAGTACGCTTCCGGGATTCGTTCCGGTGGTTGGAACGGGAGCCGCCGGCGAACGCGGGTGGTCTTTTGGCACACTGTTGGGTCCTGGAATAACAGGCCCCGATCCGGTTTCGGGTTGGGTTCTTGTTTTTTCTGGATTGTCCCGCGCATGGCCTAAGCCGCACGAGCCCCCTGGGGGTGTGTTGGTGGTGGGTGTGACGGGGTTGTTGTTTGGGAACTGTATAGTGGACGCGAGCATCTTGTGAGGCAAGGGATTTTTTCCTTGTCTTGCATAGCAATTTCTTATGAATTATTGAACCTGGTGAACGCACTTTCGGGTGTGTTTTTCTTGGTTCTTTCGATTGTAATAATATATAGCTCATGTAAATTTTTGATCATGTTTGTGGTCAAGTTTTTAAGGGCGCACGGTGGATGCCTTGGCATTGGGAGCCGAAGAAGGACGTGGGAATCTGCGATAAGCCTGGTGGAGTCGATAACCGGACGTTGAGACCAGGATTTCCGAATGGGGAAACCCCGTACGGTGTCATGCCGTATGACCCGCAGCTGAACACATAGGCTGTGTGGAGGGAACGCGGGGAAGTGAAACATCTCAGTACCCGCAGGAAGAGAAAACAATAGTGATTCCGTTAGTAGTGGCGAGCGAACGCGGATGGGGCTAAACCGAGCCATGTGTGATAGCCGGCGGGCGTTGCATGGTCGGGGTTGTGGGACTTTCCATATCAGTTCTGCCGGACTGGTGAAGTGAGGTGCGGGCGCATAGGCGAATCGGCTTGAATGCCGGACCGTAGAGGGTGAGAGTCCCGTAGTGCGAATGCGTGCCGCCGCTTTGTGAGAGTATCCCAAGTAGGACGGGGCCCGAGAAATCCCGTTTGAATCTGCCAGGACCACCTGGTAAGCCTAAATACTACCCAATGACCGATAGCGGACAAGTACCGTGAGGGAATGGTGAAAAGTACCCCGGGAGGGGAGTGAAATAGTACCTGAAACCGTGCGCTTACAATCCGTTGGAGCCTCCTTGTTGGGGTGACAGCGTGCCTTTTGAAGAATGAGCCTGCGAGTTAGTGTTACGTCGCGAGGTTAACCCGTGTGGGGAAGCCGTAGCGAAAGCGAGTCTGAATAGGGCGAGTGAGTGGCGTGATCTAGACCCGAAGCGAAGTGATCTACCCATGGCCAGGTTGAAGCGCGTGTAAGAGCGCGTGGAGGACCGAACCCACTTCAGTTGAAAATGGAGGGGATGAGCTGTGGGTAGGGGTGAAAGGCCAATCAAACTTCGTGATAGCTGGTTCTCCCCGAAATGCATTTAGGTGCAGCGTTGCGTGTTTCTTACCGGAGGTAGAGCTACTGGATGGCTAATGGGCCCTACAAGGTTACTGACGTCAGCCAAACTCCGAATGCCGGTAAGTGAGAGCGCAGCAGTGAGACTGTGGGGGATAAGCTTCATAGTCGAGAGGGAAACAGCCCAGAACGCCAACTAAGGCCCCTAAGCGTGTGCTAAGTGGAAAAGGATGTGGAGTTGCGAAGACAACCAGGAGGTTGGCTTAGAAGCAGCCACCCTTGAAAGAGTGCGTAATAGCTCACTGGTCAAGTGATTCCGCGCCGACAATGTAGCGGGGCTCAAGCACACCGCCGAAGTTGCGTCATTCACATATTTGGCAGGCCTTCGTGGTCCAGCCGTGTGGATGGGTAGGGGAGCGTCGTGTGGGCAGTGAAGTCGCGGTGTAAACCAGCGGTGGAGCCCACACGAGTGAGAATGCAGGCATGAGTAGCGAATGACGGGTGAGAAACCCGTCCGCCGAATGATCAAGGGTTCCAGGGTCAAGCTAATCTGCCCTGGGTAAGTCGGGACCTAAGGCGAGGCCGACAGGCGTAGTCGATGGACAACGGGTTGATATTCCCGTACCGGTGAAAAACCGCCCATACCGAACTGGTGATGCTAACCGCCCCAACCACCCACCTCAAGGCCTTCGGGCCTTGTATCGGGTGTGCGGCGCGGGACCCGAACCAGGGAGGTAAGCGTATTAACAGGTGTGACGCAGGAAGGTAGCCGAGCCAGGCAATGGAATTGACCTGGTCCAAGGATGTAGGGCGAGTCGTAGGCAAATCCGCGACTCACATAGCCTGAGACCCGATAGGCGCCCCTTTTGGGGGGTGATTCGGTGATCCTATGCTGCCAAGAAAAGCATCGACGCGAGGTTTTAGCCGCCCGTACCCCAAACCGACACAGGTGATCAGGTAGAGAATACTAAGGCGATCGAGAGAATCATGGTTAAGGAACTCGGCAAAATGCCCCCGTAACTTCGGGAGAAGGGGGGCCTGCCCCGTGATGAGGATTTACTCCTCGGAGCGGGTGTGGGCCGCAGAGACCAGGGGGAAGCGACTGTTTACTAAAAACACAGGTCCGTGCGAAGTCGCAAGACGATGTATACGGACTGACTCCTGCCCGGTGCTGGAAGGTTAAGAGGACCGGTTAGCTCTTTGGAGCGAAGCTGAGAATTTAAGCCCCAGTAAACGGCGGTGGTAACTATAACCATCCTAAGGTAGCGAAATTCCTTGTCGGGTAAGTTCCGACCTGCACGAATGGAGTAACGACTTCCCCGCTGTCTCAACCATGAACTCGGCGAAATTGCACTACGAGTAAAGATGCTCGTTACGCGCAGCAGGACGGAAAGACCCCGAGACCTTTACTATAGTTTGGTATTGGTGTTCGGTGCAGCTTGTGTAGGATAGGTGGGAGACTGTGAAGCCCGGACGCTAGTTCGGGTGGAGTCATCGTTGAAATACCACTCTGGCTGTACCGGTCACCTAACTTCGGCCCATGATCTGGGTCAGGGACAGTGCCTGATGGGTAGTTTAACTGGGGCGGTTGCCTCCTAAAGAGTAACGGAGGCGCCCAAAGGTTCCCTCAGCCTGGTTGGCAATCAGGTGTCGAGTGTAAGTGCACAAGGGAGCTTGACTGTGAGAGCGACAGCTCGAGCAGGGACGAAAGTCGGGACTAGTGATCCGGCGGCACGTTGTGGAACGGCCGTCGCTCAACGGATAAAAGGTACCTCGGGGATAACAGGCTGATCTTGCCCAAGAGTCCATATCGACGGCATGGTTTGGCACCTCGATGTCGGCTCGTCGCATCCTGGGGCTGGAGTAGGTCCCAAGGGTTGGGCTGTTCGCCCATTAAAGCGGTACGCGAGCTGGGTTTAGAACGTCGTGAGACAGTTCGGTCCCTATCCGCTGCGCGCGCAGGAAATTTGAGAAGAGCTGTCCTTAGTACGAGAGGACCGGGACGGACGAACCTCTGGTGTGTCAGTTGTACTGCCAAGTGCACCGCTGATTAGCTACGTTCGGAAGGGATAACCGCTGAAAGCATCTAAGCGGGAAGCCCACTTCGAGATGAGATTTCCATACACTTTTGAGTGTGAGAGGCCCCCAGCCAGACCACTGGGTTGATAGGCAGGATGTGGAAGCGAGGACTAAAGACTCGTGAAGCTGACCTGTACTAATAGGCCGACAACTTAAACCACAAACACCACACCACCCCCCGCGGGTGGTTGGCAAGAAACGCTGCGTCCACTATACGGTCCCGAAACAACAAACCCAATTTGTTTTTCGCGGAACAACAACAACCATAACTATCATGGTCGTAACCCACAGATTCACCACCCCCAAACCAGCTTTGGGTGGCGGTAACAGAGTTACGGCGGTCATAGCGTGGGGGAAACGCCCGGTCCCATACCGAACCCGGAAGCTAAGACCCACTGCGCCGATGGTACTGCACTCGGGAGGGTGTGGGAGAGTAGGTCACCGCCGGACACAACGTCCCGAAACCCCCAAGCCCCACCGGCTTGGGGGTTTCGATGCTTAACCACCACACCACCAAAAACCACGGCCCCCGGACACACACCCCCCGGGGGCCGCACCCCGTTAAGGCACCCCGGCCATCCACAGACACTGTGGATAGCCGGCCCCTATCCACAGCATCTGTGGAAAACATCGCGATCCCGGCTCGCCCCCAAGCACCAACGACCGCACACCGCCCTGATGCGGTCGTAGAGTCCACATGCCACCAGACCCAAGGCTGATGCGTTTCACCGCTGGAGTAACCGTGAAAAATAGTCTCAAATTCTCACTTCAGACGCGTACAGTGAATCGTTGAGACGTGGAACACGATGCGTATGCCCTGGTTGCTTCCCCGCGGTGCGGACGCGATTCTGCCCTACCGCTGAAACGGCCACGGTGTGCGCGCGGATGAATGGATGGGACAGATATGAGCACAGATTCGTCAGTTGCTACCAACGCAGCAAAGCCGATGGCAAACGCGAACCACCGTGACAACAACGTTCGACCACAGGATGATCTGTATCGTCATGCCAATGGGGCTTGGCTATCTACTGCACAGATACCCGCGGATCAAGGTAGCTACGGCTCCTTCATGGCCCTGCGAGACGATTCCGAGGCAGCCGTGCGGGCAATCATTGAAAGCGCCCAAGACAACCGGATCGCTGCTGACGGGACCCCTGACGCACGCAAAGAGCGCATCGCGAACCTCTATGAAAGCTTCATGGACGAGGAGCGGATCGAAGCCAGTGGAGTCGAACCCATCCGGACCGATCTGTCATCCATTTATGCCACCACGTCGATTGCCGAACTTGTCACCCTCAGCGGATCGTTTTTCCGGCGAGGTGTGTCCGGTTTCATCCAGGCAGGTGCCAGTTCGGATGCCGGATCGCCGGAGCGAAATCTCCTCACCCTGATTCAGGGTGGACTTGGGCTGCCGGATGAGTCCTACTACCGCGAAGAGCAGTTCGCCGAACTCCTTGGCGAATACCGGGAGCACCTGGGCCGTTTGCTGGCACTTGGGGAAATCAAGGACACCGAGGCCGCAGCGCGGGACGTCGTCGCGTTGGAAATTGCGTTGGCTTCCCATCACTGGGACAGAGTCAAGTGCCGCGACGCCCAGGCGCGTTACAACCTGATGGATGCCTCGACTCTCCTTGAACACATTCCTTCTCTTTCCGAATGGCTTCGTGGCGCCGGCATCGAGGAAAAGTATTTCGCCGAGGTCGATGTCTGGCAGCCGAGCTATCTCACGGGGCTCGAGCAGGTGCTGAACAGCGAATCGCTGGCTTCATGGCAACACTGGCTGGCAGTGCAACTGATCCGATCCAACGCACCTTACTTGTCCAGCGCATTCGTCAACGAGAACTTCTCCTTCTATTCCGCGAAGCTTTCCGGAGTTCAGGAGCTTCGTGAGCGCTGGAAGCGAGGTGTGGCGTTCACCGAAGGAGCCGTCGGCGAGGACATCGGCCAGCTGTATGTAGCCGAGCATTTTCCAGAGCGCAGCAAGGACAAAATGGAAGCTCTGGTTGCCAACCTCATTGATGCCTACCGTCAGTCCATCGGGGAGCTGGAATGGATGAGCCCTGACACCAAGGACAAGGCGCTGGAGAAACTGTCCATGTTCCGGCCCAAGATCGGCTACCCGAACGAGTGGATCGACTACTCCGCCATTTCCACCGTGGCCGACAATGTGATTTCCAATATCGCAGCGGCAAACGAATTCGAGTTCCTGCGTGAACTTAAGAAGATCGACGACGGTGTGGACCGTGAGTTGTGGTTCATGTTCCCGCAAACCGTCAACGCCTACTACCACCCATTGTTGAATGAGATTGCCTTCCCTGCTGCAATCCTCCGCTCACCCTTCTTCGACGCCGACCGGGATGCCGCTTCCAACTATGGCGCCATAGGCGCGGTGATCGGGCACGAGATAGGACACGGCTTCGATGACCAAGGGTCCCAGTTTGACGGGACGGGCCAGTTGAAAAACTGGTGGACCGACGAGGACCGGGCAGCCTTTGAAAAACTCACCGGCAAACTCGTCGACCAATACGAAGCGCTGGTACCGCTGGAAGCGCCGGAACACCACGTCAACGGAAAGCTCACCCTCGGTGAGAACATTGGGGACTTGGGCGGACTTGGCATTGCATACACGGCCTACAAGCTGGATTTGGCTGCCCGCGGCGTGGCTGCTGACGAAGTTATAGATGGTTTGAACGGTGACCAGCGGTTCTTCTATTCCTGGGCCGAGTGCTGGCGTACGCTGACCCGCCCGGAGACCATGGTCACCCGCATCACCACTGACCCGCACTCACCCGGTGAGTTCCGTTGCAATCAGGTGCCCAAGAATATGGATGCGTTCCATGAAGCCTTCGATACCAAGCCCGGCGACGGCATGTGGATGGACCCCATGGACCGCGTCAGGATCTGGTAGTCAGGAATGCTTCCGTTGCCCCTTTCCACGCGTGTGCAGGGGCAACGGAAGCGGTTTCGCCGCGATGCTGTAACGCGGCGACGTGGTCGCCGGTGTCATCTAGCAATGCCGCGAAGGCTGCCGGAACGGAGCCGTGAATGCCCTTGGTCGTTTCGAGGAATGTGGATCCTGGAACGACCTGATGGAGCTTGCGCGCCGTAGAACGAAAATATGCTGCGCTCTTGGCACCTGCCATGAAATGCGTATTACGCGGAAGAACCGCAAAGCTGTCTGCGGACTACGGCTCTGCCAGAGTTGCCCGCAGTTCTCCCACCTCGATGGGAAGCATGCTCCGGGCAAGCTCTCCGTCCTTGGTTGACTTGCCACGCCCACGACGGTCGTAGAAATCCACTGCCTAGGCGTCGCCCAGCTGAGCGCTGAGGGCAGCGGCGAATGGCCGAGGGATGAGCGCAGTATGGAGAGTACCTCCCATGGCTAGGATTCGGCGGTGGCCGGGAGCACGAGGGTTGCCCTAGGAATACAGGGCGAGTGAACCACCGTGGGGTGTTTGAAGAATGGCTTCTTCCCCGATCCCTTCATTCTATTCGGGGTTCGAAGAAGGCCTTGAGGTGTTGCTCCCCACCTCTCAGCCCGCACGCAGAATATTCGGACTAGAATTGGATATTGTGACTGCCGAAAAAACTGCCCCAGTAGCTAACCCCACCGAGACCAACGACCAGCGCCAGGTGCGCATGGACAAGCGTGCCGCTTTGTTGGCCCGTGGAGAAGAAGCCTATCCAGTGGGCGTTGCACGGACTCACTCGCTTCATGAGATCCGGGAGCAATTCCCGGACCTTGCCCCCGACACCGCCACGGGCTTCCAAGCCGGCATCGTCGGGCGCATTGTCTTCATGCGCAATACGGGCAAGCTTTGCTTCGCCACCTTGCAGGAGGGCGGCCCCGAAGGTACGGGTACCCGGCTCCAGGCCATGCTTTCTCTCGCCAACGTGGGCGAGGAAAGGCTCGCCGACTGGAAGGCCCTTGTGGACCTGGGTGACCACGTGCTGATCACCGGTGAGGTCATTGCTTCGCGCCGAGGCGAACTTTCGGTCATGGCAAGTGATTGGCAAATGGCTTCCAAGGCGCTGCGTCCACTGCCGGTGTTGCACGCGGACCTCAACGAGGAAACGCGCGTGCGCCAGCGCTATGCCGACCTGATCGTGCGCGATGAGGCACGGGAGATGGTTTACAAGCGCGCGGCAATCACGCGCGCGGTCCGCGACACTCTGCATGCCCGCGATTACGTCGAGGTTGAAACCCCGATGCTGCAGCTGATCCACGGTGGTGCCTCTGCTCGTCCGTTCGAGACGCATTTGAATGCCTTTGACCAGCCAATGACGTTGCGTATTGCCACCGAATTGTTCCTCAAGCGTGCAGTCGTCGGCGGTATTGACCGCGTCTTTGAATTGGGGCGGATCTTCCGCAACGAAGGCGTGGATTCCACGCACTCCCCGGAGTTCACGACCCTTGAATCCTACGAAGCCTATGCGGATCAATTCGTGATGGCCGACCGCATCAAGGAAATCATCCTTAATGCCGCCGATGCCGTTGGCGCCGGCCGCCAGATCGAAACTTCCAAGGGCACCATCAACCTTGATGGCGAATGGGCATGGTTGGGCGTCTATCCCGGACTTTCCGAAGCAGTGGGCCAAGAAATTACCCCCGACACCGACGTCGAAACCCTGCGAGCAGTTGCCGAAAAGCATGGCGTGAAAGTCGACCCAAAGTGGGAATCTCAAAAGCTGGTCATTGAATTGTTTGGCGAAATCGTTGAACCGACCCTTATCGACCCGACCTTCGTCTACGACTATCCGCCGGCTGCGCAGCCACTGGCCCGCCCGCACCGCAGCACGCCGGGAATTATCGAAGCTTGGGATCTGGTCATTGGAGGGATGGAACGGGGAACCGCGTTCTCCGAGCTGATCGACCCCGTGATCCAGCGAGAACGACTGACCGCGCAGTCCCGTATGGCTGCCGACGGCGACGACGAAGCCATGCAGCTGGACGAGGACTTCCTGCGTGCGCTCGAATACGGAGCCCCGCCGATGGGTGGCATTGGGTTGGGTATTGACCGACTGGTCATGCTCTTCGCAGACACTGGAATTCGAGAAACGATCCTCTTCCCACTGCTAAAGCCGGAGGCCTAATATGCCATATATTGAGGAACTTCTTCCAACTATTGTTGTTGCGCTCGTGTTTTGGTTTGTCATTCGTGCCGTATCCAATGTGGATCGCAGTGAGCGTGCTGCAGAAGCCAAAGCGGACGAACAAATCAATATAACGGCGCATCACGAGGACAACAAAAGCCCGAAAGCTGATAATTAGCCCAATATCTGAATTCCCACTTGCTGGATGATCCGTTGTTATGATTATGTTATGGGTACACACAAGGGCACAAACCGTTAATGTGTTCATGTGAATTCCCACCACAGCAAGGAGAAGCTAATGGCGCGTCAAGTCCAAATTGCATTGATTGATGATATTGATGGTTCCGAGGCGGTCGAATCTATCGTATTCGGTATCGGCGGTCAGCATTATGAAATCGACCTCAACGAGGAACATGCCGCGGCATTCCGCGAGGCTTTCAAGCCGTACATCAAGGTCGCACGCACCTCGAAGCAGTTCACTCCGAAGGAAGCCCCGGCCATCCGTGCTTGGGCCAAGGAGAACAACGTCAAGGTCAACGCCCGCGGACGCCTGCAGGCCGATGTCATCTCCGCCTACCATGCAGCCCAGGCGAAGAAATCGCGTTCCAAGTCCAAGTAGAACTTTCGACTTCTGATATTTCTGGGGAGCCTGCGGGCTCCCGCCGCTGTGGGGGTAGGCAATAGACGTCGGGGGATCGGATCCATTGAAATGGGTCAGGTCCCCCGAGTTTGTTTAATGCGAAGAAGAACGCCGAGGGTGAACAATGTTATCCCTTGGGCGAACATCCAACACGAGCCCTAATTTGATGCGTAGCATCGAAATACGTGTTAGCTAGGAGTGTGCCGCATGTTTGAGAGATTTACCGACCGTGCCCGTCGCGTTGTCGTGCTTGCCCAAGAAGAGGCGCGCATGCTCAACCACAACTACATCGGAACCGAGCACGTATTGCTCGGCCTCATCCATGAAGGCGAGGGAGTAGCGGCCAAGGCCCTTGAGTCGCTGAACATATCCCTTGGTGCCGTGCGTGAGCAGGTCCAAGAGATTATCGGACAGGGCCAGCAGGCTCCTTCCGGCCACATCCCCTTTACGCCCCGCGCCAAGAAGGTTCTCGAGCTCTCGCTGCGCGAAGCGCTGCAGCTGGGGCACAACTACATTGGCACGGAGCATATCCTGCTCGGCCTGATTCGCGAGGGCGAGGGTGTTGCCGCCCAAGTCCTGGTGAAGCTCGGTGCCGACCTGTCTCGCGTGCGCCAGCAAGTCATCCAGCTGCTCTCCGGCTACCAAGGCGGCAAGGAAACCGCCGGTGCCGGTGTTAGCTCCGGTGGACAGAGCGAGGGCACTCCTGCCGGTTCGGCCGTGCTCGACCAGTTTGGCCGCAACCTCACGACCGCTGCCCGCGAGGGCAAGCTTGACCCGGTTATTGGCCGGGAGTTCGAGATGGAACGCGTCATGCAGGTTCTCTCGCGCCGCACCAAGAACAACCCGGTGCTCATCGGTGAACCCGGTGTCGGCAAGACTGCAGTCGTCGAGGGCCTGGCCCAGGCGATCGTGCGCGGAGATGTGCCGGAAACCATCAAGGACAAGCAGCTTTACACCCTTGACCTCGGGTCCCTGGTTGCCGGTTCGCGTTACCGCGGTGACTTCGAGGAACGCCTGAAGAAGGTCCTCAAGGAAATCCGCACCCGCGGCGATATCATCCTCTTTATCGACGAGATCCATACCCTTGTCGGTGCCGGTGCGGCCGAGGGCGCAATCGACGCTGCCTCGATCCTCAAGCCGATGCTTGCCCGTGGAGAACTCCAGACCATCGGTGCAACCACGCTTGACGAATACCGCAAGCACATCGAAAAGGACGCGGCCCTCGAACGCCGGTTCCAGCCGATCCAGGTCAAGGAACCCTCGGTGGAGCACACTACGCAGATCCTGCGTGGATTGCGCGACCGTTACGAGGCCCATCACCGCGTCTCGATTACCGACGGTGCCCTGTCCGCGGCCGCCGAGCTGGCACACCGCTACATCTCGGACCGCTTCCTTCCCGACAAGGCCATCGACCTGATCGATGAGGCCGGCGCGCGACTTCGCATCCGCCGCATGACCGCCCCTCCGGCGCTCAAGCTCATGGACGAGGAAATCGCCACGGTTCGCTTGGAGAAGGAAGCCGCCATCGACGCGCAGGACTTCGAGGGTGCCGCCTCGCTGCGCGACAAGGAAGGCAAGCTCCAGGAAGCCCGCGCGGAGAAGGAGAAGGCCTGGAAGAACGGCGAACTCGACGAGATCGCCGAGGTCGATGCCGACCTGATCGCCGAGGTCCTGGCCAACTCCACCGGCATCCCGGTGGTCAAGCTGACCGAGGAAGAGTCCACGCGACTGCTGAACATGGAAGATGAGCTGCACAAGCGGGTCATCGGCCAGGATGAGGCAATCAAGGCGATCTCCCAGGCCATACGGCGCACCCGTGCCGGGTTGAAGGACCCGAATCGCCCAGGCGGCTCGTTCATCTTCGCCGGCCCCACCGGCGTCGGCAAGACCGAGCTGGCCAAGGCGCTCGCGGAATTCCTCTTCGGCGAGGAAGACGCGCTGATCACCCTGGACATGTCCGAGTACTCGGAGAAGCACACGGTCTCCCGTCTCTTCGGTGCCCCTCCGGGCTATGTCGGCTACGAGGAGGGCGGCCAGCTCACCGAGAAGGTCCGCCGCCGCCCGTTCTCCGTCGTGCTCTTCGACGAGGTCGAGAAGGCCCACGCGGACCTGTTCAACTCGTTGCTGCAGATCCTGGAAGACGGCCGCCTGACCGACTCCCAGGGCCGCGTGGTGGACTTCAAGAACACCGTGATCATCATGACCACGAACCTTGGCACCCGCGACATCTCCAAGGGCGTGATGACCGGTTTCCAGTCGTCCGCGGACACCAAGACCGGCTACAACCGGATGCAGGCGAAGGTCCAGGAAGAGCTGCGCCAGCACTTCCGCCCCGAGTTCCTGAACCGTGTTGACGACGTTGTGGTCTTCCCGCAGCTGACGCAGGACGAGATCGTGGAGATCGTGGACCTGTTCCTCGGCCGCCTGAAGAAGCGCCTGGTCGACAGGAACATGACCATCGAGCTGTCGCAGGCCGCCCGCGTCCTGCTGGCGACCCGCGGTTACGACCCGGCCATGGGCGCCCGTCCGTTGC
The DNA here is from genome assembly GCF_039535115.1 of Paeniglutamicibacter sulfureus. NCBI lineage: Bacteria > Bacillati > Actinomycetota > Actinomycetes > Micrococcales > Micrococcaceae > Paeniglutamicibacter > Paeniglutamicibacter sulfureus. The sequence goes on from NZ_BAAAWO010000001.1 coordinate 3,180,462, forward strand.
GCCGCACCATGCAGCGCGACATCGAGGACCAGCTTTCGGAGAAGATCCTCTTCGGCGAATTGGTTCCCGGCCAGCACATCAAGGTCGACGTCGAGGGCGAAGGCGACGACGCGACATTCACCTTCCACGGCGAAGGCGGGACCCCGCAAATCGAGGGCGAGTCCGCCCCGATCGCCATCGAAGGCTAGAAGGACCAAGCAAAAAACGCCTGGGGTCGGCATCCGCAAGGATGCCGACCCCAGGCGTTTTTGCGTCAACGGACCTCGGGGCCTGCTACACAATTCACGATGGGCGCCAACGCCGGGCATAGGATACAAGAATGGAATCCTTTACCGTCAGGCGTGCGAAGACCAGCGATGTAAAGAGCATCCGCAACCTCGTCAGGCCGCTGGCGGAGGACCGAGTGCTGCTCGAAAAGGAAGCTGTCGCCTACTACGAAAACCTGCAGGAATTCTTCGTTGCCGAGGACGCCGAGGGCAATGTCATCGGCTGCGGGGGACTGCACGTCATGTGGGAGGACATCGCCGAGGTCCGCACCCTGGCCAGCGATGCTGCCTGGCGTGGCCACGGCGTGGGACACCGACTGCTGGCGAAATTGCTCAACGAGGCGCGCGAGCTGGGCGTCTCACGGGTGTTCTGCCTGACTTTCGAGGTCGATTTCTTCCTGCGCAACGGGTTCACGGTGATGGCCGAGCAGAGCGCCGTCGACCCGGAGGTCTACTCCGAGCTCCTGCGTTCCACCGACGAGGGCGTGGCCGAGTTCCTGGATCTCGCGCGGGTCAAGCCCAATACGCTGGGCAACACCCGGATGATCACCCACCTCTAGCCGGATCGGCACCGGGATCCCGGGCTCCCCTAGCGCGGCAGGGCTATGCCCGCGGGGGATTGCTGGGCCAACCCGTCGGCCAAGAGGGAGGCCAGGGCGCGTTCACGCTGTTCGGCCGGTGCGTCCAGCGCATGCAACCCGACCCAGGCCCGGTGCTCGTCGTCGGCCTCACGGGCCGGATTCAGTGGCCGTGCTTCCGCGGCAGCTGCTGCCAGGTCGACGGTGCCTAGCAGGTCTCTGCGCTGGACCGGGGCCGTGGAATGGCGGAGCACCGCCATCATGGCCCCACGCACCTGCCTGTCGGTTCCGTGCCACGGTTGGCCCTTGGGCTTGTAATGCGGCTCGGGGCGCCCGGCGGCGATCCAGGCGCACTGGTTGACGACAGGGCAGTCCTCGCAACGCGGGGAGCGCGCCGTGCACACCAACGCACCGAGCTCCATCACCGCGATGTTCCAGTCGTTGGCCAACGCAGTGCCGGCGTCGTTGCCCTCACCGGCCTGAGGCAGCAGCCGTGCGGCCAGCGCGAGTTCCGCGGCGTTCTGGCTTTGCTCGGGCAACGCCTTGCCACTGACCAGCCGGGCATGGACGCGGCGGATGTTGGTGTCCACCACCACCGTGGGGACCTTGAAGGCGAAACAGGCGATGGCTGCTGCCGTGTAGGTGCCGACGCCGGGCAGTGCCAGCAATTCGGCCTCGGTCCCCGGGACCTTCCCGCCGTGTTCGTTGGTGATGACGACTGCGGCGGCATGCAGTCGCAGTGCACGGCGCGGATATCCCAGGCGCCCCCAGGCCCGCACGGCTTCGGCGACCGGCTCTGCCGCCAGCGCCGCGGGTGTGGGCCAGCGCTGCATCCAGGCTTCCCAGACCGGGCGCACGCGCACCACGGGGGTCTGTTGCAGCATGAACTCGGAAACCATCACGGCCCACGGGCCGGCCGCGGAGCCGCGCCAAGGCAGCTCGCGGGCGTTGGCGGAATACCACGCGGTGATGTCGTGATGGATTTTCTCCAGGGCGGGGTGGGGCACGGCGGGGGCAATCCTTTGGACTTCGGGGCAAATGCTGGCGATATCACTCTATCTGGCGGCGTGGGAGTCGACGGCTGGACGCTTGGCTTCGTAGCCTTGAAGTATGGCACAAAAGCAGGTCCGTTCCACCCGCCCCTCCGCACGGGTATATCGGCGTCGTCGACTCGCGGTGCTGATCACCACGCTCGTACTCGTCGGGCTTTTGGCGTGGGCGGGCGTCGGCATCGCCTCCCTGCTGCGACCCGCGGCCCCGGCAGAGAGCACGGCGGATCCCGCGGCGGCCGCGCCAGGAGCGGCTTCCTCGCAGCCATCGGGTGTTCCCTCCCCGGAACCTTCCGAGCCTAACGGCTGCCTCGATGAGGAGGTGGTCGTTTCCGCGTCAACCGCCCAGACCACGCACGGGCCCGCGGATGATCCGGTGCTGGTGATGACCATCAAGAACGCGGGGACGGCCGACTGCATGGTCAATGTGGGAACCAGTCAGCAGGAGTTTTCCGTCACGAGCGGGGCGGACCGGATTTTTTCCACCTCTGATTGTGTGGAGGATCCCACCGACACCGAGATCACTATCAAGCCGGGTGCCAGTGAAACCGCGCGCTTCACCTGGACCCGGGTGCGCAGCGCCCCGGGGTGCAAGTTCGTGGCAGCCAAGCCGCGACCGGGAACCTACGGCTTCACCGCGAAACTGGGGGACGTGAGCAGCGAGACCGCGAGGTTCGAGCTGCGCTAGCCGCCCTCGTCCTGCCCCGCTCAGGTGGTTTTCTAGATGAAGCGGTCCAGCAGGGATGATTCAGCGACGCGGGACAGGCCCTCGCGGACCGTGCGGGCACGCTGGTCCCCGATCCCGTCCACCGCCATCAGGTCCTCGATATTGGCGGCCATCAGGCGCTGCAAACCGCCGAAGTTATTGACGAGCCGGTCGGCCACTGCCCGGGGAACCGACGTGATGCCTGCCAGCAGCCGGTGGCCCTTGGGCGTGACAACCGCGTCGAGCGAGTCGATGCCGGGGCTGATTCCCAGGATCGCAGCGAACTTCCCCAGGTCGATCAGGTCCGTGGAGTCGAGGTTCTGCAGCTTCTTCAGCGCCGCCTCGATGTCGAGCTCCTTGCCGCCCAGGGTCGAATAGTCCTTCAGCAGCAGGTCGGCACCGGGGCCGAGCCCGGCCGAGAGTTCGTCGAGCTGCAACGCCAACAGTCGTCCGTCAGCACCCAGCTCGAGCACGTACTGGGCGATCTCCTCGGAGATGCGCCTGACCATTTCCTGGCGCTGCAGCACCGCCGCGACATCGCGGACCGTGACGACTGCCTCGATCTCCGCAGCGGACAGCGCGCTGGTGACCTGGTCCAGCCGCGAGCGGTAGCGCTCCAGCGTGGCAAGGGCCTGGTTTCCGCGGGCGAGCACCGGCTCGGAGCCCTCGAGCAGGTAGCGGATGCCTTGGACGTACAGGGCGATGATGTGCATCGACTGCGAGACCGAGACGACCGGGAAGCCGGTCTGGATGGCGACGCGCTCGGCGGTGCGGTGGCGGGTCCCCGACTCCTGGGTGGGGATCGAGTGGTCCGGGACCAGCTGCACGCCGGCGCGCAGGATGTTTGAACCGTCCTTGTCGCAGACGATGGCCCCGTCCATCTTGGCAAGTTCGCGCAGGCGGGTGGGGGAGAAGGCGATGTTGATGTCGAAGCCACCGGAGCAGATCGAGTCCACGACCCTGTCGTGCCCCAGCACGATCAGTGCGCCGGTGCGGCCGCGCAGGATCCGTTCGAGGCCGTCGCGCAGCTCCGTTCCGGGTGCAACACGGGCCAGGGTGGCGCGCAGCGCATCTTCGGGGCTTTTCGACATGGGCCGGTTCCTTCCAAGGGGGTGACTACTACCTATGGTATGGCCAAGGCGGACCCACCAAGCCCGGAAATGCACCCCAGTGAGCGACTTCGGCACCCTTTTGTTACCGAAAGAACATGGATTACCCGGTTTTGACGCGTTGCTCGAAGGCGATGTCCAGTGCCTCGTGCACCGAGGAAACGGTGAAGACGCGGATCGAATCGGGGATGTTCTTGGGAGGCTGCGGGGAGGCCGGCACCATGGCGTAGCGGAAGCCGAGCCGCTCGGCCTCGATGATCCGGCGGCCGATCTCCGGAACGGGGCGCACCTCGCCGGCCAGACCGACCTCTCCGAACGCCACGAACTGCGGTGGCAGCGGATGGTTGTGCATGGAAGAGGCAAGCGCCAGGGCCGTGGCGAGGTCGGTGGCCGGTTCGCTGAGCTTGACCCCGCCCACGGTGGCCACGTAGGAATCAAGCCCGCCCAATTCCATCCGGGCGCGCGACTGGAGCACGGCCAGGATCATCTGGGTGCGCGCCGCATCCAGGCCACTGGTGGCCCGGCGCGGGATGGCGCTGGTGGCCCTCGAGAGCAGGGTCTGTACCTCGGCGACCAGCGGGCGGCGTCCCTCGAGGGTGACGGTGATGCAGGTTCCGGGCACCGGATCCTTGGTGCGGGTGACAAAGAGCCCGGAGGGATCGGCCAGTCCCTCGATGCCGCCCTCGGTCAGGTCGAAGCAGCCGACCTCGTCGGTGGGGCCGTAGCGGTTCTTCAGCGCGCGCAGCAGGCGCAGGCGGGAATGGCGCTCGCCGTCGAACTGGCACACTACGTCCACGAGGTGCTCGAGCAGCCGGGGCCCGGCGATCGAGCCGTCCTTGGTGACGTGTCCAACCAGGATGGTGGTCATGTTCCGGCGCTTGGCGGCGTTGATGAGGGAGGCCGCCACCTCGCGTACCTGCGAGATGCCGCCGGCGGTGCCGTCGACCTCGGAGGAGGCCAGGGTCTGCACGGAGTCGATGATCAGCAACTCCGGGTCGATCTTTTCCACCTGGCCCAGCGCGATGCCCAAATCGGTCTCGGCGGTGAGGTAGAGCGTGGTGGCCATGGCGTCGATGCGTTCGGCCCTGACCTTGACCTGGGCGGCGGATTCCTCGCCGGTGATGTACAGGACCTTGCGGTCCGAGCGGGCGGCGCGTGCCGCAACGTCGAGCAGCAGCGTGGACTTGCCCACTCCGGGTTCCCCGGCCAGCAGGATGACGGCTCCCGGGACCAGCCCGCCGCCGAGCACCCGGTCAAGTTCCTCCACGCCGCTGGAGCGGTAGGAAGCTGCGGAGGCATCGACGTCGCCGATGGGCTGGGCCGGGACGGCGATGCTGGTGGCGGCGGTGGTCTTTGCCGAGACGGCGCCCATTTCCTCCACCGTGCCCCAGGCCTGGCATTCGCCGCAGCGCCCCACCCATTTCACGGTGCTCCACCCGCATTCCGCGCAGCGGTAACCGGGGGTGGATTTGGTGCGGGTGCTCTTGGCCATGCCTTTGATGCTAGCTTGCGGTGCCCACGCTTTGGGTGCGTGGCAGCCGGGTTACGCTACAGGCGCGGCAACAACGCCACTGCTTCCTCGTGGCTGGTGCCGGTGGCCTCGAGCAGGTCAATCACCAGAGGGCGCAGCAGCAGCACCATGCCTTCACCTTGCAGGCCGCTGACCTGGAGGGCCGCGGGATCCAGCCGGGCTGCGCATTCGGCAAGCTCGCGTCGGGCCCGACCCACAGCCCTTCGGTATCCGGACTCCTTGGTCTCCAACACTGCGTAGCCAAGGGCGTTGACCGCCTCGGACAGTTCGGTCAACAAGCCCGCCACGGACTCGACCCCCTGGTCGGTCAGGGAGCCCTGGGTGATCACGGTGGTCAGCCTCCTGGCCAGGACCCGGGAGTTGCGCACGGCCAGATCGGTCTTTTCCGCCGTAACCTTCAACCGGTCAAGGTCGGAGCGGTGTCGGCGGTGTGCCGGGGCCAGGGTGGCCACCTCGCGGGCCATGTTCAGGGCCGCGGGCAGGGAATCCAGGAGCTGCTGGGTTCCGCGGGCGCGGACCAGTGCGTGGAATGCCAGGGTGGTGTCGGAGGCGCTGACGGCGCGCCCGCATTCGTGCAGGATGCCGGCGAGCTCGCCCAAAAGCTTGCCCAGCTCGGCAGTGGGGGTGCGGCGCGGGTCGCGGGGAAAAACCATCATGATCAACAGGCCGCACAGCGAACCGATGACCGCGTCGATTGAACGGCTGAATGGTCCCGCGGCACCGATGGGCAGAAGGACCACCAGCACCGATTGCAGTCCCAGCTGGGTGGAGAAAATGGGGCCGGAATCCAGGAACCTGGCGATCACCAGCGACAGAAAAAGGACCAGGGCCGCCTGCCACAGGCCGCTTCCCAGAAGCGTCAGCAACAAGTCTCCGACAGCCACGCCCAGGGTGCAGCCAATGGCGACCTCCATCGAGCGGCGCACCGTGGTGGCGGTGCCGAATCCCAGCACCAGCAGCCCGCTGGTCGCGGCAAAGATCGGGTCCACGTGGCCCAGGAGTTGCTCGGCGATCCAGTAGGCCAGCACCGCGGAGACGGTCATCTGGATGATCTTGGGGAACGATGTCCCGACGCGGCGCACACCCACGCGGTTGCGGCGCATGACGAACGTCCACGCGCCGCCGGCCGATGATCCGATACCCATGGACAACAGTCTGTCATGGCGCGCAAATACCACTGGCAAGTATGGATCGTGACGCGAAACACTGGGCCATGCCGGCCTTGTTCACCTTGCGTTCACCTTCGTCGGAAGTGCTGGTTACTTCCGGGGCCTAATTTCGTATTGAAGCGATGTGCCGGTGTGCGCATCCTTGGGAAAGACCAGGACGACACGGTTCGTCATTGACAGGCATGTGAAAGAGGATAACTCGTGAAGCTTCATCGCATTGGCAGCGCGGCTGCAGTTCTTACCGTGGCAGCACTTGCCCTGACCGCTTGCGGTTCGGACAGCCCGACGGCCACGGCCGGAACCGGCGACGCCGGCAACTCGTCCGCAGGGGCAGTCTCCGGCACGTTGACCGGTAGCGGTGCTTCCTCGCAGAAGTCCGCCATGGAAGCCTGGAAGGCTGGCTTCGAGCAGGCCAACGCCGGCACCATGGTCCAGTACTCCCCGGATGGCTCCGGCGCCGGCCGCAAGGCCTTCCTGGCCGGAGGCGCGCAGTTCGCAGGCTCGGATGCCTACCTGAAGGACGAGGAAGTCGAATCCTCGAAGGAAATCTGCGGCCCCGAGGGCGCATTCAACGTCCCGGCCTACGTTTCCCCGATCGCCGTTGCCTTCAACCTTCCGGGCGTTGAGACCCTGAACCTCGATGCAGCCACCATCGCAAAGATCTTCAAGCTGGAAATCACCAAGTGGAATGATCCGGCCATCGCCGCGACCAATGAAGGCGTGGAGCTTCCGGACACCGCGATCACCGTGGTGCACCGCAATGACGAGTCGGGCACCACCGAGAACTTTGTCGACTACCTCGCGGCCGCCGCGAAGGACGTCTGGGACTACGAAGTCTCCGGCGACTGGCCCAAGGACCTCGCCAGCGAGAACGCCAAGGGCACCTCCGGCGTCGTGGCAACCACCACCGCCACCGAGGGTGCAATCACCTACGCGGACTTCTCCGCCGTTGGCAAGCTCGGCACCGTCAACGTGAAGGTCGGCGACGAGTTCACCGAGATTTCCCCCGAGGCAGCAGCCAAGGGCGTCGAGGCAGCCACCCCGGTCGAAGGCCGCGGCGCACTGGACATGTCCCTGGACCTGAAGCGCGACACCACCGAATCGGGTTCCTACCCGATCATCCTGGTCTCGTACCACGTGTTCTGCTCCACCTACAAGGACCAGGCCACGGTTGACCTCGTCAAGAGCTTCGGCGAATACGTACTCTCCGAGGAAGGCCAGAAGCAGGCTGCAGGCTCCGCCGGCAACGCCCCGCTGTCCGCCAAGATGAGCGAAGCCGCCATCAAGGCTGTCGACTCGATCAAGGTCGCGTCCTAACTTTGCACCCAGGCCTTCGGGGGAATATCGATGACTTTTCTTCGATATTCCCCCGAAGGCGCAGTAGCATCTGATTTGACCCCTCCATATCCCAGCGCGAACGGCCGTATGATCCCCCTTGCCGCTCGCTCAACTCCCTAAGGCTCACCCATATGACTACCAACGCGCTACGGCGCAGCGGATCCAAGGGACAGGCCGGAGACAAGATCTTCTCCGGAGCCGCGCTAGGCGCGGGCATCCTGATCCTCGTAACCCTCCTTGCGGTAGCGGTCTTCCTGCTCATCCAGGCGCTGCCCACCTTCACCGCCGACCCGACACTCGTCAGTGGCGGCGAAGGTTTCTTCAGCTACATCTATCCGATTGTCATCGGCACCGTGATCGCAGCGGCCATCGCCCTGCTCATCGCCACTCCGGTCGGCATCGCCGTTGCATTGTTCATCTCCCACTACGCCCCGCGCAAGCTGGCGGCGGGCCTTGGTTACGTCATCGACCTGCTGGCAGCCATCCCGTCGGTGATCTACGGCGCCTGGGGCTACCTGGTGCTGGCCCCGGCGCTGGTCCCCAGCTTCCAATGGCTGACCGCGAACCTCGGCTTCATCCCGATCTTTGAAGGCCCCGCCTCGCAGACCGGCAAGACCATCCTCACGGCCGGCATCGTGCTGGCAGTGATGGTACTTCCCATCATCACCTCGCTGAGCCGCGAGATCTTCCTGCAGACCCCCAAGCTGCACGAGGAAGCCGCCCTGGCATTGGGCGCCACGCGCTGGGAAATGATCACCATGTCGGTGCTTCCCTTCGCCCGCCCCGGAATCATCTCGGCCGTCATGCTCGGCCTGGGCCGTGCACTGGGCGAGACCATGGCCGTGGCCCTGGTGCTCTCCACCGGCAGCCTGATCCCATCGCTGATCAAGTCCGGCAACCAGACGATTGCCGCCGAGATCGCCCTGAACTTCCCCGAGGCCTTCGGCCTGCGCCTCTCCGAGCTGATTGCGGCCGGCCTGGTGCTGTTCGTGATCACCCTGGTGGTCAACTTGATCGCCCGGGCAATCATCGCCCGCCACAAGGAATTCTCGGGAGCCAACTGATGAACACCGTTACCGCCAACAAGCTCCCCAACGATTCGCGCCAGCAGCCGGGCAAGCCTCCGGTTGCCCGCAAGCGAAACTCCCTGTCCAAGGGCCACCTGCCGCGCTGGGCCATCCCGGGCATTGCCGTGGGCGCACTGATCCTCGGCGCCGCGGCTTCCACCCTCGGTGGATTCTCCGTGGCAAGCTTCGCCATTTACACCGCAGTCATCTTCGTGGTGGCCTCCAGCGTCATCACCACCCTGGTGGAGGGGGCGCGCCGCGGCCGGAACGCCCTGGCCACCTACCTGGTCTATGCAGCCTTCCTGGTCGCGCTCATCCCGCTGGCTTCCGTGCTGTTCACGGTGCTGCAGAAGGGGCTGCCGGGCATCAACACCCACTTCCTGTTCCACTCCATGAACGGAATCACCGGTGCGGCCGACAACGCCAGCGTCGAGAACGGCACCCCGGTTCTCGGCGGCGCCTACCACGCGGTGATCGGCACGCTGCTGATCACGCTCTGGTCCACCCTGATCTCCGTTCCGGTGGGCATGCTGACCGCAATCTACCTTGTCGAGTACGGCAAGAACGGCCCGCTCGCCCGGGGCATCACCTTCTTCGTCGACGTGATGACCGGCATTCCCTCGATCGTCGCCGGTCTCTTCGCCACCGCGCTCTTCGCGGTGATCATGGGCCCCACCGCCCGCATGGGCATCGTTGCCGCCGTCGCCTTGAGCGTGCTGATGATCCCCACGGTGGTCCGCTCCACCGAGGAAATGCTCAAGATCGTCCCGAACGAGTTGCGCGAGGCGGCCTACGCGCTGGGTGTGCGCAAATGGCGCACCATCGCCAAGGTCGTCATCCCGACGGCAATCTCCGGCATCGCCTCCGGTGTGACCCTGGCCATCGCCCGCGTCATCGGCGAGACCGCACCGATCCTGGTCACCGCCGGCCTGGCGAACAACATCAACGTGAACGTCTTTGGCAACTGGATGGCCACGCTGCCGACGTTCATCTACTACCAGATCCTCACCCCGACCTCGCCGACCAACGTGGATCCCTCGATCCAGCGTGCCTGGGCTGCCGCACTGTTGCTGATCGCCATGGTCATGGTGCTCAACCTCGGCGCACGCCTGATCGCCGGCCTGTTCGCCCCCAAGAAGGGCCGTTGAGCCTCAAAGGCTCCGGACCCTCAGACACACAAACTTCCTAAGGAAAAAACACATGTCTAAGCGCATCGACGTCAAGGACCTCAACGTCTACTACTCCAGCTTCCTGGCCGTGGAAGACGTCAGCATCGAAATTGAAGCCAAGTCGGTGACCGCCTTCATCGGTCCCTCCGGCTGCGGCAAGTCCACCTTCCTGCGTACGCTGAACCGCATGCACGAGGTCATCCCCGGTGGCCGCGTCGAGGGCGAGGTGCTCCTGGACGGGGACAACCTCTACGAAACCGGTGTCGACCCGGTCACGGTCCGCAGCCAGATCGGCATGGTCTTCCAGCGTCCCAACCCGTTCCCGACCATGTCCATCAGGGACAACGTGCTCGCCGGGGTGAAGCTGAACAACAAGAAGATCTCCCGCTCGGATGCCGATGGACTGGTCGAGAAGTCGCTGCGCGGCGCCAACCTCTGGAACGAAGTCAAGGACCGCCTGGACAAGCCAGGCTCCGGGCTTTCCGGCGGCCAGCAGCAGCGCCTGTGCATCGCCCGCACCATCGCGGTGAAGCCGGAGGTGATCCTCATGGACGAGCCGTGCTCCGCCCTGGACCCGATCTCGACCCTCGCGATCGAGGACCTGATCAACGAGCTGAAGAACGACTACACCGTGGTGATCGTGACCCACAACATGCAGCAGGCCGCGCGCGTGAGCGACAAGACCGCGTTCTTCAACATCGCCGGCACCGGCAAGCCCGGCAAGCTGATTGAGTACGCCGAGACCACCACGATCTTCTCCAACCCCGGGGTCAAGGCCACCGAAGACTACGTCTCGGGCCGCTTCGGATAATTCCTGACTGCACTCGCCGCAGAAAAATTCGCCCGGGACCGAACAGGTCCTGCGGCGGTACCGGAAGGGGGATCTTCCGGGGATCCCTGGAGGGGGATCGCAACGGCGGAACCACGCGCATGAGTCTTGCGCGGGGTTCCGCCGTTGCCTTGTTTAACGCCCGAGGGAGCCATCGCTGATCGGGGGCCCGCGAGGATGCACGTGGAGCCCGACAGCGCGACCCGGGGAATGGGACCACCCGGCCGCACCGGAGGCATCGGTGGTGCCGCCGAAGCCTTGTGGCGGGGGCAGTGGCGCTTGTGCCGGCGCCAATGGCCGGAGACGCTCGGAGGCGCCCCCCCGGGCCCGGTGCAGGGGGCCAGGCGTCGAGGGTGGATCCGGTCAGGACGGAGCGGGCAAGAGCCGCCTAATAATCAGCTGACCAACGGATGAATGGCCAGGCTTAGGATGCCGCCGAGCAGCGAGCAGACTACGGGGGTGGCCACCCAGTGCCGCAGTACGCGCTTTACCTGCCGCCAGGTAACGGACTCGAACCGCTGGTTGGTGCCCGCCCCGACGATCGAGCTGGTCACCGCCTGGGTGGTGGAAATCGGCAGGTGGATCAGCATGGCACCCAGGAAGAGCATTGCGGCGGAGACCGATTGGGCCACCATGCCGCGCAGCGGGTCCAGGTTGACCAGGCGGTAGGCAAGGGTATGGGCGATGCGCCAGCCGCCAAAGAGGACCCCTGCCGCCAGGGCGGAAGCGCCCAGCAGCTGGGGGCCGAGCATGATGGTGCCGGGCTGCGCGGCGCCCGCCGTCACCAGGGCCAAGGTCAACATGGCGCCGGTGCGCTGGCCGTCCTGCAATCCGTTGCCCAGGGCCACCGCACACGCCGAGATGGACTGCCCTGCGCGGGATGCCCCGCTGACGTCGGAGGCGGTGGAATGGCGCACCAGCCAGGTGGCGGGGATGACCAGGACGTATGACACGACGAAGGCAAAGACGGGAGTGAAGAGCAGTGGCAGCAGAACTCCGCCGGCAAGCATTCGCCAGGCGTCGTGCACCCCGTCGTCGCCCAGCAGGGCAGACGCGCCGCCCGCGCCGGCAAGGGCGGAAACCAGGGAATGCGTCGAAGACACCGGGAGTCCGCGCCACCAGCAATACAACGCCCAGGCGCCGCCCGCGAGCAATGCGGACAGCAGCAGTGCCAGCCCGGGAACCCCGCTCGGGACGTTCAGCTCGACGGCCGAAATCAGGTAGACCCCGAAAGAGGTGGAGAGCATGGTGCCCAGAAAGGTGAAGAACGCAGCCACCAGCACCGCATAGTTGGGGGTCAAAGCGCGGTTGCGCACGGCGACGGCGATTGAGTTCGAGGCATCGCGGAACCCGTTGAGGAACGCGAAGGCGCAGGTGAACAACAGCACCACGAACATCATGAAGGATTGGCCGGTAACCACGCCCGACTCAGGATTCCTTGACCAGGACGCGTCCCAAGTGGTCGGCCACGGCTCGCAGGGATTGGGAACAGGAGTGGAGCTGGTCAGCGACCGAACGGTGGCGAATGATGGTGCCTGCCTTGTTCAGTTCCCCGATCTCACCCAGCCACGTTTGGTGCGTTCGGTGCGCGCGCTTGGAAATGCGCACCAAATCAAGCCAAACGTCTTCCAGGTCGTCCAGTCGCTGGAGCTTGCCCAATGCCTCGGTGGTGAGCTCGGTCTGGCGGCCAATCAGTTCCAGCTGCTCGGCCGCACGATGTGAGAGGTGTCGCTTGCCCAGGTGCGCAATGAGGATGCCGCCTCCGCTGAGTTGCTCGACGGCCTCATGGAGCAGCCGCGAAAAAGTGTAAACGTCTTCGCGCGGCAACGGGTTGACGTAGCTGGTGCGCAAATGCGTCAGCACCGCGTAGTGCAGGTCGGTGGCCCTGGCTTCGGACGCGTCCAGCGCATCAAGCTGCACGGCGCGGTCTTCGCTGGAGCCCAGCATTTCGGAAAGAACCCCAACGCATAGGTTGACTTCGGAGGCCAGGTCACGAAGAAGCCCAAGGCCGCGCATGTCCGAAGGGAACAATCTAAATTTCACGAGGAAACCACCGGATGGAAAGGAAAAAGCGGGACTCTGCCCAGTTTACGCATCCAAGGTGAACAAGCCCGCCCGGGGCCGTGTGAAGTGCGTCCCCGTGCCAGGGCGGGGAGTGAAGTTGGCGGTGCCGAACCGGGAGCGCCTCTCGGCGGAAGGCCGCTCGTAGCGGCTGAAAGTTGGAGCCCGGGGCTGCCGCGGTCCGGCACCGTGATTCCAGTTTTCTAGGAAACCGGCCCTCCTGTCAACACGCCGGCGCAGTATTCGCGCTCGGCGTGAAGGAACTCTCAGTCCAGTTCCCCGCGCCTCCAGGATGCGGCGGCGGCTTCCAAGTCCTCGGCGGTCTTCAACAGGGCATGGGCGCGACCGGTCATCAAGGCGGCGCGCTCCGGGTGCGAAAAATCGGCCGCATCCGCCTGTTCGGCTTGCCCCAGGGCTATGACCCGGCAGTACGCCGCGGTGCGTTCCAGGGCCACATCGAACTCGCCGTCAAAGGCGCCGGTGAGGATGGAGCTGGTCATGTTGCACAGTTCCTCGGCCCCCGGCGGTTCCGCGGCTCCTGCAACCACACGCGAGACCTGGGCCTGGCGGGCGCCGGCGGCGAAGAACGAGGCCATGGCCTCGGGATTGTTGACGGTTGCGGCGCGGATTGCGTACAGCCGCCACAGGGCGCCGGGAAGCGAGCGGGCGGGGGCCTTGGACCAAAGCTCGGCAATGACCTCCAGGCCTTCGTCCTCGGCGAGCCGCACCAGGCGCTCCCGGATCTCCGGATCGTCATTGAGTTTTCCTGCCTGCACCAATGCGTGGGCGGAGAGGTGCGCTGCCTCGGACACGCGCGCCGGATCGGCACCGCCCTCGAAGGGATCGAAATCCATGGGAGCGAACGGTTTGGGTTTGTGGTGCCGGAATGTGGTTGCCGGGGGAGTCAATGCTGGGTGGCCCTTCATGGGCTCGAGGATACTCTGCCCAGCTGGATACTTGCTCATCTCCGGGATGGGTGAGCCGTCGGGAGGGAGTCTGCGTGCCGGCAGGCTGGCAGCAGGAAAGCCCGCGGCGGGGCAAGTCCTGCGAACCCCAGGTGTTCGGACACCAGCTGATTCCAGCAAGCTTGTCCAAGCGGGACCGGATTATCCGCTAATATGGTGTTGGCTAAGTGCCAAGCGCGCCTTTAGCTCAGTTGGTAGAGCACTGGACTTTTAATCCATTGGTCGCGGGTTCGACCCCCGCAGGGCGCACAGAGAAGCGGTTCTGACTAGGAGAAATCTAAGTCAGAACCGCTTTCTGTTTAAGTCGTTGCCCCCAAATTCAGGGAAGCCAACGAATTCGATTATCTGGCTGGATCCGGGAGTGCCAGTTGATCTCGGACAATCTTCCTGCTGCCTGCACTTTCTCAACGACGTCGAGGGCCGAAGTCTCTGAACCGAAGACCCACAAGGCCCGATTCGCTTCGCATTCTTCTAGCTCGCTCAGATAGAAGTATGAGGGGTCCCAGCCGACCTTGAACTCGCTCGGCATACCGTTCAAGAACGTGGAGGACAGCTCGACCGGTCCGCTTTCAACAGGTTGCGTCAGTGGTCGTCCTCAACGGGCGTGCGCTGTTTGTGATGGCAACCGCCTTATTGCCGACATGCCCCGAGGGACCTGGAAGTCCGTCTGTGCTTCCGGCGCTTTGTGGTCCGCGGATGTGTAGGCTTGGAGCAGTATATTGCTGTTGTGTCCAGGACAGAGAGGCACGTTCATGGCCAGGATTGGGAAGTCGCTCCCGATTGCGGACGAGTTGGCCGCTGCGGCGGCGGGTGCCGCCGGGTTGCTCATGTCCGAGGCCACCGTGGCCGAAACGCTGAAACTTATCACCGCCGCGGCGAAGTCCAGCGTCCCCTTCGCCATTGGTGCCGGGGTAACGTTAATGGATGCCAATGCCCGTCCGACCAGTGCTGCCGCCTCGGACGAGGTCGTCGAGCAGGCCGATAGTCTGCAATACGATCTCGAGCAGGGCCCTTGTCTCTCCGCCTGGGCCACGGGCGAAACGGTGGTGGTCCAGGACATTGCCGCCGACGATCGCTGGCCCGAATGGTCAAGGTTGGTGGCGCCGCTGGCCGTCGCCGCCTCCATCAGCGTTCCGCTGAAATCCTCCTCCGAGTCCTTTGGCGCGGTGAAAGTCTATGCCGCCGAGCCCCAGGCCTTCACTGAGCGCTCTCGAGGTGTCCTGGAGCTGCTGGCCCGGCAGGCTTCGGTGTTGCTGGAGCATGCCATCACCGCGGAACAGGCCAAGAAGGTCAGTGACGAGTTGCGCAGTACCCTGTATTTGCGAGACGTCATTGGCATGGCCAAGGGCATCATCATGGAACGTCATGGCGTTGCCGCCGATGACGCGGTGCGGCTGTTGTTGAAGCAGGCCATCGCGGAGGGCCGGACCCTGGGCGAGTTTGCTGCCCGGTTAGTCGAGGCCGCCACCCCGCAAGGTGCCTAGCGACGGGGAACAGGCCATGGAGATGGATGACGATGATTTGCAGCTGAAGCAGCTGCGCCAGGCGCTGCCGCTTGCGGGCCTGACGGTGGGCGAGTTGTGGCTAAAGTACTTCGGCCTTGGCGGGTCAGCCGGCCAATTCGAAATCGAGGCTTATCTTTTTGCCGCCCATGCGTTGCCCACGTTGGAGCGCGATCTGGTGGCCCACGCGATCAATGAACGCTTCATGGACCTGGACATGGATCTCAGGGTCCCGTACTCCACTGACCAGGACCCGGGAAAGACGGAAACCTAAATGGGCGCCCGAGGCCACGACGCACGCAACCAAGACGAGCTGCAAGACCTGCTACTTGAGAGCGAGGGCTTCAGCGACTTCATGCTGGAGCTGGTGCTGATTGCCGCGGCGGGGCTGGGCAGCGGCAAGCCGGTGCTGTGTTCCATCACGGTGGAGCGCGAGGGCTTCCCGCTCACGGTGGCAAGCAGCGAGCTCGATGCCATGGTCCTGGATGAACGCCAGTACGCCTTTGACAATGGTCCCTGCCTGACCGCGCTGCGGCAGCAGCGCAAGGTCTTCATCCCGGAAATAGACGAGTCGAGGACTTGGCGGGATTATGCGCGGGAGATCGGCTCCAGCGGAGTGCATGCCATCCTCGCGGTCCCCGTGGAAGCCGGCAGCGGCACCCAGGCCGCGCTGAACTGCTATGCCCGCGAACCCGGAATAATGGATTCGGACTTTGTTTCCGCAGTGGAGGCCTTCGCCGGATCGATTTCGCGCATCCTGCGCTTGGCCCTGCGATTCCACCTGCCTGCCCTGGCCGGCGCTGACCTCGGTTCGGAGCTGCGGGCCCGCGGGCTGGTTGACGGGGCGGTGGCGGTGATCATGGTCCGGGACAAGTGCAGCCGTGCCGAGGCTTTCGCTCAATTGAGTCGCTCGGCATTCTCGGCGAACGTGCGCCTCGGCGACCGGGCGATCGAGGTCCTGCGTGAGGCGCGACGCGCCCGGGGGATGGAATAGTCCTTCGTCCCTTGCCCGGGACCAGGGCAAGGTGGCAGGGGCACGAAACCGGGAATTTTCCGGCTCCGTGGCCGGACAACCCCAAAACCTCGTTTTTGAGGGTTCCGGCCTCGCGGACTTCCTGGAGCAGCTGTGCGGATTCTTCGCCGTGCGGGCGTCGGCCGCGCTGCCGGCCCACCGAATAGGCCAATGCCCTTGGCAACGGGCTGACCGCTGGCCGGAGTAGGCCGGGGCTCACCGCGGTCCCGCCGTCCGCAGGGGCATGCGGCCCAGGCACAAGGTCCACCCGCCCGCCGGCGCTGTGGCTCGCCGCGCGTCAGCATGAGCATGCGGATCCGCAGCAGACCTGAGGTCGCGCACCCATCGATTTGGCGTCAACATGGGACGGCGGGTCGTTCCAGGGAAGAGGCGTTCAAGTTCTCTTCGCGGGCGGCTTCCATCCGCAACCAGAAAGGCGTGGTCCTGGCCACCGGACTCGCGGACACCCTGACCGCGAAACACGACAAGACCTACTTCGGGCGAGGCCTGGGAGCCGGCTAGATGTCGGTGCCGTAGCCCCGCAGCAGGAAGGAGTGTGGCAGCGCGGGCAGGCGGTGGGTGCGGATTCCCTGGAATTCCTCGCACCGGCCACACCAGCATTCAACGTCCCAGGCCGAGGGCGCGGGCCCATGCGGTGGTACTGGCCTGACCTGTTCAAAGACCAGGTACTTGTCGCTGTGGCAGGTTCCGCAACTGATCGGCGGCACGCTCTCCTGCGTCGATGGTGAGACCAAGGTGATTTTGGCGGTGTCCGCGGGTAGCTCGCTGCGACGTTGCGGGGTGGCGAACAATTGCTGGATGGTCATGAGCCCTGTCCTCGAATTTCCGAATTTCCGATACGCGGATGACGTGCTTCCCGGGGTCTGGAGAACCACGTGCGGCCGACAAAAACCCCGCCGGCCGATCGATAAATCGATTATGCCCAACACGTATTGCCGAATTCAAGGGGATTTCACCTCGTGCCCCGCGGTGTCCGGACCCGCCATCCGCCCCGCGGGGTCCCGGGCGTGGCGCGGGCCAGGGGCCGGTGTGGCCCGGGGCTGAAAGCGACGAGGCTGGCGGCGGTCGGATCCGTGGAGGCTACGGGAGGGCCACGATGCAAACAATCCTTCCCGAGGCGGATAACAAGTGGCACAGTAAAAGGGAAAGGTAGCCGTGGTGCGGGCGGGCACTTTCGTCGAATGGCTGCGCAGACCCGGAAGTAAGGGGACCAGCGATGGATAGCGACCAACTGACCAGCGTCGGCGAGTACCTCTATGGGAAGGTGCTGGATACCGAGCAGATTGAGGGGTTTCTCAATGCGCTGACGCACGTGGCGGTGCAGGAACTTTCCGGCGGGGACCCGGGACGGGTGCTGTGCGGGATCACGCTGGTGCCGCCACCGCGCGGGCACGGTGGCCAGCAGCAGCCTCGAGGCCCAGGAAGTGGACGAGGTCCAGTACGGCTTGGGCGAGGGGCCGTGCCTCACCGCTGCCCGGGACCGGGGCTTGGTCCTGGTCCCGGACTTGCGCGTGGAACATCGCTGGCCGAGGTATGTCGGGCACATGGTATCCCGGGGGATTGGCTCGGTGCTGGCGGTGCCATTCGATCTACAGGACGGGGACGGCGCCGCATTGAACTTGTATTCGCGCCAGGTCCACGGGTTCGACCCCCGGCAGGTCGAGGCCGCGCGGGGATATGCGGACCAGGCGTCCACCGCGCTGGCCTTGGCGCTCCAGGTGGCCAGGCACCGGGAGGAAGCTGAACAGTTGCTGGAGGCGATGAAGGCACGCACCACCATCGACCTGGCTGTGGGAATCGTCATGGGGCAGAACCGGTGCTCGCAGCAGGAGGCCTTCGGCATCCTGCGGGCAGCGTCCAACAGCCGCAACATCAAGCTGCGCGACGTGGCGGCCGCCGTGGTCGGCTCCGCGACCCCCGAGGCCCCCGCGACCCATTTCGACAGGTAGCCGCCGCCGCACTGCCGCGGACGGCAGCGATGGCGGGCCTCATTCGGATGCTATAGGCTCTGGCCTAGGTCGGCGCGTGCAAGGCGCAGGTGCCGCGGGATGCCGGGCGGCCGCGAGGAACTCCCGCACGGCGCGGGCAGGAATGCGGAAGGACTTACCGAAGCTCACCGCCGGCAGCTTGCCCTCCTGCACCAGGTCGTACACGGTCATCCTTGGCACGCGCATCGCGGCGGCGGCCTCGGCCACCCGCAGGTATTCGGTGTCCCCGGGGGGCTAGTGGCTGGAGCATGTCATCCCCCAATCCATGTAGCCTTCATCATCCCCCGGCTGAACGACTGGTCCGGAGGCACCGTTCAGGGGGTCCGCTGGGTTCCCATCGTAGGCGCGGGTTCGGCGGCGCTTCAATGTTTTGCGCACCCACCCGGCGGGGCATTCTGCACGCCTTGAGCCCTTGAAAATAGGCAGCACATTCCTAGCCCGCCGGATACGGTCGGTCACTGGGCAGGGCGGCCAGGTGCGCCGTCTTCGTTGCCGACCACGGCTACCATCGCGACCTTGCCGAACAGGATCGGTCGGCCTTGGCAGTCGGTCTCTGAGATTTCGGCATCCCTCTCCAGCACCCGCTGGGCCAGGCTGGAGGGGTGTCCCACCCAAATCGGGGCGGCCGGCACCAGGATTTGTGCAGCCATGAGCTTGTCCCGGATGGCGGGCGCAGATTTACAGTGGCGGTCGCGGACTGCTACAAATGTCGACTACTAATCCATTGGCCGGGGGGTCGACCCCCGCGGGGCGCACAGAACTACCTATCCCCGCTCTCCTCGTGAGGACGGGGATCATCTGTTTCCTGGTTCCCCGATCCATGGTGAGCCGCAGCAACAATCTTCACCTGGCCTGCCGTCGAACGGTTTGCCGGAGCGCAGCCACTGGGATGGCATTCGCAGAAGCGGTGGATGTTGCGCAGGACACATTGGTGCGGTTATGGTTGCATCGTCAGGCGGAACGTTTCTGAAGTTCCTGCCGTCGCTCTAAAAATGGGCGAAATCCGGGTTCGCTGCCCGAAGACGAATATGGCCTTAGTTCTTTTTGCTGCATTCGAAAGTCACAAAAAATGTCTACAGTTTCCGCTGCCGTTTCCCGCGCCCTCCTAACCTGCACTTCCGAGATCTTCGGAGTCATGGGGAACGGAAATGCCCACTTCCTCGACGCCGCGCTGCGCACCGGGTTCCGCTTCACCGCGGTACGCCACGAGTCGGCCGCCGTCACCGCCGCCGACGCCTACTTCCGCATCACCGGAAAGCCTGCCATCGCCACCACCACCTACGGTGCAGGGTTCAGCAACGCCATCACCCCGCTGGCAGAGGCCGCCAAGGCCAGGATCCCGATGGTGCTTGTCACCGGGGACCAGCCCTCCACCGGCGCCCGCCCCTGGGACATTGACCAGGGCGCCATCAACGACGCAGTGGGCGCCACGACCTTCGTGGTTGATGCGCAGCGCCCGATGGCCATAGCGTTCGAGGCGGTCGCCCACGCCCTGCGCGAGCGCACCGCGGTGGTGCTGTCGATTCCCTATGACATCGTTGCCGACGAAGCTGCCGAAGAGGGCCCGCTGTCGTTGGGCGACTTCGCGTTGGATCCCGGTTACCCGGCCGCCGCACCGGAACTGCTCACCCAGGCGGCCGCCGCCCTGAACGAGGCCAGGCGTCCGTTGGTGCTCTATGGCCGCGGGGCACGGCTGTCCGGTGCGGCGCAAGCAATCACCGCGCTCGCCGATTCCCTGGGGGCACTGAGCTCAAGCACGGTGCTCGCGCCAAACCTCCTGGCCGACCGCCACGGGGACTTGGGGATCGCCGGCGGGTTCTCTTCCGGGGAAACCGCCGCCCTCATCCACGAAGCCGACGTGGTGCTGGTGCTCGGGGCCGGGCTGAACCAGTTCACCACCCGCTTCGGGGAGCTTTTCAACGTCGGCGCCCAGGTCATCCAGGTCGATGTGGCCGCCGCCGCAACGAGCCCGCGGGTTGACGTGTTCCTCCGGGCCGACGTGGCAGCGGTTGCCGATTCCCTGCTGCCGCTGGTGCGCGGGCGCCACGGCGGCCTGCGCTGGGTGGATGAGGTGGGCGACCGGTTGGCGAGGGTCAACGACCATGCGCCCGGCGACGAGGCGGCACCGGACGGATTGCTCGATCCGCGGTCGGTGGCGCGTGCCCTGAACGCGATCATGCCCGCGGACCGCGTGGTGGTGCAGGACGGCGGGCACTTCATCGGCTGGGGCCCCATGTACTGGGATGTCCCCGGGCCGCATGCCCTGAACCTGGTGGGCACCGCCTACCAGAGCATCGGACTGGGCCTGGCCTCCGCAGTGGGTGCCGGGGCAGCGTCACCGGAGTCGACGATCGTGCTGGCCAGTGGCGACGGCGGCTTCCTCATGGGCCTGGCGGACCTCGAATCCGTCATTCGCACCGTGCGCAGCGGCATCGTCGTCATCTACAACGACGCCGCCTACGGGGCGGAGATCCACCAATACGGATCCATCGGGCTGCATGAGGGGCCCATGCTGATTCCCGAGGTCGACTTTGCCGCCGTGGCGCGCGGGCTCGGTGCCTCGGCCACGAAAGTGCGCAGCCTGGAAGACCTCGCCGGGTTGCGCGACTGGGTCGCAGCGGGGGCCGACGGGATCCATCTGGTGGACTGCCGCATTTCCCCGGATGTTCGTGCGCCGTACATGGAGGAAGTCCTCGAGGCCAACCGCAAGGCCGCCGGCGTTCGCGGTTGAGCCTTCCGGCCGTACCGGGCGGGCCGGTGGGTTTCGCCGACAGAAAAACCCCTGACTGGATAAAGTACCGACCTACCGGAAAGTAGGTTCCACCCCTAATGTGGAATGGTGCGACATTCGATCCGGACGGCCCTGGCCGCCGCAACACTCATCGCCTTGGGGGTGGCAGGTACCCTCCCTGCGCAGGCGCACCCAACGGCCGAAGCACGGTCGATCTCCGTGCAGCCGCTCTCGGCAGCCCCCATTCCCTATGCCGAAGGGCGTGACGTCATGGCACCCTCCCTGCGTGTGGCGACGTTCAACGCCTCGCTGAATCGGCCGCAGCCCGGCCAACTTGCGCTGGACCTCTCCACCCCGCTGGACGGCCAGGCGCAGGCGGTGGCGCAGATCGTGCAGCGTAACGCACCCGACGTGCTGCTGCTCAACGAATTCGACTACGACCCGGAGGGTGCCGCCGCGGAAGGCTTCAAGCGCAACTACCTGGAGCGCAGCCAGGGCGGCCAGGATCCCATCGACTACCCCTACAAGTACCTGGCCCCTTCCAACACGGGGATCCCCAGCGGTGCGGACCTCGACGGGGACGGCATTGTCGGCGGACCCGCCGACGCCCTGGGCTACGGGGAGTTCGAGGGCCAATACGGCATGGTGCTCTTCTCCAAGCACCCCATAGATGCCGCGAAGATCCGTACTTTCCAGAAGTTCCTGTGGAAGGACATGCCGGAGTCGCAAATGCCGAACCGGCACTACGGCGAACTGGTCCGCGGCGTGTTGCCCCTGCCCAGCAAGTCCATGTGGGATGTGCCGATCACCGTGGGGGACAAGACCATCCACGTGATTGCCGCCCACCCCGCCCCGCCGGTCTTCGATGGCCCGGAAAAACGCAACAGGGCGCGCAACCACGACGAGATCCGGCTCATCAACGACTACCTGGGCGGGGAGGGCCGCGGCGAGTACATCTATGACGATTCGGGCAAGCGCGGAGCGCTGGAGCCCGGCAGCGACTTCGTGGTGCTGGGGGACTTGAACTCCGACGCCGGCTCGGGGGACTCCGATCCGGCGGCCATCACGAAGCTGCTCGGCAACCCGCTGCTGGTTGATCCGCTGCCGGCCGCTGCCGAGCGCACAGGGGACCGCGAAGCCAGGGGCATTGCGGGCATTACCGGCAGCGCCCTGGGCACCGCCGACTTCGGCCGGGGAAGTGCAGGGGTGCTGCGCGTGGACTACGTGTTGCCCTCGGCAACGCTGCCGGCGCGGGGTTCGGGTGTCTACTGGCCGGGAGCCGGCCAAGACGGTGCCGGGCTTGTCTCCGGCTGGCCGCCGGCCAGCAGCGACCACAGACTGGTCTGGGTCGACGTCACCGTGTCCGGCTGATCCCCCGGCAACCAATCGGCAACGGCCGGGACCCAAAATAAAGCGGGGCCCGGCCGTTGAATTGGTTTTCCTGCCTGTCATGAAACCCTGTGGTCGCCACGCGACTCGACTGCGGAGGCCGGCGTTTCCTCTGGGGTGCCAAGGCCCCCGGCCAGGCGGCGCCTGGAACGGCGCTGGGCCACGGCGTTGAGCACCCCGATCGCCACGGTGAGCCCGAGGGTGGCGAGCAACTGGGTGCGGGACGCCGGATCGAAGAGCGCCAGCACCACGATCCCGGCCAGCATCGCCAGCGCCAGGATCGAGAGGTACGGGAAGAGCGGCATCCGCACCGGCAGGTGGATGCTCGGGTCCCTGTCCGCACGGATGCGCAGGATGAGCTGCGAGAGCGCAATGAATCCCCAGGTGACCAGCAGCGTGGAACCCACGGCGTTGAGCAGCATCGGCATCACCAGATCCGGCGCGAGGTAGTTCATGACCACCGCGATCGTGCACAGGATGACCGAGGCGCTCACCGCCACGTATGGCGTCTTGTTCCGGTTGCGGACCTGGATGACCCGCGGGGCGATCCCGCGCTCGGAGAGCGAAAGCAACATGCGCGAGGCGGCATAGATGTTCGCGTTCATGGCCGAGAGCAGGGCGATGACCACCACCAGCGCCATGACGGAGTCGATCCACGGGATGTGCGCGAAGGTGAGCACCGCAACGAACGGGGAAGCGGCTAGCTCCGGCGAATACCAGGGCAGCACCGAAACCATGACCAGGGCGGAGCCCACGTAGAAGACCAGAACGCGGAACAGGACCCCGCGCACGGCCTTGCGGATGGAGGTTCGCGGGTCATCGCTTTCGGCCGCGGCAATGGCCACGATCTCGATGCCGCCGAAGGCGAAGATGACCATCAGCAGCCCGGCGCACAGCCCGACCACGCCGTTGGGCAGGAAGCCGTCGTGGGCCACCAGGTTGGAAAGGCCGGTGGCTTCGACGCCCGGCACCAACCCGAGGATGATGGCCACGCCGATGCCAAGGAACGCCACAATAGCGGCGACCTTGAGGAAGGAGAACCAGTACTCGAATTGGCCGAAGCGTGCCACGTTGGCCAGGTTGACGGCGGTCAGCAGGGCCACGAAAACCAGGGACCAGGTGCCCTGCGATACCCCGGGGAGCCATCCGCCGACAATGGCCGCGGCACCGGTGGCCTCGGCGGCGATGACGATGACGCCCTGGATCCAGTAAAGCCATCCGATGATGGCCCCGGCGTTGGGGCCCATGGCCTTGGTGGCATATACGGAGAAGGATCCGGACGAGGGGTTCGCCGCGGCCATTTCGCCGAGCATGTTCATGATCAGGATGACCAGGAAGCCGGCCAGGGCGAAGGCCAGGACGATGCCCGGCCCGGCCACGGCAACGGCCTGCCCGGAACCGATGAACAGGCCGGCGCCAATGGCGCCGCCCAGGCCCATCATGGTGATCTGCCGGGTGCTCAGGCTCGCGGACTTCGGGGCGGTCTGGGTGTTAGACATGGGCGGGGGCTTCCTGCAGTGCGGAGATGACGGCGGTGGCGATGGCCGCGTTGGCTTCTGGGGACCCGATGGAGATCCGGATGCCCTCCCCGGCAAAGGCGCGTGCCCAGATGCCGGCGGCCCGTAGTCCCGCATCGACGGCCTCGGTGTCATCGCCGGTGGACAGCCAGATGAAGTTGGCCTGGGATTCGGTGACGGTGACTCCGGCTTCGCGCAGCGTGGCCAGCAGGGATTCGCGGGCGGTCACCAGATCGTCAATGCGTACCTGGAGTTCGTCTTCATGTTCCAGGGACAGCACCGCGGCGCGCTGGGCCAGCGCGGTGACCCCGAACGGGACGGCGGTCTTGCGCAGGTTTGCAGCGACCGCGGGAGGCGCCACGGCGTAGCCGATGCGCAGCCCGGCCAACCCGTAGGCCTTGGAGAAGGTGTGCAGCACCGCGACGTTGGGGTAGCGGCGGAAGAAGTCCAGCCCGATGGCCGAATCGCGCGCGGTGTTGAAGTGGACGTAGGCCTCGTCGATGACCACCAGCACGTGTGCCGGGACCTTGGCCATGAAGGCGTCCACGGCTGCGGCGTCAACCACGGTGCCGGTCGGGTTGTTGGGGTTGCAGATGAAGACCAGCGCGGTGCGCTCGTTGATGGCCTCCGCCATGGCGGCCAGGTCGTGGGCCCCGTCGGCATCCAGCGGAACCATCACCGGGGTGGCCCCGGCGACATGGGCGAGGATGGGGTAGGCCTCGAAGGAGCGCCAGGCAAAGACGACCTCGTCGCCGGGATTGGCGGTCGCGTGGATCAGCTGGCCGGCGACCTCCACCGACCCGGCTCCCAGGGCAATGGTCTCCGGTTCCACGCCGAGGCGGGCGGCCAGCGCACCGACAAGTTCGGGGGCAGCGGC
Source organism: Paeniglutamicibacter sulfureus (assembly GCF_039535115.1). NCBI lineage: Bacteria > Bacillati > Actinomycetota > Actinomycetes > Micrococcales > Micrococcaceae > Paeniglutamicibacter > Paeniglutamicibacter sulfureus. Next base: position 3,205,336 of record NZ_BAAAWO010000001.1, read on the forward strand.
ATTGGGGTATTGGTTGATGGTGCCCAGCTCGGAGGAAAGGCCCGCGATGACGGAGTCCAGCGGCGGATACGGGTTTTCGTTGGAGGAGAGCTTGAAGGCCTTCTGGGCCGCACCCGGTGTGGCACCCTGCCTGTAGGCCGGGATCGAGTTAAGGGAAGTGCGCTGGGCGAGGGTCATCGGTGGGTGCCTTTCGAAAAACAAGCTGCTCGCACGTCGCCGGTGACGCGCCTCACAAAAGCTACGAAAATGAGCTTCGGCCGGTCAAACGCCCGGCAAAAGACCGCACAAGTTGTACAGAAAGATCAGTGCGCGTGGTGGATCACTGGACATTGTGCCCAATGTTTTTTCTAGCCGCATTCAGGGTACCGCCATTGCGCAGCGAGCTGCTTCGCAAGCGGTTGCCCGACTCTGCGGGGGACTCGGGATTGTGCAGCGCTGCATCCCGCGCCAACGGGATGACCCGGTTCTCGAAGTGCGTTGCCAGCACGATGGAGGAGGCAGAGCGGCCCATGCCCTCGGTGGCGGAGATCGCATCGATGACCCGCTGCAGGTCGGCGGTGGAGCGGGCCACGATCTTCACCAAAAAGTCGCTGGATCCCGAGACGGTGTGCAGCTCGAGGATCTCGGGGATCTGTGCGAGCTTCTCGGCCATTCCGTCGTGGCCCAGGTTCTGCTGGATCTGCAGCGAACAGAAGGCGGCGACCGGATAGCCCATTGCGGCTGCATCGATTTGCGGGGCGATGCGCGTGATCACCCCGGATTCATGCAGCCGGTTCAGCCGGTTCTGCACCGTGCCGCGGGCAACTCCCAGGCGCTTGGAACACTCCATGACCCCGATGCCGGGAAAGTCGGTGAACAGCTCGATCAGCGACACGTCCAACGAATCGATTCTCATGCGCCCCAGTATGCGGCTGAAGCCGCCTTGCGCGCGAATCGGCCGGCGGCACGGGCTACGGTGGATGAATGGATGAGGGAATCTATTCCCGGCCGGCGGGCCGACGGGCGGGCACCGACCTGGTCATGATGCTGCATGGCTACGGCTCAAACCCGGAACGGATGACGGGCTGGTTCGACGAGCTTCCGCCGGATGCCACCGGGGTGGCGTTGCGCGGGCCGATGGAGGTCGGAGGGGACCGAGGCTGGTTCCTGCTCGATTACTTCCTCGCCAATGACTTTGCCAAGGTGGTCTCCGCCGCACAGCAGGTGTTCGATTGGCAGGACAGGTATGCCCGCGGCTATCGCTCGATCAGCCTGCTGGGGCATTCGCAGGGAATGGCCATGGCCACGACGCTGCACCGGCTGCGGCCGGGAAATTATGCCACGATCACGGGACTCAGTGGCTTTGTACTCTCCAACGAGCTGCTTTCGCTTACCGACATCGTTCCGGAGCCCGGGGAAGCGGTTCCGTTTTTCTGGGGCAGGGACCCCTTCGACCTGGTGATCAACCCCGATGCCGTCGCCTATGCGGGACAATGGCTCGCCGAACACACGGCCCTGACTTCACGCACCTACCCGGAGATGGGGCATGGCTTCGGTGCCGACGAACGCCGCGACGTGCGCAACTTCTACCGGCACTACCTCGCGGCCAAGCCAACGGCGTGATTCCCTCCCGCTGCACGCACAATCAACCGGATGGTTGATCCGGCCGGGGGCGCATCCGGGCACAGTGGATGGTGAGATGCGGCAAGGCCTCGTGCCCGAGGGCCCTGCCGGCACAACCACCGTTTGCCCGGGCACCAGCGAAAGGAACCACAACGCCATGATGCGCCTGATGTACACCGCCTTTGCCTTTGGAATCACCGGAGTGCTCTCGGGCCTCTATTACCGCGAGCTGACGAAGGCCAGCGACTTCGCTGTCCGTTCGGCATCCCAGTTGCCGCTGGTGCACACCCATCTGTTGGTGCTCGGCTTCGTGTTCCTGCTCATCGTGCTCGTCCTGGAAAGGGTCTTCACTGTCTCTACCGCCGCGCCGCGTGCCTTCGCCTGGTTCTACTGGCTGTGGACGATCGGCGTTGCGGTGACCGGCGGCATGATGCTCGTCAAGGGGACGCTGGTGGTGCTGGGCACCGATGCGAGCTCGGCCGCCTTCGCCGGCATTGCCGGCCTGGGGCACATCTCGTTGACCGCTGCGGTCATCGTCCTGTTTGTTGCCTTGCGGGCTGCCCTCAAGACCGCTGAAACCGCCGGGGCGTCCGCGCCGGCGGTCGCCGGGCGCTAGCCGAATCAAGGCGGGCACCTGCGCCCCGGGGCGCGACGGAACATTTACTGCCGGCGCAGCGACACGCTATGACTGGACGCAGTGGCCCCCTGATGCGACCGTCCTGCCTTGGTCTTCCGGATCTTGAACTGCGTCGAGCCAGATCGCTATCCGCCGCCAAGCCATGGAAATGGCGTGCAATTGCGGTTTCCGAAACTTCCCCTTTTCCGCAAGAAGCCTCAGCCTCTCCTTCTTACGGCATACGACCAGCGGCGATTTGCTTACGTCGACAGCCCTGTACCCATAGAGTGGGAGACAGGATGAAAAAGAACCCCATTACCTCCAGTGTCATCGGCCCGGACGGCAAGCCCAAGCCCGGGGTGCAGAGCGCCGTCATGAAGGCCGTCAGTGTGCAGCGCCCGTTGGTCCTGGCCTATTTGCGCCGCCTGCGCCGCAAATACCCTGCCCACACCGCGGCGGAGCTGGCCAAGCTCGTCGAACGCGACTACCTGCTGGCCATCACCGGATCCGGTGCGGCAGTTGGTGCGACGGCAGCCATCCCCGGTGTCGGAACCGTCGCCGCCCTGGGCTTCTCCGCGGCTGCGACCATCGGCTTCCTTGAGGCGAGCGCGCTCTATGCGCAGTCGCTCGCCGAACTGCACGGCATCACCACCGAGGACCCGGACAAGGCCCGGCTGCTGGTCATGGCGATACTCATGGGGGACGAGGGAAGTTCGATGATTTCCGCCCTGACGCACCAGGTTGCGGGACGCGGCGCCGGACCCGTCCAGGGATGGGCAGCAATGTTCGGGGCCAACAAGCCCTCCAGCTTGTGGGTGACCATGCAGAAAACCATGCAACGAACGTTCCTGAAGAAGATGCTTGCCACCCAGGGGGCTTCGATGCTGGGGCGGGCGGTTCCCTTTGGCATCGGTGCGGCGGTTGGCGGATTCGGCAACCGGTTCCTGGGCAGGAAGGTCATCGAAGCGGCCTCCCTTGCCTTTGGCACCCTGCCCACGACCATCCCCGGCCAGTTGGTCAGCGAGGGGGAGCGTCTCGAGGCGCACGCCGAGGTCGAAGCCGGCATCGAAGCCGAACGTCGGCGACGCGGAACCATTCTTGAGGCCGGCGAGGAACGCTAACGCAGCAGGGCGTTGGCCAAGGTGAAAATGGCCAGACCGGCCAGGGAGCCAACCACGGTGCCATTGATGCGGATGAATTGCAGGTCCCGTCCGACCTGAAGCTCGATTTTTTCGCTGGTCTCCCTGCCGTCCCAGCGGGCGACGGTGTCGGTGATCAAAGACGTGATCTGCCCGCTGTAGTTTTCCACGACATAGACCACGGCGTTCGCCACCCACCCGTTGACCTTGGCTGCCAGCCGGGCATCGTCACGCAGCCTCGCGCCGAAGTCGCGGATTGCCGCAATCATGGACCTGCGCAGCTCGGAACCGGGGTTTTCCATCGCATCGACGAGTGCGGCCTTGATGGATGACCAGCTGGTGGCGGCCAATTCGCGCAATTGCGCATCGCCAAGAAGCGAGTGCTTCATGGCCTCGACCTTGGCAATCATTTCCGCATCGGACTGCATGTCCGCGGCAAACCTCTCCAACCACCGATCGATGCTCGAGCGCATGGAATGGTGCGGGTCGCTCCGCACCGACTGTACGTACTTCTGCAATTCGCGGTGAAGCTTTTCACCCAGCAGCGTGTCAACCATCGCCGGGACCCATGAGGGCGAGCGCTCGGCGACCAGGGATACGACCATCTCGCGGTTGTCCGCCACCCACTGCCCTGCCCGTTCGGCCAAAAGATCCACTGCCGGCTTGTGGTGGCCGTCGGCAACCACCCGCTCCATGATCCGGCCCAAGGTCGATGACCATTCGGGGGCAAGCATGTGCTTCTTGGCCAGGGATTCCAACAGCGCCAGGACATCACGGTCATCCAGGACCTCGAGCATCGCCCCGATCACCGTGGAGGCCTCTTGGGCCACCCGGGTGGCCGAGTCCTCCTTGGCCAGCCAGCCGCCGACAGTGCGCGAAACATCGAATTGCTCCAACTTTGTGCCGACGACATCCCGGGAAAGGAAGTTCTCCTGCACGAACTGCCCCAGGCTCTCGCCGATCTGGTCTTTCTTGCGCGGGATGATCGCCGTGTGCGGGATCTTCAGCCCCATGGGGTGCCTGAACAGTGCCGTGACGGCAAACCAGTCGGCCAGCGCGCCGACCATTCCCCCCTCGGCGGCTGCCCGTACATACTCGAGCCACGGATAGCGGTGCTGCAGGGCGAAGGCCACGGCAAAAATCACCGCCATGATGACCAGCAACCCCGTGGCGAGTCGTTTCATCTTGCGCAGCGCGACCGCCTTGGCGGCGTCGTTCACGGGGGCGAGGCTGAATCCGGTTGACGACATTGACTGCGGCTCCCTTGGCCTGGACATGTGGATGGAACAGGTTTCCACGATAGTTCACCCGGCAACGGGCGCGGCAAGCGGCGCGGGCTTCGGGGACGGCGGTAGCGTAAAAGGCATGCGAACCCTTGTCTACGCCCACCGAGGTTCATCGAAGGCCTATGCCGAAAACACGCGTGCCGCATACGTGCAGGCTCTGGCTGACGGGGCGGACGGCATCGAATGCGACATCCATCTAAGTTCCGATGGTTTTGTGGTCTGCCATCACGACCCGACGGTGGACAGGACCTCGGACTCCAACGGAAGGGTCGGGGACAAGACACTGGCCGAGTTGAAGTCACTTGATTTCTCCTCATGGAAGAACCCCTGGATTCCCGCATCCCATGGGAAGATCGATGAGCAGTTGGTGACCCTGCGCGAATTGGTGGAGCTGCTGCAGGCTGCCGACCGCCCCGTGGGCCTCGCCGTGGAGATCAAGCATCCGAGTCCCTACGGGCGGCAATTGGAAGAAGCGATGATCGCCGAGCTGTCGGACATGGGGTGGCAACCTGAACAATCCATGGTGGACGACATCTACATTTCGTTCATGAGCTTCGACCCCGGATCGGTGCGCTACCTGATGGAGCGGATCCCGCCGGCGCATGTCTGTCAACTGGTCACCGAGGTCGACGAGGACTGGATCGACGAGCTGGTCAAGGCAGGGGAAAGTGACCGTGCAGGGGTGGCGGCCGTGTTGGCCAAGGCCATGACCGAGGGGGTGGAGTTGCTGAATACCGGGGTTCCGCAATTGGCGGGACCCGGCGTCGCCTACATGCGCAAGCATCCCACGGTAACCAGTCAATGGCTGGCCCGCGGCGCAACATTCCGGGTGTGGACGGTGGATGATCCCGAGGACGCCAGATATCTCGTTGGCCGGGGCGTCGCCCAGCTGACCAGCAACGTTCCGGCCCTCATCAAGGCGCACCTCGGCCTGGCCTAGGACAAGGGCGCGGTGGAGCCGGGCACGGGGACGCACAGGCGTAGACTCGCGGCGTGGAACAACAAGTGAATGCGTATTTTTCCGATACCTACCTGTTTGAGGCATCAGCCGCCGTCATTGCCGCCGGGCGTGATGATGAGGGCGAGCCCTGGATTGCTGTCAGTCCGAATATCTTTCACCCGCGTGGAGGCGGGCAGATGGAAGACTCCGGAACGGTGGAGGGCCGCGCGGTCGCGGTGACGCGCAGCGCGGACGGGATGGTGGTCCTCACCGGTGCCGGGCAATACAACGTGGGAGCGGTCGTGCGCACAGCGCTTGATCCGGAAACGCGGCTTCTGCACGCCGCATTGCATACTGCCGGGCACCTGGTGGGATTCCTTGGCGAGGAGCGGGGCTGGCGGCACAGCGGCCACAGCCATTTCCCGGGTCAGGCTCGGTTGGATTTCCATCCCGATTCCGTTCCCGAGGATCTCTCCACCGCGTCCTCTCGCGAGCCGGTCATCGCCGAGATCCAGGAACGTGTGGACGCGCTGGTCGCCACCGGGGCCCCCGTCACAAGTAGCATCGACGAGACCGGCATTCGCACTGTGGTGATCTCCGGGGTCAACGCGGAACCGTGCGGCGGCACGCACGTCCGCGATCTGGCCGCGTTGCGGGGCACCCGGATACTGGAGGCCAAGATCAAGCGAGGAACGCTCAAGGTTCGCTACGAGGCGACCCACGGCTGAGCCGGGCCCGGAGGGCGCAACTGCGGGGCAGGGATCGTGCGGAGCTGCGCTCGCGACTAGGCTTGATACCGTGACACTGCAACTGACTCCTGCCACCAAGACGGCTCTCTCGATCTCCGTGGCGACGGGTCTCTACGGGATTTCCTTTGGTGCCTTGGCCATTGCCGCCGGCTTGAATCTCTGGCAGACCGTGGCCCTGAGCCTGCTCATGTTTACCGGTGGCTCGCAATTTGCCTTCATCGGCGTGATTGCCGGTGGCGGCGGCCCCGGGCCGGCCTTCGGTGCAGCCACGCTATTGGGCGTGAGAAATGCCGTCTACGGCATGCAGGTCAAGGCCATGCTCAGGCCGCGTGGACTGAAAAAGCTCGCTGCGGCGCAAGTGACCATTGACGAATCCACCGCCACCGCCGCCGGCCAGACGGAACCCGGCGAGCAGCGGCGCGGGTTCTGGGTGGCAGGAATTGGCGTATACGTCTTGTGGAATATTTTCACGGTGGTGGGCGCACTGCTGGGCGATGCCTTGGGCGACCCTAAGGCCTGGGGTCTTGACGGTGCCGCTGTTGCCGCATTCCTGGGCCTGCTGTGGCCTCGCCTGAAATCAGCGGAGCCCGTGGCCATCGCAGCGGTCTGTTCGCTGGCCACTGTCCTGGCGATCCCGCTGGTGCCGCCGGGCGTGCCGATCCTGGTGGCCGCCGTCGTCGCCGGGGTCTGGGGCTACTTTGGCCGCGGACCGGCCACCGAAGGACTCGAACCGGATGTCGAGCCGCACAACAGCGCGAAGGGCAAGCGATGAATGAATTGTGGTGGTGGGTCCTTGCCGGTTGCGCCGCGGCCTACGCGATCAAGCTCCTGGGGTACCTGGTCCCGGAGAAAATCCTCGAAAACGAGAAGGTGACCCGCGCCGCGGGCACCCTGACCATTGGGCTGCTGGCCTCGTTGACCATCGTCAACACCGTCGCCAGCGGGACCAGCGTGGAATTCGATGCAAGGCTTGCCGCCTTGGCCGCCGCCGGCGTTGCGCTGCTGTTGCGGGCGCCGTTCCTCGTCGTGGTCATTGCCGGGGCGGGCGCGGCGGCCTTGACCCGCTACCTGGGTTGGGGCTGAGCGAATCGCCGGGTCCATGCCCTACTGTGGCGGGTCCGCGGCATAGACGAGCGTCGAGTAGGTGTTGCCCGGATCGAGCACGATTGACACCTTGCTGGGACGTGCTCCGGAGGTGACGGGGATGTCGACAGTGGCAATGTTTTTGTCACAGGGGAACGCCACTGCGCCGCCATGGTCCAGCGAGAGCTGCAATTCGCCCTCGCCCTGGCAAACTGCCACCACGGTCAGCCGGGTTGCACGGTAGTCACCGAGCTCCGCGGTGGCCATGACCTCCGCATGGTCGGTCGATCCCATGCCCATGAGCACCCGGGCCTCGCCCGGAACCACCGCCAACAGGTCATCCAGTTCGGGAGCGCCCGCGGCCACCGACCGTGGTGCGGGTAGCGCCGAACATCCGCACACGACGCCCAGCATGCACAATGCCGCACCGATCCGTACGAGTTTTCCCAAGATCCGGTCCCCCAAGCTTTGTCACGTGGATCGAGCCTTGCAGAGCCGTTGGCCCTTGGCAAGGAAAATGCCTACCGATTGCCCTGAAAGTCTTTTTGCGGTGCAGGCAAGTGACATGTCGGGGCCTCGGTGGCAAAGTGGAACCATGATTGTTGCCTTTTCCGTAGCCCCCAGTACCGACAACACCGACGGGTCGGTCCACGATGCGGTGGCAGCCGCCGTCAAGGTGGTCCGGGAATCGGGCCTGCCCAACTCCACTTCATCGATGTTCACCGAGCTGGAAGGCGAATGGGACGAGGTCATGGACGTGGTCAAGCGCGCCACGGAAGCCGTGGCAGCCTATGGCTCGCGCGTATCCCTGGTGCTCAAGGCCGATATCCGCCCCGGTTACAGCGGGGAGATCACCGGAAAGATCGAGCGTCTGGAAAAGGCCATAAACGAGCAGGAGTAGCAAGCATGGACACCTCCGCGACCTCCGCCAACCCGGTCGACGTCGACAAGTTCCTGGTGGAAAAGTTGCTGGCACCGGAGCCGGAAATGGCGGCGGCGCGTCGGCGTGCCCACGAGGCCGGGCTGCCCCACATTGAAGTCAGCGAGATGCAGGGGAAGTTCCTGATGTTGCTGACCCAGATCGCCGGTGCCAAGCGCGTGCTGGAAATCGGCACGCTCGGCGGCTACTCCACCACCTGGCTGGCGCGCGGCGTGGGCCCCGAGGGGCACGTGACCACCTGCGAATACGAGCCGCTGCATGCCCGGGTGGCCGCTGACAACCTGGCAGCCAGCGGGGTAGAGGACAGGGTGGAGATCCGCATCGGCGCAGCCCTCGACACCCTCGACTCCCTGCTGGCCGAGGACGGGGAGCCGTTTGACCTGTTCTTCATCGATGCCGACAAGGAAAACAACGCGCACTACATCGACCTGGCGATCATGTTGGGCCGTCCCGGCAGCGTCATCGTGGTGGACAACGTGGTGCGCGAAGGCGCCGTGCTGGAAGAAGGGGACCCCCTCACCGATGCCGGGCGCCTGGTCAACGGCGTGCGGAGGGGGATCGACGTCCTGGGTTCCAATCCGCGCGTGGATGCCACGGCCCTGCAGACCGTGGGCGTCAAGGGCTGGGACGGCTTTGCCGTGGGGATCATCCGCTAGCAGGTCCCGGTGCGCCCTCATCCCCGGTGGCGCCCCTTGATGTGCATCACGGCTTTCGTCCCCCGGCCCCCGAAGCACATAGGCTTGCCCCTGTGACTACAGAGCCCTACGCCATTCGACTTGCCGTACCCGAAGACATCCCCGCTGCCCTTGAGATGAAGCTGCAGGCGTGGGAAGAGACCTATGGCAGCCAACGTCCGGAATCCTTCTTTGCCAACGCCCGCGCTTCCCTCGAGCAGCAGGGCGACTGGTGGATCCGTGGACTGGCCCAGGGCGCCGAGCTGTGGATCGCCACGAACCCCGCCGGGGACATCGTCGGAATTGCCGGAGGCGGTCCGGCTGCCGAGGACGATGCCGACACCGGGATCGACATCGAGCTGCAGCTCCTCTACGTCCTGGCCGCCGAACACGGCACCGGGCTGGGCCGGCGGCTGCTTGACACCGTGCTGGGGGAACGCGCAGCCGTGCTCTGGGTCCTCGAGCACAACTCGCGCGCCCAGGCCTTCTATGCCAAGCACGGATTCGATGCCGACGGCCGGATGGAACCGCTGGCCGACGACTGGAGCGGACTGAACGAAATCCGCATGGTCCGCCGTGGCGCACACCGTGGCTAAGGGCAGGAACAAGCGCGGCGGCAACCTCGCCACCGCAACGGCCAACACGCCTGCTGCACCGCAGGACGGTCCCGTCGAGGGGATCTACCCCATCGACACCGGCACCGCGGAACTTGAACGCGACCATTATTCGCCCACCGGCTGGCTGCTGCGGATCAACGACGTGCCGTCTTCGCACGTGGATCTTGCCGCCCCCGGACATCTCGACTTCGAGTACATGCGCTGGATCGCCGCACTCATCCGCTCCCGCTTCAACCCCGGGCAGATCGAGGCCAACGGGCACAAGCTCCGCGCCCTGCACCTGGGCGGCGGCGCCTGCTCCATGGCGCGCTGGGCGTCGGTGACCTACCCCAACGCGCGCCAGGTCGTGGTGGAGCTGGACGGCAAGCTCGCCGCGCTGGTGCGCGCCTGGTTCGACCTGCCGCGCGCGCCGCTGTTGCGCATCCGCGTCGGGGAGGCCGGAGCCGTGCTGGCAACGCTCACCGACGCCACGCGCGACCTGGTGATCCGCGACGTCTTCGCCGGGGACCAGACCCCCCGGGACCTGACCACCCTGGCCTTCACCGCCCACGCCGCCAGGGTCCTGGATGAGACTGGCCTGTACATCGTCAATTGCGGGGACACCCCGGCACTGGAGAATGCCCGGCGCGAGGCCGCCACCATCGGCGCGGTCTTCAAGCACGTGGCCATCGTGGCCGACCCGACCATGCTCAAGGGCAGGCGACACGGCAATGTCATCATCGCCGGTTCCAACGCGCCGATCCCCGCGGGTCCGGAGTTCATCCGGGAACTGCTTGGCGGCGGAGTCCCTGCCCAGCACTGGGACGATGCCACGGTGCGCGCCTTCGCGCGCCACTCCACCGCGGTGTAGCGCGGCCGCAGCCCGCTTGGTGCGGCAAAGGGTGCCCGCCGGCCGCTATAGGCTTGGGGTTCACAGGGCCTTTTGCCTACCGCGGTATCCACCCCACCACCCACGTTGAGCAGGAGCGCCAGCACCGCCATGAACACCCCCGCAACAGTTTCCTGGACACACGACGGCCTGGAAAAGGCGGCGCTGTGGTCCTCGGCCAATGACGTTCCACCGCCCAAGGCCATCGTTGAGGTCGACGACTCACTGGGAGCCGACGACGCCTACCGGATGGCGACCAACGGCACCGGCATGCTCTTCACCGGGGACTACCACAACGCCCGCCAGCTGCTCAGCGCCATCGCCCGCCGCATTCCCGCCGGAGGCAAGGCCAAGCGCACCGCCGCGGCACCCACGACCGCCGAGCGCTTCTACAAGTACCGCCAGGCACGCACGCACCGGGCGCGGATCCTGTCGATGCTGCTGGTTCCGGTGGGCCCCGGCCCGGCCGTTGCACTGCGCCGCGCCCCGGATGTCACCGAGGCCTGGACCAATGCCTTTGGGCAGGTGGCCGAACCCGTGGTGGTTTCCCTGCAGGAACTGCTCGGCGCGATCGGCGCCCAGCAATGGCGCACCACCGGGCTGCACGTCGCCGCGCTGGATGCGAAGATCCACCCGCACTACGGTACCTTCGCCCCGGTGCGCGGAGAATACCTGGACCTGGTGGCACGGGCAGAGCTCCCCGGCCTCGGCCGGGCGTTCGACATCGGCACGGGCACCGGCGTGCTTGCGGCCATCCTGGCCACGCGCGGCGTCACCGAGGTCATCGGCACCGACTCGCAGGAACGCGCCGTCGCCTGCGCGCAGGCGACCTTCGCCTCGCTCGGGCTGGGGGAGCGGGCACGCGCAGTGCAGCAGGACATGTTCCCCGATGGAAGGGCCGATGTGGTGGTGTGCAATCCGCCATGGCTGCCGGGAACCCCGCAGACACTGCTTGACTACGCGGTCTACGACCCCAAGTCGGCGATGCTGCGGGCCTTCCTTGCGGGGTTGCCCGACCATTTGGCGAAGGATGGGCAGGGGTGGCTGGTCATCTCGGATTTGGCCGAGCGGCTGGGGCTGCGCACGCGCGCGGAGCTGCTGCACTGGATCGAGGGTGCCGGCCTGGCGGTGCTGGGACGCGAGGACACCGTCCCCTCCCATGGGCGCGCGGCCGATACCTCAGACCCGTTTCACGTGGAACGCTCGGGCGAGGTCACCTCGCTGTGGAAACTCGGCGTCAAGTAGCCATTTCCCGCCAACGGGGGGGACAGCAAAGCGGGCAGGGGACTTTCGTCCCCTGCCCGCTTCATTGGTTTTCGCGCGTGGCCTGCGTGCCTAGATGCCGATGGCCTGCTCGATGACGCCGATACCGAAGAACAGCACGAAGGCCCCCGCGACGACCCACATCAGCGGGTGTACCTCGCGGGCCCTGCCCTGGATCGAGCGGATGAAGACGAAGGCCACGAAGCCCGCACCGATGCCGTTGGCGATCGAGTAGGTGAAGGGCATCAACACGAACGTCAGGAACGCCGGGATGGCAACGCCCCAGTCGTTCCAGTCGATCTTGGAAACGTGCGAGATCATCATGAATCCAACGACCACCAGAGCCGGGGCGACTGCCTCGAACGGCACCAGGTGGATCAACGGGGTCAGGAACATGGCGGCCAGGAACAACACGCCGGTGACGATGGAGGCCAGGCCCGTGCGGGCACCCTCGCCGATGCCCGCGCCGGATTCGACGTAGATCTGGCTGGAGGAGCCCGAGGCCCCGCCGCCGACCACTGCGCCCATGGCGTCGACCAGCAGCACCTTGTCCACGTCCGGGATGTTCCCGTCCTTGTCCACCGTCCCGGCCTCGTTGGCCAGGCCCACCATCGTGCCCATGGCGTCGAAGAAGATCGACAGCAGGATCACGAAGGCCAGCAGCAGCGCGGAGGTGGCACCCAGGGTGCTGAACGCACCGAAGACGTTGGCCTCGCCCACCAGGGACAGATCAGGAAGTGCCCAGGTGGGCATCGAGGGGGCCACCAGCGACCAGCCCTGCGGGTTGGCCGTCCCGGTGGCGGCATCGAAGGAGGGGCCGATGTCGAACACGGCCTCGAGGATGTTCGCCAGGATCGCGGAGACCACGATGCCAATGAGGATGGCACCCTTGGTCTGGCGCACCACCAGGGCGATGGTGAGCAGCAGGCCGACAATGAAGACCAGGATCGGCCAGCCGGTCAGCGAGCCGTCAAACCCAAGGCCCACCGGGACCGTGGTGCCGGCGGCATCCGGGACGCGGCGCACAAAACCGGCATTGACCAAGCCGATGAGGGCGATGAACATGCCGATGCCGACCACGATGGCCGACTTGAGGCTGGTTGGCACGGCGTTGAACACCGCGGTCCGGAATCCGGTGAGCACCAGCACGAGCATGGTCACACCGGAAATGATGACGAGTCCCATGACGTCGGGCCAGGTGAGTCCCGGGTTGGCGGCAACCGTCACGGCGATGAAGGCGTTGACGCCCAGGCCCGCGGCCATGGCGAACGGGTGCTTGGCCCACGCGCCCATGAGGATGGTCATGATGCCGGCGACCAGGGCGGTGACCGCGGCGACGCGGGCCGAGCCCAGCGAGTCTCCGTTGGAGTCGGCGCCGGAAAGAATGAGGGGGTTCAGCACCACGATGTAGCTCATCGCGAAGAAGGTGGCGAAGCCGCCACGGATCTCCCGCGAGTAGTTCGAGCCGCGTTCGGTGATCTTGAAATACCGGTCCAGACGTGACACGTCGGTCCTTGGGGGGAGGGTCTTTTCCTGAGGGGACATGTGGGAATTATAGTTCGGCTTTACGCCCCTAGGCGAAAAATCAGGGGAGAAATGCGCCACGCTCAACGGCAGATAGACCCACGTCACACTGTGGTAGACAATGGGAGTACGGGACCTCGTACGGGGAAGCCCGCGAGGACTCAGACCGTGACACGTAGGAGTGAAGACGATGAGCGAAAACAACAAGGCCCAGGGTGACGCCGAGGTCATCGAAGGAATCGTTGTTGGTGTCGACGGTTCAGACCAGGGCCTCTGTGCCCTGAAATGGGCGGCGCAGGAAGCCAAGAGGCGCGGAAGCGTCCTGAATATCGTGACCGCCTATACGATCCCGGTCTTCGCCGCCTCCTCCATGGATGCCGGTTACGCCACGCTGGATGACCAGTTGATCCGCAACGGCGCGGAGGAAGTCGTCCGCCAGGCGCGGGCCACCATCACCGACGAAAACATCACTGTGCGCACCTACATCGAGTCAGGCGACCCGGCGGGGGTGCTGCTGGACCTAAGCCGCCAGGCCGAGCTCGTCGTGGTCGGCACCCGTGGCCGCGGCGGCTTCGTGGGAAGGCTGCTCGGCTCGGTATCCAGTGCGCTGCCGGCGCACTCCAAGTGCCCCACTGTCGTGGTGCCACTGTGCGTATCCAAGCGCGACGAGCACGACACCCAGGTCCAGGACCGGGTTGTCGTCGGTGTCGACGGATCCGACCGGGCGCGCCTGGCCGTACTGGTGGCCGCCGAGCTGGCAGCCACCCGCGGCCTGACGCTGCGCGTGGTGTGTGCCCTGGCACCGATCAGCGGAGCGCTGGCCTGGATGCCGGCAACAGTTGACCAGGAAGCGGTCACCGCCGACGTGCGCCACCAGATGGGCATCGGCAAGGCCTGGCTACAGAGCCTGTTCCCGGGCCTTGAGATTGAAACCGATGTCATCGACGGCGCTCCGGTGGAGATCCTGATCCGCGAATCCGAGACCGCACTGCTGCTGGTGACCGGCTCCCGCGGTCGCGGCGGTTTTGCCGGGATGTTGCTGGGCTCCACCAGCCAGGGCGTGCTGCACCACTCCAAGGGTCCGGTCATGGTGGTCCCCGACGGGGATGACCCGCGCTTGGCCTCCCGCCAGGAGTTCGAGGACAGGGCCAACGGGGGGCTCTAGGCTTCCTTGACCACCAAATGAGTGAGGGCCGGGCAACCAATGGTTGCCCGGCCCTCACTCATTTGATCTTGGTGCGGTGAATCCTTAGTAACGTCCCGCGTAGGGGTGCAGGTTGTTGATGTAACCCAGAGAGGTGACTGAGATGCCGCTAGCGGGGTTGCGTGCATGCAGGACCTGTCCGCCGCCCAGGTAGATGGCGACGTGGTAGAACGAGCTGCCTCCATTGGAGGAGGAGAAGACCAAGTCGCCCGCGCGCAGCTGGCTCAGCGGGACCTTGGTCGGCGCGGCCGCATATTGCTGCGACGAGGTTCGCGGCAGGTTGATGCCTGACTTGGCATATGCCGCTTGGGTGAAGGACGAGCAGTCGTAGAAGTCCGGGCCGTTGGCGCCGTACCTGTATCGCTTGGATTCGTCGTTGGCGATCATGTGGCCCCAGGAGAAGGCCGCGTTGTAGCTGCGTGACGACTGGGGAGCCTCGGACTCCTTGGTGGGCTCGGGCTTGGGTTCCGGCTTTGGCTTGATTGACTGCTTCGGAGCCTGCGGAGCGATCGTCGGCTTCGGTGTTGGCGTCGGCTTGGGCTTGGGCTTGACCGTTTCCTTCGGCTTCTCGGTCTCGGGAGCCGGCTTGGGCTTGGGCTTAACCGTTTCCTTCGGCTTCTCGGCCTCGGGAGCCGGCTTGGGCCTGGGCTTGGCCGTTTCCTTCGGCTTCTCGGCCTCGGGAGCCGGCTTGGCGGTTTCCGTTGGCTTTTGGGGTTCGGGAGCAGGCTTCGGAGCGGACTTGGATGGCTCCGGATCTTCCTTCTGGGGAATCGCTACGGAGAGCTGTGGAGGCTTGGGCGCGGAGGGCTTGGGAACCAGCGAGTTGCCCTGCGGGCGTTCAGTGGGGACCTTCGGCGGGGCCGCCAGTGGCTTGATCTCGGGTGCCTTGCTCAGCTCGACCTCTGGGGGTGCGGACTGGGGCTCATTCTCGATCAGTTCCTGGAGCTTTTTGGCTTCCGCAGCAGCTTCCTTGGCGGCAATGCGCTCGGTTTCCTCGCTGGCGTCGACCTCGTGCAGGTACGCCAACTGGCCGATGAGCTCTTCGCGGATTTTTTCCTGGGGAGCAACGGAGTCTTGGAAGCTCGAAAGCGTCGATGAGGCCGCTGCCGCGGCGGTTTGCTGGGCGCTGGTTGCTTCGTCGGCGGCCTTGGCCGCTGCGGCGGCATAGTCCTGCCAGGCAGTCCAAAGAGCTGCGGCGTCCTCGGCGTTGCTGACGGTCAGGGTGCGGTTGGCACTCAGTGCGTCCATGGTGGAAGCCTTGTAGAGGACATCGTTGTCCTGTGAGTCTTCCAGCAAGGTCATAACGCCGGGATTGATGCCGCCATTGCGGTAAAGGTTGGATGCCAGTTCCCCGACATCCTTCTTGCTCGAGAGCAGGTATTCGGTGGCCTTGTCCGCTTCCGCGGCGGCTTCCGCAGCGGCCTCGGTGCGTTCGGCGAGCAATTCATCAGCGGCCAGCAGGTTGTCCTGGGCATGCAATGCGGCTGCCTCGGCAGAAATGATTCCTTGGCGGCCGGATTCGATCTGGGCTTCGAGTCGCTCGACCAGGGAGTTGAGCGCCGCCGGGTCAGATTTAGCCGCGTCCAACTGCGCTCGGGTAGGGAGCTCGATGCTGGAGGTGCCGGGCTCCGCCACGATGGTGAGGGCGCTCGGAGCGATTGGTGCCGCTGTTGCCGGCAGTGCGCCCGTGAAGCATGTGGCAGCCAATGCAAATGAGCAGGCGGCGACGCCGAGTGTTTCCCTGATTGCCATGCCTTGATGTTCCTTACCTCGGCGATCGGTTAGCAAGTCTCGCAACAGGCGCGGGAAATACGGCCGAAACGGTGCGGCCAGATCGCTGCTTCCTATAGCACCCTATGGGAAAACTATTCACACTGGCAACACCAGTCACTTCAATAACGGCAATTACAACAGTGTAATTATTCGTCAATTTGCGCGGCATTTTGGAAAACTTGGAATCGAACTCGTTAACTCGCAGGAATAGAGGCAGGTCAGGCCGGAGTGTTGCATCATCGTCACGAAGCGATGGAGGCGTTGGAAGCGCGTCGGGGGATGGATTAAGTCCGGATGAACATCCGCCCATACAGGATCAAGGGGCCTGTTGCCCCAGGCGAAGGAACCCGGCTTTCCACTACGGAGCGATGTCCGCCTTGATCGGTGCGCCTAGCGTGCGCGGTACTAACCGGCCCCCGCGAGGTGTAGAGCCCTAACCCCAGCCAAGTTCATGCAGTCGTTCGTCATCGATGCCAAAGTGGTGGGCAATCTCGTGAACGATCGTGATGCCGACTTCTTCAACAACCTGCTTCTCGGTGGAGCAGATTTCGAGAATTGCATTCTTGAAAATGGTGATGCGGTCGGGCATGGCCCCGGCGCCCCATCCCGAATCGCGCTCCGTCAGTGATGTCCCCTCGTAAAGACCCAGCAATTTAGTCGCCGGGTCTTCGCTGGGTAGGGGCTTGTAGGCATCCTCGATGAAGATGGCGACGTTTTCCATCATGGCAAGGAGGGCCTCGGGGATTTCATCCAGGGCACGCTCGGCCACCAGTTCAAACTCGTCGTCAGTCATTTCGTACGCCATGCGTTGCACTCTACCTAGCTGCCGTCCTGATTTCCGGCGGCCGTTCGACGACTCGAAGGGGCGGGATGAGGCGCAAGCGGGGTTGTGTCGACTGTCACGCGTGTCCGGTTTTGCACGGAGGGAAGTTTGCCTCTATAGTTATTTGAGTCCACTGCGGCGGAGTAATCCACGGCAGAGGTTCCTGGCCCCCATCGTCTAGCGGCCTAGGACACTGCCCTTTCACGGCAGCGGCACGGGTTCGAATCCCGTTGGGGGTACGCACGAAATCTGGATTTTGCTCGAGCGAAATGCTCTGGTAGAGTTCTTGTCTTGTGAGCGAGGGAGACTTCGCGAATAAGGCCCTGTAGCGCAGTTGGTTAGCGCGCCGCCCTGTCACGGCGGAGGTCGCGGGTTCAAGTCCCGTCAGGGTCGCTTAGGTTTTTCGGTTCGCCGGAAGATCGGGTGATCATCTAGCCTGATGATGCCAGGCTCTGTAGCTCAGTTGGTAGAGCGTTCGACTGAAAATCGAAAGGTCACCGGATCGACGCCGGTCGGAGCCACCATCAAAAACCCCCCTTGGAAACAAGGGGGGTTTTTGCTTTGTCCACGCGAATGTTGAAGCCCGACTTGTGTGGGCCAAATAGGGGCAAGAAATTGGGTCGGCCCTGGGCCTGCCAAGGTCTTCCGATTCTTGGCGAAAGGCATCGGAATAGTTCCCGGAACCCTTGCCCACCTGCCGATTCTTGCGATGTCCATCACATTCGGTTGTAGGCTGGTGGCGTACGCCGAGCATGATGAGGCGAGCGCAGAGAGGACCGGACCCATGGATCATGAACTTTCGGTGCATAGCTTGCCCGAAACCGAAGCCAGCGGAACCACGAGGATCACCGATCTTGCCGTGGCGAAGGTTGCCGCCGCCGCCGCCCGAGACATTCCGGGAGTGCATTCGCTGGGATTGGGAACCTCGCGGGCGTTCGGCGCCCTGCGCGGCGCCGTGGGTTCCGCCACGGAACCAGCACATGGCGTCAGCGTGGAAGTCGGATCGCGGCAGGTTGCCATAGACCTGGTCCTCACCGCCACATTCGGCTATCGCCTTCACGATCTCGCGACGGCGGTGCGCGAGGCGGTATTCAGAGCCGTCCAGGACCTCACGGACTTCGAGGTTATCGAGGTCAATATTGAAATCGGAGACGTGCATATTTTCGCCTCCGAACCCGTCTCCGAAAAGCGACGCAACTCTGCAGGGGAAGGACCGGCATGAATGCAACACTCATTGGCGCACTTCTGGGGGCCATCCTGGCCTGGGCTGCACTGGAACACGGCTTGGGGGGTTTCCTTCTGATGGCGCTGTTCATGGCGGTCGGTGCGCTGGCGTCCAGGACCGTGCGCGGGCGCGTCGACATGCGCGCGATCCTTGATGCCCTGACCGGACGACGATCTTCGTCATGAGCCAGAGTGCCGTTTCGCCGGTTCAGGATGCGGGGTCAGTTCCCCGCGCGGGTCACACCCGGGTCAATGCGCAGGCACTCACCGCCACTGCACGCGCTGTGGCTGCCAACGTCTTTGGCGTCGAGGCCGGCCTGGTGCGGGCGTTTCTCCGTGATGACGCGGGCTACCTCGCGCTGACGGTCCACCTGCCCTTGCCGCTGTCGGGCACCTCAGGCACTGCCGGATCCACCGTCCTGGACAGGGTTCGCGACCGACGCGCGGAGATTGGCGAACAATTCAGCGGGCTGACCGGCTCCCTGGTCAGCCGGGTGGACGTACGGGTCACCGGGATCGTGGGTTCCGCCGCGGAACGGAGGCACTGATGGGACAGGAGCACACGGACATCAGGGAGCGCGAGCTCACCAGCGGCCGTTCGCCGGCGGCCGTCACCGTCGCGTTGCTGATCTTGCTGACATGCATATACGTCCTGCTGGAAACGGCGCTCAAGGCCCTGGGGCAGGAACCCTTGCTTGCCGCCCCGGATACCTGGTGGAGCCGGGCGTCGGCGCTACCCGGTGGAAGTGAAATCGCAGGGCAGGTGGCCGTTGGCCTGTGCGTCATGGTCTTTGGCCTCGTGCTGCTGGCGCACGGGCTGCGCCGCGGGCGACGTGCCCGCCACGCACTGGCCTGCGAGGACGGGGTCCTCATTGTCGATGACCAGGTGCTGGCCGCGGGGCTGGCCCGACGCGCCCGCGCGGAAGCCGGCGTTGGCCGTGGACAGGCGCTGGTCACGGTGCACCGGGACCGAGTCGAGGTGCAGCTCAGCCCAACCTCGGGAATACCCGTCGACTCCGCACGTGTCGTTGCCGGACTGGAGGACGAGCTGCGAACTAACCTGGTGACTCCATTGCCGAAGGTCTTTGTCAGGGTTGCCGAGCGCGGGGTGATCGGCCAATGAACCGCACGCCACGTCTGCTCAACCGGATCCTGCTGGCCGTCCTGGGTCTGGCGTTGCTGGTGTGCGGCGCGCACATGGTGCTGGCTGCCCTTTCACCCGGCTATGCCGATGGGTGGCGACAGGTCGCCGGCCAGCTGGGTGCGCGAACCAACGAGGTGCTGGCGGCCACCACCCTGCCGGGACAGCGGGAATCCTGGATGTGGATCCTCATCTCGGCGTTGCTGATCTGCTTCATCCTCTTAACGCTGTGGTGGATCGCGGTGCAGGGCAGCGGCAGGGGAGGCGACTATGTTTCGGCCTATTTTGACGACGAACCGCTGCCCGGCAGGGTGGAGATATCCCAAAACGCTGTCGAGCAGGCGCTTCGGCACGTCCTGGGGCGGCGCCACGACATCATTTCGATCGGCGTCAGTGTCTGGGTTCTGGAGCCGGAGGCCGGGCTGCGGATCAAGATCCAGCCCCGCAAGGGCACGGCTCCGGGCCCGCTGGGCCGGGAAGTTGCCCGCGCCGCGAAGCTGGTCCAGCAGTCCATGGGTGTAAGCGGGCCCGTGGTGGTTTACCTGGCTGTGGGCACCCGCTCCCGGTTCGCCCGGGTTGAACGCGTCCTGTAGCCGCTCTCGGTTAGCCCTGGCTTTTCATGACGGCCATGACCAGCAGCGCAGTGAATGCCATGAAGGGGAGGCACAACAGCGCGTGCAACCATCTGTGTTCCACCAGTACCGCCACATACTCGCGCAGGAAGGCACCGGGCAGATAGTGCTTGGCGGTCGGCGAGCCAACCACCTCGGCATCGACCCCCAGCCGACGTGCCAGCAGTGCGGCCCTCAGTGCGTGGTAATTGTTGGTGACCACTAGCAGCGGTCCGCAGCCCCCCGATTCCCGGAAGAGATGCGCGGAAAACGTGAGGTTTTCCTCCGTGTTCACGGCATTGTCCTCCACCACCACATGCTCGCGAGCCACCCCGGCGCCAACCAGGTAGTCCGTCATCGCCGTGCCCTCGGCCAGGACCCCGTCAGGGCTCTGTCCGCCGGAGGGGATCAGCAGCGGGCGAGGTGTGGTGCACCGGTAGATTTGCAGTGCCTTGTCCAGCCGGTTGCGCAGCAGTGGCGGGACACCACCGTCCTCCAGCCGCGAGCCCAGCACCACGATTCCCTGCGGGATCCCGGTAAAGGTCCTGCGCCCGTAGGCGACTGCGTAGGCACGAAAGACCACGAAGACCACGCCGAAGTAGCTGCAAAGGAAGAAGAGCAGGGCAGCCAGCCCGATCGCCATCGGCTTTAGCGTGAGCACCAGCAACAGGGCCAGGGGAGGCAAGGCGATGAGCAGCAGCCCTGCCACAAGGAACAGCAGGTTGCCCAGCCGCCGGCCCTCGGACTTGAGTATTATCACCCCGTTCCGAATCAGGGTCGCTGCCAGTGCCAGGACCGACAGCGGAGCCAGGGCCAAGATCCCCAGGAACACGTAGGACATGCCAGGGACCCAGCGGGAAAGCAGATTGCCAATTTCGATCAATGCCAGGTAGCAGGCAGCCACCAACACCACACCGTTGCGCAGCATCCGGCGGTCGCGGTGGCGCAGGTGGAAGTACAGGAAAATAAGCAGCAACGCTGGGACAAGGAACACTGTCCGAGACTATCAAGGCCGCACGGTGCCCCTGGTTGGGGTTGCAGGCTAGTTGGCCCGCGCGAGCTGGCGGACGGCCAGCCACCGGTTCGAGAGTCGGCGATAGGAAGCAGCGGCGCCGGTCATGTCGGATTCGGCCAGCGACTCGATGCCCAGGCGCAGGTCGTGGGGCGAATCGTCGGGCCAGACGAGCGCTGCAATGCGTCCGTAGTCGAGCTCGACCACCGACTCCTTGTCAAAGAGCTGCAGCCATTCGCTCAGCGCCGCAAGCTCGTCCAGAAGGTCCATTTCCGGGGCATGGATGGCCAGGGTTGCCGCGGCATAGCGGACCCGGTCCAATGCCTGCGGCAGCGGGGTGTAGATGCGGCTGGCGAGCAGTTCCTCCCCGTCCTCAATGACATCCACCTCGTCGTCCTCGTGCACCAGGATCAGCCAGCCAAAGGGGATGCCCCAAGTCGCAGTGCGGGTGTGCAGGTGTGCCAGGTCGTCGGTGAAGCGTTGCCGGTCCACGCGCAGCGCATTGGCCGCCCGGGCGGCATCGGGAACCAGCAGCTCCAGGAGCTGGGGGCGCATGGAGCCGTCGAGCTGTTCCGAGGCCAGGATGGTGCGGGTGGCCAACTGGTCGGGGCAATACAGGGTGTTGACGGTGCCGTCCCAGGTGGTGGTGACCAGTTTGCGGAAGGTCTCGGTGTGCCGGTGCGGGAACGGGTCGGAAGCCGGGCGGGTCAGGCGCTGCAATGCCGCGCATGCGCTGGCGTCCTCCATGGTTTCGCGGTTGATTCGGCCGCTGGCCACGGCCAGCCGCTGATCGGCATCCGAAAAGGCCCGAAGTGGTTCGAAAATGCGCAGGTACGAGGTCGGCGGGAGGGCCCGTCGGTTGGTTCCGTTGACCTGCACCATGGCCTAGTCCAGCTCCACAATCACCGGGACGTGGTCGGAGGCGCCCTTGCCCTTGCGTTCGTTGCGGTCGATCTCGGCACCAATCACGCGGGAGGCCAGCGCGGGGGAGGCCAGCGTGAAGTCAATCCGCATGCCCTCGTTCTTGGGGAACCGCAACTGGGTATAGTCCCAGTAGGTGTAGGTCTTGGGGGTGTCGGTATGCGGGCGGACCACGTCGACGAAACCGGTCTGCAGGAAGGCGTCGAAGGCCGCGCGTTCCGGGGCCGAGACGTGGGTGAGTTCATTGGCGATGAAGAAGTCGATGTCCCAGACGTCCTCGTCGCGCGGGGCGATGTTCCAGTCGCCCATCAGGGCAACCTGCGCCTCGGGGTTTTCGGCCAGCCAGCCGGCGGCCTGGGCGTTGAGGTTTGCGAGCCAATCGAGCTTGTAGGGCATGTGCTCGTCCTGCAGGGCGCGGCCGTTGGGCACATACAGGCTCCAGATGCGCACGCCGCCGCAGGTTGCGGCAATCGCGCGCGCTTCCTGCACCGGGTCCTTGCCGCCCTTGCCGAAGGCCGGCTGGTCTGCGAAGGTCCGCTCGACGTCGTCAAGGCCCACTCGGGAGGCGATGGCCACGCCGTTCCACTGGCTGAGGCCGAAGTGGGCGACCTCGTAGTCGTTGTTTTCAAACAACTCCCAAGGGAAATTCTCGTCCTTGCACTTGGTTTCCTGGATCGCCAGGACATCGACGTCGGAGCGGCGCAGCCAGTCCTCGACGCGGTCGGCACGGGCACGAAGGGAGTTCACGTTCCAGGTAGCAATCTTCACATACCCAACCTATCAACTCTCATCACGGCGGTCAGTTCTGCGCGACAGCGGGTTGCCGCCCCGATGAACACCGTCCGTGCCCCGGCGCACGGGCGGTGTGCGGCCATGGGGTGCGGGCGGGGGTGGCCAAGACCTAGCAATTTAGTAGGAAGTCCGAGTATATTTTTGGGTAACAGGCGTGGTGCGCATCACAGGCCGCTGCCGCGTTCAGGCGAATCTTGCATAGGAGCATCAATCACATGACCCGTGAACTGACCCACTACGTGGGCGGCGCCCACGCCAAAGGAACCTCCGGTCGCTTCTCCGATGTGTACAACCCCTCCACCGGAGCCGTGCAATCCAGGCTCCCACTGGCTTCGCCCGGCGAAGTCCGAGACGCCATCACCGTCGCCGAGGCCGCACAGGTCGAATGGGGCCAGACCAACCCGCAGCGCCGGGCCCGCATCCTTAGCAAGTTCGTCGAGCTCGTCTACGCGAACATGGATGAGCTGGCGGCGCTGCTGACCAGCGAGCACGGCAAGACGTTCCCCGATTCAAAGGGTGACATCCAGCGGGGCCTGGAAGTCATCGAGTTCTGCGCCGCCGCCCCGCACCTGCTCAAGGGCGAATTCTCCGACAGTGCCGGAACCGACATCGACGTGCACTCCCTGCGCCAGCCGCTGGGCGTTGTCGCAGGCATCACCCCGTTCAACTTCCCCGCTATGATCCCGCTGTGGAAGGCCGGACCGGCCCTCGCCGCGGGCAACTCCTACATCCTCAAGCCCTCCGAGCGCGACCCCTCCGTCCCGCTGCGGCTCGCCGAGCTCTTCACCGAGGCCGGGCTCCCGGACGGTGTCTTCAACGTCGTGAACGGTGACAAGGAAGCCGTCGACGCCTTGCTTGAGGACCCGCGGGTGAAGGCCATCGGCTTCGTGGGCTCGACCCCGATCGCCCAAAGCATCTACGCCACCGCAGCAGCCAACGGCAAACGCGCCCAGTGCTTCGGCGGGGCCAAGAACCACATGGTCATCATGCCCGATGCGGACCTGGAAATGGTGGCCGATGCCCTCATGGGCGCCGGATACGGATCGGCAGGCGAACGCTGCATGGCCATCTCTGTTGCCATCCCCGTCGGCGAGGCCACCGCCGACGCCCTGGTGTCCAAGCTGAAGGAACGCGTGGCCGGGCTCAAGGTCGGCGACGGCATGGACAAGGAATCCGACTTCGGACCCGTTGTGGCCCAAAGCGCCAAGGAACGCATCGAGAACTACATCCAGGTCGGCGTGGACGAGGGCGCCTCGCTGCTGGTCGACGGCCGCGGATTGAGCGTTTCGGGCCACGAAGACGGATTCTGGGTCGGCCCCACCCTCTTCGACAACGTCACCGAAAACATGCGCATCTACAAGGAGGAAATCTTTGGACCCGTGCTCTGCGTGGTGCGGGCCAAGGACTACGAGGAGGCCCTGCGCCTGCCCTCGGAGCACGAATTCGGCAACGGCGTCTCCATCTACACGCGCGACGGCGACACCGCCCGGAACTTCACCTCGCGCGTCCAGGTCGGCATGGTCGGGGTCAATGTTCCCATCCCGGTCCCGATCGCCTACTACACCTTCGGCGGGTGGAAGGCCTCCGGCTTCGGGGACCTGAACCAGCACGGGGCCGACGCCTTCCGCTTCTACACCAAGACCAAAACCGTGACCACGCGCTGGCCCTCGGGCATCCGCGAGGGCGCGAGCTTCGTCATGCCGGAAGGTAGCTAAGCGACGTGGACGAGCCGCAGATCCTTTCCGAAGTGCGCGGATCCCTCGGCGTGATCACGCTGAACCGACCGCGCGCCGTCAATGCCCTGACTGCTGGCATGGCCGCGACCATGCTCCAGACCCTCGGCGAGTGGGCCAGCGACCCGGCGGTGAGCCAGGTGCTGGTGCGAGGGGCAGGCGATCGCGGGCTGTGCGCCGGCGGCGACATCGTGGCGATCCACCGCGACATCGCGGCAGGCGGCAGGGAAACCGAAGCCTTCTGGGCGACCGAATACCGGCTGAATTCCCTGATCAATGCCTATCCCAAGCCCTACATCGCCTACATGGACGGTCTGGTCCTGGGCGGGGGAGTCGGGATTTCCGCCCACGGAAGCCACCGCCTGGTCACCAGCCGAACCCGCAGCGGGATGCCCGAAACCACCATCGGCTTTGTCCCGGATGTCGGCGGCACGTACCTGCTTTCCCGTGCCCCCGGGGAAACCGGCACCCATGCCGCGCTCACCGGCGAGCACCTGGGCGCGGCCGAGGTGCTCTACCTTGGACTGGCGGACCACCTCATCGACTTCGCCCGCGCCGAGGAGCTCTTCGCGGAACTTGAGCGCAGGCCGGTTGACGAAGTGCTGCCGGCATACCTCCTGCCCGTCCCGGCCTCGAACCTGGAGGCCTGGCGGCCTTGGCTCGATGACGTCTATGCGCGGCAGGATGTCGAGGAAATCGTCTCCGCGCTCCAGGAACTGGCAGACGACGGAAACGCTGAGGCCCAGTACGCCGTGGCGACGCTGGCGAAGAAATCGCCGACCGCGCTCAAGCTCACCCTGGCCTCGCTGCGCCGCGCCAGGGACCTGGGATCCCTCGAAGAGACGCTGGAGCAGGAATACCGGGTCGGGTTGCGTTGCCTCGAGTCCAGGGACTTCCCCGAGGGCATTCGTGCCCAGGTCATCGACAAGGACTACGCCCCGGCGTGGAATCCCCCCACCCTGGCCCAAGTGCGGCAGGAAGACCTTGATGCCTGCTTCGCCTCGCTCGGGGAGCGCGAACTCAAACTCAACCCACGCGCCCTGAGCGACGCGGTCGAATAACGCTGGAGGAAGAACATGTCTGAACAATCGCCCGCCTCCGCGGGCCGGATAGCATTCCTGGGGCTCGGGCACATGGGCGAGCCCATGGCCGTGAACCTCATCAAGGCGGGTTTCGACGTGGTGGGCTTCGACGTCGTCCCCGCGGCCGTTGACGCCGCCGTCGGGGCGGGCGTGCCATGTGCTGCCTCGGCCATCGAGGCCGCCACCGGCGCACGCATCGTGCTGACGATGTTCCCCTCCGGGGACATCCTGCTCGATGCCTACCGGGGCGTGGGCGAACCCGGGTTGCTGGAAAGCGCCCCGCCGAATACCCTGTTCCTCGACTGTTCCACCATCGACGTGGCCCAGGCCCGCGAGGCGGCGCAGCTGGCGCTGGCCGCCGGGCACCGGTCGGCAGACGCCCCGGTTTCCGGTGGCGTGGTCGGAGCCGAAGCCGGGACCCTGACGTTCATGATCGGCGCCGAGGAGGGCGATCTCGCGCACATCACCCCGCTGCTGGAGGTCATGGGCAAGAAGCTGGTGCACTGCGGCGGACACGGCGCCGGACAAGCCGCGAAGATCTGCAACAACATGCTCCTGGGCATCTCCATGATCGGCGCCGCCGAGGCGTTCGTGCTCGGCGAGAAGCTGGGCCTGACCCACCAGGCGCTGTTCGACGTGATCTCCACGGCCTCGGGACAATGCTGGTCGGTGACCACCAACTGCCCGGTCCCCGGACCGGTGCCGGCTTCCCCTGCCAATCGCGACTATGTCCCCGGTTTTGCCGGTGCACTGATGGCCAAGGACCTTGGCCTGGCGTTGAACGCCGTGGAGACTGCGGGGGTTGCCGCGCAACTGGGCCCAATGGCCGCACAGATCTACCGCAAGTTCGCCGATGAGGGCGGGGCCGGCCGCGACTTTTCCGGCATCATCACCGAGATCCGGGACAAATCGGGAGGCTAGGCAGGCCGGCAAGCCGAAGCGCGGGAAGGTCGCCCGGGTGCGGGAGCGTCTATGACGCGCCCGCACCCGGGGGACTTGACCTCAACGCACCTTGAGGTTCGTGGGATGTGACCACGACCTGCAAACCGAGGGGAAAGGGGCCCTGATGACCATCTTCAGTTGCTTAACCTGCGCCATTGAACACGGCGATGGCGCCGGCCCGCCCAAGAGCTGCGCGATCTGCGAGGACGAACGCCAATACGTGCCCGCGACGGGCCAAGCCTGGACCACCCGTGATGAGCTCGAATCCAAGGGGTACAAAATACTGGTCGAGGAACTGGAACCCGACCTCTACTCCGTCACCACGACACCGCGACTGGGCATCGGGCATCGCGGGCTGCTGATCCGCACTCCCGACGGCAACCTGCTTTTTGAGCCGCCCGGATTCATCGATGTGGCCGGTGCACTTCGTATTGACGAGCTCGGCGGAGTGGCGGCCATTGCCTCCAGCCATCCGCACCTGACCGGATCCTCGATCCAGTACAGCCATCGCTTCGGACATGTCCCTGTGTACGTTGCCGCGGCAGATGAGCAGTGGATCCGGCGCCCGGATCCGGTCATCAGGCTTTGGGAAGGAAAAGTCGAGATGCTCCCCGGCCTCTGGATGTACCAATGTGGCGGCCACTTCGCCGGAAGCAGCGTCGTGCACTGGCCGGCCGGGCAGAATGGTGCCGGGGTGCTGGTCAGCGGGGACACCATTGCCGTGGGGGGTGACAGGACATCGGCAAACGCCATGCGCAGCTACGTCAACAACATCCCGCTGCCCGCCAGTGCCGTTGAACGCATCCTTGGCATCGTGATGCCACTGGCGTTCACTCGGATGTACAGCGCCTTCGGCGTATTGGAACAGGACGCCCACACCGCTGTCAAACGGACGCTGCGCCGGTACATATCGTGGGTCAATGGGGATATGCCCGAATAATGGGACAGCCTGCACCAATCGACCATATGGTCGATGTGCAAGGGAGGCTGCAGACGGAGGATGGGAGATAAGAAGGGGGAAATTGCCGGTCGCAAGGCCCCCCGCACCATCCACTGAGAGAGAACCTCCTACCGTGTTTCTTGCAATCCGCGACATCCGCTTCGCCAAGGGCCGCTTCGCCCTCATGGGCTCGGTGGTTGCGCTCATTACCTTGCTGCTGGTCATGCTCTCCGGTCTGACCGCCGGTCTGGGAGACCAGTCAACCTCTGCCCTGAAAAACCTCGGCTCCGGGACCACCCCGGTGGACACCCTTGCCTTTGGCGCCGCCAGCGGCAACGAACCCAAGGCCTCGTTCACCGAAAGCCAGGTCACCGCGGAACAGGTTGACGTCTGGGGCAGCCGCCCGGGTGTTGCATCGGCAGAAGCCATCGGCATCACCCAGACCCGCTTCCAGGGCTCGGCCGCGGGGTCGGAAACCAGCACCGGAACCACCAACGTCGCGGTCTTCGGCATCCCGGAAGGCAGCTCGCTGGCCCCGTTGCCGGTTGCCGAGGGAGAGGTCGTCATCGGCGAATCGGTGGCCGAGGACCTGGCGCTTCAGGCCGGGGACACCGTCTCCATGGCCGGGTTCGACCTGGTCGTCGGCGGGATTGCCGCGGACAACTGGTACTCGCACACCTCTGTCGCCTACACGGACCTCGATTCCTGGGCCGGCCTCGCCCACCTGGGCGACGCCACCCAGGCCGGAACCGTCATCGCCGTCACCAACCGGGACGGGGCAACGGTTGATAGCGAGGCGGCCAACGCCGCCGCAGGCACCGTCAGCACCACCCGCACCGGCTCCTACGCCGCGCTGGGCTCCTACAAGAGCGAAAACGGCTCGCTGCTGATGATGCAGGGCTTCCTCTACGGGATCTCCGCCCTGGTGATCCTGGCCTTCCTCACGGTCTGGACCGTGCAACGCACCCGCGACATTGCCGTGCTCAAGGCCCTGGGCGGCTCCGGTGGGTATGTGCTTCGGGACGCCATCACCCAGGCGAGCATCGTACTGCTGCTCGGTGCCGGGATCGGCGGCGGCATCGGCATCCTCGGCGGCTCCCTCGCCGCCAGCGCCGCGCCCTTCCTGCTCGGCCCCGCCACCACGGTGCTACCCATCCTCGGCGTATTTGTGCTCGGCCTGGCCGGGGCAGCGCTCGCCGTCTCCCGCGTCACCAAGGTCGATCCGCTCATCGCCCTGGGCGGCAACTAGCCCCACAGGCCACGATGACGTCCGCGCGTCTTTCCCAACGTCTGCCCCCACCTTCCCCGCAAAGGATTTGAATGAACACCGCCGCCACCGGCATAACCGCAACCGCCAACATGCCCCTGCAATTGATCGACCTGACCCTGGAATACCCGGACGGGCAGGGCACCGTCAAGGCCCTGGACGCCGTCAACCTCGGCGTCGGTGCCGGCCAGATGCTCTCGCTCATCGGTCCCTCGGGGTCGGGCAAGTCCTCCCTGCTGGCGGCCGCGGCAACATTGATCCGCCCCGCCAGCGGGCTGGTCATCATCGACGGGACAACCGCCAGCGACCTGAACGATGCCCAGATGACCACTTTGCGTCGCGAGAAGGTCGGCATCATCTTCCAGCAGCCCAACCTGTTGGCCTCGCTGACGGCAGTCGAGCAACTCATGATTTCCGACCACTTGCGCGGCAAGCCGCTGAAGCCCGCGAAGGCCCGGGCCCTGGAACTGCTGGAAATCGTTGGTTTGGCCGACAGCGCCAAGAAGCGCCCGCACCAGCTTTCCGGCGGTCAGCGCCAGCGCGTGAACATCGCCCGCGCCCTGATGGGAGAGCCAAAGGTGTTGCTGGTCGACGAGCCCACCGCGGCACTGGACAACACGCGCAGCGAGTCCATTGTGCGGCTGTTGGCCCATGTGACCAAGGAGTTCTCCGTGGCCACCGTGATGGTCACGCACGATACCGAATTCATCTCGCTCACCGATGCCGTCGCCTCAATGCGCGACGGCGTGCTCGGACTCCCGGAATTGGTCGGCGTCTAGACCGCCGAAAACAGGCAGGCCGTTTCCCTCCGCTACTCGGAAGCCGGCTCGTCCCCGGAGAAATCCCCGGCTTCGCGGCGGAACTTGCTGAAGATCCGGATCAGTGTGGAGATGTCGCGGTCCGAAAACCCGGAGTCGGCAAAAACCTGGGAATTAAGCTCGATGGTGGCGGCCGCGGCCAGTTCGCGGCCCTGCCGCGTCAGGGCAATGAGGGTGGTGCGCTTGTCGGTCGGATGCTTGGTGCGAGCCACCAGGCCGGCACTCTCCAGCCGGTCCACGGCGTTGGTCACCGAGGTGGCGTGGACCTGTAACAGGGCGCTTGCCCGATTCATGGCCAGCGAGCCCTCACGGGCAAAGCTGAGTAAAGCGAGCATCTCATAGCGGGCGAAGGTGAGGCCGAATGGCTTGAGGACCGTTTCCGCGCGTTGCAACAGGATCTGTTGCGTCCTCATCAGGGCCGTGATCGCAGCCATGGGCTCGGCAACGTCCTCCCACCCCCGGCGTTCCCAATTGCGTTGCGCTTCCAGGATCGGGTCGCGCGATAGTGGCTGGCTCAATGTTCCCTCCGGATAGAATTCGTGCCCCAGCTTATCCAAGCCTCTCCGTGCATCAGGATTTCAGGGACGGGAAATCGTCGTCACGGTACTCGATGCCCTGGGGCTGGAGCCCAGGGGCCGCGTCGTGGCGTGCCGCTTCGTTGTTCCGCAGTTCCACGCGCCGGATCTTCCCGGAAATGGTCTTGGGAAGCTCGGCAAATTCGAGTCGACGGATACGTTTGAAGGGAGCCAGATGTTCCCGGCAGTAGCCCAGGATGCTTTCGGCCAACTCCGCCGAAGGCTCATGGCCCGCGGCGGTGACCACGAAGGCCTTGGGGACCGAGAGCCTGAGCGCATCGGGGGAGGGCACGACGGCGGCCTCGGCGACGGCGGGATGCTGGATCAGCACCGACTCCAGCTCGAAGGGACTGAGCTTGTAGTCGCTGGACTTGAACACGTCATCGCCGCGGCCCACGTAGGTGATGACCCCCTGCTCGTCCATCTCGGCCATGTCTCCGGTGTGGTAGACGCCGTCACGGAAGGCATCCGCGGTCTTCTCCCCGTCCCCGTAGTACGACTTCATCAGCCCCAGCGGGCGTGGATCCAGCCGCAGGCAGATTTCCCCCTCGCGCCCCTCCGCTCCGGTGGCTGGGTCGATGAGGACCACGTCGTAGCCGGGCATGGGCCTGCCCATGGCACCGATCTTGATGGGCATCCCCGGCGGATTGGCGATCTGCACGGTGGTTTCGGTCTGTCCGAAGCCGTCGCGAATCGTTTGCCCCCAGGCGCGGCTGACCTGGTCGATGACCTCCGAGTTCAGCGGCTCGCCGGCAGACACCAGCTTGGCCGGAGGGTTCTTCAGTGCCGTCAGGTCGGCCTGGATCAGCAGGCGCCACACGGTGGGCGGGGCGCAGAAGCTGGTGACGGATTCGGCATCCATCTGGGCCATGAGCGCCTTGGCGTCGAAGCGTTCGTAGTTGTAGAGGAAGACGGTTGCCTCGGCAATCCAGGGGGTGAAGAAGTTGCTCCACGCGTGCTTGGCCCAACCCGGGGATGCAACATTCAGGTGTACGTCACCGGGCTCCAGACCGATCCAAAACATCGTGCTCAGGTGCCCGGCCGGGTACGAGGTATGGGTGTGTTCCACCAGCTTGGCCTTGGAAGTGGTGCCGGAGGTGAAATACAGCAGCAGGGTTTCATCGGCCTTGGTTGCCACCTCGGGCACGAATTCGGTGGGATGCCCGGTGCTCTCGGTGTAGTCCACCGCGCCCACCGGTGCGTCGCCGTCCACGTGGATCACCGTGTAGTCGCCGGCGACCCGGCAGAACTTTTCGGTGTCGCCGTGCCCGGCCAGCGCCCAGCGCGCACCGCCCCGCTCAACCCGGTCCTGCAGGTCGACGTGGTTCATCTGCGTGGTGGTGGGGATCATGACCATGCCCAGCTTGATGCCGGCCAGCATGATCTCCCAGAGTTCCACGCGGTTGCCAAGCATGACGATCATCTTTTCGCCGCGCTTCATGCCGATCGAGCGCATCCAATTGGCGACCTGTCCGGAGCGGGCAGATAGTTCGGCCCAGGTGCGGCGCGTGGACGTTCCGTCCTTTTCGACGATGACCAGTGCATTGGTGTCGGCGCGCAGTGGATCCTTGGCAACCTGGTCGAACCAGTCGAGGCCGAAATTGAACTCCGTGAACTCGGGCCAGCGAAATTCCTTGCGGGCGCCGTCGTAATCGGTCCGCAGTTCCAGGAGTCGGTCGCGTGCTGCACGGAATTCTTCGGTAACTGTCATTGCCGTCCTTTCGCCCGGACACCCAATTAGTAGGAAGCCCTAGTGATTTGAGTCACTGGCAAATATACTTGGATATCCAAGGGTTTGGAAGAGCTCGCAAACATCGAGCCAAACATTTCACCGGACAAGGAGTTACCCCTCTCATGCCATTGAGTGAGAACCAGGCAACAATCGCCGTTGCCGACACCGAACGAAGCTTCACTTCACTCCCGTTTCCGGACGTGGACCTCATGCACATCTGGCAGCTGCTGGAGCCGTCCGAACGTCGACGCTTGCGGGATATCCGCACTTTCCTGCAGGACCGGGTGCGCCCGGAATCCCTCGAGTACTGGAACCGCGAGGAGTTTCCGCACCACCTCCTGCCCGAGATGGCAGCCCACGGCCTCGGAGGAATCCAGCTGGATGGCAGCAGCGAATTGTTCAAGGGCCTGGTCTATGTCGAGGCGGCACGCGCCGATGTCTCACTCTCGGCCCTCGTTGGCATCCACAACGAACTTATCGTCGGCATGATCCGGGAACTCGGATCGGCGGAACAGCAAAAGAAGTGGCTGCCTGGACTATCCCAATTCACTGCACTGGGTGCCTTTGCCCTGACCGAGCCCGAGCATGGCTCCGACATCGCCGGAGGGCTCGCCACCACGGCGACTCGCGACGGGAATGAATGGGTCATCAACGGGGCCAAGCGCTGGATCGGCGCGGCCACGATGGCCGACTTTTCCCTGGTTTGGGCACGCGACACCGAAGACAATACGGTCAAGGCCTTCATCGTCGAGTCCGATTGTCCGGGCTTCAGCGCCACCAAGATCTCCAACAAGGTCGGTTTGCGCATCATGCAAAACGCGGACATCCGTTTGGACGCTGTACGTGTTCCGGAAACCAACAGGCTGCCCGGGGCCAAGAACTTCGCGGCGGCCAACGAACTGCTCAAGCACTCCCGTGCCTGGGTGGGATGGCAGGCGGCGGGCGTCCAACTGGGGATCTTCGACATCGCCAGGGACTACGCCTTGGCACGCACGCAATTCGGTGCGCCCATCGCAGGCTTCCAGTTGGTGCAGTTGCCGCTGGCCGAGATTCTGGGCAACGCCATGGCAAGCCTCTCACTCATGTCGGACGTGGCCAGGATCCAGGGGACCGGGGATCTCGAAATGGTCCAGGCCGCCATGGCCAAGGCGACCACCACCCGCCTGGCACGCGAGTCCGCGGCCAAGGGACGTGCCCTTTTGGGAGGCAACGGCGTCACCAGCGACTACGAGATGGCCAAGCTATTTGGGGACGTTGAAATCCTCTACACGTATGAAGGCACCTACGAAATAAACTCATTGATCGTCGGCCGGGCCGTCACCGGCGTCTCGGCGTTTGTCAGCCGACACTGACGAATGCGGTCGCGGAACCGGGGGTGATTTCGGTGCGCCCGGCATCGTGGATCACCGGGCCGTGGGCAGTGCGGGCGTTCTTCCTGAACGCCCTGGAGTCAAGGCGTTCGATGGAAAGCGGGCAGCCGGCCGCACGCCAGGCATCGAGCTCCTCGGGCTTTCCCTCCAGTACCCAGGCGAACAACGCGTGCGCTGCCTGCGCGGCGGCCTTCCCGGTGCTCATTCCCAATGAATCGTTCAACCCAATGCGAACCGTCGTCGGGACCATGGGCGCGCCCGGAGGCAAGGTGGTTCCCGAGACCTGCAGTTTGGCCAGGCGCTTGGGCAGGGAGTCGGCCTGCATCGGGGCAAAACCCATGGCCCGTGCGGACCCAATCTGCGCGAGCGCGTGGGCGGGGAATTCCTCGGCGACCTTGGCGAACATCTTGGCATCCGCCCGGCGGACGCTCTTGGCAAACGCTCCCTGCGCCCATGGCCGCCAATACGGGTGGCGCGGATCTGCCAGCAAGGCGCTGACCGAGGCCAGCGCCGCGACGGCGATGCCCTCGTCCTCGGGGCAGGGTTCCTCGCGATCCACCAGCAAGATGATGGGCTGCACCAGCTCGCCGGTCGGTTCAGGGAATTCCTCGACCGGACTCTCTGGTGCGTCGGGACGTGGGGATGGTTCGTTCAGGCTGCTTTCCACGGGTTCCAGCCTATGCGGTAGTGGAACCGATCAGGACTTCCACCACGTGTCGGAGATCGTGACGGGAGTGGTGCGCTTGTGCCGTGTCCGCAGGAACTTGCCCTCGATCAGGGTTGCGGCGGCCTCCGGGATCTCCCGTCCCTCCAAGTAGTCATCGATGTTCTCGTAGGTGATGCCCAGCTCATCCTCGTCGGTGCGTAGAGGCTGGCCGTCGAGCAGATCGGCCGTGGGGACCTTTTCCCATAATTGCCTCGGGGAGTCCAGATGCCGCAGCAGCTCGCGGTTCTGGCGCTTGTTCAGACCGAAGAGCGGAAGGAGGTCGGCCCCGCCGTCTCCGAACTTGGTGAAGAATCCGGTGACCGATTCGGCGCCGTGATCGGTGCCCAGGACCAAAAGGTTTTCCTCGCCGGCCAAGGTGTACTGGGCGATCATGCGCATGCGCGCCTTGATGTTGCCCTTGTTGAAATCCGAGACCGGTGTGCCCACGGCCTTGTGGAAGGCGGCTTCGAGTCCGTCGACACCCGCCTTGACGTTGAAGGTCCGTTCCACGTCTGCGGCCACGAACTCCATGGCGGCCTGCGCGTCGTCCTCGTCGAGCTGGGTTCCGTAGGGAAGTCGAACGGCGACGAACTTGGCGTCGGTTCCTGCAGCCCGGAGCTCCTCCGCGGCGAGTTGTGCCAAGCGCCCGGCCAGGGTGGAGTCCAGGCCGCCAGAGATGCCAAGCACAAACCCGCTGGTGTGCGTGGCGGTGAGGTATTCCTTGAGGAAATCAATGCGGGCACGGACCTCCGCGGCGGGGTCGATCCGGGGCTTGACACCCATTTCCTTGATGATGGCAGCCTGTAGTTCGCGCATGTCCCTAGCCTAACCTGTCAAGGGAACCCAACCATGGCGGATTCGTCCTACGCGTCCGCGGGAGGCCGGTTGGGATCCCATCCAAGGTTGGTGGCCATTTTCTGCAGGGATGAGACCGTGGTGGAATACTCCTCCGGCGTGATTCCGGCGCTTGATTCCTCGCGCATCGCATCGACGATCTCTGTGAGACGGTTCAGGGACACCGACCCCTGCTCGGTGAGTGCAAAGGTGTGCCCTTCCTCGGCAACCCAACCCGATTCAACGAGCTCGGCCAGATGCTCGGATGGGCTGGTGGGTTCGTCTTCGATCTGGACGTCCCCGAAGAACGGGGCAAGGGCTGCAGTCAGCTCGCCTCCGGTGGCGGGTCCGCGCGTCAGGACATTGAGCAATTGCCATTGCCGGCGGGTGACGCCGTGCTCTTCGAGGGAGTTGGCGAACTGCTCGGAGATGAGCGAGTCAACCAATTTAAGCCAGTAACCCAAAGGGCGAGAATCGGTCATGACCCCACCCTAACCCGGGGACCACCTGCCTGTCTGTAGCCGGGTTGGCCACGCAGCGAGTGAGGGAAGGCAGTGCGGGCGATGCCGGCTTCTCAATGACACACACTCGCTGCGATCACAGGTATGCCGTCGACCAAACTAGAATTGAACTCATGACCAACACTGCCGCGCGCACCCGCCTGCTCGAACTCATCAAGGAACTCGCCGTGGTCCACGGCAAGGTCATCCTTTCCTCCGGCAAGGAGGCCGACTACTACATCGATCTACGCCGCATCACCCTGCACCACGAGGCGGCCCCGCTGGTGGGCTCCGTCATGCTGGAAATGCTCGACGAGGCAGGCATCGAGTTCACCAATGCCGGCGGCCTGACCATGGGTGCGGACCCGGTGGGCACCGCGCTCATGCACGCCGCCGGACACGCCGGACGCTCCATCGACGCGTTCGTGGTCCGCAAGGCCCAGAAGTCCTACGGCATGGGCCGACAGGTCGAGGGCCCCTCGGTCGAGGGACGCAACGTCGTGGTCCTCGAGGACACCTCCACCACCGGCGGTTCCGCACTGACCGCCGTCGAGGGCGTTCGCAAGGCAGGCGGCAACGTCGTGGCGGTGGCAGTGATCGTTGACCGCGACACCGGATCCAAGGAACGCATCGAGGCCGAGGCGGGTGTGCCCTACCTCTATGCCTTCGGCAAGGACGAGCTGGGCCTCTAAGCCCGCCACTTGTGACTTCCGCTGACGCGCCAGTCCTGCGTGCAGTGCGCCGCGGAGACCCCGGGGCAGTCCTGGCACTTATCGAGTCCGACCGCCCCGGGGTGCTCGCGGCCAAGCGTCCCGTCGCGGCGCTGTACCGCTTGATGATGAGCGCCCCGGGGTTGGCCACCTCGCCCGAGGGGCACTGGACCGGTGAACTGGGCAAGCACGTCGACGCGGTGGTGTGTGCCCATGCAGCATGCATCGGCCCCATGCGGGCAGCCGACCTGGTCGCTATCCCGCGGAAAGTACTCAAGAACGCCTACCCAAGGATCTTTCCGGAAGAATTGCCCGCGATCCTCGAAAGGCTGGGAGAGAACTACCAGCGCGCTCCCAAGAACTGGGACAAGATCAGTCCCTACGGGGTGATGTTTGATTGGGTCGTTTGCGGGCTCGCCCCCGCTCCCACCGGTGACGGCACGGTGAACCACCTGCTCTTTACCCTTCGCTGGAGCAAGCCGCGCGAACGCGCGGCGCTGTTTGCGGCAGCTCCGGCCTTGGCCGCGATTACCTTGCCGAGGCTTTTCGACGCCGAAGTCAGGCCCTCCCTGGGCGCCGCCGCGCTGGACTGGCAGCTGGATCCGGCCAGCGAGGACCGTATCGATCGACAGATTTTGGGCCTGCTCCGGACCGGAACGTGGGATTCGGAACAGGTACACGATGGGATTGACCGCTTCCGGACGCGCCACACCAGTGCCTTCCAATTGCGCTGGGCTGACGGACTGGAACGATTACTGGCCGCAGAACGGGCTGAGCCCTGAGGCAAGTGTTTATTGCGGGCCCGGAGATGGAGGTTTTGCTTGCCTCGGGCAGGGTTCGGCGCAACCTGCTTCCCGGACGCGAATCGCTACATCTACGTTAGACCGAATGCGGGCTGGTCAACTTACGGTTTACGCTCGCGAAACCGGGGGTGGAACGCCATGCTGCCGCGCTACCACAAGTCGTAGATAGGTGTCGGTTTTCTTCTGCTATTCTTGCCCTATCCACGGACCTCCCGGCGCATCTGCCCGCCGGTTGAAGATAACGGGTGGCGCATTTTATTACCGCTGTTGAGAACTGGAGCCCTAGATGCATTTGACCCCGCGTGAGCACGAAAAACTCATGGTGGTTGTTGCCGCCGACCTGGCGCGCAGACGCCAATCCCGCGGACTGCTGCTCAACCATCCCGAATCCGTGGCCATCCTGACCTATGAACTGATTGAAGGCGCCCGGGACGGGCGCACGGTGGCGGATTTGATGAGCTACGGAACTACCATCCTGACCCGGGAGCAGGTCATGGAGGGGGTCGCCGACATGATTTCGGACGTGCAGGTCGAGGCGACCTTCCCCGACGGCACCAAGCTCGTCACCGTCCACAACCCGATTCGCTAGGCAAGGGAGAGAAGAACATGAAACCGGGAGAATACATCCTGCGTGACGAACCCGTGCTCTGCAATTCGGAGCTCGAAACCCGAATCCTGAACCTGGTGAACCACGGCGACCGTCCCATCCAGGTCGGATCGCACTACCACTTTGCCGAGGTCAACCCGCAGCTGGACCTGGACCGGGTGGCCGCCCGCGGCTTCCGTCTGGACATCCCCGCCGGCACCGCCGTCCGCTTCGAACCCGGCGATGCACGCACCGTGCACTTGGTCGAATTCGCCGGGCGCCGGCACGTCTATGGGTTCCAGGACCGCGTGAACGGCCCGGTCGGCGAGACCATCCCGGCCGTGGAGACCGAGGCCATCGGCGGCTCCGCCGGCATCAACCCGGTCACCGAAGCGGAATTGGTCGCCGACTACGACATCGATCTGCCCAACCTGGGCGGGGAATCGGTGGGCTTCCACACCGACTTCGGCGTGGACCCCGTGGACGAATCGCTTCCGCCGCACCCCGAAGAGGTTCGGCGCGCCACCGAGGAAAGCGAAAAGGCCGAGGCCGATGCGGCCTCGAAGGATCAGACCCCGGAGGAGGACCAAGCATGAGCTTTGAAATGAGCCGCAAGCACTATGCGGAGATGTACGGACCCACCACCGGCGACGCCATTCGCCTGGCCGACACCGAGCTGCTGGCCGAGATCGAGCACGACTACACCAACTATGGCGACGAAGTCGTCTTCGGCGGCGGCAAGGTCATCCGCGACGGCATGGGCCAAAACGGCCAGATGACCCGCGATCAGGACATCCCGGACACCGTCATCACCAACGTGGTGGTGCTGGACTACACCGGGATCTACAAGGCCGACGTCGCCTTGCGCGACGGCCACATCTTCAAGATCGGCAAGGCCGGCAACCCCGACATCACCAACGGGGTGAACATCACCATCGGCGCGGCCACCGACATCATTGCGGGCGAGCACAAGATCTTGACCGCCGGCGCCATCGACACCCACATCCACTTTGTGAGCCCCGACCAGGTTCCGGTGGCCCTGGCCTCGGGGGTCACCACCATGATCGGCGGCGGCGCCGGGCCTTCCGATGCCTCGAAGGCAACGACAGTGACCCCGGGCCCCTGGCACCTCTCCCGGATGCTGCAGGCTGTTGAAAACCTGCCCATGAACATCGGATTCCTGGGCAAGGGTCACGCCAGCGCCAGAGGCCCGCTGGCCGAACAGATCCGCGCCGGCGCCATCGGCCTGAAAATCCACGAGGACTGGGGAGCAACCCACTCCTCGATCGACAACTCGCTGAAGATCGCCGACGAATTCGACGTGCAGATCGCCATCCACGCCGACACGCTGAACGAGTGCGGCTTCGTGGAGGACACCATCGCGGCCATCGACGGGCGGGTCATCCACACCTTCCACACCGAGGGTGCCGGTGGCGGCCACGCACCGGACATCATCCGCATGGCGGGGCTGCCCAACGTGCTGCCGGCTTCCACCAACCCCACTTTGCCGTACACCAACAACACCGTGGACGAGCACCTTGACATGCTCATGGTGGCACACCACCTCAACGCCGACATCCCGGAGGACGTAGCGTTCGCCGACTCGCGCATCCGCGCCGAGACCATTGCGGCCGAGGACGTGCTGCACGACATGGGCGTGTTCTCCATGACCTCCTCCGACTCCCAGGCCATGGGACGCGTCGGGGAGACGGTGCTGCGCACCTGGCAGGTCGCCGACGCCATGAAGCGCCAGCGCGGCAAGCTGGAGGGCGACCCCGAGGTGGGAGACAACTTCCGGCTCAAGCGCTACATCTCGAAGTACACCATCAACCCGGCCATCGCCCACGGCATCGCCGATTCCATCGGCAGCATCGAGGAAGGCAAGTTCGCCGACCTGGTGCTCTGGGATCCCGCGTTCTTCGGGGTGAAGCCGGACATGGTCATCAAGGGCGGGCTGATCGTCCAGTCGCTCATGGGGGACTCCAACGGATCGATCCCCACCCCGCAGCCGCGCACGCTGCGCGCCAACTTCGGCGCGCTGGGCACCGCGGTGCACCACTCCTCGATCACCTTCCTGTCCCAGGCGGCCATCGAGGAGGGCGTGCCCGAGCGCCTGCGGCTGCGCAAGGTCATCCGGCCGGTTTCAGGCATCCGGACGCTGACCAAGTCCGACCTGAAGTTCAACGGGGAAACCCCTGACATCCAAGTCGACCCGCAGACCTACCAGGTCACCGTGGACGGGGTGCTGGCCACCTGCGAGCCCTCCAGCGTGCTGCCCATGGCCCAGCGCTACTTCCTCTTCTAAGCCGACGTCGAGCATTTCAAAGGAGTTCCATGATCATCGAGCAGCTTTCGGGCAACAAACGCGATGTCCCCGAGGCCGAGCTGGCAAAGCTGCACGAGGAAAAAGTCGTGCTGCCCTCCGCAGCCCTGGTCAAGCGCATCCAGCGCGTCACCACCGACCACGGCCGGGAGCTGGGCATCCGCCTGGCCCCGGGCGCGGACCTTCAGGACGGCGACATCCTGCTGCGCAACGAGAAGGAAATCATCACCGTCTCGGTGCTTCCCACCGACGTGTTGGTCATTGCCCCGGGCAGCGTCTTCGAGATGGGGCAGGTGGCGCACGCCCTGGGCAACCGCCACCTGCAGGCGCAGTTCTTCGACGCCGATTCCGACTATGGCGCGGCGGTGATGGTGGTGCAATACGACCACACCGTCGAGGATTTCCTCAAGCACCACAAGACGCCGTTCCAGCGCCAGGAACGCGTGATGCCGGTGCCGTTCCGCCATGCCGAACACACCCACTAGCCCCGGGCCGGGCCACCTGCTGACGCTGCTGCAGCTGACCGACTCGGCGCTGCCCACCGGCGCCTTCAGCCACTCCCTGGGCCTGGAAAGCTACCTGGACGCCCGGACCGTGCACGATGAGGCCAGCTTCACGCTGTGGCTCGAGAAGTTCATCGCACAGTCCCTGGCCTACACCGACGGGCTGGCGGTGCGCTTGGCCCACGAGGCTGCCGGGGGAGAGGAGCTGGCGCGGATTGATGCGCTGGTCCATGCCTCGGCCGTGCCGCGGCAGATCCGCGAGGCAGGGGTGAAGATGGGCGCGCGCATGCTGCACGTGGCCACCAGCGTCTTCCCCACCAAGGAGCTCGAGGACTACCGGGAGCAGGTGGCCTCCGGCACCTGTTTCGGGCACCCGGGCATCGCCTTTGCCCTGGGCGCGCGCGGCGCCGGCGCCCCGTGCGCCGACACCGTTGCGGCTTACCTGTTCTCCACCGTGACCTCGCTGACGCAGAACGCGATCCGCGGGATCCCCATTGGGCAGAACGCCGGGCAGCGGGTGCTGCGTGCCATGCACGCCCCGGTGTTGGCGGCCGTGGAGAAGATCTTCGCCCTGGACCTCCAGGACCTGGGAGCGGCTGCCCCTGGCCTGGAAATTGCGCAGATGCGCCACGAACACCTGCGCGCCCGCATGTTCATGTCCTGACCGGCAGTGACATGCGGCGCGAGAAACCTACGACAGAAGGAGTGCATGATGGAACCGATTTGCATTGGCATCGGCGGACCCGTGGGAGCGGGCAAGACCCAGCTGATCGAGCGGATCACCCGCAGGCTGAACGACGAGGTGTCGATGGCCGCGATCACCAACGACATCTACACCATCGAGGACGCCAAGATCCTGGCGGCCAACGGCGTGCTGCCGCTGGATAGGATCGTCGGCATCGAGACCGGCGGCTGCCCGCACACCGCGATCCGCGAGGACACCTCGATGAACTCCGCGGCCATCGAGGAACTGAAGGCCAAGCACCCGGACCTGCAGGTCATCTTCGTCGAGTCCGGGGGAGACAACCTCTCCGCGACGTTCTCCCCGGAACTCGTGGACTTCTCCGTCTACATCATTGACGTGGCCCAGGGCGAGAAGATCCCGCGCAAGGCCGGACAGGGCATGATCAAGTCCGATTTGTTCATCATCAACAAGACCGACCTGGCCCCCTACGTGGGCGCCGACCTGTCGGTGATGGAGCGCGACTCCAAGGAATTCCGCGGGGACAAGCCGTTCTGCTTCACCAACCTCAAGACCGACGAGGGACTGGACACCGTCATCGACTGGCTCAAGCACGAGGTGCTGATGCTGGACCTGGGCTAGGGAGGATGGCACCGAGAATGCCCGAGCAGCCAGCCATCAAGGAGCTGGGGCCCTCGCCCTTCGCGGGAACCAAGCTCGTGGGCGAGCTGCGCCTGCAGGTGGGGAACCGCGCCGGAAAGGCGATCGCCACCCGGCAGTACCACCAGGGCGCCCTGCGGATCCTGCGGCCGCACTACCTTGATGACACGGCACAGGTCTGCTACACCATCGTGAACCCCGGCGGCGGCTACCTCGGCGGGGACAACTACGGCATCGAGGTCTCTGTGGACGAAGGCGCCTCGCTGCTGCTGACCACCCAGTCGGCCACCAAGGTGTACAAGACCCCCGGCACCTTTGCCCGCCAGGACCTGGTGGTGCGCCTGGACGCCGGGGCGGTGCTCGAATACGTGCCCGACCAGCTCATCGCCTACCGCGGGGCCGACTACCGGCAGTTCACCACGGTGGACATGCACCGGGATTCCAGCCTGCTCTTCTGCGAGGTGCTCACCCCGGGGTGGAGCCCGGACGGGAAACTCTTCCGCTACGACGAGGTGCGCCTGCGCACCGAGGTCTGCGTGGACGGCCGCCTGGCGGTGCTGGACAACCTGCTGGTGCGCCCCGGGGCGGACTCGCTGGATTCACTGCTCTTCCTGCAGGACTACACGCACGTGGGAATGCTGCTGGCCATCGATGCGAACATCGGTTCCGGAGACGTCGAGCGCATCCGCGACCTGGCCTACCGAACCGGGAAGGCGCAGCGCACCGAGGTGCATCTGGGGATCAGCAAGGTGCCGGGCCCGGGCGTCGCCGTGCGTGCCCTGTCGAACTCCACCGAGGCCATCACTGCGGTCCTGATGTCCGTGGTCGACGAGCTGCGCCACCACCTGAGGGGCCAAAAGCCGCTGAACCTGCGCAAGTACTAGGGGCGTGCCCCACCTGTGCGTTTGCGGTGCAGGCAACCCGCGTCCTGCGTGGCGGTATGCGCCCAGGTATCCCAACCCGTCCCGGAGGCCGCCCACCTGTCGAAAATCGTCATCTCTGTGCTCGGCACGCCCCCAAGTTTGGTCGTGCCGAGTACGGAGGTAACGGTCACGGGACCGTCTTAGGTCTGAACCCGAGCCGCTTCAAAGCGGTCAGTGGCCACACGTTCCCCGTCATCGAAGACTGCCGTGGATATCGGCACCCGGACGTTGGTGCTCGATCGCCAGAACGGCAAATTCCACGTGGGGAATATATCGAAAAGTGGAATATTCGAGGATGCTCCCCGGCTGCCGTTGGCCAGGGCCAGCCACCCCGCAAGATCCGCGACAACAAGCATGATCGCCCCTCCGTGGTGCACTGCGTGATTTGCTTCCTTGGTGGCGCCGATCCCCCCTGCTGCCCCCAAGGCTGCAACGGGAAGTCCAACGAGCCGGATGCACGGCTTCGGGCCGCAGGGCGGGCGGCACCTGTGCCCGGGTGCCCCCATCAAGTACCAAACTAGCTGACGCGACAAGTGGAAAAGCGCGGCCAGCGAGTTCTCGAACAACCCCGAACAAAGCCGGATATTCCGAACGGGACGTAACGGCTTTCCGGCTGGGGTCGCCGGGTGCCTAAGATTCAGGTGGGGCCATGTGCGGCATGCACGCGGCGGTAGCTAAAGAGGACTGAATGATTGACGAACCCCCTGCAGCGGAGCGCCCGGCGAGCTCATACGATGAAATCGCCCATGACTTGCAGGTATTGCGTTTCGCCGCCGGTGATATTTCCTATGCCGAGATAGTCCGCCGGATTGCGGCCCACAGGGAGCTCGGCGGCGTGGATGCCGGCAACGCCCGTCCCGCCCGCACCACGGTCTACGACGCATTCCGGACCGGGCGAACGCGAGTCAACCCCCAGCTCGTCGGTGAAATTGCGCGCGTCCTGGGGGCGTCCGAAGCCGAGGTCGCCCAGTGGGAACACCGTTGCCTTCATGCCAGGCGCAACCCGCGGGAAGTTCCCGCCGCGATGCCGGACGCCGAAGCGGAACCAGCAACTCCGCAGTCGGCCGTGGCTGAGGCGGCGGTTCCGGCGCGACGTCGGAAACTCATGCTTCTTCTGGCATGTGTTTGCTTGAACGTCCTGGGATTCACGCTGGTGGCCTGGTTGGGGTTGCCGCTCTATTTCGACATGGTGGGCACGGCCATCGTCGCCATTGTGCTTGGCCCCTGGGCAGGCGTGGCCGTGGGGCTGACCACCAACGCGATTGGCTTGGCCATCACCGACTCTTCGTCGATTGCCTTCGCGCTGGTCAACATTGCCGGCGCCTTGGTGTGGGGATACGGTGCGCGGCGCCTTCGACTGTGCCAAACCTTCCCCAGGTACGTGTTGCTCAATGTCCTCGTTGCCCTCAGCTGTTCGCTGGTCGCATCCGCCTTGCTGGTCCTGCTGTTCAACGGCGGAACCGGCCACGCATCGGAGTCGACAACCCGGAATCTCGCGGCGATGGGCAATTCCTTGTACCTTGCCGTCTTGGGGTCGAACCTGGTTCATTCCCTGGCCGACAAATTGTTGACTGGTTTTGTCGTTCTTGGTGCTTTGGGCGCCGTTCGGCGATGGATCGAGGTTCCGTTCTACGAGGCGTTGAGCACGGACGTGAAGCTCCTTCTGAAGGCGGTTGGCGACCCCGCC
This sequence comes from Paeniglutamicibacter sulfureus, assembly GCF_039535115.1. Lineage (NCBI taxonomy): Bacteria > Bacillati > Actinomycetota > Actinomycetes > Micrococcales > Micrococcaceae > Paeniglutamicibacter > Paeniglutamicibacter sulfureus. The sequence continues at coordinate 3,249,514 of NZ_BAAAWO010000001.1, forward strand.
CGGAACGCCGGGCCCGGCTCCCGGCGTTGGCAGGCTCCCTTGCCGGTGCGGATGGCTGGTCCCGATCCCGGGAGGAACGAGTCGGAATCGACCGCCGACAGGCCCTGAGCCTCGTGCCGTCAGGAAGGGCGTCAGGAAGGCCGTCCGGCGTGGTTGACGTCCGTGAGGTCCACCATGGTGTGGGCAACCCTGGACAGCGCGGCGCGGTCGTGCGAGGCGATGAGGACGGCGGCGCCGGCCGCGGCGCGGACGGACAACAACCCCAGAATGACGGCTTTGGTTCCGGCGTCGAGTTGGGCGGTTGGCTCGTCACAGATCAGCACCTCCGGATCCAGTGCCAGGGCACGGGCCACCATGGCCCGTTGGAGCTGCCCGTCCGAGACCTGGTGCGGATAGTGCCGCAGCAGTGCCGGATCCAATTGCACCGCCTCGGCCAGCTCGGCCAGCCGTTTGGCATGGCGCCGTGGTTGCGGGCGCAGGGCGCGGTCGCGGATGGCCAGCGGGGCGCAAATCAATGCGTCAAGGCGCAGCCGCGGATCGGCGGCGGCACGCGGGGACTGCAGGACCATGCCAATGGACTGGCGCACCCGACGCGGGACCGGGGTACCCGGTGCAAATGCCTGGCCGTTAACGAGCACGGCCCCGGAAGCCGCGGGCGTCATCAACGCGGCGATGCGTAGCAACGTCGATTTGCCCGCCCCCGAGGGGGCGCCAAGCCCCGTGATTTCGCCTGCTCCGACCCGCAGGCTCAACCCCTCGAGCAGCTTCCCGGATGTCGGTGCGGTGCCGGGGTGGGTGTAGGAAACGTCCGCGAGCTCCAGGCTCATGCCAACGCCCCCAGCAGCGAATCGGTCGCCGGATGCGCCGGGTTGCCGAGCACTTCCGAGGCGGGGCCCGATTCAACGACCAACCCGTCCTGAACCACCGCCAGGTGGTCCGCGATGCGGCGGGCCAGCTCGAGGTCGTGGGTGACCATCACGATGGTGGTTCCTGCTGAGGCCAGGGACCGCAGCAGCGTTTCCACGTGGCCAACCGTGTCGGAATCCAGGGCACTGGTGGGCTCGTCCACCAGCAGGATCCGCGCGCCGACGGCAACGCCCAGGGCGAGTGCAACCCGCTGCGCCTGCCCGCCGGAAAGCTCGTGGGGGTAGCGTGCGGCCAGGGATCCGTCGATGGCCGCAGCCTCCAGTGCCGCGAGGGCATCGGCGGGGGAGGATGGCCTCTTGGCGGCCTTGAGCGTTTGGCGCATCTGTGCGGAAACCGTCCGCACGGGATTCAGTGCGGTGCCGGACGAGCCCGGAACCAGTACGGTTTCGGTGCCCCGCACCGCGGCCAGCCCCGCCGCGTCGAGCGTGCGTCCGCCGACCGCGATATTTCCCGTGAAACTTGCGCCGGCGGGCGGCAACCCGGCCAGGGTGCGCAGCAGCAGGGACTTTCCCGCCCCGGAGGCGCCAATGATGACATTGATGCGCCCGGCCTCGGCCCGGTAGTCGATCCCCTTGAGCACCAGGGACGCTGCCCCGGGGGCGGTGGTCGAGGGGATCCGGAGGCCCAGGCCGGAGACCCGGATTGCCGCGCCGTCCAGGGATTGGTCCGGATCGGTGTGGGGGATTGCGCGCGCAACGGCCGGGGCCGTTGCCGGCTGCGTCGTGGAGCTTTTACTGAAGGCACGGGCCGGCCCGCTGCGCAGGCGCCGCGTTCCGGCCGTGCCCGCCAGGGCGGCGGTGGACCAGCTGACCAGGACCAGCATCCCGGCGGGGAAGGCCAGCAGCCACCAGGCGCCGGCCAGGAGCCCGCCGCGGGCGTCGTCCAGCAGCAGGCCCAGCGATGCGGATTCGGGCGGCAGCCCAACGCCCAGGAAGGACAGCGAGCTCTCATGCCAAATGGCATGGGGCAGCTGCAGCACGAGGGCAATGGCGGCCTGCGGTGCGACCGCCGGAAGCAGGTGGGTGAACCAGATGAAGGCCGTCCCGGCGCCGGAGGCCCGGGCGAGCTGCACGTAGTCTGCCGTGCGCTCGGCGAGCAGCCGCGAACGCACGATCCGTGCCACCTGCGTCCAGTGCGTCAATGCAATGGACAGCACGATCGCCCACCACTGCCCGCGCCACAAGGCGACAATCACCACCGCCAGCAACAGGTGCGGCAACGCATTCGTCGCATCAACCAAGCGCATGGCAATGCGGTCGACAAGCCCGCCGCGCCACGCTGCCAACAGCCCGACGCCCACCCCGAGCACGGTGGAGAACCCCGAGGCCAAAAGGGCCAGGAACAGGGACATGCGCAGGCCCTGGGCGGAACGGGTCCACACGTCCCGGCCCAAGGTATCGGTGCCAAAGAAGTGCTGGCCCGAGGGTGCCTGCAGCACCGCGGACAGGTCCACCGCACGCGGATCCAGCGGTTGCAGCCACGGGACCAACACGGCATAGCTGACGGCCAGGCCGAGCAGGGCAAGGGGAAGCAGGCGGGGCCTAGACATCGCTGACCCGCGGATCAAGGATGAGGTAGCAGGCGTCTGCCAGCGCGGACCCGGCAAATACCGCCGCGCTGGTCAGGGCGGTGGCCGCGGCCAGCAAGGGGAAATCTCCCGCGATCGCCGAGGACACCGTGGCCGAGGCCAGGCCCGGCCAGGAGAACACCGCCTCGACGAGTAGCGCCCCGGTGACAAGTTCGCCCAGCTTCGAACCCACCACCGTCATGAACGGCAGCAGTGCCACCGGCAACACGTGGGTGCGCAGGACCGTGAACTGGCCCAGCCCGCGTCCGCGCGCGGCCAGCACCGCATCGGAATCCAGCGCCTCGAGCACCGAGGCCCGCAAGTTCAACACCAGCCACGGCAGCAGGGTCACCGCCAGCACGCCCGCCGGCAGGACCAGGTGCAGTGCAATGCCGCCGAGGGTGGGGTCGGCCCCTCCCGACGCGGCGCCTCCGGCCGGCAACCCCAGGACGATCGCGAAGACGGCGATGGCCGCCAGTCCCAGCACAAACGGCGGGATGGCCTGGGCAAGGTGGACGAGGCCGAGCACGACGGCGTCGGCGGCCGAGCCGGGTCGGCGGGCGGCACCCACCGCCAGCACCACCGAGAGCGCCATGGCCACGAGCAGCCCCGAGGCCACCAGCAACGCGGTGTAGGGAAGTCGTTCCGACACCACCTGTGCCACCGGCTGGCCGAAGACCCGGGAGGTGCCCCAATCCCCGCGGAAGATGCCGGAAACCCAGCGCCACCAGATCGCGTACCAGGCATCGTTGAGCCCCAGCTGCGCGGCCAGTTCACCGCGTTGCACCGGGGTCGCGTGTTCGTATTGCGAGCCCATGTACAGGGCCAGCGGGTTGAAGGGGGCCAGGGAGGCGAGCCAGAAGACCGCGGCGGTGATCCCGGCCGTGGCCGGAACCGCCACGAGCGTGCGCCGCCCCAGCAGGGAGAGAACCTTGCGGGCACGTATGCGCCCCAGGGTCAGGAGCCCCGGCGGTGCCTGCATGCTCATTGCCGGGGGGCCCATTGGCCGATCTTGGTCCAGGGGCCCCACGCGGTGCCGTGGTCGTGGGGCTCCAGCAGGGTCCCGGTGCCCTGCCAGGTATCTGAGACGGCGGCGCGTTGGACGTAGGTGTGGTCGATGAACGCGAGCAGGACCATGGACGGTTCGCTCGTGTACAGCCGTTGGACCTCGCGGTACGCGGTGGCCCTCTTGGCCGCATCCAGGGTGGTGCGCCCGGTTTCCAGCGCGCGGTCCATGGCCGGGTCGGCATACCTGCTCGGGTTGTCGTAGTAAGCACCGGTGGCCGGATAGGAGGAATGCAGCATCTTGTACAGCTGGGTGTCCACGTCGTAGGGGGTGTCCCCGCCGCCGAGCATGATCGCGTCGGTGCCCGCCCGGGGCTCGGCTTGGTCGAAGGTCGCGGCTTCGACCGAGACATCGATGCCGAGCTGCTTCATTTGGGCGGAGAACGCCAGGGACAGGTCGCGGCGCAGCTGGTCCCCGGGGTTGTACATGAGTGTGAACGCGGCCGGGTTCCCGTCCTTGGAGCGCATCGAGTTCTCGCCGACAGCCCAGCCCGCCTCATCCAGCAATTCTGCGGCGCGTTGTGGGTCGCGCGCGAAGACGGCCCCGGGATCGAAGGCATCGCCGTATTCGGCGGGCACGAAGGTGTGTGCCGGCCGCCCGGCACCGGCCAGGACGCCGTCGATCAGCGCCTGCCGATCCACGGCAAGGTTAAGCGCCAGGCGCACCTTCGGGTCGCCGGTCAGAGGATTGTCCGCCGGGAGTGAGATCCCGCGCCAGTCTGCGGAGGTGGCCGTGACCAGATCGAATTCGGAGTTCGCGGCAAAGGTCTGGGCCAGCCGCGAGGGAAGTGTGGTGCCGTCGAATTCCCCGGCCAGCATGCGTTGGGCACGCGCGTTGTCATCGGGTGCGGCCTCGTAGGTGACGCGTTTGAGCGCGACTTCGCCACCGCGGTAATCCGGGTTGGCCGACAGGACCAGGCGCGAAGGGCCGATCGAGTCCACCAGGTAGGGGCCGGTGCCCACGGGTGCACGGTTCAAGGCCGATTCCTCGAAACGCTGGCCGGGCACGATGGCCTCGGAGGGGGCGATGCCGACGAGCATGGCCGTCTTGAAGGACACCTGGGACTCGTGCAGCGTGAACCTGACAGTGTGCGAATCCAAGGCCTTGACCTCCACGACGTTTGAGAGCGTGCCGAAGATCGGGGAAGCGCTCGCAGGATCCATGATGGCCTTGTAGCTTGCCACCACATCGGCGGCATCAAAGTCGGTCCCGTCGCTGAACCGGGCGTCTCGGCGCAGCGGAACCGTCCAGGTGCGCGCGTCCTTGGAGACCGTCGGTTCCGCCGCGGCCAACAGCGGTACGATCCGGGGCAACCGGTCGGGGGGACCTGCCAGGGTGTACAGCGATTCGTTGACCTTGCCCGTGCCGTTGTTGTCGAACCCCGCCAGCGGGTTGAGCGTCTCCGGCAAGGCCGCGGTGAGCAGTGCCAGGGAGCCTTGTTCCGAAAGTGTTGCACCCGTCCCGGGGGCGGCGGGTGCGCAGCCGGTGCCGACCAATAGAATGGAGGCAAGAAGGGCCAGCGTCGTCAGGCGTTGTGGATTTCGCACGTTCGGGGTTTGGGCCTTTCATCCGGGTCGCCGGCGGGCAAACGGGATGCGGCAACGCCCCTACTGTACATCTGTCTGGGCAGACAGATGAAGGGTTCGGGGGATGGGTCCGGTGAGCTTGGGCACCAGCCCGCAACGAAGGGAAGGAGGGGACCACGTGCCGGAAACGGAACGCAGCAAGATCGGGGCGGACGCGGTGGCCGCCTCGGAACCGAACATGCCCGAGTGGATCGATGTCTTTGCCTTGGTTGCGGATGCCACGCGGATGAAGATCCTCATCGCCATGCACGCCGCCCCGGACTCCTCGGTGAGCCAGCTGGCCACCGCCACGGCGCTGGGCGCGAACACCGTCACCCAAGCCCTGGCCACCTTGCACAAGGCGGGCGTGGTGAGCGTGCGTGCCGACGGCCGCTACCGCCGTTGGACCCTGACCCATCCCGAGGTCCATCGGCTGCTGCACCAGATGCAGGCGCCGCATTCGGAATTGCACCCCGAGCACTAGCGGCCGGCCGCACGCCGGGGCAGCCTGTGGACGGAGGTCCGTCTGCCGTGCCGTGCACATGGCGGATGGCGCCCGCCCCGGGGGACGAACGCCATCCATCGTGGTGACTGGTTACTCGATGGGGATCAGTACCCCAGGCCGAAGCCGAACGGGTAGAGTTCCCCGTCCGCGGTCTCCTTGTAGCCGGGCAGGTCGCTGTACTGCTCGCGGATTGCCTCGGCCGTTCCGGCCAGCGCGAACGGCATCCGGCCTTGCGGGGCGACCTTGCCGGAGAGGATGTCCATCAGCGCGGTGTCGCTCATGCCGAACCCTGCCACGATCGCGCCCGCATCGCGCAGCCCGCTGGCCTCGTCCATGACGAAGGGCTGGCGGAAGTACACGTGCAGGACCACCTTGGACGGGTCCTCGACCTCGCTCATGACCTGCTTGATGGTGTCCAGCGACGGGGTGATCTTCCACGACTCGGACTCGGCCATGGACGTGAAGTCCAGGATGCTCGACTCCCAGGGCAGCGACCCGCCGAAGCGCAGGCCGTCATCGGTGCAGGTCGGTGCTCCCTGGGTCACGCAGGCGTCCGCCGCACCGTAGGGGCTCTGGCCGTCGAGTCCTTCAACGCCCTCCAGCACGGAGGGGTTGATGTGCTCGGGGTTCATGCCGGACTCTGGGCTGTTGCTGACGTAGGAGCCGGTGTTGGCGTTGTTCACCGTGATGTTGAGCAGGGCCACGTCGCTGTCCTTGGCGCTGGGCCGGGCCGCGGGGTCCTTGGTGTTGCCGTTGGTGACGTTGTAGCCGTACTCTGCGACCTTGTCCGCGGAGATGTCTCCCAGGACGTAGACGTCGGACTCGGGCTTCAGCGGCAAGACCTTGTCCCCGTCGGCGGTTTCCTTGTTCTGCAACAGGACCGCGGACTTGCGCTGCAGGTCCAGGCCCACCTCGCGGTTCGTGGCACTGCCGACAGTATCGCCGGCAGCGGCTTCACCGACGTATGGGTTCTCGAACAGGCCCATGCTGAACATCGGTTCGGTCAATCGCGTGGCGGCGAGCGTGATGCGCTCCTCGGTCAGCAGCCCTGAATCGACCAGGTCGGTGATCGTCTTGACGTCGTGGAAGCCGGACAGGGTGTCGGTGCCGCCGTTGATGGCAGTTGCAACGCGCTCGGGAACGGACTTGTCCTCCAGGCCCCAGGCTCGGTCGTTGATGATGCCGGTGTCCGAGTTGACGTAGCCTTTGAATCCGAGCTCGTCGCGCAAAAGGTCATTGACGATCTGCTTGGAGAAGGCCATGCCGGTCTGGTCGTAGGTGACGCCGTTGTGTGTGACCTCCACCGGGGCGCCGTAATACGGCATGATCGAGGAAACGCCGGCCTTGATGGCCGCCTCGAAGGGCTTGAGGTGTTCGGCGAAGGCGTCACCCGGGTAGACCTGGGTCTTGCCGAAGGAATAGTGGGCATCCAGGCCAAGCTCCTGCGGTCCACCGCCCGGGAAGTGCTTCATGGTTAGCGCCACGGAAGTGTCAGGGCTCAGCGAGGAGCCCTCGGCGTCGAGCGGTCCCTGCAGGGACTGGACGAGCGTGGACATGATGTTGGAGTTGAGGTCCGCGTCTTCGGTGAACGTTTCGTGGGCGCGGTACCAGCGCGGCTCGGTGGACAGGTCGGCCATGTAGCCGTACATTCCGCGCAGCCCGATGGACTCCCATTCATCGCCCATGACGTTGGCGAAGTCCTCGACCACCGACATGTCTCCGGTGGTCGGTGCCTGCCCGGTGCTCGCGGCCTCCGCGCCGAGTGCCGCGGCGGCGATGCCCGCCTCCTTGGGGAAGGCGGTGAAGGCGCCGGCGGATTCGTTGATGCCGGCCCGCGCGTTCGGGTCGATGTGGTTGCGTGCATTGGACTTGTAGAGCATCGGGATGCCCAGGCGGGTGGCCTCGCCGAGCTCCTGGATGGAGTTCATGTACGTGGCGGCTTCCTGCGGAGTGAGGGACGTGCTGGCCTGGAAGCCGTCGCCGGTTGCCCCGCAGACGGCCTTGTCCTCGCTGGTGACGGTGTTGCGGAAGATGAAGCGGTGCATCTTCTGGTCGTTGATGTAGCCGGCCGCCGCCGGGTCAAGGGCGCCACGCTCCTTCGTGACGGGGTCGCAGGCGGCATTGAGCGTGTCGATCAGCATGAGGCCGGACTTCTCCTCCAGCGTCATCAGCGACACCAGGTTCGCCGCGCGCTCGCCGGCGGAAAGCCGCCAGTCCTCGTAGGCGTCGAGCTTGCCGTTGGCGTTGAGGTCCTTGAAGGTGCGGCCCTTGACCGTGATGGTGTCCTTGACGCGGACACCGATCGTCGGCGGCTTGCCGTGGTTGCCTTCATTCTTTTCAACCGCCATGGGGGCGGGCTTGCCACTGCCCTCCTGCGGCGGCAGTGCGCTTGCGGACGTCGCGCCCAGGGTGAGTATTAGGGGCAGTGCCAGGGCCGCCGCGGTGCGGCGCCGTTTCGAAGACGGCGGGAACATTCGAGTCATGGTGAGCTCTCCGTTGAGTCAGGGTCCGAGGACCAATGACGGGGCCGTTGTGACGCCCGCCATTGGATGCAGATCCACTGTGACGTGAATCACTTCGAAAGTGCACGTGGTTGCCATATATTGCCCTCGATCCACGGGGCTTCCGCCTGCCAAAAGCGCCGGTCGGCCTCCGGAAAAGCGACTTTGACATGCTGCGCCGCCTTAACCGGCGCGCAAGGCCGAAGCCCGAAAGGGCGCCGGAAACCCGCCGCCGGTTTCGCCGAGAACCCCCGACGACCGGGGAGGTCTTGGCTCAATTCCTTGACGCAATCCGGGCTTAAAAGAGTGCGGTGCCGGAACCTGTAAATGGTTCCGGCACCGCATCGGCGCCAAGGCGGTTGAAGCGCTCGTCGTTACTCGGCCAGCAGGCCCAGCACGTCCGGCAGCCACATGGACAGCTGCGGGATGAAGGTGACGACGAAGAGCATCGCCACCAGGGCCAGGAAGAACGGCACCAGGGCCTTGATGACAGGCTCGGCACGCAGGCCCGCCACCCGGGCGCCCACGAAGAGCACGTTGCCCACCGGCGGGGTGATGGTGCCCAGGCACAGGTTGAACGTGACCATGATGCCGAAGTGGATCGGGTCCACGCCGAAGGTGGTGACGATCGGCAGGAAGATCGGCACGAAGATCAGGATCGCCGGGGTCGGGTCCATGAAGGTGCCTACGATCAGTAGGATCACCATGATCAGGATCAGGATCATGGTCGGGGAATCAGTCAGGCCTAGCAGCCCGGAGGAGATGGCGCCCGGAATGCCGGAGAAGGCCATGACCCAGGCCATGATCGTGGAAACGCCGACCAGAAGCATGACGATGGCGGTGGTCATCGTGGCATCGATGAGGATGCGCGGCAGGTCGGCGACCTTGATGGCCTTGTAGACGAAGCCCAGGATCAGGCAGTACACCACGGCGATGGCCGCCGACTCCGTCGGGGTGAAGACGCCGGCGAGGATACCGCCGATGACGATGACGATCATCAGGATCGAGGGCACCGCGCGCCAGATGGTCAGCAGTGCCACCGGCAGCGCGACCTTGGTATGGTTCTTCAGCTCAGGGCGCTTGCGCACGTAGAGCCAAACCACCAGCATGCAGGCAAGGGCCCACAGGATGCCCGGGATGTAGCCGGCCACGAAGAGCGTGGCGATCGAGGTGCTGGAGACCAGCGAGTAAACGATCAGGGTGTTCGACGGCGGGATCAGCATGCCCGAGGGTGCCGAGGCGATGTTGACGGCCGCGCAGAAGTTCCTGTCGTAGCCTTCCTTGCGCTGGCGCGGGCCGATGACTCCGCCGACCGCTGCGGCCGAGGCAACGGCGGCACCGGAAACCGAGCCGAAGAGGGCGTTGGCCACGACGTTGGTCTGGGCCAGGGAGCCGGGGGTGCGGCCGACCAGGACCTTGGCCGCATCGATGAGGCGCCCGGCAATGCCGCCGTTGTTCATCAGCACGCCGGCCAGGATGAAGAACGGGATGGCCAAGAGGGTGAAGGAGTTGATGCCGGTGAACATCCGCTGCGCGGAGACGAAGGCTGCCTTTTCCACGCCGATGACCGCGGCCACGGCCAGGAAGGCCGAGATGCCGACTGCGACGGCGATCGGGACGCGTGCCAGCAAGAGCACGGCGATGCCGACAACCAGGACAATGCCTGCTACAAGTGCTGCATCCAAAGCTAGATCGCCTCCCGGATTTCTTCGTCGTTGTCGTTGGGCAGGCCGCGTCCGTGCAGCGCCTCAACCAAGTGGTAGATGGCATAGAAGGCCGTAACGACCCCGGAGATCGGCAGGGCCAGGTACATGGCGCCGATGTTCAGGGGCAGCCCGGAGATCTTCTGGGACCAAGTCAGGTCCACGCCGCGGATGCCGCCGTAAACCAGGACGAACACGGCAAAGAGCAGGATGACGACCTGGACGAAGACCTCGGTGGTGCGCTTCTCGTTGATCTTGAGGGCGCGCACCAGAAAGTCCACGGCGATGTGGCCTCGATCGGAAAAGACGTAGGCGGAACCGAAGAGGGCCAGCCAGACAAAGAGGTACTGGGCCAGTGACGTGGTCCAGGTGGCCGGGTCGTGCAAGACCTGGCGGCTGAAGACCTGCCAGCAGACCACCAGCACGAGGAAGCTGAAGAGAATGACGCACAGCCACTTCAGCGTGACATCGAGAACTGCCTTGATTGCGTTCACTTGCCGGCCTCCTTGATGTCCTCGTACAGCGCGTGGGCCTTTTCGCCCTTCAGGGCGCCTTCGACCACGGGGGCCAGGGCCTTGCGGAATGCCTCGTCGTCGACGTCGTTGAACTTGGATCCGGACGCGGTTGCCTTGTCGATGGCCCCCTGCGTGTCCGTCAGCCATAGCTTGACGTGCTCGTCAACGGTCTTTTGCCATTCGGCTTCCAGGATCTTGCGGTCCTCCGGGTTCATCTTCTCCAGGAGCTCCGAGTTGATGAGCATGTAGTCAAGGCCCACCAGGTGACGGGTGCGGGCCACGTACTTGGCAACCTCGTTATGCTTCTGGGTGGTGTACGAGACCTCGTTGTTTTCCGCACCGTCCAGCACGCCCGACTGCATTGCCGTGTAGACCTCGCCGTAGGACATCGGGGTGGCCGAACCACCCATGGCATTGAGCATGGCGATGTGGATGTCGGATTCCTGGACGCGGATCTTCATGCCGGCCAGGTCCTCCGGCGTCCTGATGGGGCCCTGGGCCGTGTAGAGGTTCCTGTCGCCCTGGGTGAGTCCGCCCAGGACCGTGAGGTTCTTGGATTCCTCGAGCGAGGAGAACAGCTCGCCAACGATCTGCGGGTTGCGCAGCACGGAGATCTGGTGGTCGATGCTGTTGAAGACCGTCGGGAGATTCAGTGTCGCGAACTCGGGGTTCAGGTTTTCCAGCTGGGTGCCGGAGGCGATGAGCATGTCGACGGCGCCGTCGGAGACGAGCTGGATGACTTCCTGCTGGGCGCCGAGGGTTTCGTTGGGGTACACCTTGATGTCCCAGCGGCCGTCGGTGGCCTGCTTCAGTCGTTCGCCGAAGCCGGTCAGGGCAATGTAGGACGGGTGGGTTTCTGACTGGTTGAGGGAAAGGACCATGGTCTTCCCCTCCTCTGCGGTGCCCGAGATACCAGCGGTGCACGCACTTAGGCCAAGTACGGCTGCTGATGCCAGGGCGACGGCTCGCAATAAGCGAAGTTTCATCTCTGGAGGCTACTTTCCGGCCGGCGAGGAGGCGACGTTGCCCCATTGCCCTTGCGAGGCGGTGCCTGCAAAGGCACCTCCCGGCCACATTGACGGTTGCATTGATGATGTACGCCACAGCGCGCGGGGAGCCAATTGTTGCCACTAGTTGCCACAGACTTTCAACTATTGGCCGGGCGCGCAAGGATAGGGGTGTGATCCCCAGACCCGAAGAACCCCGCCCGGCAACCATCTACGATGTTGCGCGCATCGCGGGAGTTTCAGCATCGACCGTTTCGCGGGCCTTTGCCCGCCCGGGGCGGGTCAGTTTCGCCACGGCCGAACGCATCCGGAAGGTGGCCGACGAGATCGGCTACCAGTCGGTGAGCGTGCGCCGCCCCATGGCCCAGGGGCGAAGCCGGCGCGGGACCATTGCCCTGGTGGTGGCCGACATTTCCAACCCGGTGTACTTCGAGATGATCCGCGGGGCCGAGGAGGAGGCCGCCCTGAACGGCTACACCATGCTTCTGGCCCACACCCGGGAATCCGGGGTCATCGAGCGCGAGGCCATCGAACGGTCCATGGACATCGTGGACGGGATCGTGCTCAGCAGCTCGCGCATGTCCGATGCGGCCATCCGCGCCATGGCCAAGCAAAAGCCCACGGTGGTGATGAACCGCGGAGTCAAGGGCGTGGCCAGCGTGATCACCGACAACGTGCGCGGGGTGCGCCGGGCGATCGAGCATTTCAGGGAACTGGGACACCAAGAGGTTTCCTACCTCGCGGGCCCCGAGGCCTCCTGGGCCGACTCCATGCGCTGGGGGGCCGTGAAACAGGCGGGCCTGGAGCTCGACGTGCGGATCACCAAGGTCGAATCCGCCGCACCCACCATGGACGGCGGGGCGCGGGCCGCGGACAAGGTCGCCACGGGCAAGGCCACCGCAGTGCTTGCCTACAACGACCAGCTGGCCCTTGGGCTGATGCGCAGGCTGCAGGCCAACGGCTTCGGCGTCCCCGAGGACTTCTCGATCATCGGCTTCGACAACTCCTCGGGCGCCTCGTTGATCGTGCCGGGACTTTCCAGTGTGGCGGCACCCTTGCACGCCCTGGGGGCCACGGCCGTGCGCAGCCTTTTGGCGATCTCGCGGGGCGCGGTCTCCACGCACGAACAGGCCGTGGTGCTGCCGACGCGGTTGGTGCTGCGCGGCTCCACGGCACGCCCCCGCGGCTAGCGGAAATCCGCGCCTCCGCGGTAGTGGTGCAACTCATGGCAACTTGTTGCCAATACGTGCCAGGGATACGGACGATCAATACATGTCTTCCTCGATTGCGAACCACCCCGATCGGCTTCTGCCCGCAGACCCCGGTGTCCGCGCGATAGCCCGGTCGCTCCACAAAGACGTGGAAAACCTTCCCATCATTTCGCCGCACGGCCACGTGGACGCGGCCATGATCGCCAACGACACCCCGTTCCCGGACCCCACCGCACTGCTGCTGAGCCCGGACCACTACGTGACCCGCCTGCTGCACGCCAACGGCGTACCGCTTGAACAGCTGCGGGTCGGCGGCACCTCCGAGATCGGCGCCCTGGATGCCTGGCGTACCTTCTGCGCCAACTGGAAGGCCTTCGACGGCACCGCATCGGGGTACTGGCTGCGCCAGGAATTCGTCGACGTCTTCGGGATCGACGACCTTGACATCCGCGAGGAAACCGCCGAGGCAACCTTCAACGCGCTGCAGGCGAAGATCGACGAGCCGGGCTTCCGCCCGCGGGCACTGATGGACTCCTTCAACATCGAGGTCATGGCCACCACCGACGACCCACTGGACGACCTGTCAGCGCACCGCGCACTGGCCGATGACGCGTCCTTCACCTCCCGGGTGCTGCCGACCTTCCGCCCCGACGCCTACATCAAGTTCTGGGGCGCCGACTTCGCCGCCAAGGCCGACGCGCTGATCCAGGCCGCCGGCCAAGGGGCCACCGGCTACGACGGCTACATGGCCGCGATGGCCAACCGCCGTGCCTACTTCGTCGAACACGGCGCAGTGTCCTCCGACCACGGTTCGCATTCGGCCGCTACGCTGAAGCTTTCCCGCGACGAGGCCGCCGCACTCTTCGCCAAGGGCATGGCCGGCACCGCCTCCACCGCCGAGGCCTTCGCCTTCGAGGCGCACATGATGTACCAGCAGGCCGCCATGGCAGTGGAAGACGGACTGGTCATGACGATGCACCCGGGCGTGCACCGCAACACCCACGCAGCCACGCTGGAGGCATTCGGCCCGGACACCGGGCATGACATCCCCTTTGCCGTGGACTTCGCCACCGGACTGCAGCCGCTGCTCAACGACTTCGGCACCGCCAAGGGATTCCACTTCATCCCCTTCACCATCGACGAAACCGTGTTCTCCCGCGAGATCGCACCGCTGGCCGGGTTCTACCCGTCGGTGTTCATCGGGGCGCCGTGGTGGTTCCTGGATGCGCCGGATGCCATGATGCGCTTCCGCTCAGCCGTCACCGAGACCGCCGGGTTCTCCCGGTCCTCGGGCTTCATCGACGACACCCGTGCCTTCTGCTCCATCCCCGCCCGGCACGACGCCTCGCGCCGTGTGGAGGCCTCCTTCCTGGCCCGCCTGGTCGCCGAGCACCGGATCACCGAGGAACGCGCCCACGAGATCATCGTCGACATCGTCGACGCCGCACCGCGCCGGGCGTTCAAGCTGTGAGCGCCGGAACCTTGAAAGCCCGGGAGCTGAATCGCGGAACGCACCCGGCCGCCAAGGCCGAGGTCCGCATCGTGCACATCGGGTTGGGCGCCTTCCACCGCGCCCACCAGGCCTGGTACACCGCCAGGGCGAACGACGGCTGGGGGATCGCCGCCTTCACCGGACGCAGCGCCACGGCAGCCACCGAGCTTGCCGCCCAAGACGGACTATTTACCCTCATCCGGCGTGAAGCCGAAGGCGATACCTTCGAGGTCATCGACTCCATCGTGGAGGCGCACGACGGCAATGACATGGCGGCCCTGACCACCCTGCTGGCCAGCCCCTCCACCGCGATCCTCACCCTGACCATCACCGAGGCAGGCTACAAGATGGCGGCCGGCGCCGGCGAACCGGCCCTTGACCTCAACGACGCGGCTGTGCAGGCCGACCTTTCGGTGCTGCGCGAGCGCTACGACGCCAGTCTCTTCGCCAGCTCCGCGGCGGACTTCGGGCAGCTGAAGCTCTCCACCCCGGCGGCGCGGATCCTGGTGGGCCTGGCGGCCCGCCGCTCCGGGGACGGATGGCCGCTGGCCATCGTCTCCTGCGACAACCTGCCGGGCAACGGCACCGTGACCCGCGCCGGAATCCTGGGTTTTGCGCGGGAAATCGACGCCGAGCTGGCACGCTGGATCGACGCGAACGTGTCGTTCGTCGACACCTCCATCGACCGCATCACCCCGCGCACCACCGACGCCGACCGCGCCACCGTCGCGGAGCAGACCGGCTTCGCCGACGTGTCCCCGGTGGTCACCGAGCCGTTCTCCTCCTGGGTGCTCTCCGGTGAATTCCCGGCCGGGCGTCCGGCCTGGGAAAAAGCCGGAGCGCAGTTCGTCGATGACCTCGAGGCCTTCGAGCGCCGCAAGCTGTGGCTACTCAACGGCGCCCACACGCTGATGTCCTTCGCCGGGCAGCTGCGCGGACACGCCACCGTCGCCCAGGCCCTGGCCGACCCGGCGGTTTCCGGATGGGTCGAGGAATTCTGGGATGCCGCCTCCGCGCACCTCAACGAGCCGGAACTCGCCGTCCCCGAGTACCGGAAGGCCCTGCGCGAACGCTTCGAAAACCCGCGCATCGCCCACAACCTGGCCCAGATCGCCACCGACGGATCGATCAAGCTCGCCGCACGGGCGCTGCCGGTGTTCCGCGCCGAGCGGGATGCCGAGCGCGACGGCAATGCGGCCTTGCGCCTGCTGGCAGCCTGGTGCGACCAGCTGGCCGCGCAGCACGCCTCCGGCACGGCAGTTGCCGATGCGAACGCAGCCGAGTTGGAAGCGGTTCTCGCCGATTCGCAGATCGGCACCGGGACCCCGCAGCAGACCGCGGCACTGGTGGCCGTCGTCGATGCGGAACTGTCCCGGGACGCCGACACGATCGCCTCGGTCCACGCCCTGCGCGGAAGCTTCACCAACTAACTTTTCTCCCCGTCACCACCGGTGCACCGTTGCACCGCGCATTTGAAAGGATTGCCATGAAAATCATCAAGGCAGAAGTATTTGTGACCAGCCCGTCACGCAACTTTGTGACCCTCAAGGTCACCACCGAATCCGGCTTGGTCGGCATCGGCGACGCCACCGTGAACGGCCGCGAACTTGCCGTCGCGTCCTACCTGAAGGACCACGTCGCGCAGTTGCTCATCGGCAAGGACGCACATCGCATCGAGGACACCTGGCAGTTCCTCTACCGCTCGTCCTACTGGCGCCGCGGGCCCATCACCATGGCAGCCATCGCCGCCGTGGACATGGCCCTGTGGGACATCAAGGGCAAGGCCGCCAACATGCCGGTCTACCAGCTGCTGGGCGGCGCGTCGCGCAACGGCCTGCGCGCCTACGGCCACGCCTCGGGCACCGACACCGAGCAGCTTTTCGACTCGATCCGCGAGCACCTGGAACTGGGCTACAAGTCCATCCGCGTGCAGACCGCGGTCCCGGGCATCAAGGCCGTCTACGGCGTTGCCGCCCAGACCCAGGCCTCGGGCGAACGCTACGACTACGAGCCCGCCGGCCGCGGCGCATTCCCGCAGGAAGAGGACTGGGACACCCGCGCCTACCTGCGCCACCTGCCGACCGTCTTCGAAGCCGTGCGCAACGAATTCGGCCCCGAGATCCCGCTGCTGCACGACGGCCACCACCGCATGACCCCGATCCAGGCCGCCAAGCTGGGCAAGTCGCTGGAGCCCTACGACCTGTTCTGGCTCGAGGACTGCACCCCTGGCGAAAACCAGGAAGCGCTGCGCCTGGTCCGCCAGCACACCACCACCCCGATCGCCATCGGCGAGGTCTTCAACACGATCTACGACTTCCAGTCGCTGATCAAGGAACAGCTCATCGACTACGTGCGTGCAGCCTCCACCCACTTCGGCGGCATCTCGCCGCTGAAGAAGGTCATGGACTACGCTGCCCAATACCAGGTCAAGTCCGGCTTCCACGGCCCGACCGACATCTCCCCGGTGGGCTTCGCCGCCCAGCTGCACGTGGGCCTGGCCATCCACAACTACGGCATCCAGGAATACATGCAGCACTCGGACGCCACCAACACGGTCTTCGAGCAGTCCATGACCTTCAAGGACGGCTACCTGCACCCGGGCGACAAGCCGGGCCTGGGCGTCGAGTTCAACGAAGAAGCCGCGCTGTCCTACCCGTACCAGCAGGCCTACCTGCCCTACAACCGTCTCATCGACGGCACCGTTCACGACTGGTGAGCGCCGAAACCATGGAAGCCGCCACCGACAACGCCGTCAACGGCGCGGCGGTCACGCTGCACCGGGTCATCGTCATGGGTGTCTCCGGCTGCGGCAAGTCCACCGTGGGCGAGCTGCTCGGCGCGGAACTGGGTGCGGGATTCCTCGACGGGGACTCCCTGCACCCGCAGGCGAACATCGACAAGATGGCCGCCGGACACCCGCTGGACGACGAGGACCGCGAACCGTGGCTGCGCGAGGTGGGCGAACGCCTCGGCTCGGCCGAATCCGAGTCGATGGTCATTGCCTGCTCGGCCCTGAAGCGGAAGTATCGCGACTTGATCCGGGCCCAGGCACCTGGCACGGTGTTCATCCACCTGCATGGCACGGTCGAACTGCTCACCGAGCGGATGGGCGCCCGCCCCGGGCACTTCATGCCGGTGGGCCTGCTCGAATCCCAGCTTGCCACGCTTGAGCCGCTGGAAAGCGACGAGGCAGGTGTGGTGCTGGACATCGCGGCCACGCCGGCACAGCTG